>CAZTZR010000027.1:0-42945 GCA_964618145.1 uncultured Kofleriaceae bacterium
CCAGTTTCCTGTTGATGAGTTGTGCGATGAAAGAGTCCATTTCCCCGATGAACCTGGGTCCCGTCAGGCCGTCGGGGTCGGTCAAGACCATGTGGAAATGATTGCTCATGAAACAGAAGCCGTGAATCTGCACGGGGCAATTTTTCTGGGCGCGGGCGATGGCGTAGAGGATGAGGGCTGTGAACTCTTTATTAGGGATTAAAAAAAACTGGCCCCGGATGCATTTTCTGGTGACGAGGTAGGTGGTTCCGGCAAAACGGGGGAGCGCGGTGCTCATACAAGTCTCCTTTGCAGGGGGTTCGTGGGGCCTGCACCCTTTATTATCGGCGCGGGAGCAAAATGGTTGCGGAAAAAATGCGAGATGAGAAAATTTTGGGGACGAAAGGGGGTGGGAAACATGGTACAAAAAGCAGGAATTGGCGGGAGGGGGCGGGGGGAGAGCATTTTTGGAGGCGATAAGTTGGCTGGTTTTGACGGTGAGAAAAAGGCAGTGGCAAGCAGGTGGATGCAGCACGTCATTGTTCTGAACCTTATGGTTGTAGCTCTGGCACCTCTGGTATTGCTTGTGCTTATTGCCGGGACGGGACGAATCCGTGATGTGCCGATCTGGGGACGCGGCATCGTGTTGTCGTGGGCGTTCTTTTTGCCTCTCTGGAGCCCATTCTGGCACTTTCATCAGGAAAAACCACCGCGACTTCGTCAGGCAGGTTTCCTCGCCACCTCACTGGTCATTCCGGCAATTATGGCAATGTCGCAGGGAGCATCCATACGTGAAGTCCTGTTTGATTTCTCCTCATTCCATATGCTCGGCATCGGTTTGGCTTTCGGCTTTGTGATGTTGCTTGGGCCCTTTTTCGAAGTTGAAATCCGGCATTTGACCCTGATTCGAATTTCCCCGCGAGGATTGTGCGAAACCCTCCGGGTGACCCGGCCTCTTCCATTGCTCATGATTATCAGCGGGCTCCTTGCCCTTGTGGTCGTACTTCCACCCATTGCTGCAGAATATATGTTCTTTAGTCAAGGTGGGCGGTCCATCTTTTTCTGGATTTCCCGATACGCATCACTGGGTCCTGAAGTTCTTGTCTTTTCCGGTATGCTCATGCGACTATCTATCTATGGAAAAAACTGAAGTCCAACCACTTTTCGGCAAAGAATCTTCCCGGACTATCGGAAACAGGAAAGAACGGATTGTTGAAATGAGAGCAAATAATTTTCTCCCATTCGGGGTTTTTCCGGCTGGTGCAGCAATGTGCAGGACACACAGATTTTCATGAGACCGATGAACCTGAACTTGAAAAAATTGGTGAACACGACCCGCCGCCATCCCGTACCCTGGGGAATTGCATGGATGGTCGCACTTGGAATTATTGACATCATCACCGGATATGAACTGGCTTTCTCCCTGTTCTATGTCATCCCCATCGCCCTGTATGCCTGGACATTCGGCCGGGTAGCGGGACTGACGATATCCACCATCAGTGCATTTGTCTGGCTGTTCGCCGATATCGCCTCGGATCATCCACATTCCCATCCCCTGATACCGGCATGGAATACGTTGATTCGCCTGGCATTTTTCCTGATCATCACCGAATTGCTTTCTGCCTTGAGAACGGCCTTGAAAAAGGAACGCAAACTCGCCCGCACCGACAACCTGACTTCGGCAGTGAACCGTCGTCATTTCCAGGAACTCGCACAAATGGAGGTGGATCGCCTTGAACGGTATGGTCGCCCTTTTTCCCTGGCCTACATTGATCTGGATCATTTCAAGACGGTCAATGACACCATGGGGCACGCGGTCGGAGACGAGTTGTTGCGAACCGTGGTGAGCACCATGCGCCGGAGCGTACGCAAGACGGATACTGTGGCAAGGCTTGGAGGCGATGAATTCGCCCTGTTGTTGCCGGAAGCCGATGAGTTCGAAGTCAGGGTGGTCATGGAGAAAATCCGGATGGTGATGACCGCAGAACTGCAAGCCCGCAATTGGCCGGTCACGCTGAGTTGCGGAGTGCTCACCTGCAGGACACCTCCCGCATCCACCGACGAACTTTTGCGCCTGGTGGACGAACTCATGTACCAGGTGAAACTGCAATCCCGCAATGACATCCGGTATTCCCTGCTGGACCGAAAGAAAGAAAAGACAGGAGCCAGGAATGGCGACCCAAAAAAGAGTATTTGAACAAACGAATCCTGAACAGGTTTACGTGATTTCCGTTTCCGTCTGTTTGGGCATTTTTCTTTTTTCCATCCTATTGGCAACCGGTTGTGGTGAAACCCGGACCTGCAACATCCCGCCTGCGAAAAATGGACCGGTGGTGATTGCCCTGGTTCATGGAGAAGGCATCTGGGACGAAGGTCACACGGCCCTTTTGACCATCCTTGAAGAGGCGGACCGAGAAATCTTCGATTCCAGGTTGCTGTCCATGGATGACATCGCCCGGCACGGCGTTCCCGAAGACGTGGATGTCATCCTTGTGGGAGGCGGATGGGCCCATGCCCAACGGGAATCCCTGGGAGCCACCGGTGTGCGTCACCTTCGCGAGTTCGTCCTGCAAGGCGGCGGATACCTCGGCATTTGCGCTGGAAGCTACCTGGCGGCCGACGACGTGATCTGGGAAGGGATCCATATTGCCTACCCCCTCAATCTTTTTGACGGATTTGCGATCGGCCCTCTGGATGACATTGCACCGTGGCCGGACTCCCTCGTCATCCCGGTTCATCTGGAATCCGGCGACCACTCGCTGCAATCGGGTCCGGACGAACTTCAGATGCTCTATTTCGGAGGAGCCTTTTTCGAACCCCGTGACCCCGGGGGAATCGACGTTTTACTTCGCTACCCCGATGGTTCGATTGCCGGTTTGGCAATTGAAACAGGCTTTGGGCGAGTCGTGCTATCCGGCGTTCATCCGGAACTTGGCGAACTTCCGGACACTCCCTACGGCAACCACGCCAGAGCACGCATATGGCTCCTGGATGCGCTCTTCTGGGCCGCCGGAAGGTAATCTGTTTTGCCTGGGCGAATCGCCCGGATTTCCGAATATCAAAGATCCCGGATTTCTCCGTCAACCGGAAAAAACAAGCCTTCGGGCAGGGGATCGAGGAGAGCAGCCGTGACATCATCGGTGTGGATGGCCGCCACCCGTGCGGCACCCAGATCCGGCAGGATTTTTTCCAGTTCCCGGGCATGGATGTGCACCGGCGGATTCAATTCGGATGGAAGCGTGCATTCCACCACCAGTACATCGGCACCTTTGGCCAGTTCGAACAGGGCCGGACACACCAGCGTGTCCCCGGAAAAGGCGACAACGCATCTACCCGTATCCAGGCGAAACCCCAGACTTTCGGGTTTGTGTTTCATGGGCACCGGTGTGATGTGCCAGACCCCGTCCGTCCAGGGAACCCGTTCTCCCCCTGGGTCCCATTCGTGAAACAGCAGTTCAAACGGAAGTTTCCAGTGCTCATAAGCCAGTTCACACATCTGCTTCAAGCGTTCCTTTAGCCCCGCTGGTCCCAGAATCCGCAGCGGTGCCGTCCGCTTGAGTATTCCTCCGCAAAACATGAGCAAATAAGGAAGACCGGCCAGGTGATCCCCGTGGAAATGGGTGATGGCGACTGTTGTCAACCGGACGAAATCTACACCAAACCTCTGGGCGTTGAGCATGAACGAGGGACCGCAGTCCACCAGAAGTGCCCCGTGGTCGTCCTCGAACCAGGTGGCACTCTGGCCCCGGCCGCTCATGCACATGGCATTTCCCGTACCCAGAAACTGGAGAAATGGCCTTTTTGGGGAAAAAGCAACAGGAGATGTCATGTTCGTATCACCCGGAGGGTGTCACACTAAAACGGGTGTCACTGGGCGGGAACGAGGATCATGGCCTGCCGGGGTCCGAGGGCCAGATCCAGTCGGCCGTTGGGCCCAGCCGTGAAGGTCTGGGCTTCGGCTCCCGTACATATGTGGGTTTCACAGTAAACGTTCTTCACCTGGGTGCCCTGGGGGAACCCGGTGGGCATTGCGTTGTTGTCATAACTGTGGGTGTAGGAGGTGAGGGTGTCAGACACGTTCATCACGACCAGGACAATCTGGTTCTGGTACATACGCTCGAAGGCCAGAATGCCGCGATCCGGATGAATGGGGTTTCCCGAACCATCCAGGGTATTTTCATCGGAACGCACGTTGGTGACCCAGCGCATGGCCACACCACCCCGGCGCAGGGCCGGGTAATCCTTGCGGATCTGAATCAGGGTCTGGATGACCTTGAACGTCGGGTTGTCCGTGTTGAACACCGGGTAGCGACCGCCGCCATCCATGCGGGGCATGTTCTTCGGATCAAACATGGACTCGCGATTGTTCGGGTCGTTCCCGCCCTCGAACTGCTGCTCGGTGCCATAATACAGGCAGGGGATGCCGTCCCACGTGAACAGGTACACCAGCGCACTGTGCAGGGCGGCCATGGCCCGCTCACGGCTCATGAATCCCAGCACGTCGAACAGGAACCGCGGCACATCGTGGTTGTCGATGAAATTGACCAGCAGCGAACGCGGTGCAATGAGGTTCCCGTTGTCATCCTTGGGACCGTTGGGATGCCCGGTGGCCGCATAGCCCGGCTCGCCATCCACACCGTTGATGCGGGCGTTGAGCAGGCTCTCCACCTGGGCGGTGGGACGCCCGTACTTGAACACGTCATCGAATACCTGGAACTTCTGGGAGAAGTAGAACACGCTGTCGAACATGTCCGGCCCGGTGTAAGAAGCCAGCAGCCAGTCGATTCCCGTGAAGGCCTCCCCGAAGATCAGGAAATTGGGCTTGTTCAGTTCCTGCACTGCATAATCCCGGATCGCCTTGTTGAACTTGCGCCAGAAGGGGTAATCCACGTGCTTGATGGTGTCGATGCGGAAACCGTCGAAGTCTGCCACCCGGACCCAGTACTTGAACACCTCAATCAGTGCGTCGGATACATCCTCCCGGTGGGTGGCCAGATCCTTCAGGCCGCCGGGGAAATCGCCGAAGATTTCCTGCTCCCGGTTGTAATTGTAACAGGGGGTGTTCTTCTGGTAGGCGCTGCCGGAAAGACCCATGCGATCACAGGTTTCCTGCTCCCGACCCCATACGGTAACCCGCCCGCGGCGGTTGAACCAGTTGTCGTTGTGGAACATGGCCGGCCGCGGGGGAAGCCGGTTGATCCAGGGCATGTTCACCCAGATGATGGGGGCGGGGCCGCTTTCGCCCAGGGATGTCCACCCCTGGATCCCCCGGGAATCGTAATCCGGATCCCATTCGGTGATGCGCTCCAGAGGCGAGGTCATTCCCGAACCCATGAGGGTATCATCGGGCTGCCCGTTTCCGTTGATGTCATAGAAGAACAACTGTCCCACATGGTTGGTGACCACATCCAGGATGACCTTGATGTTGCGACGGTGGGCGGCGTCCACCATGCGGCGCAGATCGGTGAGGTTACCGAAGTGGGGGTTGACCGCCATGAAATCCTGGGTCCAGTACCCGTGATAGGAGGCAAATCCGGCGTCCTCTTCGACATTCTTCACCACGGGACTGATCCAGATGGTGGTGACCCCCAGGGCCTCCAGATAGTCCATCCGGTTGATAAGCCCCTGCCAGTCGCCGCCGTGATACCGGGCCATGTGCCGCCGGTCCACGTTATAATTGTTGTTGACGTCCCCGTCGTCAAAGCGGTCGACAAGCACCTGGTAGATGACCTCGTCCCGCCAGTCCCCGACGTTGACCTTGGTGATGAAATCGCGCTCCAGAATGGCTTCCGGGTCGGTCTCCACGCAGGCTGCCGTCACACAAATCGCTAGAATCGCAAACAGGAAATTTTTCATGATACCCTCCCCAAAAGCCTACTGGTACGTGGACGAGTTGAACCACCACTCGGCACTGATACCCACAAAATGTTCAATGGAACGTGTCCGGCGATAATCCATGCGGTGATACCACAGGCGGGCGTCCTCGTTGGGAAGCGCTATGGTGTAAAACAGGCGGACAACCGGACGCGAGTAGGTATCGGGACCGGCAATCCAGGTGGGCAGAAAAGAGAATTTCCAGACCGAGGGATGCGCGGGCATATCCGTTTCCGGGTGCAGACCGGCCCGTTCGGTGCGTTGGTAACTTACCTCGGCCCCCAGGGCAATCTGACGGCCCAGCAGTTCGGGGATCCACAGCATGGGACGGGCTGCCACCACCAGTTCGGTTCCGTCATCCCAGTCATGCTTGAGGCCATCGGCGTCCTTGAAGGAGCGCCAGTAGGCACCCACCTGCAATCCGAAACGGCCCGGAATTACATAGTTGCCCACCATGGCCAGGGTGAAATCCCGGGCGGATTCGGCGCTGTAGTCCGGTGCCAGATCGGGCATGTACCCCAAACCCAGGGGCTGGGAAAACTCGCCGTAGGCTGCAATGCCGGTGGCATACCGGGCGAACACGTTCACAAACGAATTCGGGGCAAACCCCCAAAGGCCAAGTTGCAGGCCGGCCACCATTCCCGTCTCTGAAGGCAGGTCGATGCGTTCTTCGGGTTCCCCCAGGGCATTGTAGGTGCCGGAGGGCAACTGGTGGAACTCGGAATACCCCTTGATTTTGTACCCGATGGAATTTTCCAGTTGCTGCCAGAACTCCAGTTTTCCCGATGCAATGAACCGCTGTCTGTTGAGGGTGGGGACCATATGCTGTCCCACGAAAGGCGTGTCCACCACGGCTTCCTGGTACTGGTACGGCCCCATGATACGGTTGGTACCCACATGAACCCCGCCACGCAGGGGCTTGCGGTCATACCAGATCCCCGCGCCCAGGGTGTTGAGGTTGTCCAGGGGCCAGAAGTCCAGCAAGTAGATATCATCACCGCGGTACATGCGGGAACCGGCCCAGAAGCTGATGCCGGGCAGTTTGCACGGGGTCATTTCCAGGTAGAGATTGCGCACGGCCAGTCCCGACTGCCAGGCTCCGTCATAATGGAACAGTGAATCATTGAGGGCCAGGGTGGCCACCATCTTGGAGCGCAGACCCGGCATCGGGCGCAGGCGGTAGTAGAAATCAAGTTCCACGTAGGTGCTTTCTTCCAGGCGGGGACCGAAGGCGACAATGTTCACCGGGTACACCGGTTCCCCGTCCCTGTTCGTACCAAAGGACACCCGTCCGTAGGATCCGAAGCCGAAGCCTGTTTCGTATTTCGGCTTTGGCGTTTCGGGCGCCACATCAATGACGGAGCGCTCCGTGACAAAGGGTTCTTCCTTTTCCTGCGGCTCCTCCGGAACTTCGCTGGCCTTTTCTTCAGGAACAGGCGTTTCACCTGCGGTTTCTCCACCGGCGGATTCTTCGGTCCATTCTTCTCCGTTCCCTTGGTCGGATGGCCGGGCCTGGAGCGGATTTGAATACAGGAACAGCAACAAAACGAGTAAAAGATGCATTGGCAACCTCAATTCCCGACGAAGAGCCTAAACAAAAACCTGTTCCGGGTCAACGACAAGGAGGTATTTTCACCGATTTTGGAGGTCTTTTCACCATTTCCGGTGACCCGCCAGACGGTGGAACCGGTACCGAATCCCGAAAAACCTTGCGGAACGGCTGCTTCGAAAACTGGCACAGGGAATGCAATACAACAGGAAACCCGGCAATGGTGCCGGCAAGAACCCCTTGAAAGGATATTCCACATGAAACAATCCCGCATCCTCTCCGCATTCCTGTTGACCCTGGCCCTCGCCCTCGGGCATGCCGCCATCACGAACAACGCCAACGCATCGAAGAAACGCGCCAACGACATCGAGGTCAGTGGTGTGGTGAACATCAACACTGCCCCCGAAGCCCAGTTGCGCCTGCTTCCGGGAGTGGGGCAGAAAAAGGCCCAGGCCATCATCGCCACCCGTACCCAGCGCCCTTTCACCCAGGCATCCGACATCACCCGGGTCAAGGGCATCAACCAGAAGATGTTCCAGCGCATCCGGGAACATCTGGCCGTATCCGGGGATACCACCATCGTGCGCCGCCGGATTCCCCGTGACAATCGTTGACATCCGTTTTCGGGAACCGGGTCTTTCACCTGAAGGAGGATGCCGACCCGACCCGGCATGACGGTGTTTCCTGCTGCGGGCCGGTCCGCTTGACCCAACCACCCGGAAGTTGTCTTCCCCCTGTGCAGTTCACCGGTTGTCATTATCTGCTGGTATGCACAAAAAAGTATGGTATGGTTCGGTCGGGCCGGTCCCGCAGGAGGATTTCATGCAACGCCACATTCTGATACTCTCCCTTTCCCTGATCACTGTTTTTGCCGCCGCCTGTGACAAGAAAAGCGGAAAGCAAAAATTCAACAGCCAGAACAACACCAACAACCAGCAATGCACTGCCGGTACCATTGAGTGCGAAGGATGGACCGCACGCACCTGCCAGCCCGACGGCACATGGACCGAGGAACTCTGTCCGGTGGACTGTGCCTGGGGTCAGGGCTGTGTTGCCTGCCAGGTGGGACAGAATTACTGCCAGGACAATGCCATCATGATCTGCAACTCCAGCAACGAACTGGAGTTCGTCCTGGAATGCCCTCCCCAGGAAGCCTGCCTGTACGGACAGTGTGTGAACCGTTGCCACCCGTCCATGCTCACCACTTCCAACGTGGGCTGTGAATTCTGGGCGGTGGATCTGGACAACGAGGCTTATGGGGACGGAGGCGGCACTTCCAATGATGCCGCGGCCCAGCAATTTGCTGTGGTCATCGCCAACGTCAACAATTTCCCCGTGACGGCCTATGTGTACAAAAACTCCGGCCGGGTGGGACAACCCCTGGCAGAGACAGCCGTGCAACCCGACAACGGCATCGGCATGCCCATCACCATTCCCGCCAAGGATCTCGTCCAGATCGACCTGCCCCAACGGGAGGTGGACGGCTGCATGGGACAAAATGGCCAGTACACCAAGTACAGCGGCAGCGGAACATTCGTCAGTCCCCATGCCTATCGCATCGAGACCGACGGGCCGGTGGTGGCCTACCAGTTCAACCCCATCATCCAGCAGTTCTCCAACGATGCTTCCATCCTGATCCCCACCCAGGCACTGGGGAACCATTATTACGTGCTGGGTTATCCCACCGCCAATCCGTGCGGTAGTACCATGTTCCCCATGCAGTCCATTCCCGACCACGGGAACGTCACCATCATCGGCATTGAAGACGGCACCCTGGTACAAGTGTTCACCACCCACAAGATCAAGGCTTCCGCCGGGGATTCCGGCTTCCAGATTCCCGAAACCCCCAAAGGCGGCATGGTGGAGTTCACCATCAACCGGTATGACGTGGTGAACCTGGCCAGTTGGCAGTTTACCGGGGGCGAAATGGAATGCATGGCCCAGGTCCGGGACAACAGTGGCGACTTCACCGGTACCCGGGTGGAAAGTACCCGTCCGGTGGCGGTATTCTCCAGTCATGAGCGCGGCGCCGGCCTCGGTGGCGCCCAGCCGCCGGATCCTCCCAACTGGGACGGCACCACCTGCTGCACCGACCACCTGGAGCAACAGATGTTCCCCACCACCGCCCTGGGATGGAAGTACGCCATCAGTCGCAGTCCCGTGCGTTCCACCCATGCCACCTACAAGGAACCCGACATCTACCGGGTGCTGGCCACCGAAAACAATACCATCATCACCACTTCCCTTCCGGCACCCTTCTCCCAGTTCACCCTCAACGCCGGAGAATTCAAGCCGTTTTATGCCTATGACGGCTTTACCCTGCGCTCCGAAGGGGGTGCCGTCATGATCAGCCAGTATCTGGTCAGCCAGGGCTACGTCCCCGGCGGCATCGGGGATCCCACCCAGATCATCTTCCCCGCCGCGGACCAGCACCGGGATGAATACGTCTTTTTGATTCCCACTACCTTCCAGCGCAACTACATGGTGGTGGTGCGACCCGATGGTGCGGACATCATCCTCAACGGTGAAAGCCTGGGCGAATTCATGACCGGATGCACCACAGCTCCCATCGGCACCATCGACAGTATCAACTACAGTCAGGTCACCTGCCAGCTGCCCGAAGGCGTCCACACCATTTCCGCCTCCCACCCCGTGGGACTGACGGTCTACGGCTATTACAACGTGGGTTCCTACGGCTATCCCGGCGGCAGCGACGTCAAGATCATCAATCCCATCGGCAAATAGTTTTCCCTGTCACAGCTTATCAGGTCCACTTCTGATACCTTCTCCCGGTATCGCCATGGCTGCCTGTAGGCCATCCCCCAAAGCCATGCACCCCTGTCCCAGGGATCCCAGCCGGGCATCTCCCACCACCCACATCCGGGGAGAAACCCGCAATGGTCCGGTCACCATCCCCGGCACCAGTTTCTCCAGAACACCCGTCCGGCCACAGCAGGCCACCACCACATCGGCGGGCACCTGCCGCATCCCCGATGGGTCCCGTACAGAGCAGAATCCCGCCTCCATCCCGGTGACCTCGGCCATTTGGATCCGCACCACATTTTCACATGACAAAACCGCTTCGGCCAGTCGCCCCGTGGCCCGCAGGCCCAGGGAACGGTGAACCAGTGTCACCTGCCGGTCCGTATGTGCCAGATGCAGCGCGGTGTCACAGGCGGCCTCCCCGGCACCAATCACCAGAACCCGCCGGGCGGTACCAGGAACGTGTACAACCTCATGCACCACAGGAATGACCGAAGAACCCGCCGGCGGTTCCCAGGGTTTGGCAGCCGTACCCACCGCCCAGATCACCCGGGAAAAAGCGGACTCGCCCCGAGGGGTGGTCACCAACACCCCCTGTGAGGTTTCCCGGGCACCCACCACTTCGACATTTTCCGGAAACAACCCGAATGCCGCCGCATGCTCCGCCAGCCGGATGCAGGCATCCTCACCGGAAATGCCCACCGGCATGCCCGGCCAGTTCTCGATGCGCCATGCGTTGCGCAACAATCCACCTATGGTTCCCGCACGATCCCACCAGGTGACCGGTACCCCAAGCCGGGTCAGTTGCACTGCGGCCGCCAACCCTCCGGGACCGGCACCCACCACCAGCACCTCAGAGGACATCGCACACCTGCCGGCAACAAAGCATTCCCGCAAAACCGGAAGCCAAGGACACAAGACTGTTCACGTGCAACGACTCCCGGGAGGAGGCACAGCCGTCCACCAGCACAAAGGGTTCGATGTCGCGTACAAACGCTGAACGCACTGTCGTTTCCACACACAGGTGGGTCAGCACGCCGGCCACCAGCACCTGGTCGCAACCCTGTGTCCGCAAAAGGCTTTCCATGGACGTGCCCCGAAAGGCGTCATAGGTGTGCTTGTCCAGCCGGACCACCCCTTCCCCGTCGAACCCGTCCAGAAAGGAGGCATATTCCGCACCGGGGTCACCATCCCGGATCACCGAGCCGTAAAAGCGCAGCATGCATCCTTCCGGTTCATCCACTCCGTGCACATGTCGGGTCAGGATCACCGGTCTGTGCAAGGCATGCCACGCACGCATCAGCGGCAGCAAACCCGCCTGCACCGCCTCGAACGCAGGCAGGTAATGCATACCTGTGGGCTCGCAGAACACCTGCTGAACATCCAGCACCAGAAGGGCGGCCCGGGCCGGATCCATCCGCCAATGGGGACGGGGTGGAACGGACCTCGCAAGAAGTTCCATCCAGGCACTGGTCTTTTCCTCCCGGTTCTTCATGGTCAGGTAATTTTCGCGGCGCATGATTCCCCCCAAAATCCTTCTTTACCCAGTGACCTGAGGTTCACATTCACAAGGCCATCCGGTCGCGGTCCGGAAAACCGCACCGGAAAATAGGCGTCGGCCATACCCTGGAACCATGTCCCTTCAGTTTGCTCCACAGCCACCTTCACCGTGCGTCCAGTCCATCCGGCCAAAAACCCTTCACGATGACGCCGTGCCACTTCCCGAACCTGGGCTGCACGGTCACGAACCACCTGTTTCGGCAGTGTTTTCATCCCGGCTGCCGGTGTCCCCGGCCTGAGGCTGAATGGAAACACATGCATGTACGCAAACCGGCATTGCTCCAGAAATGATAGTCCCTGCCCGAACAAATCTTCTGTTTCTGCGGGAAAACCCGTGATCACATCCGTCCCCAGGGCAATGTCGGGCAGACGCCGTCGAAGGCTTTCGAGCAACTGCAAAAAGGTTTCCGTCGTCCCGGTGCGCCCCATGGCGGACAAGACTCCGTCCGTGGTGCCCTGCAGGGGGATGTGCAGGTGACCGGCCAGTTTCGGATGGGGTACCAAAGACACCAGGTCCGGATCGATCCGGTCAGGTTCCACGGAACCCAGACGAATGCGGCGGTTCTCCGGAGTGTGCTCCAGCAGCAAACGCACCAAATCCGGCAACTTCCGGGCAGGACGCAAATCCCTTCCCCAGAGTCCGAGATTGATGCCTGACAGGACTATCTCGGCCACCGGTGTCTCCCACATACGCAGGAACTCCTCGAGAACCTCTCCTTCGGGGCGGGACAGGGACGGGCCCCGGGCCACCGGGATGATGCAGTAAGAACAGGCATGGTCACAGCCGTTCTGCACCACCAGGGAGGGCCGCCCCATATGCGCTTTTTCGGGCGATGTTGCCGACGTTCCAATCCCCGAAACCAAAAACCGGTCGCGAATCCAGCCGGCGATGGCGTTCTTTTGCTCCTGGGGAAAGACAAACACGCCCGGTTCGATTTCTTCCGCCCTATCCGGATGGATGGCGGGATAACATCCGGTAAGAACCAGAATTCCCTCCGGAGAAAAGCGTCGTGCCCGGTGTACCATCTGACGGGTTTCCCGCTCGGCTGTCCGGGTGACCACGCAGGAATTGATCACAGTCACATCCGCCGGTTCACCGAAGGGAACGAAAGTGACCAGGCCCTCGAGTTCCTCCCGGATGCGCCGGTTTTCATACTGGTTGACACGACAGCCCAGGTGGACCAGGGCAATGACGGGAAAGGACATGGCGGTCAAAAGGAGTATTCAGCAGAAAACAAGAAATCAAAGGAAGCGTATGCCCCGCTGCCCACATGGTTCCTGAAGGACGGCCCGATCATGAGGCCCAGTTCCGCTCCCACCGCGAATTCGTCGGTGAAGGAATATCTCAGCCCCCCCGCACCGCGGACCACAATGGCTGCACCGTCGTGGGGACCGTTGGAAATGATGAAGGACACTCCCGTCAGAACACGGGCATAGGGATTCAACGGCAAATCCCAGTGGGGCCAGTTCAAAAACTGCATCATGACGCCAACCAGAAGGTCAGCTCCGAAACCGCTCAGTCCACCGCAGGCGGTCGGATCTTCAATGGAACTGGTGGCATCACAGCGTCCCCCGATGGCTGTGGAGAACTGGGAATCCAGCCAGAAAGCACGGCTTACCTGCCATGCATACTGCACGGAAAACAGGAAACCCCCGGGGCTGTCATCGCTGAGTCCCGCCCGCAGGCCCAGACTGGCGGAAACCAGATTCGGCCCCCGGGCTGCCAGCCGGGGCAATTGCACCTTCAGGAAACCTGGATCCACGGTCTGGGTGACCACCGTGGTTTCCTCGATTGTCACCGTGGTTTCCACCGGGGGCACATCCCCCTTCTTCTCCGGTTCCGCTCCGGGAAAATCGGGTTCGTCCATTGATTTTGTACCGGTGATCATTGGAACGGAGACGACGGAACTGTCGGAATCCGGCGTATTCTGCCCCCACGAGGGGGTAGCAATCAGCATAAGAATCAACAAACCGGACTGAAAGGAAATGGTTCGCATGGGGGAAACCTCAAGGGGACGGAACCTCAGATCAGCAGATCCTCGGCCGGCATGGAATCTTCAGAATGTACGCGTTCGTTGTCCTGGGATCTGGAAATCGCTACCTGGTAGACATGGGAAAGCAAATCCGGATACTGGACTGCCAGATTCTGGAATACTTCACGGCGCAGAGTCAAAAGCACTGCACCATCGGAGACAACCCGTACCGTGGCCGTGGCTGCGCCTTCCCGGATCAGGGAAATCTCGCCGAAGACATCCCCCGCATGGAGATTGGTCAGCAAAACCCGCTCGCTCCCCTTGCGCGTCAACACTTCCACTTCTCCGGACGCCACCAGGAAGAGTCCATCCGAAGGTTGCCCTTCTTCCACCACGGCAGATCCGGCTTCGTACATCACGGGGGAAAAAGCCGAAGCCACTGCCATTTTGGCTTCACGGGAAAGGAGTTTGAACAGCGGGGAAGTAGCCAGCAGGTTCTGGAGCAGACGCATGCGGGTATACCGCGCCAGTTCGCCTGCCAGTTCCGGATCGGTTTCCAGCACCTTCTCCAGAAGGGGCCAGGATATGGTCAACACAACGGAAGGCTCACAGGCGGCGATGGAAGCAGACCGCGCACTTTGCGTCACCAGCGCCATTTCTCCGAAAAATGTCCCGCTTCGCAAAAAGCCAAGCCGGCTGCGGATGTCATTATCCTCCCGGAAGACTTCCAGAACGCCGCTGACGAGAATGAACAGGTTGCTGTCGGTATCGCCCTGGCGCATCACAAAGGCGTCCGTCTCGAATACCTGGATTTCCCCTTCCCGCAACACCTGCTTCAGGGAGGACTCACTCATCGCCTGGAAAAGCGGCACCCGGTAACCGGCCGCAGGCGGCAATACCACCAGTTCCGGGCAGGCATCCTTCCACGCCGTCACTGCTGCATCAATCAGTTCATCCTCGTCAATGGAAGAAAGGGGCGGTTCCTCATCGGTTTCCGAAGAAGCCGACATCGCCGGCGGGGGTGCCCGCCTGTCCGCCGGATTCGAGGGGCCGAAGGTTTTCAAAAAGCGCTGGAGAAGGCCATCGTCGAGTTCCTTCGGCACCCGGCTGACATGCACCAGCACGGCCAGGGCGGCTGGAAAATTGGAACCCGACAGGAAAAAGTCGAACAATTTTTCAGTGCATTCCAGTGGGACACTGTCGGGTCGACAGATGGCCAGAGCCGCCAGCAGGTCCAGATGGGCAAACGGGTCTGCCGGAAACAGGCCGATTTTCCATGTGGCCAGATGCAGTGCCTCAAAAACCTCACCCCTGGCCAGGGCCACCTTGGGATCATTGCTGGCCATGGCTAAAACCTCAGCACGTTGAAGCCGGGAGTTGGCACGGGAGAACCCCCGAACCCGGCGGGCATGCTTTTCTTGTCACCTGCGTTGTTTTCACTTTCCGCAGCACCGGACAGGACAACGGCGATGACCACCACCCCCACCACTGCCACGGTGGCCCAGAACCACCACTGGTTGGTGATGGAGTCTTCCGGCACCAAAGGCTGCGGACGGCTTCCACCACTTCCACTACCGCCACCATACCCATATCCGGCGCCGAAAATCCCTTTGCCCCCCTGATCATCCTTGATGAACTGGATACGGTTCTGGACAAAATACCGGTCCGGCCAGCCTGGCTTGAAGGACGGTGCCGTCAGGTAGATGTTGTAGTGTTTGATGGCAGCGGCATGATTGCCTTCGCGATCATAAGCCACAGCGATGTCATAATCCATTTTATGGTGATAGATGTTCGCATCGGTGGCTTCACGCTTGATCTGCTCCAGCAGTTTCCGTGCATCGGCCGGGCGCCCCTCGGCCAGCAGGCGGCGGGCACGTACATGCAAACCATCAATCTTCTTGTTGAGGGCTTCCGTTTCCGGATTCTGGCTCTGGATGTGTCTTTCCAACTGGGCTATTGTCTTGAGAATGTCTTCTTTCGAGGGAAGGCTGTCCAGAAACGCATTCGAGTTGGCATATAGCCTGTAAGCATCAACCGCTTCCTGGAACTTCTGCTCGGCCTGGAAACAGTTGCCGATGAAATACTCGATCCAGCCTTCGTACTTGTTTGTTTTCTGCATGAGTGTTTTGGCATCCTCGAATGCCTTGCGCGCTTCTGCGAAACGGTTCTGCCGATACCGAAGACGACCCAGATCAATCAACTCCTTTGTCTTTTTATCCATAGCCACTGCAGCTGTGTCCGCAGCCTCTTTCTCAAGTATCTTTTCCATGTCCTTGATGTGCTTCTCAACCTCCGCCTTTGATCTCCAACCCGGCTGGATTTTGGGAGCCTGCAGGTAAAGCCGGTAATACCGGATGGCATTGACAAAATCATTCTCCTGTTGATAACAGGTGGCGATCTTGAAATCGATGATTTCCTGATACTGGTTCGCCTGCAACATGAGTTTGCGGACTTCCAGATACAATGTCAGCGCCGTGGTAAACTGGCGTTCATTGAGGTATTTGTCCCCTTGCCTGGTCAGATTGGCGATGGCCTTCTTCGCCTGATCCAGGGCCATCTGCTTTTGCTGATCCTGGGCCAGTTTCTGTTCGAGTTCCTGGATTTTGGCCTGCACGGCGGCGCGGGTCGCCACCTTTTCATTGATGTTTTCGCCATCGGCATAGATCTTGAAATGCTTGATGGCTTCCCTGTAATTGCCTTCCCCTTCATGGCAGAGGGCAATACGGTAATCGATCATTTCCCCATAGGTGCCATCCTCCAGGGCCATGCGCCTGACTTCCGTGAAAAGGGCGCGGGCTTCCACAAACTTTCCTTCGTTGTATCTTTCCGTGGCGGTTTTGTAAATGGACACGTATATGGGCGTGCCCCCGGCCAGCGAGGGAACCATGGTTGCCCAGACAAAAAACAGGGTGCTTAACAACATAATTTTCTTCATGTTTTGACTCTCTTTCCGGAAAGACCATTTCCTTTTCCGGTTTGTCATTACTCCCAATCAATCGGCATGGAGGTCATCACCGGGGTCATCACCGGGGTCATCACCGGTTCCATCACCGGGGTCATCACCGGGGTCATCACCGGTTCCATCACCGGGGTCATTACTGGTTCCATCACCGGTCTCATGTCTGTTCCGGTACGAATCCGCTCCAGATTCATCCGGATCCGGTTTGAACCCGCACCCGAAATTTCCCTGGTCAGCGTCCGGTACCCTTCCCGGGTGATTTCCACCATCACCGTGCCATCCCTGGCCAATTCAAGTGTAGCGGGACTGTCCATGGGCTCCCCGTCTGGCAGCACCCGGATCCTGGGAGGGGGCGTCAATGCGTCCGCATTGGTCAGGACCATGATGGAACGCAATGCCACTGCAGGCATGGGCGGATCCGGATCCATCGGGGTTTCCACGGAAGGGTCCGCAGGCATGTCCGCAGGCATGTCCGCAACCGGATCCGCAGGCATATCCGCAGGCATGTCCGCAACCGGATCCGCAGGCATGTCCGCGGGCATGTCCGCGGGCATGTCCGCAACCGGGTCCGAAGAAGGCTTGTCCCCGGACGCCTTGTTGTTGGTTGCCGCAGGTTTGCCGGAATCATCCGACCCCGTGTCCCTCAGGATGAACCACCATCCGGCGAACCCGCCACCCCCCAAAAAGACAATCAGGAGAAAAACAATCAGCACGGCCTTTCCCGCACCACCTTCGGATGCACCCGATACCGTGGTGCTCTGACCGGCAAATGAACCCTGCGTCTGGTAGCCAATCGGCGCGGGCATGGACGCCCCCGGTGACTGGAAGGGACCAGTACCCATGGCCGGCGGTGGTGGCACCATGGCCTGCCCGGTCTCCCCGCCAAACTGTCCAGTGCCCCCACCGAACTGTCCAGTGCCCCCACCGGGCATCATTGCACCTGGCGGAGGCGGCAGTGCCTGCATGGGAGGCGGTACAGGTTCACCCAGGCCAAGTTCCGCCATGACCCCCCGCAGGGCCATGATCAATTCGCCCATGTTCTGGTACCGCTTGTCCGGTTCCTTGTCCATGGAACGCAGGATGACTGCCTCCACCACGGAAGGAAGCCCCGCACGCAAGGCGGACGGCTGGGGTGGCGGAGAGGTGATGTGCTGGGTCAGGATACCCATGAAACTCTCAGCCTTGAAAGGCACACTACCGGTAAACAACTCGAACATGATGACACCGAGGCTGTAGATGTCGGTGCGGTGGTCAAGATTACGTCCCATGGCCTGTTCCGGGGACATGTAATGGGGCGTGCCGAAAATCGTTCCGGTTTTTGTCAGGCCATGACCTTCCGAATCGGTGGAGGTCATCTTGGCAATGCCGAAGTCGAGGATTTTGACCACTTCCTTGCCGTTCTTGTCCCGGATGATGAATACGTTTTCCGGCTTCATGTCCCGGTGAACGATGTTCAGTGCGTGGGCCGCGCCAAGACCCTCCGCGATCTGGATCATGAAATCCAGTGCCCGGGCAAGATCCATGGGACCTTCCAGCATGAGATCCGCCAGGGGATGTCCCGCGAGGAATTCCATGGCAAGGTAAATGGTTCCATCATCCAGTTTTCCGAAGTCCTCGATTTCGATGATGTTGTGATGGCCGATGGACGAGGCCGATCTGGCTTCCTGGTAAAAGCGCTGGACGGCTTCCTGGGAAGAGGTGATTTCCGAGCGCAGCAACTTGATGGCGACCTTCTTGCTGATGTACACGTGCTCAGCGAGATACACCTCGCCCATGCCGCCTTCTCCGAGCAACTTGACAAGGCGGTAGCGGTTGTCAAGAACCATGCCGACCCTGGAGTTTTCATGATTGGCTCCGGCCTCGAGCAACCTGGTTCCATCCTTCGCGCAGAAGGTGACATTGTCGTCATAGGACGCATTGCAAGCGGGACATGATTTCATGGTTCATCCTTCGCACTCCATCACCACTTGACCGGGTGATGGAACTAATACCACACAGTTTGGGTGATGCCCGGGATTCTGAACGACAAGTGAACTGAAAAATTCAGGCAAATAATCATCCTGACCTTCCCTCGGGCTTTCCCGGGAGTGGCATCCCGCGGGAATGTAGCATGGACTCGGGAAAAGTTCAAAGTACATCTGCAAGTTTTTGAGACTTCCACGGAGTTCTTGCCTTTGGAAAGATTTTTTTCCATTCTTGCATCGGTACCGGGTTTTGGAGGAAACTTCGGTACCCTTCGAAAAGAGGAACCCATGCCGGCTTGGATTGTTTCATTTTTTTTGTTTTTCAGCGCCCCCAAACCGGTGGGTCTTTCCGAACTATGGGAACTGGCCCGGCAGCGGTCCCATGACACCGAGCGCGCGGAAATCCAGTTGCGACGGGCGGATTCCCTGGTCAAGGGCTCCCGGATGCTGTGGCTCCCGCGATTGTCCTATTCCGTACAGGGTGCCCCTTCGCCCACCTATCGGTGCGTGGTTCCCGAGGCGTGGATGGATGCCGCCCGGCCCCTGGACATGACCGAAAGGGAGTTCAGGGAAACATTCTGTGTCGGAACCGACCGTGACGATTCCATCACACTGAATCTCGACGGTTATGCGATTCGCATGGAAGTCCGGGCGGCAATGCCTCTCTGGACCTTCGGCAAGACGGATTACGCCAGGGCACAGGCCAATGCCATGAGAGACATGTCCCTGGCCGGAGTTTCCCTGGCCCGGCAAAGGCTCTGGCTGATGGTCCGCAAGGCCTATTACGCCCGCAGGGCTTATCTGGAAAGCCAGAAACTGGCCGACGAGGCAGGGAAACTGCTGGAGGAAGCGGGAGCAAGGGCCGAGTTGTACGAAGAAAACGGCACCATCAGCCCAACAGACCTTTTGAGGTTCAAACTCGGGGAAAACGATTTCGGACAACGGAAACTGGAACTGGACCGTCTCGGGGAACTGACAGCGGGGACCCTGCGTTTTCTTGCCGGTCGTCCGGTCGAGGTCCGGACATCGGACCCCTGGGAGGCGGATCTGAAACGTCCTCCCTCAATGAAGGTGTTGCTGGAAAAAGCCCTCGCAAGCCGCCCTGAACTGCGTGCCCTGGAAGCCGCCCGAACGGTGGCCATCGCAAAAACGGGCCTCGCCCGCACCCGGATGTATCCGGACCTGGGCATTTTCGTGCGTTACCGGTTGGCCCTGAGCAATTCGGATGACCCCAAGAGCGCCTATGCCAATGACCCCCTGCATGGAAATTCCATGGTGTTCGGGCTCGGACTGGAGGGACAACTGGACTTCAGTTCCCAGTTGACCCAGATGCGCCTCGCCCGCCTGGAACAGAGGGAATCCGAATCCCGTCTTGCCGCTGCACGGGATGCACTGGAACTGGAACTCCTCAACGCCCGACAGGATTTGATCCTGGCCATTGACCGGCTCGTGCTGATTGAACGCGGACGAAAACTCTCCCGTGCCTGGGTAATGGCATTGCATGACCAGGAGAAACTCGGGGTGGTCAAACCCCGCGAGATGGTGGATTCCCTGTCCGCGTTGTTCAGGCTCCAGTTCAACTACTGGGAGGCCCGGACCCAACTGGAAAACGCCCGCGCCCAGTTGCATCTGGTTACCGGTGATCCGGTCCCGGGCCAGGGAAATCCGTAATGCTCGACATTTCCTTCGGTGAAGTCATCCTCGTCCTTCTGGTGGCCATGGCCTTTCTGGGTCCCGAACGCATTCCCCATGCCGCCAGGAAAATTGGCGAATGGACCCGCATGGTCAAGGACGCTTTCATGAAGGTCCGGGATGAGGTCACAAACGATGAGCAGGCCGCCGAAGCCTTCTCCCAGATGCAGGAAACCATGCAGGAAATCGCCCAGGCGGTGGATGTCAGGCGGGTGGTCCGCGAACTGAGCACCCCCCTGATGGCGCCCTTGCCCCCATCCTTGCCGCGAACGGACCCCAACCATGAGACCGTTCAGGAAGAAGTTCCCGGTGAGACTGCAACAGAAGGGGATGCCCCTGGTCCGGAACATGCGGCCCCTCCCGCCTTTACCCACGAAAAAGGGGAACAGAAACGCCTGGACCGGATCTTCCACCCGGTGACCGAACACCAGGATCACAGCGCGGAGTCATCCATGACGCCACCCGGGCAGGAATAACCAGCCCGGGCCAGATGGTTCCGTTCCAGTTTGAAAGACAAATCCAGAATCCAGTCGACATCACCATCGCTGATGGCTTCCAGATCAAACAGGTCATATACCAGCGCCCTGAGGGCCAAGTTCAATTGATACATTCTGATGAGGGAGTAATCCCCTTTTGGTTCCAACACCAGTTTCACCAGACGATCCGCCGCATGTGCAAGAGCAGCGGATGATTCAAGACAGATTTCCTTTTTTACAGCGGCGGTGAATACGGCCCTGCGGAGGGAAAAGACCGCGGAGTAGATGTCAGGCCTACCAGTTTTCGGCAATGCATGATGCATGGGATTCCTCACAGATTCCTTGGAATATCAGGTCCGGATGTTGTTGATGGCCGCCCGGGCGGTGTCATGGCGACTTTTCACAATATTGGAAATGGTGGAAAACTGCCGGTTCTCCGCCTGCACCTCCATCTGGAGCTTCAAGTATTCCATGTTCCAGTCCTGCTGCTGTTTCTGCAAATGGGCCATGTCCGTGACGGATCCGGATCCCCCCGGCATTCCGGCGCCCGCGGTCAGGGTCGATACCACGGGAATCATGGAAGCTGCCCCAGTCAAGCCGGACTTCACGGCATTTTTCGCTTTGGCGATGGCCACCTCGAAAGCCTCGGGGGAGCGTGTACGTCCCATGGAGGGTCCGGCCTGCATCATCATTTTTGGTTCGATCTTCATGGATTGTGCCCTTTCCGGGTGTCTTCGTCACCCTCATGCGTCAGGCCCGACATTGGGCCATGCTCTGGTTTAATCCGGTCACGTTCGTTCCCTCTGTCGCCTGGCCCAGGATTGGGCCATGCTCTGGTTTAATCCGGTCACGTTCGTTCCCTGTAACGGGCCACCCTTTTGCGGGCGGCCCTTTGGCGTCGCATGACCCGGCATTGGGCCATGCTTTGCTTCTATTATCGGAATCTGAAAGAAAAGGTTGCGCATTTTGCGCATTTTTTCCATATTTTTTTCTGCAGGGGGGATTTTGAGCGTCTTTCGCAAGACGGATACCACCTTGCAGGAGAAGGGAATCATGACAACACAGACCGCCAAGAACGACCCTACCTGGGTGGAATACCTGATCGTCTACCTGGTGCTCGGAATTGCCGGCTACATGGTGTATTCATCCGTGCTATCCCCCAAGGGATACACCATTTCTGCCGGGTGGGCCGTGCTGCGGGGTCAGAAGAAACCCGCGATCCAGGAAAAGGAAAGTTCAACCACGGCTCCACAAAAAGCCACGGCAGAAATGAAACCGGAACCGAACCCGGAAGCACCGACCTACCCGACTCCGCCTGTCATGAGTCCTCCCATGCAGGCTCCCATGCCGGCCCCCCGCCCCGCAAAACCCCGACAGGAAGTTCTTTCCGAAGATGATGACTGACAACGACGGTCAAGTCCGTTGATTCCGGATTGCGGTAATTACCAGGGAAGGGTCATCCCGAAAATCCAGGGATCCGGCACAACCGGAAGAAGTTCCCCCGATCTGAACTCCTCCGTTTTTCCGGATGCCGGCCTGTGCAGCAGCCGCGGCAGGAAGAAGCCGGCCACCGCCCCCACCACGGCACCCACGAAAACATCGGTAAGGTAGTGCTTGTCCGCCGCAATGCGCAGATACCCCACGGATGAAGCCAAAGCCAGACTGACCGCCCATACGACACCCCGGTGATCACCACCCTTCATGTCGTACAGGGTGGCTGCGGAAACAGCCAGGGCGAACGCCGTGGTGGTGTGACCGGAATAAAAGGATAGCCTTTGATCGGGTTTGTCACCGGCGAATCCGGGTTGTCGGGTATACGGCCGGTCCCTCAGTACAATGAATTTGACAATCTGGTTGGCCAACAACGCAACCGACACGCTTTCCAGCATGACCAGGGCGCTGAGTCCCGTTTGTTTCCACGGCCTGTCCCCGGACAGCGACCATCCATTGTTGTCACCGGCCAACAGGGGAAAGAGGCCGATGAGGGGTATGGCGCCAAGCACCACATTGCTGGCCATGTCCGCTGTTCCCTGCCGGGAGAGATTCCATGCCAGAGCCCGTCGGACTCCGTCGTCCACGGGATTTCCCGCCGACCAGCGGGATTGGTCGGGAACCAGATCCTTTTTGAAAAACTCCCCGGCGAGCCAAACGGAAAGCCCCACAGTGGTCAGGGGAATCGAAACCCTGCCGGAATATTCCACCCAGTCCGGCTCCCCGGCATGCGCCCGGCGGGGAAGCAGCACAAGCGACAGCATCAGGGACAACAGGATTGCGGCCAGTGGTTTCAAGCCTGCCTCCCGCCTGCACAAGGTGCACACCGAAACCGGTTCTTCAAAGGATTCCCATTCCATAAGCCACCACCTCCACCATCAATCCCTGGGTGGATCGCATGTTGGCGGTTTCAAACCGGATGTTGATCACCTGTGTGGCCCCCAGGGACTCGGCTTCCCTGAGCAGCCTCAGGAGTGCCTCGCGCCGGGCGCGCTCCAGAACGGGTTCGATGGAACGCATCCGGCCACCGAAAACCTGGCGGAATCCGGCCAGCATGGTCTTCCACCCGTCTGCAGAAAGCACCACCGAGCCTGTCAGGAACACCGCCTGCCTCGCACCCGCCGGAATCTGCCTGAGATTGCTGGTACGCAGGGACCGGAAATGTTCCTCCCTTCGCAGGATGCTCTTCATGTGGCTGCGCTCGATGAGGGCTCCCGTCACAAACATGAAGAACGGCGGCAGGAAAATGAACACCAGGGGGAGCAGCACCAATAGCAGTATTTCCCAGTTCATGAGGGCTCCTTCTCCAGTTTCACCGCCGTGCCGTAAGCAAACAGTTCGGCGGCACCCTGCATCACTGAAGAGGTGGCCAGGCGCACGTTCACCACGGCATCCGCTCCCAGGCCTTCCGCCTGGCGGATCATGCGGTCCATGGCTTCGGTACGGGCCTCGTTGAGCAACTCGGTGTATCCCTTGATTTCCCCGCCCACGATGTTCTTGAAACCGGCCATGATGTCCCGACCGATGTGCTTGGCCCGGATGGTATTGCCCTGCACCAGCCCCAACACTTCGGTGATCCGGTGACCGGGAATGGTTTCCATGTTCGAAAGCATCATTTTTCCTGACATGCGACTTCCTTGTTCCTTTTCAGAGTGGATTGGATTGCCAAAATGCGGGAACCTCCGCCCCGCGGAGGATTTTTTACCACTTTTCCATTTTCCGGACAAGACCGGAATGGTTTCTGTATTTCTGCCATTATATTGCAACCCGATTCGCGAATTTTTTCCCGAAAGGGGTTGACCCCGTGTTTCCTTTGAGGGATTGTCTGGCCGGAAAGGAGTGACTATCGTCATGGCCCCTTTTGTACTCCCCGCAAATATTGAAGAATATCGCGAACAATACAGGAAATCCTGTGAAAACCGGTTGGAATTCTGGGACTCCCAGGCAAGGCAACTTTGTTGGCAAAAAGCATTTTCCTCTGCATATGACCCCGCCGGACGCATCTGGTTTCCGGGCGGAAAACTCAATGCCTGCGAAAATGCACTGGACCGTTTCATGAAAGATGGCGGGGACAATGCTGTGGTGGCAAGTGAATTTGACCCACAAAACCGGCTATCCGGCATTTCCCGCATGGATCTTGCCCGTCTGGTGCACCGCGTGGCCGCCGGTCTGCAGGACCTCGGATGCGCATGCGGGGACCGGGTGGGCATCTTGCTCTCCGAAGGACTGCCGTGGGTAGTGGCCTCCCTGGCCATTGCGCGAATCGGGGCCGTGGCTGTGCCCATCTCCCGCCGGTTCTCCGGGGCCTTCATGGAACGCATCCTGGACAATGCACAGGTCAGGTTTCTTTTCCTGTCGGAAAACGGTGTACCCGATTCGGTGCTGGTGTTCTTGCAGGACATTGCCAGTAGGAAAAGCATGGAAATCATCCACCCGGGACCTGGACCCTTTGACGGATTCGGTTCGGAGCGTACAGTGGATCCGGTGCCTGTTTCCGCGGAGCATCCTCTGTTTTTGCTGTATCCCGGAACAGGAGGTTCCATCCCCAGGGGATATGTGTATTCCACCGGCGGTTTTCTGACCCAGACTGGGCTGTCATCCGGGATTCTGGCCCATCGTGGGCAAGACAAAAACACGGCCTCCCGTGTATGGACCACTTCCGAGCCGGCTGCGTTGCCTTCCCTGGCCTATGGCCTCTGGGGAGCACTGATCCGGGGAGCCACCATTGTCACGGGTCTGCTCACCAATCAAAATGCCACCGAACGCATCACCGCCGTTGTGTCCGGTGATGGCACGAAACACCTGTTCATCTGCCCGCACCAGTTCGCCCAACTGGATTTGGCACCCCTTTCCCCGGACCAGAGGTTCACCACCGTGTGCCTGTTCGGAGATGCCGTGGGCCCCCGAATGCTTCGGCGCGTGGTCGACACGTTGACAGGCGAATCCCACCGGGTGCTCAATCTGTGGACATCCACCCAAACGGGTTGTGCCCTGTTGTCAACCCTCCCCGTTCCGGAACTGAACCGGCACGGGTCCATCGGCCTGCCGCTGTTCGGTGTGATTCCCCGAATTGTCAACGATTTTGGCAAACCCTGCGGTGTCAACGAAAGCGGCAATCTGGTCATTGAGGAAGATTTCCCGGGGCTGTGCCGGACCATCGACGGTCAGCCCGAGCGGTTCCGCCAACTGCATTTCACCGGAGAAGGACTATTCCAGACCAATGACGGAGTCCGGCTGGACGCCGACGGTTTCTTCTGGTTCATGAAGCGGCTGGACGATGTCATGAAGGTGGAAGGGCACAGCGTATCCACCTCGGAGATGGAGGCCACCCTGTCCTCCCATCCCGACGTGCGCGAGGCCGCCGTGCTGGGCATCGAGGGACATGAAACGGGTGACCAACTGGTGGCCTTCGTCACCCCCGCCCAATCCGCAGGTCTGGAAAACCCCGCGCATTTCGAGAAAACCCTTCGCATCTGGCTGGGAGAACATGCGGGGGACCTGTTCCTTCCCATCCGGTTCCACATCGTCCGGGAAATCCCCCGGACCCGCTCGGGAAAGGTCGAGCGCAGACTGTTGCACCGCATCCTGACCGGAGAGATGGACTTGCACGAAGATCTGGGCCATCTGGGCAACCCCGAAGCCGTACGGGAACTCATGGGCAAAGGACCGCAGGACAATGACACCCTTTGATGCATTTGCAGAAACACTCGCCGAACTTGGAAAAAGCCAGGTTTATGCCACCCTTCGCGACCGCCAGGCCCAGTCCCTCTTCCGGGAATGGCTGTCCCAACTGGATGACCAGACTGCCCGGGAACCGGAAGCACGGTTTTCCCCGGAAGTCCGATCCCAACTTCAGGCGGCAATCACCACCCTGGGAGATCTGCAGGGGTCCTCTTGCGCCAGGAACCTGCTGGGGGAAATGGTTTCCAGGCTGCTGGACACGGAACGGGAACTGGACCGGGGAAAACCGCTCCTGAAGCGACTGTTGCCGGAGGATGCCGCCCGAAAAGCCGAACATGATGCTCCGGCCATTCTTGTGATCAATCCGGGATCCACCAGTACCAAGGTCGCCTGGTTCGTAGGCCTGGAAAAACGGCACGAGTCCGAAGTGCACCTGTCGGTGGATGCACCGGAAGGTGTGGACGCCCGCAATGCGGGAATCCTCCGCTGGATGGAAAAACATGGACTGAACCTGAACGACCTTGACGGCATCGCCTGCCGGGGCGGGTTCATCTCCCCCGTTCCTTCAGGTACCTACCGGGTGGTTCCCGAGATGTTGCAGGACCTGGAAAAACCGGCAATCCAGCACGCATCCAACCTGTCCATCCCCATGGCGGTGCGATTGGCCCAACAATCCGGCAATCCGGCACGCATCCTGATCACGACCTCGGACCCGGTCGTATGCGACGAACTGGATTCGGTGGAACGCATGACCGGAACGGTGAAGATCAAGCGTACCGGCGTAGGAGCCCACTACCTCAACCACAAGGCAGTCTGGCGCCTGGTGGCCTCCGTGCTGGGTCGCCCCGCCGAACAGGTAAACGCCATCACCGCGCATATCGGAGGTGGCTCTTCCGTGGCCGCCCACGAGTCCGGCAGGGTCAGCGCCGTATCAAACGCCTTTTCGGGCATTCCATCGGCCAACCGGGCCGGGCATCTGGAACTGCCGGCCCTGCTGGATGCCCTGGACAGGGACGAAATCACCAGCCGCGAACTGAAAAATCTGGTTTTTTCTTCCGGAGGACTGCTCTCCCTGGCAGGTACAAACGATTTTCGAGCCCTTTTGCATTTCGTTCATCAGGGAGCCACGGAAGACCAGCAGGGAAAAATCAAGTTGATTCTTGATTTCTTCGGGCGGCAGATCGCCCGGACCATGTTGCAGATGGACCTTGCCGAACGACAGACCGCGGCTGCCGTGCTCACCGGGGGCCTGGCCCGTTCCGGAGAGATCGCCTCCCGCGTCCGGGAACATCTGGCCGGCCATTTTCCGCTGGTCCTGATCCCCGGCAGTTTCGAACACGAGGCTCTGGCTGCCGGGACGCTGGCGGGACTGCATACCCCGCAGTCCATGAAAAATTACGTTCGGGAACGTGACAATCTGGCCTCGTTGCGGCGCGCTGAAAACCGGCTGATCGACACCACCGTCTTTGCCGAACCCATCCGGTACCGCAAACATGGCTCCCCCATCACCACCCTGGATGACCTGCTCGCTTCCACCTGCATCAAGGTCAAGGAAACCTTCATGCCCACTGTGGCCATCTTTGGTGCCGACAACGAGGAGGCCATCCTGGCAGCCAAGAGGGCCAACGAGCAGGGCCAGTACAAACTGGCCAATTTCCGTCTGGTGGGGGATTTCACCGCCATCTCGAAGATTGCCTACGACTATGATCTGGTCATTGATGATACGAACTACATCATTGATGACACGGACGACGCCCTGACCCGAGGCGTGGAATTGATGGAGGAGGGCAAGGCCCACATCGTCATGAAGGGTTCCTACAAGACCGAGGAAATCCTCCGTGCGGTGTTCAGATACCTCAAGGCGGGAGGAAAACTGCAGCCCGGGCAACTGATCTCCCACTGCGTGGTGATGGACATCCCGAAACGGAACAAACTGCTGATCATTTCCGATGCGGCAGTGAACACCTATCCGGATCTGTCCAAAAAGGAGCAGATCCTGGAAAACACATTGAAGGTGGCCGCCAATCTGCGGATTCCGACCCCAAAGGTTGCCGTCATCTCGGCCATCGAAAGTGTCAACAAGAGCATTGACAGTTCCATGCAGGCCGCTGATTTGGCCGCCCGTTTCGCAGACCGGAAAGACTGCATTGTGGAAGGCCCCCTGTCCTTTGACGTAGCCATGGATCCCGCCTGTGCCCATGAAAAGAAGTACAAGGGAAAAATCGCCGGTAACGCGGACATCCTGATCATGCCCGACATTGACGCCGGCAATGTGCTGTACAAAACCCTCACAACCCAGTCAGGCGCCGTCTGCGCCGGAGTCATCCTCCTCGGTGACATGCCCATGATCCTGACTTCCCGGGGGGATAGTGCCCGTTCAAAACTGGCCTCCATGGCACTGTCCATCAACATGTACCTGGATTTGGCCAGCCGTAACCGCACTCCCTGAACAGAGCCCTGTTTTCCCTGTCGCCGGGATGACAAATTCTTCTTGACAAAAAGTAATTCTTCCTTCATACAGTCATCCGCAGGTTGCCGGTCACCGGTCACCTCTGGGCGGTCGTGGCGGAATTGGTAGACGCGCTAGATTCAGGTTCTAGTGGGAGTATTCCTGTGAGAGTTCGAGTCTCTCCGACCGCACCAGATTCAACGAACATGAACAAAATCACCGAATTCAAAGTCGTCAGGTTTTCCTGTCGCCACAAAGGCGCATGAACAAGGGAACAAGACCGTGGAACAAAAGGCGGATCCTGTTGTGGATCCTGGCCGGTGTCTTCGCCCTTCTCCTCATTACAGCCGGGGTGTGTACCTGGTTCTTCCGGCCCCGCAGCCTGTCGGGAGATCCCGCCCTGCGGGAAAAAACCACCATTGCTCCATCCATCATTCCCGGGGCCGGCCGCGGGTTGTTCGCGGCACGGGATCTGAAGCAGGGAGAACGGGTGGCCGACATGGGGGGACGACTGGTCTTCGAGCGTTCCGTTCCCCGGGGAAAACGGGGATTCCTCTACGCCGTTCCCGAATGCGCCGAAGAAGACATCTGGCCCTGGGACGCCGTGGACGGAAGTCGTGGAGGCGGTCCGGGAAGCATGATCAATTTCGCCCCTTCACGCATCAACGGCATCCCCACAGGTTTCCAGAACGTCCGGGGCGTTTTGACATGTGATCCGCCGTATGTGGTGTTCGAAGCCATCCGGGACATTCCCGCCGGCACCGAACTGTGGACCAGTTACGGACCGGTCTACGGGTATGATTTCATGGACGTCCCCGCGGTCCGGGATTTTTTCTGCGATCTGGCGGGACTGGACTGTTCCTCCCGGTTCGACTGGGAGCCGTGACCGGACGCAAAACGGACCAGTTGCCGAATGAGCGTGGGGTTGTTGGCGTGGGCACCGGCAACCGGCACTGAACCACTATTATCACTCAACGCTCATAATGCGTTTGCCCCCCTACTCATTCCCGGGACGCTCCCGGGATCGCTTGAGGTCCGAGCGCATTTTCTTGCCTTCCAGCCGGCGCACACGGGAGGCCTTCGTGGGTTTTGTGGGCCGCCGTGGTGGCGGAGGCGGGGCCGCGGCCCGGCGGATCAGATCGGCAAGCCGCTCCCGGGCGTCTTCGCGGTTGCGATCCTGGGTGCGGAACCGATGGGACTCGATGAGCAGGAAACCTTCGGCGTTGATCCTCCTGCCAGCAAGCAGGACCAGTCGCTCTCGCACTGCCGGGGGCAGGGTGTCACAAGCATTCAGGTCGAAGCGCAACAGCACGCCGGTGGAAACCTTGTTCACGTTCTGCCCCCCGGGTCCCGGGGAACGGATGAATGTTTCCTCGAGCCAGCGTTCCTCGATGACGATTCCGGGCGTGACCACCAGCATGTTTTCCGGCATCTCCTTGTACGGGTCCTTTCGGAATCATTCTTGGGTGGGTTTTGGTGCACAGGTTTGGACAGGTGCCAGTTTTTCACTGAACACGCCGCCTTCACAGTACAAAGGTTGAATGGCGATTGTACCGTCCGATTCCTTGAGAAAACCGAATTTCCCTGAACTGTTTTTATATCCGATCAGTCCTTCCGCCACAATGGAAAGAAAAGTTGCTTCCTCACGGGTAAATGGTTTCCCCTCCGCATCCAGGAAAAGGGTCTTCCCGTCCTGGACCGCCCTGAAGATTCTGGGACCACGCTGCTGGATGGTGTCATACCGGAGGGGAATGACCACCTTGCCCGATTTGTTGATGACACCATATTTGTCATTGACGATCACAATGGAAAAACCGTGTTCAAACGGCAATGCAAAATGCCACTTGGGCGCAATGACCATCTTTCCTTTTTCATTCATGAAACCGGCGGCCTTTCTGGATGTCTTGACACCCACCAACCCTTCGGTGAAAAACGAAACCGCATAGTATTTCGGCGGCAGGAAATATTTTCCCCGGGTATCGATCAACGCTTCCCGATCCTTCACCTTGATACGGGCATATCCCGCCCGGAAACCATCCGTCTGTTCATATGGACCCGGCAAAACAATCTTCCCCTTCTTGTCGATGAACGCATACCCCTGCCTGAGGGTGATTGCGGCAAGACCACTGTCAAAGGGGCCTCCAGAAAACGGACCCGGCTCAATCACAACCTTTCCTTCAGGATCGACATACCCGGTTTTGGCGTCTTCCCGGAATGCTGCAAGCCCATCGGAAAAGTGCAGGGGGGAGGAAAACGACCTGTTTCCCATACGTTCTCCCCTGGTATTGATCAGGATCCATTCCGTTTCGCCGCTGCGCCTCACAGAGGTAACACCATGTCTGAAAGGATACGCCTGGGCATAGACAAACGGAATGACCTGCTTGCCGGTGCTATCCACGAAACCCCATTGCTGCCCGATCCGCACCATCGCCAACCCATCGGAAAACGGCGATGCGTGGTCAAAAATCGGGGGAATGGCCTCACTTCCGTCCGGGCGGATAAAACCCCATTTGCCTTGCCCCCGGGAATGGGCAAGCGGTGCATGAATGGCTGCAAGAAACAGCAGTGTCCAGATACATGCCAGATTCGTTGAAAACCGTGCCATTTCCTTCATCTTCCGCTCCTTCATCCCGGGGTTTGATTCCCGCCGGTGCCAGTATTGCATCCGAACGGTTCCATGACAAGATGGAAACCTTCCAATTCTCCCGGGGTTGTGCCAATCTGTGCGGAGCATGGAACCGGCAACCGCCCCCCCACCCGGACACACGAAAAACCACGAAGACAAGGCTGGTCCTCCCCGAAGGGTACATCTGGCACCGGACACGGTGGCACGGGTTCTGGCGGGCGGCTTTGTGGCGGGCATCTGCATTTTCGCCCTGTGGCCATTTGTGCGCATGTTCGCGATCCGGGTCATGTATCCCATGGATCTGGAATGGATGGAAGGAGGCGTATTGTTGCACATCCAGCGGGTGCTGGATTTCGAGCCCCTGTATCCACTTCCTTCGGTCGACTACATTCCCTTCGCCTACCCGCCATTTTACTATTTTGTGACCGCACTGCCCGCTGCCATGTTCGGCAATTCCTTTCTGGTGGCCCGCCTGGTATCCCTGACGGCACTTGCCGCCATCGGCGCAGGAATCTTTCTGGGAACCCGGCAGTCCGGGACCCGGATGTTGCCGGCGACCATCCTTGCCCTGGTGGCCTCCACCTTCATTCTCCTGGAGTATTTCACCACCGGGGCATGGATGGACCTGGCCCGCATCGATACACTCTACCTGGCATTGGTGGTGTGGGGTGCAGTTTTGCTGGTCCGTGATCCGGACCGCACCTCCACCCGGATTGCTTCGGCGGTGCTCTTTTCCCTGGCCTTCTGGACCAAGCAGACCGCCCTGCTCTTCTTCGTGCCGGCCAGCCTCTGGCAGTTGTCCCGAAACCGCAGGCAATGGCTCGTATGGAACGCCACGGCCGCCTTCTGCGGAGCCGGAGTATTGCTGGTCGCCCACTGGATCACAGACGGTCAACTCTGGTTCTACATCCGCCAGATCCACCAGCGGCACACGTTTGACATGACCCAACTGTGGCCACGAACGCCCCTGCTTCTGGCCCAGCGGCTGTGGCCCCTGGCCGCCGTTGCCCTGCCCGGACTGTGGATGGCCCGGCACCGGTGGAAGGATCTGCTTTTCTGGTGGGGCATGGCCGCCGCCGGTGTCCTGACTGCCGCCATCGGCATGGGTACCCGTTGGGCCCACATCAATGCCCTGCTTCCTGCCGCCGTGTTCGTTCCCATGGCAACTGCCATGACCTGGGCCCTGGCCAATATACCGGAACCTCCCGGAACAAAAGTCCGCCACCCGCTTTTCCCCTGGGTGGATACTGCCTGCATCCTGGCTGCCGGTTTCTTTTGCGTGTTCCACCTGCACACCCGCATGCCGCCTGAGCGTTCCTTCCGCCAGGTCACGCCCACTCAGGCGGACACCCGGGCGGCACACCGGTTTCTCCGGCTGCTCGCCCGACTGCCCGGACCGGTACTGGTGCCGTATCATCCATGGGCAGCCGTTCAGGCAGGACACCCGGGCCATTTCCACCAGCATGCGCTCAACGACATCCGGGCCGCCGGACTTCCGGTGCCCGACGACCTGGTCCGGGGATTTGCCGGAAAACGATGGGGTACCGTCATCCATGACCGGCATGGACCGGTTTTCTGGATGCACTGGCCGGGATTCGCACGGAATTACCGGCGCAGGGGGGTCATACCCGGGCGCCGGCCCCGTACATATTCGGGCAATCCCTGCGGACCTGTTTTCATCTGGGAGCCTGCACGATGAAATTCCCTCCATTTTCCCCACGGTGTTTGACCCGTTCACGAACACTGGACATTTCCATGCCCATCACCCCCGAAATGCCCGTCTACCCGGGGGATCCGGCACCGGAACTGGTATCGGAACAACACCAGGGTGTGCGCCTGAGCACCCTGTCCATGTCCCTCCATGCCGGCACCCATCTGGACGCACCTGCCCATCTGGATTTGGCGGGGAACACTCCTGACGGACCCTGGATGCCATCTCCGGACGAGACACCCATGGGGCGGATCCCCTGGCAAAGTGCGTGCGGACCCTGCTGCGTGGTGCCCGCCGGCCCCGGACCGGTGGACGCCCGGCAGGTCCTCGCCTGGCCCCTGAGAGCCGGTGACCGGGTTCTGGTGAAAGCCACAACACCACAAGGAGTTCATTTCACACCCGAAGGAGCACTCGCCCTCGCGGACATGTCACCGATTCTCGTGGGGGTGGAGGGGTTCGGACCGGACCTTCCCGAAAACCCGGATCTGCCGGTACACCGCATTTTCCTGTCCCGGGGCATTCTCCTGCTGGAAAACCTTTGCCTGGAGAACGCTGAACCGGGGCGTGCACTTCTTGTCTGTCTTGGCCTTTTGGTTCCCGAAGCGGAGGCAGTTCCCGTACGGGCGGTGCTGACATGGTGAACGGGTTTGCAACCCTGGGTGCCCGGCGGGTTCCGCTCCTTTTGTGGCCCGCCGTCATGTTGCTTGGCCTGACAGCCGGCGCCTGTACCCTGTTTTCCGGCCCATCCACCGTTGCCACCAGGCCGCCGGACCCGCTGACCATCGTCCGTTCCCGGATCCGGGAAGAGCGCACGACCGCCACAACCGCGAGACAATGTGAACTGGATCTGCACGAAGCCCTTCTGGATCTTCTCGAAAACCGTCCCTTTCCCGTGAACTCCGAAAGCCGCATGAAGAATTGTCCGCCCGGCTGGTCTGACGGTCCCGGGGGAATCCGTGCCGCCCTGGAGGGTGATCCCTGGACCATGGCGGATCGGCTCTTGCATTTCCTGGAAGCAACCTCCAATGGCCCGGGCACAAACATGCGGGATCCGGCCGTGGGCATCTGGCGTCTGCTGGCAGCCGCACTTCTGATCGACCAGGATCCGGCGGACATGGAACATGTTCTCCGGTTGCTCGAGTTGGGAAAGAAGGATCCGGGCCTGCCGGTACTCGGATGGACCGGACATCCTGTGCTGCTCGGACTTCTGGCGGAGCCCGACCCCGGGTTGACAGGCACCGGGCTGGTTTTCTCGGCATCCCGGAGCCTGATCACCGGACGACGTTCATTCCAGGATAGTTCCAGGTTTTCCGGGGAGGAAACCTGGACAGACGGCCAACCGGTATCATCATTGTCCGGCCATCCCGAAGCCTTCCGGCTGACCCGGGAAATCCGTTGCGACACAGATACTGAACTGCTGGTGGAAATCCGTCCCGATGGCCCTGCCGCAGTATATGCTGGAAAGCACTTTTCTGCTTCATCACTTCACACGCCCCTGGTGGAGGAAGACCTGTGGCGCCTGCTTGTTCCGATTCCCCGGGGCACCCACTTGCTGGAAATCCGCCTGTTGGCACGGAACACCCTGCGGCGTCCCAGAATCCGGGTCCTGCCAACCGCTGCCGGCTGCAATCTTCCCGGAAAACCTGTCCATCCCATGGAACGGTTTGTGGATCTGCCCGAATGGATGCGTCCGTTGCACCAAGCCGCCATGATGGCATATCACACGGCACTGGGACACCTTGGACAAGCGCGGGAAACCGCACACGACAACCCTCGTCTGGCGCGCATTGAACTGGCAACCCGGTTGCACTCCCTGGCCCTCCTGAAGGATCCGTCCCTGACCCCTGAAGTCTCCAGAAAACTTCTCTCGGAACTTCAAAAAAAGCATGAAAAAACCGGTTGGGCCATCTGGGACCGTGCCATGCTCCTGTCGCGACACGGGCGGTACCAGGATGCCATTTCCCTGCTTTTTGGCCTGTCCACCGAAGCCGCCCTGACCCGGGCCACCGAACTTTCCCTGCAGGCGGGACTGACTTTCAATGCACCGGACCCAGGAAAACAGTTGGCCTCATTCCGCCATTACCAGTCTTTCCGGTTGTCATCCCGACAGTACAGGATCTCCGTCCGGGATGCCCTTGCCCGACTGGCGCCCGCAATGACCCTGAGGCCGGATCTCACCGACCGGATTCCCCTGTATCAAGGAGCATTTCGTTTCCGGGAAGCCGTTTTCGAGGCAAACCGCCTTCTGGAAATCTGGGGACCTGTCCCGGACCTGCTCGCCAGATCCGCAGATGCCTGTCTGGGACTGGGCGACATCTCCTGCGCCATTTCCCGTCTGGAAACCCTGCTTGCAGTAGATCCCGCCCGGGAGAGTGCATTCATCAAATGGTTCGACCTGCAGACGGTTGCAGGGAACCTTCCGGATCCCCGGGCCATTCTGCTGGCCCGCCTGGCCCGGTACCCCATCAACCGCGAAGTGCTGCAACTGGCATGGAACGCCGGTCTGTTCCGGCCATCCGATTTGCCACCCGTGAAGGAATTGCTGGCAATGAACTGGGGGCTCGATGCCGCAGCCGTCTTTTTACTCAACCGGGAAGAGCATTTCCTGTATCCCGAGGGGGGCGGTTTTTTCCTGACCACCCGATGGGTGCGCCTGAACTCACCGGTGGCCGTGGAAGAACTCGGGGAATTGCAACTGCCCCCGGACGCCATCGTGCTGGATGTCCATACACTCAAACCGGATGGACGGGTGTTCCCTCCATCCAGCATTCCCCAGAAATCCGGCTTTTCCCTGCGCAACCTTGAACCCGGAGACATCATCGTGTTCTCCACCCTCCGGATTCATCCAGGCATTTCCGGGCTTCCCGGCCGCACCTGGGTAAACCGCTTCCAGTTCACCCACCCGGCTTTTCCCACCGTGCAGTCGGAATGGATCCTGCGGGCTCCCGGGTCCGTATCCCTCAGCGTACAACCCCGGGGCCGGCTACCGGACATCTCCCGCACCACACAAAACGGGGAACAGATACTGCGACTGGCTGCGTTCACCCTGGAACGCACCCTTTCCGAACCCCGCATGACAGGACATGAACCACCCTCCATCGCCGCCCAGGCCGGATTTTCCAGGGAGGATCTGGTCCTTTTGCTTGCCGAGGAAGAGCCCCATGCAGACCGGGATTCCACTGAGGTCGCACGGCTCGCGAAACAATTATGCCCGAAAAAGGCGACCCCATGCATTTTTCGTACTTCCCACTGGGTGATGGATCACATCCGCGATGAACGGAGCGAATTGCGGGCGGCCACCATACTCCAGAGGCGATCCGGCTCCCGGGCCCATCTGCTGTTCGCACTGTTGCGGCACCAGGGATTCGATGTGCGAATGCTTCTGGCCCGAACCGGACGGGCAGGCAGTGGGGTACCGGATATCCCGGATCCGGCAGACTTCCCGCTGTGGCTGTTGCACATCCCGGAATTCGGCTTTGTGGATCCCCGTTTCTCGCGGCTGCCGGTGGGCAGCATGGTTCCTGCCCTGGGGGGCACCCAGGCCATTGTGCTGGCTTCTCCATTTCAGACAGAAACCCTGCCGGAAGCGGACACCCAATGGCGCCATCTTCTTGCGCGGGTTCGCCTGGAAACTGACAAAAGCGCCCATTTCACAGTGGAAGACCGCAGTTCCGGTTTTCACGCAGTCCAGAAACTGGAACAGTTCATTCAGGCAGACCCCAAACGCCTGTGGGATCAGGTTCAGTCCGACAGCCTCCACCGGTATTTTCCGGGTGCCCGCCTTCTGGAATGGCAATGGAAAAAACCACCCCGTCACCAAGCGGAACTGCTCTCCAGCCTGACCTTCACTGCTCCGTCTGTACTTGCCGGAATTCCAGGAAACAAACTGGAAATGCGACGTTTCCTTTTTCCATGGAACCTCAGGAGGCGCTTTTCCGTCTATGCCTCCCGGAAGACGGATTTTCTTCCCAACGCACTGCCGGACACCCGTACCGAACTGCGCATCCTGCCTCCGGCAGGCCATTCCTTCGAACCCGGACCGGACCTGAACCTTGAAACCGCTTATGGCACCTTGCGCCGGAAACTGCGCGTGCAAAAGGACGGTTCGGCCACCCTGGTGGTGGAAAAGCAACTCCGGCACGAAGTCGTTCCCGTTTCCCGCTGGAAAGAGTTCGCCTCCTTTGCCCAGTTGTTTGACGAATACGAAACCTTGCCTGTAGTATTGATTCCCGACGGATCCGGAGGTGAAAAGTGACTTCAGCCGGGAAAGCGGAAAAGGTGGACATCCTTCTTTGGTTGCTGTGCATGGTCATCCCGGTTGCATGGGGGTGCCGGCAGCCGATGGTGCTGGAACTCGAACAACTGCCGGACATGCATTTCCGGACCGCCCGCAAAATCCTGAAGGCCCGTCAAAAGAACAACCTTCCGGAACAGGCCGTCACCGGCCTTGTCAAACCCGTTGCGACAGAACCGGTCATCGGCGATCCCGGGTCAAGCCCTCACATTGCCCTCGTGAAAACCCGGGGCGGCTGGTTCATCCTGCATGAAAACGCCCGCATGGCTCCGTTGAAATGGCCCACGAACCTGCCCGCGCCGGATGGTACGCCCGATCTGGTGGCATTCCTTCACCATCCCACTTTGCGGCTGTACGGTTTTGCTGAAAACCACCTGCTGGAGATCGATCCACAATCCCGCACCATGAAAAAAATCGCATCCCTGCCTGAAAAAACTTTTTGTGGATTCGGACCCAACTGGATGGAACACCTCCATGGAGAAACCGATTTCGGATGGGATCCCGAAAAGCGGGGTCCATGCCTGAAACTGGGAGAAGGATCCGAAGAATCCACGATGCAGGTGACCCTGTTCCACGATCCTCAAACCGGCTCCCACGAGTTGGTCTGTTCCGGAGCAAAGGACAGTAGCGCTTCGACCCCTCGCCCCTGTCGTCCGGTTCCGGTTGTCCCGCCCAAAGTTGCCCTGCCCCCTTCCATCCGGTTGGACGCATCCTCGTGTGCTATCCGCATTGACGGTGTTTTGGACCGTTTGTCCCTTTTTGCCGAAGAGGACACATCGGCTCCCTGCATCATTGAATACGAAGGAAAAACCATCGACGGCCATGTCATTTTCTGTGTGCGGGATCCGGATGTGGAAGCCACCGGCAGACGGTGTGTATTCCTGGATCCCGACCGGAACCGCCGTCTTTCCGTTTCCATATCCGCTCCGGCCGAAACCCCGCTCCCAATCAGTGCGGATGCCCGCGTGGTCCTGGCAGCCGGACAACTACTCCTGTTCAACGGGGCCGGCGTCCGGATCATGGATCTTCCCGGGGATTCCATTCTCACCCGGTAAACATCTTGCCTGCATTTTTTGAAAACGGAATGATACAATCATATTGGTTAGGTGTTGACCTCGGACCCCGTTTCAGGTTAACTTGTCCTGCCTCGTCCCAAGGAGTCACCTTATGCGGCATACACTGGCGTTTGTTTTTTTCATTGTAGTTTTTTCCGGTTCCATTCCAGCCCGGGCTGAATGCCCCCGAGACAACCAGATGCGGATGCGGGAAGCTTCCATGCGGGCAGTGGAAAAAATTGAGGCCTATGAACACCAGGAGGGTCTCAATCTGGTCAAGAATGGTCTGAAGCTCGCTGTTGCTGGATGTGAAATGAACATTCACGCACTGAACCTCAGACAATTGAACGGGATCGCCCTGTTCTACCTCAATCAGGTGGGTCCGGCCCGTGAGGTGTTCCTGGATCTTTTCCGCACCACGGAGGACATCAAGGTCATTGATCGGGTGGCGAATCCCCGGCTGACCGCATTCTTCACCCAGGTACTTGCGGAACACCGTAAACAGGTGCAACAAAAAGAGGAAACCAAGGCCCGGATCAAGGAACTCGAAGATGCCACCGGCATGCCCGCCGAACCCGCCGAAGATCCTGCCGTCCCCGTGGAACACGAACCCCGTGAAAAGGGACTGCGCGGACGCAATTTCACCATTTTCTGCAGGGTCAAGGATGAACTGAAGGCTGACAAGGTCATCCTGTTCCTGGAAAACGCCCAAGGGAAGTTCGTCGAAATGGAAATGCCCAAAGTCGGTACACGGCGCTATGTGTCCCGCCTGACCCCACAGCAGACTGCCGTTCCTGTCCTGCGTTATTACATGATGGTGTTCTCCGCCGACGGAAAGCCCGTGGCTGCTTCGGGAAACTCCGCGAAACCACACATGGTTCCCATGGAAATTCCATCAGAAATCGTGGAAACTCCTGACAAGGAGCCCGAGACAAAGCCTGAAAAACAGCCTGAAAAACAGCCCGAAAAACAGCCCGAAAAACAGCCCGACGCCAAAAAGGCCCAGCAGGTCATGGAAGAAGAAGTGGAATCCTATGATGAGCCTGACGAGTTCCGCAAGGCCCGTATCAAGGCGGAAAAAAAGCGCAAGGACTGGGACGAAGGGGCCATGCCCATGTTCTTCCTGAACACCGGCATGGGCTTCTCTGCCGGACTGATTTCCAATCGTACCGAAGGTCGCCGCGCCGAAATCAACACCGGATTCGGCACTGCCGGAGTTTTCCAGATGGAAGTCGGCTACATGATGGACCGGCGTACGGCTTTTTCCGCTGTCCTGCAGATGGGCATGGTATCCGTGGACAAGAACCTGCGCCCGAACGAATTCAATTACCAGACCACTGACAACGATTTCTATTTCTCGCCCACCATGCGCAATGACCTGCGCTTTTTGATGCGCTACAAGAATCTGGCTGAACCCATGGATATCGGGAGTATCCGCTGGCGCTACTACTGGGGTCTCGGCCTCGGGGGCGGACGGTTGCGCCATTCCGCACCGGCCTGGGACAGTACTGAAAACAAGGAATACGCCGACACCCATTTTTCCAGTGGCACCATGTTCAACGGATATGGCGGAGCCATGCTCTGCCTGACCGACTCCTGCAGTGCAAACGTGCAACTTGAAATTTCCTATCTGGCCGCATTTTCCCTGGAACCGAATAATTTCTGTCTCGCCCATTTTGACATGGTCCTGGGATTCTCCCTGATTTTCTGAGGCAAATGCCCATTCTTGATACACGCCATCCGGATACGGGAACAAAGGGGAGATCCTCCCCCCAAGGAGTTCCGATGAAGATTCACCGTTTCAGTTTGTTTTTCCTGCTTCTTTCGATTCTGCTTCTCCCGGCTGTTCCCCTGGCACAAATGGGCATGGGTGGCCCTGGCATGCGTGGTCCACAGGATCGGGGTGATGACAAGGACATGGTCATCAAGGCCGGCAAGTCCGGTGATACTGACCTTCCCGCCGCCCGGACGGACGATTACCTGGATCGCCCGCCTTCCTTCCAACTGTTTGACCTGCATGGGTACATGCGCCTGCGCTCGCATTACAACAAGCGGCTGGATCTGGGACTTCACAACTACCCCGGCATTTCGTCACCATTCCCGTCCCCGTTGACATCGTATGCGGACATCTGTTCCCAGCCGAACTCCCCGGCCAGGTGCCGGCACCATTCCTTTTCGTCCACCAACATGCGTCTGCGTCTGGAACCGGTCATCCGGCCATCGGACGCCGTATCCATTCATTCCACGCTGGATTTCTTCGACAACCTGGTGCTGGGAAGCACCCCCTCGGGATTTTCCTATGGCTATGGTTCGGCTCCCTGGGTGGCTGTCCCCGGCTCCGGCGGTACCACCGGTGTGGTGCAAAGCGGCACCACCTCCAACTGGGATGCCATCCGCATCAAGAACCTGTGGGGCCGCGTCGATCTGAAACTGGCCGACCTGATGTTCGGACGGATGCCGGATCATTTCGGCATGGGCCTCTTCCGCAACAACGGTGCGGATACGGACGCCGACTACGGCGACAGTGTGGATCGCATCCAGATTGTCTCCGAAATACCCATGTTCCGGCTGCAGTTGGCCCTTTCCTGGGATTTTGCCTCCCAGGGCCTTACCTCCAGTGCGTTGTACCCCGAACGGGATCAGGGCCAACCCTGGGACCTGGACGACCTGGATGATGCCACCCGCTGGACCTTCACGGTCATGCGCCGTGACACACCCAACACCATCGCCCGCAAACTCGCCCTGGGCCAGAGTGTGTTCAACTGGGGCGCCACCGGCTCCTTTTTGCAACAGGATTTCGGATTGAAGACTCCCCAGGCATCCGACACCATCCCGTCCCTTTCCGAACCGTCGGACCCTTCCGCACTGGCCGCCTGGCTGGTACCCCGCAAGGTCATGCTCCTGTCTCCCGGTCTCTGGGGATTTTTCGCCCGCGGAAATCTCACCCTGGAAGCCGAAGCCGGAATGCGTTACGGCTGGATCACCCACATCAAAGACATTCCCAACATGGAGAAGTCCGGAAACGACATGAACATTCTCGGCTGGGGGGGTGTCATGAAAATGAACTACCGCTGGAGTTCCACGGTCACCGTGGGACTGGAAACCGGTCACGCCAGCGGGGATGACCAGTACGAAAACAATATCCAGCGCGGAGCCGTTCACTTCACACAATTGCCCGCATTTCCCATCAATCCACGGGATGGATGGAACAATCTCATGCTGTTCCACCCCTCCTATCATGTGGATCTGATTTTCTTCCGACAGATCATGGGGACCGTCTACAACGCCACCTACCTGAAACCCACCTTCCGGTATGTCCAGAATCAGTGGCAGTTCCGGGTGGACGGCATCGCCTCGTTCGCCCACGAAAAAGTGGCCACCCCGGGAAATGCCTATCTGTATGGATTCGAACTGGACGCAGACCTCTCCTACCGCAGCCAGGATGGTTCATTCCTCATCGGGCTGGCCTATGGCGTCTTTTATCCCATGGACGCCATGCAGCGTTCAGCCGACATCTTCGGCTCCTTTTCCTCCAAGGCAAACATGGCCCACACCATCCAGGGCCGTGTCCTGATCAAGTTTTAAGCCATGTTCGTCAACAAAAAAATTGCTTTCATCGGCCCCGGACAGATGGCCGAAGCCATGATCGGGGGGTTGCTGCGCAACCAACTGCTGCCGGCTTCCGACATTCTGGCTTCCGGCCCCATTTTTGAACAACTGAAGGTGCTGGCAAAGACCTGGGGAATCACCACCATGTGGGACAATCCGAAGGCGGTGTCATCCGCAGACGTGGTCATCCTGTCGGTCAAGCCCCAGCATGCGGATGCCGTACTGGACCAACTGGCCGGCCTGGTGCAGCCGGGTGCGCTGGTGCTTTCCATTGTCGCCGGGCTCAACATCACCCGCATCTCCACCATGCTCAAACACGATGCCGTGGTCAGGGCCATGCCCAACACCCCCGCACGCATCGGACAGGGCATTACTGTCTGGACCCATACGGCTCCCCTCTGCGACCAGAAGATCCAGTGGACCACCGAGATTCTGGGGGCCTTGGGAACCACCCTTCGGGTCCAGGAAGAGGAACAACTCGACATGGCCACTGCCCTGTCGGGAACCGGACCCGCCTATGTGTTCCTTTTCATGGAGGCCATGGTGGACGCAGGAGTCCATCTTGGCTTTTCGCGCAGCATGGCTGAGACCCTGGTCGCCCAGACCGTACTGGGATCCGCCTTGTTCTTTCAAAGTTGTGCCGACACCCATCTGGCCCATCTGCGCAACACCGTGACCAGCCCTGCGGGAACCACTGCCGCCGCCCTGTTCCAACTGGAAAAGGCCGGTTTCCGCACGGCTGTTTCCAATGCCGTCTGGGCCGCCTATGAACGCTCCGTGGAACTGGGCCGAAACATCAAGAACCACAAGCCCGAATAGGTTCAACGATTTCAAGGACTTTCGAGACAAGGCCGCATCAGTGCTGTGAATTTGGCGATTCCGCTTGATATCCTTGGCCTTTTCAGACCCGTTCGGTCACGCACTTTCTCCGACTGATTCGACCTGAAAAGCCCTCCTTCGGGCCCATTTCCGTGAACGTTTTGACAACCTTCACGGAACCAGACCACACGGGACACCCGCGGGGTGTTTCCCGCGACAGGTGACGTGCGCCCAAAGCTTGGTGGTCTGGTCTTAGCATTTGAAATTCAGGTTGCGTTTAAGCCGATAGGGTAGCAGAATAGAATGTGTCTATCCTTCATGAGCCACACCAGTTCCCGTCAACTCGGCGGTTCCTGGCTCCTCGATGGTGTTGATTTTCACATTTTTCGACAAAGATTTTCCTGATTATTTGGACCATCGA
>CAZTZR010000028.1:0-42510 GCA_964618145.1 uncultured Kofleriaceae bacterium
ACGGTTCGGACACGACGAACTGTGCGACGGCCTGCGAGATTGCGGCCTACGAGCGTTCCTATCTCGGATGCGAATATTTCGCGGTATCCACGATGAATGATCAACTCTCCTCCGGTTTCAACAGCAACTTTGCCCTGACCGTATTCAACAACAACCCCAATTCTGCATTCATAACCATCACAAAGGCGGGGACACTGGTAACTACCCGTACAATCAATGCAAACTCGAATTATACTTTCACACTGCCATTCGATACGACACTGAAGAACACAATCAATACCATTCTCAATCGTGCAGGAGGTGCATACATCCTCACTTCGACGCAACCTGTTGCCGTCTATCAGTTCAATCCGTTCGATTATTATCTCAGTGGCAACTATTCGTACACCAACGATGCTTCCCTTTTGCTGCCGACCCATGTGCTTCAAAACAATTACATGGTGACTTCATCCCCAACCCTGGCCGCAATCCGTCCCGGCTTTTTCGCGGTAGCCGCCACGGGAAACGGAACCACGATTTCTGTCTATTTCAATGCTCATGCCCCCGGGGTCGCCAAGGGACAAACCCGGACCTACAACCTGAACCGGGGTGATGTCCTGCAGGTGCCATCTTCCATGTCCTGCAGTTATTCCCTGTATTACTGTTCGAATGACTATGATTTGACAGGTTCCACCATCACCGTCACCGCGGGTCCACCCGTGGCTGTTTTTGCCGGCCACAACTGTCAGATCATTCCGGATGGATACGGCTTTTGTGACCATCTGGAAGAACAGATGATGCCCATCCAGACATGGGGCAGGAACTTCATTGCCACCGTTACCCAGCCATACGCCGGCTCTTCTTCCACTGCCAACAAGTACCGCATCCTGGCCGTGGAATCTTCCACGGTAGTCACTTTCAATCCTGCGGTGCTGGCACCCCAGACCCTCAATGCAAGGGGTTATGTCGATGTAACCACGAACCAGAACTTCACCATTTCGTCCACCAAACCGATTATGGTCACGCAGTATCTTCTGGGACAGAGTTATTTCAGCGGTGCCAATCAAGGAGATCCTGCCATGGCCATTTTGGTCCCCACGGAACAGTTCAGGACGTCCTACTCTTTCTCGGTGCCCTCCTCCATCACCAACAATTACGTGAATATCGTAAAACCCGTTGCCCAGTCTGGCAAAAACGCTCCTGTTATTTATTTCGATGGTGTTCCCATTGCGGAATCAAACTTCTCTTCGGCGATTGGGAGCAGTTACCATGGAGTGCACCGTCGAAACATCAGTTCTGCACCCTACACGCATACCATCACCAGTACCCAGCCATTCGGCATCATGGTCTATGGTTATGCCTCGTACACCTCCTACATGTACCCGGGGGGACTGGATCTGAATCTGCTCAACATCGTGGAGTAAACTGTCAGCGGCACGTGAGCGTTACATGTGCCGGAACCTCATGGAATCACCATGCAGGGAATATCAGGGTGTGAACTCCCGGGACCCCTCACCCGGAAGCATTTCCATGCATGCCTGGCGACTTTCGCAACGGATCCATGACCACTCCCAATCCGGGTGCATCCATCCAGCCGTGTCCCCGTCCACGGAATGAACGACCGAAAGGCAGCGCTGACCGGCACAGGAGGAGAAACCCTGCGGGAACCACAACAACACGTCCCTGCTTCCCCCGTCCGAACAAAAAAGGCCCACTACCAGACGATGTTCATCCAGGGAAAACCAGGAACCGGAAAACTCGCACTGAATGGATCGATCCCGGGTGAACACCCTTCCGGTGGAATACCCAGCAGGAAAAGTACCCTCCCGGGTCAGTTTTCCGTCTGGTGAAAAACCGTAGACGGTTGCCTCGTACAAGGCATGCATTGGCTGATCAATGAACCAGTACCCCGCCACGTTGTCCGAAAAGCGGAAATCGTCCCGGGTCAGGGAAGGTGCCTGGCAACAAGCGAAACTGGAGGCAAGTATCACCGGAAAAATGGTTTTCCATATCATCATTACCGCTCCACGACGGAATCGCCGTCAACATCCATGGTGGTGGAGGAATGCCCGGATATCCCGGGTAGAATCTCCCAGGGATGATTGCTGTGATTGATGTTGTTCCGGATGACGGACGTTCGGATGCGGATGGTTCCCTGATGATTGTTGCTCACAAAGAAGATCGCCGAACCATAGGAATTGACCTCGTTGTGTTCAATACGGGTACCGCACAGTGAGAGGGTCATGGTGTTTCCATCGTTGTAAATGGCCCCTCCGGAACCTCCCCCGGGGGTACCTGTTTCCGATGGATTTCCGCCATGACCGATGGCGCGGTTGTGGGTGAACACGCTGTTGTAGATGCTCCAGGAAACTCCGATGCTGCTGATGGCACCCCCGTTGGAACACACGTTCTCCAGACCTTCCGGGCCGCCGAAGGTGGAATGGACCACATATACGGGGCGACGCTCGTACTGGCTGAACACGCGGATGGCGGCACCGCCGACATCCGGTCCGGTATCGGCACAGACGTTCCCGAAGAACCGGCTGTTGATCACCTTGATCCGGCCACCCCGTGCCCAGATGGCGCCTCCGCCGTCGTACTCGTTTTCGCCTTTGGAGTTCGCGTGGACGAAAGTCATGTTCTGGACGGTCAACTGCGGATGATCCTGGTTGTCACAATGAGGTGTGGTCCAAACCAGATCCGGATCGCAGGTGTTCATGTAGAGAATCCGCCGCTCCCGGCGACCGCTCAGGATGACCTTTGAGCCTCCGTCGATGACGATCTTCGGCCCGGTGTTGTTGTAGATCCGGGCGGTCTGTTCCATGACGATCGTTACAGGATCCGGTCCGCAATCAAAGGTGATGATCCCGCCTTGGGCAATGGCTGCCACCACCGCTTCACTGGTGCAACTTTCCGGTGTCCCGTCCCCGATGACATGATCGGGACTGGAGGTATCCTCCGGCAATGCCTCGTCGGGCACGCCACAGGATCCCTCCGGATTCCCGGCTTCTGGCATGTCATCCAGAAAGGGATCGTAGTCAACCTGGTGGAGTTTTTCCTTTTTTCCTCCGCAAGCGGACAAGACGAACACGATGACGAATAAAACGCTTCTGGCCAACAGGATTGTTTTTCTCATGCTTTCCTCCATCCGGATCGCATGTTGAATGTACCCCGATAATGTCCAATGGGCAAGCGGGTGTTCAGAAGGCGTCGGTGAAAATCTGGTCGGAAGACATTCCCTTGTCCTCAAGTACCGGCAACAAAGCCTCGATCATGGGAGGGGGGCCGCACAAAAAGGCCTGGGCCGAAAGGGAGGCAGACCGGTCCACCTCCTCGTGGACGAATCCTTTTGATCCTGTCCATCCTGAGGTTTCCGGCTCGTGACTGAGCACGATTTCAAATCGCCAATGGGGGTGTTTCTCCTGAAGCAGACGCCACTCATCCGTCCAGAAGGCATCGGCCTCGGTACGGGCCCCGTAGAAGAACTGCACGGGTTTGTCCGGAACCATGGCGGATGCGGCGTACAGGATGCTTCGCAGGGGTGTCAATCCCACTCCCCCACCTACCAGTAGAAGTCCCCGTTCCGGATCCGGATCCATGCGCCATTCCCCATAGGGACCAGTGAATATCAGCCTGTCCCCGGGTTTCCGGGTATGCAACCAGGTGGAACCCAGTCCCTGGGGCACCAGTTTGACCGCCAGTTCCACAGTTCCTCTCACCGTGGGATCGGATGCAATGGAATAGGCCCTGAATTCGTATCCCCGCGGGCTTTCCGGGGAAGGAATCTGGATCTGTATGTACTGGCCTGCATGAAAGGAAAAATCCTCATCCACCTTCATTTCCAGGTGAATGATGTCGGAAGTGACCAGCCCGGCAGCACTGACAATGGCTTCCTGTTCCCTTGCATCCAGGATTTCCGGGGGGATCCGGATGTGCATGGCTGACTGCACTTTCACGGCACAGGCCAGACGGAAGCCCTTCGAGCGCTCCCCTGCCGGTATTTGCTCTTCCTCCACCGGCGAGGGTTTGGACACGGGGGAAACCACCTGCACGCGACACAGCCCGCAGGTGCCCTGCCCGCCACAGGACGAAGGAATGAAAATGTTCTGCGCGTAGAGATGATTCAAAAGCGTGTCCACCGAGTCAACCACCAGTTCCCGGTCCTCGTTGATCCGGACGGTGAACGGTCCCCTGGGCTGCAAAAACCGTCGCGCCAGCGCGATCAGGAAAACCAGCACCTGCATCAGCAAAAGGAATATGACCAGGGAAACAAGAATGTTCTGCACAATGTGCCTCGCTTACTGGATCCGGACCATTCCGTTGAAAGCCATGAAACCCATGGCCATGATTCCGGTAAGAATCAGGGTGACCCCGATACCTTCCAGACCGGCGGGAACCGTGGAAAACCGCAGACGCCTGCGTAGTCCGGCCATGAGAAGTGCCGCAAGGAGCCAACCCACGCCAGACCCGAAGCCGAATGCAACCGACTGGAAAAAACCGTAACCCCGGATGACCATGAAAAGGGACACCCCCAGGATGGCGCAATTGACCGTAATCAGGGGTAAAAAGATTCCCAGGGCCTGGTACAGTGCCGGGGAAAACCGGTCCAGCACCATTTCCACCACCTGCACGAAGGCAGCGATCACCGCGATGAAAATGATGAGGGAAAACACCTCCAGCCGGACATTCGCACCCAGGTTCCCGGGTAGCCAGTCAAGTGCACCCTCCCGAAGCAAACCGTAATAAATCAACCAGTTCAGGGCACTGGTGCAGGTGGAAACAAACGTGACCGCCAGTCCCATGCCCAGGGCTGTGTCCAGCCGCCGGGAAAGGGCCACAAAAGAACACATCCCCAGGTAATGGGTCAACAGGATGTTGTTGGTGAACACTGCAGCCAGGAAGATGGTGAAAGGAGACAGGGTCATGACCGGGGCCTCCTGACCCCATGCAGGATCCATACGAAAACGCCCATCAGGAAGAAGGCTCCCGGCGGCAAAAACAGCGCCTGGGCGGGTTGCGCCCCCGCCGGCAGCACCCGGTACCCGAAGAGTGTTCCGGCACCCAGGCTTTCCCGGAACACCGCTACCAGAACGAGGATCCAGAAATAGCCAAGACCGTTTCCAAGACCATCCAGAAGTGACGGAACGAACCGGTGCTTGAGGGCAAAGGCTTCCGCCCGCCCCAGAAGAATGCAGTTGGTGACAATAAGGCCCACGTAAGGACCCAGTTGTCGGGACATATCCCAGGCAAAGGCTTTGAGAAAGACATCAAACAGAATGACAAAGGTGGCAATCACCAGCATCTCGACGATCAACCGGATGGAACGATGCAGGACCGGCGCCAGCAGTGATACCATGCCATTGGTGGCCACCGCAGTGATGATGACTGCCGCACCCATGACCAGTGCGTTGGAAACCCGGGTGGTCACCGCCAGGGCGGAACAGATTCCCAGCATGTGGAAAAAGACGGGGTTTTCCTTCCATATGGGGTTCAACACCGTACGTAATGATGCGTTCATGGCGTAAAACTCCTGTCCTTGACGATGGCGAGCAGGGTCTTTTGCAGCATCCGGTCAAAACCGGTCGTGGTTTCCGTGGCACCGGAGATGCCGTCCACCTGGAAATCACCCGAAGCCGTTCCGGCCTTCTTCAGTCGCAGCAGGACTTCGGCATCCTGATGCGATCCGGTGATCCGGCGACCCTCAAACCGCCGGAGAAAGGCCATCGTTTCGATTTCCGCGCCGAGTCCGGGGGTTTCCTCGTGCCGTGTGATACGGATTCCGGTGATCGTCAACAAATCCGGAGATACCGCCAGATAACCTTCCATGGGTCCCCAGAGACCACTTCCGGACAATGGATAGATGAAGCGGTCCATCCGGTCACCCGCCATGTACCGGAGCCGGTGGAGTTTCCCCTGTCCGTCGTTTTCAGGAATCAGGAATCTTGTTGCGTGTTCCAGCATTTCCGAATCGGAAAGACCTCCCACTTCCACCAGTTCCAGTTGCAATTTCACCTTTTCAAGCAACCGGTTGCGTTCAATCCGGGTTGCCAGCACGGCGTGGGCTCCCGCAAGCAAACCTCCGCAAACGATCACCACCAGTCCCACCACCAGTTGGGGGCCAGGCCGGAATTTACTCATATCGGGCCTCCCTTCTCACCTCGAATACGCGGATCCCCTCATCAATCAGGGGACTGGAAAGATTCATCAGGATGATGGCAAACATCATCCCTTCCACCAGCGGTGTGAACTGCCGGATCAGGATCACCAGCATTCCGCAGAGAAAACCCGCAATCCACTTTCCCGCCCGGGTGCGGGGAATGGTCACGGGATCGGTTGCCATGAACAGGGTGCCCAGCAAAAACCCGCCCGACAGCCACCAGGAAAGGATGTCCGGTACAGGCAAAAACAATGTGATCAGGGCATGGGTCAGGGCGGATCCAATGAGGATTCCAAACACCATTCGATGATTGATGACCCTCGTCAAAAGGAGGTATGCCCCCCCGATGACGAGGGCCAGTGACGAAATCTCCCCGATACAGCCGGGTTTGAACTCCCACAGCAGGTGAAGCATGGATTGGTCCGGAGGAACCTCCCCGAAACGGTACATTGCCAACGGGGTGGCAGCGGACACGGCATCGGCCCCCGGAGAAAACCAGGTAAACAGACGGAAGGCCGGCTCCGGATAGACGGAAGGCGCCACCAGTGCAGGCCAGGACAAAAAGGCAAACATCCTTCCCACCATCGCGGGATTGACAGGATTCTGCCCCACACCACCGAACACCTCCTTTCCGAAGATGATTCCGAACGCCGTGGCTATGACAAACACCCAAAGGGGCGTGGTCACCGGAAAGATCAGGACCATGAGAATGCCCGTCACCAAAAAGCCTTCGTGGATGTGTTCCTTTTTGCGCCATGCAAAAACACTCTCCACCACAGCCCCGGTTCCGTACGCCACCGCCAGCATCAGGGGAACCTTGAGCCCATAGAACCAGGTGGCCAGCGCCAGTGCGGGAAACAATGCGATCACCACGGAGATGACGAACCGTTTGGTACTCAGGGCGTCCCGGATGAAAGGTGCCTTCTGCGTGGGGTAGTCCGGGGAAAACAGGGCTGCATTGACCGCTTCCACCAGAGGGGAGAAAGGCGCCATCGGCCCCTTTTCCATCCGGTCAACCATTCGATCCAGAAAACCGGCCAGTTTCCTCATTTCGCCCTCTTTTTTCTCAAAGCCGAACGGGCCTGCGCAAAAGTGTTCAGCAGTTCGATCTTGGACGGACACGTGTAGGAACACAGGCCGCATTCAATACAACGCAAAAGGCCTGATTTCAAGGCTTCGTCCACCAGATCCGCCCGCAGGAACTTCCAGAGGATCTGGGGGTCCAGACCCACAGGACAATGAATTTCACACTGGTTGCAGGCGATGCAGAAACGGGGTTCTCCCCGCAAATCGGCCCCGAGTTCACGGGACAATTTCGGCAGATAACGCGAAGCAAAAAGAAAGGATGCCGAATCTGCCCGTACACCGGGATTCAGGAACCACAGGAAACTGCGATGACCGGAACGTTTCAGGGCAGCGAAGCCCCGGTCCCATGGAGCCAACACCGGTTCATCACCTCCTTCGCGACCGGTCAGAATTCCCCCTGAAACAACCAGCGCATCCGCAGGAACACCCAGTGCGGAAACATCCGGCTTGCACCAGGGAAGGGCCTCCATTACCCCGTCTTCGGCACATCCGGTCACCACGACGGGAATCCTGAAGGACTGCGGTTCCCGCATGACGGCAGCATGAAACAACTGGAGTGTGTCCGTATCCGTCCATGCATAGTGTGCTTTTTCAAAACCATACGGGTACCAGTTTCGCGAAAGGAGCATTCCGGGGTGGTGCGCCGGATACCTGTCGGGACAATCCGCCAGTTCAAGGGAATACGACAGTTCCCATGGACCTTTCCAGGGGGCCATGTCCCCGGTCACCAGCAGGGTCACTGGAACCGGATGATCCCAGAGGCCCTGCCAGGTACCAATGGCCGCCAGCAATTCCGCAGGATTCCCGGCCCAGGGTTCACCGGTGAACGGCTCGGGATGAAACAGGTTGACAAAAAGCCGGTCGGGGGCACGTTTGGGATCAGGTATGCCCCCACGCACGGGATCGACCATCCGCAACCAGGAAAAATGCCTTCTCCATATTTCATGAACCTTCATGGTTTCAGGAGCGGGAACCGGGTCAGACACCCTTGTAAATGTTTGATTTCCCTTCACCGGGACGTTGGCGACAACATCGAACGGAAACGAGACCATGCACCCGGGATCGTCCTGGCAAACCCAGACGGGTTCCCATGCCTGCACACGGGTTTCAGGTTCCGGAACACGCCACATGCGTCCAGCAAGACGAGCGGGAAGAACGAACTGCTCCTCTCCGGAAGGAACGATCCGGTTGGTTCCCGGTTTCCCGGTCAGTCTGAACCTGTATGCCGTGTCATAATCCAGTTTCCGAAAGACTGCCGATTCCACAGGTGACTCCTCTGCCAGTCCCCGATGTGCCCCTGGAGGACGGCCAAGATTTTCTTTACCTTCTGGAACGGAAAAAGCCCATGATTTTTTCCATTTTTTTTTGAAAATTTGAGCAAAAAAAATGCTTGCACATTTCTGCGAAAAGGGATAAACATTTGCCAATCCAAGGCGATTTCAAGGTGAATTCTCCTGGAGTGGTTTTTTGATGTTTTTGTTTGACAAATCGTTTGCTTTGCGATACGTATTGTTCCGCTGAGCCTGTATTCACGTTTTGTTTGTTTTGGGTTTCGTACCAGAAAGGAAGACTTTGAAATGAAAAAATTGCTCGCTATTCTCGTTGTGACTGTGTTCGCGTTCGCTTTTGCCGCCTGCAAAAAAGACAACGCCGAGACCACCCCTGACAACCCCCCCGGTGATGAAGTCGGTGGCGGTGAAGAAGGAATGGATGCTCCTGGTGGTGAAGAAGCCGGTGGCGAAGAAGCCGGTGGCGAAGAAGCCGGTGGCGAAGAAGAAGGCGAAGAATAATCCCTTTTTTCTGTCCATGAAAAAGGCCACCTCTCGGGGTGGCCTTTTTTTTTGCCCGATACAATGCCGGCCAGGATGACTACTGGCTCCAGATACCCCGGCCAGCCTGGGATGCCTCGTCCTGCAACTGCAGGTACAGCGTCTTGCGGTTGAAAGTGGCCTGGGTATACACCCTGGCATACCCGTTGACCACCAGAAGTGCGTTCAGATCGTCTTCTTCCAGCGTGCGGATATACGCCAGCAGTCGATCATAGGTATCGCCACAACTGCGGGGACGTTCCGCCTGCCCACAGGCATCGTCATCAAATTCCAGCCCCACCCAGGAACCTGCCGGCAACCTGGAACGGGTATATTCCGTGGCTTCAGGACCATAAAATTCCACAGTGGGGTATGTTTCGGGTGTATCCACCCCCGTAAATCGCACCTTGATGCGTTTGCCATGAAACCAGACCCAGATGGTATCCCCGTCAATGACTTCGGCAACAATGGCCGGAAATTCCATGAAATCCGGTGGTTCCACGTTGTTTACGTCGGTTCCGGCGTCCTTGTTGGGGGATGTCGGTGACTGGCAGGCAACCACAAAGAAAAGCAGAAATGAAATATTTCGCATGATGGAACCCTTTTCAGGCCCGGAATATACCCGGCATTACAGCATAAACCGGTCATCAAAAATGGCAAGCTGAATGGGAAAAACAAAACAATCAGGTGAGGAATTCAGGGGGAGTAAAAGGGCTGATCCGGCGCAGGTTGCGGATGATCTCCGGCAGGGTATCGAGTACCCGTTCCACATCTTCATCCGTGTTGTAGCGGGAAAAAGAGAACCGGATGGAGGCGTGGCACAATTCAAATGGCAGACCCATGGCACGCAGGACATGGGATGGCTCCAGGGAACCGGAGGAACAGGCGGATCCGGAAGAGGCACAGATTCCGTGTTCACTGAGCATGAGCAAAATGGCTTCCCCCTCCACAAACTCGAACGACAGGTTGGTGGTATTGAACAGTCGGAGTTCCGGATTTCCGATGCGGTGAACCGCGGGGATCCGATCCAGAATCCCCTGTTCCAGGCGATCCCGAAGGGCGCTCACCCGGACCCGTTCCTCCGCCATGGAACCCGCGGACAGTTCTGCAGCCTTCCCCAGGGCTACAATTCCGGGTACGGCATAGGTACCGCCGCGCCGGCCGTTTTCCTGGTGTCCACCCATGATGTAGGGACGGAACGGTGTGCCCTTGCGGATGAACAGGGCCCCCACTCCTTTGGGTGCATGGAGTTTGTGTCCCGAAAGCGACAAAAAATCCACCGGCACCCGCGACAGGTCGACAGGTTCCTTTCCCACTGCCTGTACCGCATCCGTGTGAAACATCACACCTTGCTCTTTTACCACCCGGGCGATCCCGTCGATGGGCATCAGGACACCGGTTTCATTGTTGGCCCACATCACACTCACCAGGGCCGTGTCGGGCCGGAGCGCCCGCCGGACAGTCTCCGGATCCAGTATCCCGTCAGCCGCCACATCCAGCCAGGTGATCTCATACCCCTTGCGGGCCAGATGGTTCATCTGGGAGACAATGGCCGGATGCTCCACCCTGGAGGTGACCAGATGCCGGCGGGTCGGCTGGGTTTCCAGGGCGGACCAGACGGCGGCATTGTCGCTTTCCGTACCACAGGATGTAAAGATGATTTCTTCCGGCGAGGCCCCGATGAGTGAAGCCACCGAAGCACGCGCCGCCTCCAGATCCCGTGAGATGCGGCCTCCGAAATCATGCATGGAAGAGGGGTTCCCGTACCGGCCCCTGAGAAACGGCATCATGGCATCGAACACCTCCGGCGCAATCTCCGTGGTGGCGTTGTTGTCCAGATAGACCGTTTTTTCATTGGTTTGCATGACTCACCTCGTCGGGCTACTTGATTTCCCGCACCACAACGGGCATCCCCAGCGCCTTTTGCAGGCAGGAAGTGATGAATTCCAGGGTGGCTCCCGACTGGGCACAGGATCCGCAACGTCCCAGAAACCGGACAAAAATCCCGTCTTCGGTGACATCCAGCAGTTCCAGTCCGCCGCTGTCGGTATGCAAGGCGGGACGAATCTCGTTTTCCAGGGTTTCTTCAATGATTCTGATGCGTTTGAACATGCTCATGGGTACCGCAGGCGTTTCAGGCACATCAGGTTTTTCGGGAGTCCCCTTGTTCACGCGGCCCAGAATCGACTCGATTTCCGGCACACAGTGACCACAGGCACCCCCTGCCTTGGTGTAGTTCGTCACCTGCTCAACCGTAGTGAGTCGGTTTTCCCGGATGGCCTGTTCGATCTGTTCGTTGTTCACCTGAAAGCACTGGCAGACAATGTGGAATTCTTCCTCTTCATGGTGTTCGAACACCTCTCCCCGATAGTTGGCTGCTGCTGCCTGGAGGGCTTCCCTTCCCATGACCGAACAGTGCATCTTCTCCTCGGGAAGGCCGTCCAGGTATTCTGCCAGATCCTTGTTGGAGATTTTGAGCGCATCGGTGAGGGTTTTTCCCTTGATCAACTCCGTAAGCGCGGAGGAACTTGCAATGGCGCTGCCGCAGCCGTACGTCTGGAAACGGGCTTCCTCGATGATCTCGGTATCCGTCTGGATGCGCAGGGTGAGTTTGAGGGCATCGCCGCACACCATGGAGCCAATCTCTCCTACTGCGTTGGCATTTTCAACCACGCCGACATTGCGGGGATGCAGATAATGTTCCTTGACCTTGTCAGAATAGTCCCAAGCCATGAGGACCTCCGTTAGACGTAACTAATACTAGTTCCTGTGCAGGACATGTCAATGGAAACCGTCGGAAAAAAACCATTTCAGACGCCGTCGTTTTTCAGCGACCGCGACAGAATGCTCCACAGGGCTTCCTGGGGTTTCTGGGATTGATAAAGGCCATCAAAAACGGCCGTGGTGATGGGCATGTCCACCTGGTGTTTCTGGGCCAGCATATAAGCCGAGCGGGCCGTGGGAACTCCTTCGGCGATCGAATCCATGGAGGAAAGGACTTCCTGCAGGGACTCTCCGGCTCCAATGCGCAGACCCACCGAGCGGTTCCGGGACAGGGCTCCCGTGGTGGTAAGCACCAGATCCCCGAGTCCGGAAAGACCGGAAAAAGTCTGCACGTGGGCTCCGAGTTTGGCTCCCAACCGGGCCATTTCCGCCAGACCACGGGTGATCACCGCCGCCCGGGTGTTGAAACCAAGGCCCATGCCTTCCACGGCCCCCGCAGCAATGGCCATGACATTTTTCAGGGCACCGCCGAGTTGTACCCCCACCAGATCCAGTGTTGTATACAGGCGAAAATGGGGGAGATGGAACAGCCCGGCCACTTCCTGGGCCAGACTTTCCCGCACGGCCGCCAGGGCCACCGAAGTGGGAAGCCCACGGACAACTTCCTCCGCAAAGGAAGGACCGGAGAGAACACAGAAGCGGGAACTGATCCAGGAAGGAAACATATCATCGAAGATCTGGCTGACCAGGAACAGGGAATCCTGTTCGATTCCCTTGCTGGCGTTGACAAAGATGGTTTCCGGATGCAGGTTCCTGCATCCTATTTCCTGCCAGGTGGAACGGATGAACTGGGTGGGGATGACGTTGATGACCACATCCGCTTCATGCAGGACAGCCAGGGGGTCGTCAGACGCCGTGATTCCCGGATGAAGCGCCGTACCCGGCAAAAACCGCGGATTTTCATGGGTTGAATTGATCAGGGGAACCAGTTCGCGCTCCCGGACCCACAAATACACCCCCGGATGCCTGGAAGCCAACAGATGTGCCAGGGCGGTACCCCACGCACCGGCTCCCATTACCGCAATTTTCCTTGAACCTGAAATCATCTTTCTTCCTGGTTGCTACAAATCCGGTTATTCGTCATCATCCATGTCGCCAATATCAATGGATGGGATCTTTTTGATTTCTGCCCTCGCCACTTTCCAGGCACGTTGCACGATCCAGGAAAGGGAACGGTCCTGCCGGGCCGCTTCCGCCTTGATTTCCTCCAGCATTTCCACGGGGAAATACAGGCTTTGCTTGCGCTTGTCGGTACCTTTGCGATCAAAATCATCCATGACAGCCTCCTACAGGGGGAAGTCCACCCCTGATGTGTGTGCGAGTATGCAGGTTGACGGAAAGAAAATCAACCCTCACTCACCGGAATTTTTCCACAAAACCGGCAGGGTTTCGGAAAACAGGGGTCTTGCCACGCCTTTTTCCGTGATGATGGCTGTAATCAAGGAGGCCGGCGTCACATCGAATGCCGGATTGTATACCGCCACCCCCTCCGGAGCCACCTGCACCGAATCCACCCGGCGGACCTCATCGGCATCCCGCTCTTCGATGACAATGTCCCTGCCCAGCGGGGTATCCGGGTCCAGCGTGCTCACCGGAGCGGCCACATAAAAGGGAATTCCGTGAGCGTCCGCCAGCACGGCCAGGGCATAGGTCCCGATCTTGTTGGCTGTGTCACCATTGGCGGCAATCCGGTCGGCCCCCACCACCACGGCATCGATTTTTCCCTGTTTCATCAGCATGCCAGCCACCGTGTCGGCAATGAGAACCACCGGCAGTTTTTCCCGGTGCAATTCCCAGGCGGTCAGGCGCGCTCCTTGCTGCCGGGGTCGGGTGTCATCGGCATAGACTGTCTCCAGATGCCCGCCTTCGGCCAGGGAACGAATCACACCCAACGCGGTCCCGTAGCCGGCGGTGGCCAGCGCCCCCGCATTGCAGTGGGTCAGGATCCGCCATTTCCCCGGGCCCAGCAGTTCGGCTCCGAAACGTCCGATGGCACGGCACGACATCTCGTCTTCGGAAGCGATGGCCGAAGCTTCCTGTTCCAGTCGGGTTGCCCATAGGTCCGGTTCCATCCCCTCCACGGCCAGAAGCATCCGGCGTACCGCCCAGGAGAGGTTGACAGCGGTAGGGCGGGTAGCGATGAGCCTGTGGGCCGTTTCCTGAAGTCGTCGAAGGGCGGCCGCCTTTTCAGAGGGAAAACCCGGTTCGCGAACCGCCAGGGCCAGACCCCATGCCGCCACACAGCCAATGGCGGGAGCCCCCCGGACGGTCATGTCGGATATGATTCGGACGACCTCACCGGCGGTTCGAACCTCCAGCCAGGTTTCGACGCCCGGCAACAAACGTTGATCCAGAACAAACAGGCTGTCATTTTCAAAATAAAAAGGACGAATCATGATTCTCTCCGGGCCCAGCATGTGGCACCTGACACGCCCCTTCGCAGGGCAAACCGGCTTTTACCCTGCAATCTTCTTCAGATCCAGTCAATTTGTTTTGGAAGGAAAAAAGCGGCGCCGGGGGTTCCCGGCGCCGGATGGTCGATTCAATCAGTTGCAGACGCGGGGGTCAGACGGATACATCGCGCAGTAACGGGCCTTGGGCATGGCACGCCACAGACCGAGTTCCCAGAAGGGATCCTGCGGGGTGGCCGTGCGGTCCCGGTCGTAAACGCGGGAGGGGATGGACGGCAGTTCGTCCGTGGGTTCGTCGGCATGCAGGTAGATATAGTCCGTACCATCATGTCCGATAACCGTTTCGGTCCAGTCGTCATCCAGTCCCTGCAGGAAAAGGATGAGGGAAACCCAGGCCTTGAGTTCCTGGATACCGGGATCGGCCGGGGACGGTGACACGTCAAAGCGGACGGACGCCACATCCACACCACTGGTCATGTCGATGAGGGTACCATCCTTCTTCTTGGGTTCGATGGTCATGTGCGCACCAAAGTAGTTGCGCACTTCGGGCAGGGACAGGGCAACATAATAGGACACCGTCATGCGGATCATGTTGTTGGTGGTGTTGTCAGTGATGTCCAGAAGGGTCCCGTGGGCGGGATCATAGCAGGCCATGGTAGTGAAGGGGTCGTTCTTGGGACACACGAACACGTGGGTGGCCTTGTTGAACTGCGCCTCCGAGGAATCATAGATGAAGCGGATTCCGGACGGATGCATGTAATACTCGAAGGGAACGTTCCCCATGAGGATTTCCGCGTTCATGTCCATGATTTTCTTCAGTTCGTACGGGGTGACGTAGAAGTCCATCATGGGATATCCGGGAACGCCATCGGGGCCGATGCCCAGCGGGAAGCCACGGAAGGCGTCGGCTGCGGCAATCTGGCCGGTCTTGCCCACCAGAAGGGGATCACGCACGGCACCCAGTTCAATCAGGGCCACGTCAAACAGCTTGGTGTCAAAGTCGGGATCGATGGCCGGCAGTCCACCGGCGATGGCCTGCATCAGTACACCGTTGACCACGGCACGCTGGGCGTCTGCAATGAGAAGACCCATGGGGGCTTCCACTTCGTCGCCTGTGGGCAGATCCACGCCTTCAAAGTCGAACAGCCACACATCGAAAGTGGTGTGGGCAATCGCATCTTCACGATAGTTGACACCCAGACTGGGCCCGATGACACTGTCGAGCACTTCGATGTACTGTTCCATGAGACCATGGACTTCGGGGTCACCCAGCACGGAGCCATCGATCACGTGCACAAAGGCCTCGGCGGAAGTGATGCGTCCCAGATCGTGGTTGTATGTCACGTCGATCTGGCTGACATGTTCACCATACTTGCCCTGGGCGATAATATAGGAACTACCCACCCGCAGGAAGTTGTTGGGGTTTTCCAGCAACTGGTGGCGGTGTCCGGAAACCACCACGTCAATGCCGCTGACGTTGGCGATGGTGTCGCGGTCTTCGCCAATGCCGTTGGCGTTGATGCCGGCGTGGCTGGCGTGTACCACAAAGTTCGCGCCGGCGTCACGGATTTCGTCCACGAGGTCCTGGATCTGGTCGTATCCGTTTTCTTCGTCCTCAACGTCTTCGTGCCAGAAGGTGACCGGTTTGGCCTGGGGCACATTGACATCGGCTTCCATGCCCATGAGACCGAAAATGCCCACCGTCATGTCATCGTCGATGACCTTCAGCGCATAGCGCTTGATGATGTTGGCTTCAACCAGGTCCTCAATCAGGTCATCCCGGTCATCCTCGGGGTCCGTGACCAGATTGGAGCACAGCAGGGGACGGTTGAATCCCACACCCTCGGTGGCGGCATGAATGATGGCGGCCGTTCCCACCGGGGTCCAGTCCCAGTCGTGGTTGCCCAGCATGACGCCATCGTATTCCATCAACTGGAAGAAGTGGAACACCGGGGGGACGCTTCCGGAAAGCAGATCGACCATGTCACCCATGAGGGAGTCACCGGAATCGACCAGAATCACCGGAATGTCGTTTTCCTCTTTTTCGGCCCGGATGGCCTTGATGACGGCGGCCACGCGGGCAAGACCCGACTTGGTGCCATCGTCTTCTTCAATGTTCATGGGATCGTAGTCCATGGCGGGACCCACACCCATGAGATGGCTGTGGAGGTCGGAGGTGCCGATGATGGTCATCACACGTTCGTTCACCTCAACGCAGGCGGGGTCATCGACACAATCGGGATCATCGCAGTCAACGAGATCATTGCCGGTGTTGTCGATGCCGTCGTCACAGATTTCCACCAGCACTTCGCAGGCGGGATCATCTGCACATTCGGGGTCGTCGCAGTCAATGAGCCCGTTGCCGGTGTCATCGACGCCATTGTCGCAAATTTCAACTGTGGGTTTTTTCTTTTTTTTGCCATCGTCGCACCCTACGACGGCGGCAAACATGAGAAGGATTGAGAGAAATAGTGTGAAACGATACATGTGAAAACTCCTTTCCAAAAGGTCTGTACAACTTAGCACCGCTTGTCCGGAATTGCCAGTGAAAATGAAAAACCTTTTGATTTTTTTTGAAAAAAAATGCTTTTGGCTGTGAATTTTTATTTAAAACTACGACCTTGTTCCCAGGACAGGCATTTGAAGCAGGCTGGGAATTACCGGTTTTTGCCGCTGTTCAGGAACTCCAGGATCAGGGGACGAAGGGATGTTTCCCCCATGTCCTTCAGTTCGTACCGAACGCGGGTCTTGGGCTTGTTCACCTTGACCACCCGGGTCAGGTCAATGGGAGTTCCGATCAGTACGGTGTCCACGTCACATCCGGCAATGGTGCTTTCCAGTTCCCGGATTTGTTCCGGATAGTACCCCATGGCGGGAAGCACCTTGCCCAGATGGGAAAACTTCTCGAACACTCCCAGGATGGACCCGGAAGCGGCCGGGCGCGGATCCACGATTTCGGCAGCTTCGTATTTCTGGGCCGCGACGAAACCTGCACCGATGGCCATGCCGCCATGGGTCAGGGTGGGACCGTCCTCCACCACAAGAACCTTCTTTCCGCGAACCAGTTCGGGCTGATCCACGGTCACCTCGGACGCACCGAGGATGACCTTCGCCCTGGGGTTCATCGACCGGGCGGCCGCCACCACGGCATCCACGTCCTCGGGCTTGGCGTTGTTGGCCTTGTTCACCAGGATGACATCGGCCCGACGGAAGTTGGTCTCCCCGGGGAAATAGGTGCTCTCATGACCCGGACGGAAGGGGTCCGCCACGACAATCTCCAGATCGGACTTGTAAAATGACCAGTCGTTGTTGCCCCCATCCCAGAGGATGATGTCGGCTTCCTTTTCGGCCTCCCGCAAAATGGCTTCATAATCCACGCCGGCATACACCACATTGCCCATGTCAATATGGGCTTCGTATTCCTCGCGTTCCTCAATGGTACACTTGTGATGATCCAGGTCTTCATAGGTGGCGAAACGCTGCACGGCCTGTTTTGCCAGATCACCGTAGGGCATGGGGTGACGGATGGCCACGGTTTTCTTTCCGTTTTCCTTCAGGATGTCGGAGACATACCGGGTCGTCTGGCTTTTGCCGCAGCCGGTGCGCACGGCACAGATGCTGATGACGGGTTTGGTGGAGGAAACCATCGTATGGTTGGGCCCCAGAATGAGGTAATCTGCACCGGCTGCGGTGACACGGGAACCCAGGTTCATCACCGTGACGTGAGAAAGATCACTGTATGCAATCACGCACTCGTCCACATTCATTTCCTGAATCAACTTTTCCAGATCGGATTCCGGATAGATGGGAATCCCTTCCGGATACAGGCTACCGGCCAGAACCGACGGATAGCGGCGATCGTCGATCTGCGGAATCTGTGTGGCGGTAAACCCCACCACCTCGTACTGATCGTTATCCCGATAATAGGTGTTGAAGTTGTGGAAATCCCTGCCGGCGGCACCCAGAATCAATACTCGCTTTTTCGTCATTGCTGTCTCCTCGGAAAAGGGTTTTGAATTTGGACGGCCCTGCAGGCGGTCCGCTACCATTCAGGCGGAACAGCCGGAGGCAATCCGGTCCCGCCGATGCCCTTATAATCGCTTAAATGAAAAGTACAAGCTTTGTCGGAAAGGTTCTTTTCGCGAATGGAACAACGGCCCCTTGACATGGTCTTAGTCATGTCTAACTTGGACGGGCCGGCCACAAGTGCGGCATCACCCGAAAGGAGATTCATCATGGCCACCACCAATTTCAAGGGAAACCCCGTTCCCCTGCGCGGGGAACTGCCCGTTGTCGGCTCTTCGGCTCCCGGATTCCGCCTGACCGGTTCGGACCTTGCCGACATGCACCTATCCAGTTTCAACGAAAAAAACCTGATCCTCAACATCTTCCCGAGCATTGACACCCCCGTGTGCGCCAACTCGGTCCGCCGCTTCAACGAACTGGCGGCGCAAAGGCCCGACACGAAGGTGCTCTGCATCTCCAGGGATCTCCCCTTCGCCCATTCCCGTTTCTGTGCCGCCGAGGGACTCGACAACGTGGTCCCCCTGTCCCTGCTGCGGGATCCGGAATTCGGATCGTCATGGGGTCTCGAAATCGCCGAAGGTCCGCTCGCGGGACTCCTGGCGCGGGCCGTGGTGGTACTCGATGGAGATCGCAGGATCCGGCACGTGGAACTGGTTCCAGACATCACCCTGGAGCCGGATTACGATGCCGCGCTCAGGGTTTCTGCCCCTTGATGTAGCGGGACATGGCAATGACCAGTTCATCCTGGAGTGCGCGGGCTCCACGCTGGTTGCCATTGATCCCGTCCTGCATGATGGCAAACAGGATCGTGCGGTTGCCCCGCTGGATGTAGCCCGCAAGGCAGGACGCCTCGTTCAGGGTTCCCGTCTTGGCATACAGCACATCTTCTGCGGCTGTCCCGGTGAGCCGGCGGAAAAGGGTGCCATCCCGGCCAGGGCGGGCCATGGAATCCAGAAGCAGGGCGTGCAGCCACGGCAGGGTGGCAAACTGGTTCATGGCATTGGCCAGGCTGCGTGCGCCTATTCTCGAATTCCCGAAAAGACCGGAACCATTGGACAGGACTACCTGGTTGCGACGAACTCCCGCCCTGTGCAGGAATGCGTAAACCAACTCAAGCCCGTTCTGGGTCGTTCCCGGTTCCCCCCGGACACGGGCACCCAGTGCCTTGAGCAGGTTTTCCGAATAGTAATTGTTGCTGTGCCGGTTCGTACCACGCACGATGTGTGCGAGGGTTGCGCTGGAATGGGTCGCGAGTACCGGCGTTTTATCGGGCACCTTCCCCCGTGCGAAAGTGTCCGGCACAGTGAATCCGTTGTCCCTGAGAACCTGCACCAGGATGCTGTGCTGGTAGCGGGCACTGTCAAAGGCACGCACCCGGTTCACCACTTTCGGTGCGGCTTCGGTAATGGTACCCCGGCTCCGGATATGCAAGACGTTGTCCTTTGTTTCCGTCGTGAAACGTATTTCTTCCTTCGCCCCAATGGTGACCTCCGTGGAACACTGGTGGTAGGGACTGTTGGGGAAACAGGAAACCTGCACGGCATCATCCCTGACTTCATGGGTCACGGTGATGGCATTTCCATCCACCGCCGTGGCGGTCGGCAGTGCCAGATATCCTTCATGCCCCCTGGCGGCGTTGAATCCCGCAGGGGTCCGTCGATCAAAATAGGTGTCATCGAGCACCACCCCCTTCGGGATCTTGTTCACACCCCTGGCCCGGATCTGGCGCACCATGGCTGTCAGGTTGTCCAGCGTGAACGACGGATCACCGTCACCGCGCCAGTACAAGGCTGTGGTCATGGAATCCCCCTCGAAACTGCCATGAAGGGTCGTTGTGAACCGGAAGGATTCCCCGAGATGGCGGAGCACCACCCCCGAAGACAGGATTTTCAGGCATGATGCCGGAACCATCGGGACATCCATGTTGTGGTTGAAAATGCGGCCACCTTTGAGCCATCGGGCATAGACCGCCTTGCGCCCCGCCGTTTTGTCGGCGGCGATCATGCGGTTCATCCTGCGGGTCAGTTCCGCATCCTGCGACTGCGCCACGGAAGGCACCATCAAAACCACCAGCAACAAGACAGACAGCTTGACGTTCCAGCGGCAATCCATTATTTTTCGCATGTTTTTTCCTGAAGGTGGTTCATAATCATGTCATCCATTCGCAAAGCCTACAAAACAATCCTCAAGGAAAACTTTCCTCCGGAACTGGTGCTGGAGTTCCAGGGTCAGCGCCTGATGTTCCAAAAACGGCAGTGGACCGCGGTTTCGGAAACCGGAACCCCCCATGTGGAAGGACTCCGGTACGGCGACAACCCGGACCAACCCGCGGCACTGTACCAATTGGTTTCCGGTGCAGCGGACATGGGTGAAACCCGGTTCGGGCCAGGACATTCCCTGGTATCCGGTCTCACCGAAGAGCACTTCATACAATTCGGCAAGCATCCAGGCAAGACCAATCTGACCGATCTGGACGCGGGCATCCGCATCCTGGCGCCCCTGGCCACCCGGCCGGCCGCCGTCATCATCAAGCACGGCAACCCCTGCGGCGCGGCCCGCGCCGACACTATACACGATGCGTACGAAAAAGCCTATTTTGCGGACCGGATTGCCGCCATGGGAGGCTGCATCGTGCTCAATCGTCCGGTCACCCGGGACTGTGCGGAACGGATTGCCGCCCAGTACGCCGAAGTGGTGGCCGCCCCGGAGTACGAGGAAGGAACCACGGAAATTCTCCGTTCACGGGAAAACCTGAGAATCATACGCCTTCCCGAACTGGCCCGGCTCGAGGAGGTCACCGGAGAAACCACACTGCAGTTGTCCTCCACCAGCGACGGGGGTCTGCTGGTCCAGTTTTCCCAGGATGCCCGGATCCGCACACCGGAAGATTTCGTGCCTGCACGCCATGTGGTCCGGGGAACAACCCATGAAGCCGTCCGGCAACCGACTGCGGGTGAACTTGAGGACCTGTACATGGCATGGCACATCTGCGCCAACGTCACCTCCAATGCCATCGTCATGGTCCGCAACCAGGTCACCACAGCCATCGGCACGGGAGAACAGGACCGCGTGGGCGCCGTCAGGCTTGCCATCGAGAAGGCCCGGACCAAACTGGCGGACCAGTTGGCCTTTGAGAGGCACGGCATCTCCATCTTTGAACTGGAACTGGCCGTTTCCAGGGGGACAATCCCCGCAGCCGATCTGGAAGCCATCCGGAACACGGTTCAGGAAGAAAAAGACGGCCTGGCGGGTTCCGTCATGGCTTCGGACGGATTTTTTCCGTTCCGGGATGCGGTGGACGCAGCCTGTGCAAGGGGTATCACCGCCTTCGCCGAACCCGGGGGAGCCATGCGCGACCATGAAGTGATTGATGCATGCAATGAACTTGGTGCGGCGATAGTCTTTACCAACCAGAGGGTTTTCCGTCATTGATTCTTTTGCTTCTATTCATTGTCATTCCCGTCGCGGAAATATATTTCCTGGTATTTCTGGCCGGGAAAATCGGTTTCGGTGCCACACTGGCGGTGGTAATCCTGACCGGTGTGGTGGGCGTGGCAAGCATCAAGCATCAGGGTCGCCAGGTGCTGGCACAGGCGAATCGCGATCTGGCCGGTGGCCGGATACCGGCGGGTGCCCTCTCTGAAGGCTTGTTGTTGCTGGCAGCAGGCATCCTGCTGATCACGCCCGGCATTTTTACGGACATCGTGGGATTTTTGCTTCTGTTTCCTCCTTCCAGGAGAGCGGTTGCCTGGTTTGTCAGGAAATTCTTTGCCAAACGGATTCAGGTTATGCATACTCCCACCGGTTTTGATGGATGGCAACACTCAGCGGACGGGGTGATTGAAGGTGAGTGGCAAGAAGAAAAAAAACAATTCTGAAAAGAAGGAACCTGCAAAGAACGCATCTGTGGCCCTGGTTCCATCCACCGTTCCGGTGGATGTGGAAGACAGCCTTGTGGAACTGGAATCCGACCCCGAAGAGGAAGAAGAAATCACCGTCAGTCCCGAGGACATCCTGGGTGCGGTCCCGGAACCGGCCGACGCGGGGGGGGACCTGCCGGTGCCGGATTTTTCCGGGGACGAGGACACCTCCGGACTTGTCCGGTACGACCCTGTCCGCGCCTACATACAGCAGATTCGCCGATATCCGCTGTTGACGCCCGACGAGGAACATGATGTGGCCACACGGTATGTCCGAACCCGGGATCCGAATCTGGGAAGACGGCTGGTGACTTCCAATCTGAGGCTGGTGGTCAAAATTGCCCACGAATACAGCAGGGTCCATCAGAATCTGATGGATCTGGTCCAGGAAGGAAACATCGGCCTGATCCAGGCTGTGGAAAAGTTTGATCCCCAGAGGGGCGTCAAACTCAGCACCTATTCCTCCTGGTGGATCCGTGCGTACATTCTCAAATACCTTCTGAACTCCTGGCGACTCGTGAAAATCGGCACCACCCAGGCCCAGCGGAAGCTTTTCTTCAACCTGCACAAGCAGCAGGAGTTGCTCCGCGAACGGGGTATCGTTCCCACCACACAATTGCTGGCCGAAGCCCTGGATGTCCCCGAGCGGGAAGTCAACGAAATGCAGAAGCGCATGTCCGCAGGAGATCTGAGCCTTTCCACGCCCCTGCGCTCGGACGATGATGACGGGCGCACCATCATGGATCTCATGGGGGACCATGAAGGGATTCCCGATGAAGTGGTTGCCGCGGAGGAACTGAGGTCCCTGGTTTCCGAAAAACTTCATGCCTACGCTTCGCGCCTGAAGGGACGGGATCTGGTCATCATGCGCGAGCGTTTGCTTTCCGATGAACCCATGACGCTCAAGGACATTGGCGACAGGTACGGCATCAGCCGGGAGCGGGCCCGCCAGTTGGAAAAGCGGCTCATGGTCCAGTTGCGCGAATACCTCACCTCCGAACTCGGTGACAATGTCGTCATCGCGCTGGGCTTTGAATGAAATTTGTTCACGAGCCATTTCCTGGCGGCACACTCTATGTAGTAGCAACTCCCCTGGGCAATCTCGACGACATCAGCCCGCGGGCCAGGGCCGTCCTTTCCTGTGTGGACCGGATTGTCGCCGAGGATACCCGTGTGGCAAGGCGCCTGCAACAGGCACTGGATTTGCCGGCCATTCCCGTGTCCAGCAGTTTCGAGGGGAACGAGGCCAAAAAGGCCGGACTCTTTTCGGAACTGCTCTCCGAAGGAAAAAGCCTGGCACTGATCACGGATGCCGGAACCCCATGCATTTCCGACCCGGGAAGCCGCCTGGTGGCTGCGGCACACCACATCGGCGCCCGGGTCATACCGGTGCCCGGACCCAGCGCCATGACGGCTGCGCTCAGTGTCTCTGGGTTCGATGCCTCCCGTTTTCATTTCTTCGGCTTTTTGCCTGCAAAAAGCAGGGAACGAAAAAAAATGATCCTGGAAATTTCCAGCCTGGGTGAAACCGTTGTACTCTATGAGAGTCCCCACCGGATCCGGGAAACACTTTCCGACCTGGCAGAAGTGCTGGGAACCCAACGCCGGTGTGTGATTTGCCGGGAGATCTCCAAAAAGTTCGAAACGATCTCCCATGGATCTCTCGGAGCACTTCGGGACAATTCCAGTGAGAGTGAAATCAGGGGGGAGTTTACCCTTGTCCTGGAGCCGGTGCCCCCCCCTCCTTCAACCATGAAATTCCCTTCTATTGAAAGAGAAATCGCTCGTCTGAGATCCCTGGATCTCCCCGTCCGTACGGTGGCTGCCATCCTGGCTCCCTGGACAGGAAAAACCAAATCGGAAGTATATGAAATCATTCTGGATTTTGAAAAGAAACATATGGAATTACAGGGAGAATAAAATTTTTGGAAAAAAGCTTGACGAGGGGGGTCCTGTCGGGTATAAAAGCATCAATGGGAGCGAGAAAGGCCTCCAAGAGAGGTTGCTACCAACTGGGCTGTTACTTCAGAGGAGTTTTTGACCATTCCTTGGATTGCTTAGCAATCTATCCCGAACTTACCCCGGCCCGTTTAGCCCTTTCCCGCCAACTTTCACTCCACCGTTTCCACTCTCCTCTGAAGCGGTATTTCCTGTTGAAGGGCTGGGCCGGGGTTGCCTTTCTTTCATTTGCCCACTGAATATGCCGGAATGCGAATCGAGAAGATCTGTTCGCTCAGGTTTCCAGGCCGTTCCCGTTCCCAGTGGCAACGGTTGCTGGACACCGGGCAGGTTCTTGCCGATGGTCGTCGCATATTCCGGGGCGACAGGCCCGGTCCCGGCGTCTGCATCGAGTTGCTACAACTGCCTCCCTGCGCCGATGAATGGACTCCAATGCATGCGGATCCCGGACTTCTCCCGCCGGTTTTTGAGGGGGAACGGGTCCTGGTCCTGGAAAAACCCCCGGGGCTACCCACCCTTCCCCTGTTCCCCGATGACTCCCCTACTGCCGCCGGGGCACTTTTTGCCCGTTTTCCTGCCATCACCGCAATGCCCCCCCGGGAAGCCGGCATCGTGAACCGGCTGGACAACGATACCTGCGGCCTTTTGCTGGCCGGTCTCGACCCGGAAGCCCAGCAGGCGTTGCGGCAACGCTTCTCTGCCCATCAGATAGAGAAAGTTTATTGGGCCATGGTTCCCGGCTCCTTTCCGGACGAACCGAAATGGGTGCACGGCCGTATCCTGACCCGGGGCACCAGCCGGGTGCATTATGAACCCGGAGAGGGAGATGAAGGCCAGGTGGCCATTTCCCTGGTTGAGCCCATCTGGCGCTCGGAGGACTGCTCCCTGGTTTCCGTGACCACCCGCACGGGACGGCGACACCAGGTTCGTGTCCAGTTGGCATCCCTGGGTTTTCCCGTTTTGCATGACCTGCTTTACGGCAGATCCGATGCAGTTCCCATCACTGGTCATTTTCTCTGGGCCCGCAGCATTCATTTCCATGACCCGGCAAACTCTTCCAAAAGACTCGTTGAAGCCTCCCGTCTGCCTGTGAGTTGGCTGGAATTTGCACGGCAGGCCGGATGTGCCGATTGTTTCAAGGGGATTGAACCGTACTGGCCAACATGACTTCCGGACTTGACTTGAGATAAAAACAGGGGATATACACTACGGCGCAAAGAAAGTGGTGATGCCATGAAACAGATTTTGTCCTCTTTCATTTTTCCTTTTTTCGCGTTGATTCTGGTGATTGGACTCCCCTCCGGTTGCATCAAAAGCAAGGGAAAGCAATCCTTCAACGCCAACAACACCAACAACACCAACATGAACAACCAGAACAACGTCGACCCGGTCTGCGGAAACGGGCAACTGGAAACCGGGGAGGCCTGTGATGACGGAAACACTCAATCCGGCGACGGCTGCTCCTCGGACTGCAGCGAAGTGGAACCCACGTTCGCCTGTCCGGTCCCCGGGGAATTGTGTGTGCAAATCGTCATCTGCGGCAACCGTCGTATTGAAGGGGATGAAACCTGCGATGACGGAAACACCACTTCCGGCGATGGCTGCTCGGCCACTTGCCAGGTTGAACCCGGCTGGATCTGCCCCGTGATGGGTGCTGCATGCATCGCCGCCCGCTGTGGCGACGGAATCATGGCCGGCTTTGAAACCTGTGATGACGGAAACACCTTGCCCAACGACGGTTGCTCCCCCACCTGCCGCCTGGAAGAAGGATGGCACTGCGAGGGGACGAATTGCTTTCCCACCATCTGTGGCGATGGAATCGTGCAGGGTACCGAGGAATGCGATGACGGAAACCTGGAAGTCGGAGACGGTTGCTCCCCCATCACCTGCAAGCGGGAACCTGACTGCACCGATGGCGTATGTGTCGCCGTGTGCGGGGACGGGGTCATCTGGCCACCGGAGGAGTGCGACGACGGAAACACCATTTCCGGTGACGGGTGTTCCGCAGACTGCAAAATCGAGCCCGGATGGTACTGCGTGGAAAGCCCACCGGTGCAACCGAACCTGATCTACCTGCCTGTCACCCTGCGGGATTTCATTCCGGGCTGCAGTTTCGCATCCCGCCCCACGGATCAGGTCCCGGGGGCCGTGCCTCCCTATGGTCACCCGGATTTTGAGTGTTATACGGGGGATGACATCATGTACGGAAACGTACAGTCACAACTGGATGCGGACCGCAAACCCGTCCGTGTACCGAACTCCGTCACTTTCAGCAATGACAGTTTCCATACCTGGTTCCGATCCCATGAAGACTACAACCGTACCCTCTCCCAACTTCTGACACTGGTGCATCAGGGAGGAGGCGTCTACCGTTTCGAGAGTTCATCCTATTTCCCCCTGGACAACCTGGGATGGATCACTGAGACCTGTAACGGCTCCCCCTGTGAAATCCACATGTATGGGCACAATTTCGCCTTCACCACCGAGATTCGCTACTGGTTCGAATACCGGGGTAACGAGATTCTGGAGTTCACCGGCGACGATGACGTCTGGGTTTTCATCAACAATCGCCTGGCTGTGGACGTAGGCGGCGTCCATCCCGTGCGCAGCGGTTCGGTCAACCTTGGCAACCCCACCGTGGCCCAACAACTCGGACTCACCATCGGCGGCATTTATGAAGCCGTGGTCTTTCACGCCGAGAGGCACACCGACAATTCCAACTACATGCTGACACTCACCAACTTTGATCGCTCACCATCCATCTGCCATTCCGAGTGCGGCGACGGCATTGTGGCCAGCAACGAGGCATGCGACGACGGAGAAAACACCGGGGAATACGGCACCTGCAATCCGGACTGCTCGTTTGCCCCTTACTGTGGCGACGGAATCGTTCAGGACAACGAGGAATGCGACGACGGAATCAATCTGGGCGGAAACGCTTCCGCCTGCAGCCCCGACTGCCAGTCCTATGGCGGATACTGCGGCGATGGAATCGTGCAACTCCACCTGGGAGAACAGTGTGACAACGGAACCGGGGAAGCCGGAAACGGTTGCACCGCGGATTGCAGAATCTACGTCGATTGATTTTTTTCCGGAACGATCCCCGTTTTTTTCCGATAATAAAAGGGCTAAGGCAGACATTACAATCCTGCCGGAGGCCTTGCCCATGAACCAACAATTTTTTTCAATTCGGCTTCCCGTTCTCCTGTTCCTGCTTTTTCCCCTTGCCGGATGCGGAAATTCCGTCTCCAACCCGCAAGCCCTCCATCACGTCCGCAAGGCCGCTTTTGCACTTGGACAGCAGGATCCTTCCACGGCCCGTCGCCATTTCGAACTGGCACTCATGTTCCAGCCGGAAAATGTCGATGCGCTGGCCGGTCTCGGTGCCATCCTGTTTCTGGAAGGGGAACGGACAAAGGCACGCTGGTTTCTGGAAAAAGCCCTGAGACAGGGCGGAAACCATCCGGAAACCCACGCCAACCTCGGAGTTTTGTACTGGTCCAAAGGCCGCCCCAAAAAGGCCATGGCCCACTTCCAGACGGCCCTGTATCTCGATCCCGGAAACAATGCCGCCCGCTGGAATACCGCCATGCTGTTCCTCGAACAACAGAATTACCGCGAAGCAGCCCGGCACCTGGGATGGTACTGCACCCGGAATGATTATCCCGAAGAAGCCGTCAAACTATGGAAGCATGTGCTGGATGCCGCCCGCAAACAACATTGACGGATCCCACGGGGATCCCCGGCGGGATCCGTCATCTTTGCTATTGCCTGCATTCTGTTTTCTGGCATATTGGAAATACTGGAATTTTCAGGACTCCCGGGATTGCCGCCGGTTCCCAGGCATGAGGTGCAATGGAAATCTTTCTTTTCCTGCTTTGCGCATTGCTCACGGCGACCCATGCCGTACTTGGGCAGGTAAAAACGGAACTGCTGACCCCGGCTGGCAGGCGGCTGGCCATCCTGTGCACCCTTCTTGCATTCCTTGTCGTAAACCATGTCCTTTTCGGTGACCGCCTTCCCCCGGAAATCCGGCATATACGCTTTTTGCTGGCAACCCTCATGCTGGCGTCAGCCCTGGGACTCAACGGAATCATCTGGTTTTCCAGGGAAAACCCTGCTCCGCTGGAGTCCCGCCTGTTTGCCTGTGTCTTCCTTCCTTTTGCCTTCCTCTCCTGGATGCCAGCCCTCGTGTTTCCCCTGCTGGGGGGATTCTTTCTTCTTCTCAGTATACTGTCCTTCAGGTTCAGACCCCTGCCACCCGAAACGGGACGACGCAGCCGCAGAATCATCTGGACCCTTGTGCTTTCCATCATCCTGCTGCTCACCTCCCTGGGGGTTGCCCGCAGTCAGTCCCTGCGCGAAACCGACTTGCGCAACGATTTGCTCATGCAGGCCCGGATGGTGGCCAGCACGATTTCGCGCAAGGACATTTCCCGGCTGAACTTCGACGAAACGGATGCCCACAATCCCGTTTTCCAGAGGATGTCCAGGCAACTGGCCCTTTTCGCGGACAAAATGAACCACCGCGCCATCTACACAATGCTGAAGAAGGATGGCAACATCCTGTTCGGCCCCGAAAGTCTGGCGCCTTCGGACCCGATGGCCAGCCCGCCTGGGACTGTGTACGAAAAACCTGCCCGGGAACTACGACAGGCTTTCATCCAGCAGACACCCTTTACCGGTGGTCCGTACCGGGACGAATACGGCACCTATGTCTCCGCCTTTGTACCTGTCCTGGACCGGCATTCCCGTAAACTGCTCATGGTGGTGGGGCTGGACATGGAAACACCCACATGGAACCAGCACCTGCGCCGGGCCCGGCAGTTGCCCCTCTTCTTCGGCATGCTTTCCCTGTTGCTGGTGCTGGCTGTGCACCTGTCCCTGGACCGGCGGAAAAAAGGCCGGATGGAACATTTCTGGCTCCGGCATACCCATGCCGCGTTCTTCTTTCTGACAGGCACCCTGGTGGCGTCCTATATCGGCATGTCCGCCCACACCAGCGAGATGATCAGCCGGAAACGAACCTTCCAGCAACTGGCCATTTCCAAGACTGCGCGGATACAGGAATCCCTCACCTCCCTCAGGGACAAGGAATTGCGGGCACTGGCCAGGTTTTTTGAAAGTTCCGAGGAAGTGACTTCCGGAGAATTCCGTCGCTTCACCCTCGACTTCCATCAATTGACCTACGTCTGGACCTGGGCATGGGCTCCCCGGGTTGAGCGGGAAGAACTGGCCCTTTTCACCCAGGAGGTCCGGAACCGAACCCATGCAGATTTCGCGGTGTTCCAGACCGGAGAGAATCCGTCCGGAGATCTGTATCCCATTCTTTTCATCGAACCCCAGAAACCGAACAAGGTGCAACTGGGCATGGACCTGCTTGCCGACCCGCTGACTGCCCCCCTCATCGAAGACAGCCTGGTGACGGGCCAGGCATTGATCTCCGATCCGGTCCCACTGATCCTGGAAACCGGCTCCGTACCGGGGGCGGTCATCATCATGCCGGTCCATCTGGGAGAATCCCGGGAAAAGCCGTCCGGGTTCGTGATGGCCACCCTGGAATTCCCGGATTTCCTTCGAAACACCGTTCACTGGATGGACCCCCTCTCAGCCCGGGAGCATGCGATCTTTTCGGTGGATCTCATGCAGATGGACGACCTCCCCTTTTCCGGAAATCCCGCCGGGAACCACATCTTCCTGAGCAGCACCCGTCCTGCAGGTCATGCTGAAAACCAGGGCGAACTGGTGACCCATGTGCCCCTGTTCATCATGGGAAAACCCTATGTGGCAGGATTTTTCCCGAATCATCACTTCAGGGAAATCTATCCGGTACGGGCCGGTTGGATCATGTTTCTGGCGGGCATGATTCTGGTTCTGTGCCTGACTCTGCTCCTGGGCTTCATCATGCAGCGTCATCTGGAACTGCAAATGGAAGTGGATCACCACAGCCTGAACTTGAACCGGAGCGAAGAAAAATACCATCAATTGGTGGACAATGCGCCTGTGGGCATCCTGGTGTTGTACCGGTCCCGGATTCTGTATGCCAACCCCGCCGCCCGGAATCTGCTGTGCCTGGCAGGGGATCAGGACTGGCCGGACTTCTGTCATTTCATTCACCCGGAGGTCAGGGAGTCTTTCTGTAAATATATAGAAGTACCCGGTGAACAAGGGCTTCCCTTCACCATCGAAACAGACTTGTCCGTAGGGGAAAAACACATCCCCTGCGAACTGCAGGTCAGCCGCTTTTCCGTGGATTCTCCTTCGGCATTCCTGGTCTTCATGCATGACCTGACCATCCAGAGAAGCACACAATCGGAAAACGAAAAACTGCTCAACCGGCTCAATCAGAGCCAGAAGATCGAGTTGGTGGGGCGCCTGGCCGGTTCGGTGGCCCATGATTTCAACAACATGCTGGGTGTCATCCTGGGTTCGACCGTACTGCTCCTGGAACAAACGGAAAAATCCGACCCGAAACTGAGGGAGGTCCTGGAAATCCAGGCGGCTGCCTCCCGCTGCGAGGATCTGACCCGCCGCCTCCTGGCGTTCGCGCGACGACAGGAAGTCCAGCCAGTCATTGTGGATATCAACCAGAACATCCGACTGTTGAAAATGAAACTGAAGGATCTTCTGGGTTCCGGCATCCACCTGGATCTGCAACTGGCGGAAACCGTCTGGCTGGTACGCATTGACCCGGAGCAAATCGGAGCCATCCTGACCAACCTGCTGACCAACGCAAAAACCGCCATGGAAAATGATGGCACCATCACCATCAGGACAGGAAACACTGTTCGTGCTCCAGCGGAGAACCTTCCTTCCTCCGAGTTTGTTTTCCTGTCGGTGACGGATACGGGATCCGGTATGGCCCCCGGCATCCTCTCCCATGTTTTCGAACCGTTTTTCAGCACATGGAAGACCGGAGAAGGCACTGGACTCGGATTGTCCATGGTGCATGGAATGGTCACCCAGAACGGGGGATTCATTGAGGTATCCACCCAACCGGGAGTGGGCAGCACCTTTGTCCTGCACTTCCCCCGATCGGAATCGCGAAGGATTCATGGTCCGGTAAGCCAGCCCGTGCATGCCGTTTCCGTTCTGGGAACTGAAACGATCCTGCTTCTGGAGGAGGAACCGGCCAATCGCAGGATCACCCAGCGCATGCTGGAAAGGGCCGGATATGAAGTCATCCCGGCAGCCAATGCCGGAGAAGCCCTGCCATTGTTTCAGAACAATGAAACCGTCATTGATCTCATCATGACGGAACCTCCCCGGCAGGAATCCGATCGCGAGGCACTGGAAGAATGGGCGGCACTCTTTCCCGGCGTGCATTTTCTCGTCATGTCGGACACCGACCCGGAAAACCGGACGGAGGAAACATCAATAGCCCCTGTATTTTTGAGAAAACCTTTCACGGGCAAACAATTGCTGGAACTGGTACACGTGGCCTTACACGGCCAGGGGACGGATGGATTCGACAAGGTCGAGACGTAAGGTCAGGATGGAGTGACGCTTGCGATGATCCACCACCTCCAGATAGTTTCTCTGCCCATGCCGGAAACCACAATCCAGCGTGCAGGGAATGTGGCGGGTGCGCCCGTCTTTCCTGTAACGGATTTCCACCTCCGAACGTGCCAGAAGCGCAGGGCGCAGGAGAATGAGACTGGCAGGAAGATCCTGCAGCGGGCCAGCGGTGGTACCCAGGCGCGAAAGCCTGGATATTCGTGCCAGGTCCCCGAAATTCTGGCCACCACTTCGTTTCAGCAAATCAAGCAGATGCAACAGCAGCCGTGCGGTGTCCCGGGCATCCGAGAGCGCCCGGTGGGCTTCCTCCTGATGGATTCCCAGCACTCCCGTCAACGATTTGAGGGAATAACTTGCCTGAGGCTCCAGCAGATAGCGGGCCAGGGTGAGTGTGTCCAGAATGGGAATCGTGGGAATCCACATGTTTGCCCGGGCCGCATCTGCGGAGAGCACTCCCTCGTCATATTCCGAGGCATGAGCCACCAGTACGGTAGGCTCCCATTCGGGGAACCTTCCGGGAAGCACCTCACTGGCCCTGGGGGCATTCCGTACCATATCGTCCGTGATCCCGTGGATGGCCATTGCATCCTGAGGTATGGTGCATCCCGGGTGAATCAACCGGGACCATTCATCCACCAGCCGACCGTTCAAAACACACACCGTTGCCAGTTCCACCATGCGTGATGCGTTCCACCTGCCGGTTGTCTCCGTGTCCACCACGGTAAAGCGTACCCCGTCAAGGGGCGTGTGGTCCGGTGGCAGTGGCAGGAGTCTTTTCGGTGGCAACACGTACGGATTCATGACAGGAAAAGAATATCGGCAAACCCGGTAAAATGCAAACAGGTTGCGAAACTTCCCTGGTTTTGGCAAGGTGATACCGTCCCGGGTGGTCCGGGCACCGGAGTGGAACCAGAAAATGTCTTCCATTGCATATCATGACACCTGTCCCTTCGCCCTGGAGGAAACCCTGCTGGGCTTCGACGCACCCGAAGACGTCTTATGGTACCGCCCCCATACCATTCGGGAAATCCACTTTTCCCATCCTGTTTTTTCGGGAACGGGACGCATTCTCGCGGCATCCCACGCAGTGTCCATCCAGGTTCGTTCCCTGTCCATGGCACACCTGGTCACCTGTGTGCCGATTCCGGGCCTTTCGGGAATTCCCCTTCTTTCCCGACGCTTCACAGAGGAATCCGGTACGGACCATGGTCTGTGGAAAGGATTGTCATGGCAATCCTCTTACAAGCGCCTTCCCCTGGCGCTTGCGAGTCTGCCTCCGATAAACTACGATGCCCATTGCACCCAGTTGTTTCCCGGGGATGGCAATCCCTTCACCCAACTGGGAATTGAAACCCTTCCGGAAAGGATCCGGGTGTATGCCCTTCACACCTATCCGAACCGGGAATGTGCCGTTCTGACCCTACTCGAACTGGGGCTTGCCGACTGACATGTTCCAGTTCCCGATTGTGGGCAGGGCATTTTGTGGTATCCTCTTGCAGGAGAGGTTTCCATGCGCCCCACAACAAACCTGATACAAACCCATGCCCCCATCCTGTTGTTCCTGGGCTTTTCCCTGACATTCTTCCTTTCCGGATGCACCTTCGACACGGCCGGATTGAAGGCCGTCGGGCAGGGAAACAATTCGAACAACACCAACAACACCAACAACACCAACAACACCAACAACGCCAACAACGCCAACAACACCAACAACACCAACAACACCAACAACACCAACAATGTAAACAATGCAGTGTGCGGCAACCAGACTGCTGAAGGCAGCGAAATCTGTGACGGGACCGATTTGAAGGGAGAAACCTGCCTGTCCAGGGGGTTTTCCGGTGGACAACTCGTCTGCCAGCCGGACTGTGCCGGGTTTGATCTCTCGGAATGCTACAATGATCCCGTATGCGGCGATGACCTGGCCACAGGGACGGAAGCCTGTGACGGCACGGATCTGCGCGGATCCACCTGTGTGGACATCAACCAGGGATTTTTTGGCGGAGAACTTGGTTGCCTGGAAGATTGCAGCGGATACGACACATCCGGTTGCAACAAGTGCGGCGACAACACCATCGACCCGGGGGAAACCTGTGACGGAACCAACCTGGACGGACGGACCTGCAGTTCCTTCGGTTGCCGGGGCAACGGCACCGTGGCCTGCCTGCCGGACTGCAGTGACTTTGACATCACCGGCTGCCTGGCCGGGCACGACGAAGACGGAGATGGCGTGGACGACAATTGCGACAACTGCCCTACCCTTTCGAATGCCGAGCAGACAGACACCGATGGTGACGGTCTCGGGAATGTCTGCGACCGGACCACTGCCCCCCTGGTAACGACCCTGGCAGGCTTTGATCCCTTCTGGCCTTCCCCCGTCGGGTGGACCGCGAACGGAGGCACCTGGCAGACCTCCCCCGATCAGGTGCGGGGAAACAGCACTGGTGGTGACGTATATTACGTCTGGAATGTCATCGCACCCACCAACGACTACATTGTGGAAACCACTTTTTTCTATCCCATGGCAAACCCCGAAGGATCCAGTTTCGCCGGGGTGGAGTTCGGACGCCAGGTCAACACGAGCCTGGCCCTGCAACGGGCCTATGCGTGCCTGGTGAGCCGCAACACCCAGCAACTGGAACTCTGGCGCTATACCACGTACAACAACAACGGATGGCAACGACAAGCCCAGGTGGCCATCCCCGGACCGGCACCCGACCCTCAGTGGCGCCAGGTACGCGGCATTGTCACCGGCACCACGATCCGTTGTACCTACACCGACGCACAGAGACATGGGGTCCAGAATCCCCTTGAGATTTCCTACAACGACAGTTACACGACGACCAACAGGTTTGCCGGACTCATCAGTCTGAATGTCTACAACGACACCATTGTTTTTACCTCTTTTGCCTACTACCGCTAATCCATGCCCTGTTCTGCAACCCCAATCCGGCCCGTTTCGTGAAAATCGCATCATCGGCACATGTTGAGCCTTGCACAAGCCCCTGTCATTGGGTACTGTAGGCGTCAGGTACGTATTCATGGCTGGAAATGCATGACGACTCCCAAAGTTGACCCACTTATTGGAACCCGCCTCGGAGAGCGGATGACCCTGATTCAGGAAATCGGCCGGGGCGGCATGGGGACGGTATATCGCGCCAGGCATGAAATTCTCGAACGGGACTTTGCCGTCAAGATCCTGCGGTCCGACATGCGCCGGGATCCCGTGGTTGTGGAGCGTTTCAAGCGGGAGGCCCGGGCCGCCAGCCGGCTGGAACACCCCAATGTGGTGTTCATTTCCGATTTTGACCAACTTCCCGATCAACGGTTTTACATCGTCATGGAGTTCATCTCAGGCAAGAGCCTGCGGGAAATCCTCAGCGCAGAGGCACCACTCAAAATTTGCAGGATCTGTGGTGTTCTCGCCCAGATTGCCGATGCACTGGATTATGCCCATGAGCAGGGTGTCATTCACCGTGATCTGAAAAGCGAAAATATCATACTGACCCAGTCCAGGGGTCGGGAGGTGGCCAAAATACTGGATTTTGGCCTGGCAAAACTGGTGTCGGACGCACTGGACATGCAGAGCATCACCAATCAGGGCCAGATTTTCGGTACCCCTGAAACCATGGCCCCGGAACAGATCTCCGGGGGAGCCATTGACCGCAGGGTCGACATTTATGCCATGGGAGTGCTGACCTATGAATTGCTGGTGGGCAAACCTCCATTTTCCGGTCATATGCTCCAGGTGTTGATGGCACACAAGAAGCAGACGCCTCCCCGGCCGTCCTCCCAACGCAAGGATATTCCGCCTGAACTGGACGAACTGGTGCTGAAATGCATGTCCAAGGCTCCGGAAGACCGGTACTCCAATGCGTCCGAACTGATTGCCGTCTTTGAAAAGGTCATTCAGAAGCATAATTCCTCCTCCAAGGCCATCACCCTGACATCCCTGACAAAGAATCTTGCCGGGTTCCGCCCCATTCCCATGGAAATGCCCCATGACGAAAAAAGCATCCTCGAGAGGAAATTCCGCGAGTGTGTTCTGGAAGTGGGCGAACACCTGCGGGACAGGAATCTGGGATCCCCCCGGATTACACAGGTTCTGGCCACCGTTCTGGAACAGGAAGAAAAAACCCTGTATCTGAAAAACCAGAAGAATCTGCTGCACAACCAGTTGGACAGCACCGAAGTGGCCGGCCGTGAAAGGGCTGCCCGCTTGCGCCACGCCATCATTTCACTGACCATGGAAACCAAAGGCAACCTGAATCCCGAGCAGGTACGTCTGGCCGAGGATGTCCGGTACCAGATCGTCGAACTGGAACGCCGTTTGAGTGAAGTCATCACCGATCAGGAATCCAGCGAAAAAATGCTGGAAGCCCAACTTTCCAACCTGATTCAGGAAATCCAGTCCATGGAGCACGAAATCCGGAAAAACCAGGATCTTCTGTATGAACTGGTGCATTCAGCCCGCAGTTCCATCGGGAATTCCTCCACCCTGCGCAATGCTTTCGGGCAGATTGACGAATTGCGGTCCCGGCTCGACCGATTTCAAACCTGAAGGTTCCCTGTACCGGAGTACTGTATGCGCCTGATTTCCATATTCTTTTTCCTTGTGCCTGTTTTGGGCCTTTGTGGTTGCCAGTTTCCCGAAAAACACGAAAAGGGAAAAAAAAGCCCTGAAAAGGCAAGTCTTCTGGTACCGGAGCCAACCACCTATTGCGAAAAGAGTTGGCATTGCAGTTATGAAACCATGATTCACGAAGAGGCCCGACGGGCGCTTGTCCAGAAGCGAAAGGCCTTCGTGACCGCCTGCGAGGACGCCTTGCGGCGCATGCCGGCGGATCTGGTAAAAAAATATGAGGGCTGTACCCGCGCAACCTGCGGGGATGAACTGCAGAAGTGCCTGTTGCAGCTTCTGCCCACGCGGGACACACCCGCCAAGAACGATTAGGGATTCCGGAGGATTCCGCCATGACGAAATCACCCCTGAACCTGATACTGACTGTATCCCTGTGCCTGACGGGTTTTCTTGGGACAGGATGCAAGAAAAAACACAAACCGGATCATTCCAGCCCGTTGTCAGTGGTCAAGAGTTATCTCTGGTCGGTAAATCACCATGATTGCAAAATCATGAACCAGGTGGTGTCCGGACGGCTGAAACGCTATCTGGAAAAACGGGGCAAGGAAGGATGCTACGGAAGGATGAAGGCCCTGGCCCAGAACAAGGACAGCCGCATATCGGACGTCCGGGTGAAACCACTGGCTGAGCCGGCAGTCTTTTTCGAACAGGACGGCAGGGCTGTTGTGGAATTGCAACTTGTGCGCCACGAACGGGAGGAAGTCATCTATTTCGATTTGGAACAGATGGAAAACCGCTGGTATATCGTGGGAGAAAGCCCGAACCTGCCCCGATGGTACACGGGGCCTCCACCACGGCTGAAACGCCCGGACATCCGTCAGGAAAAAGGCCCTGTTCCCCAGGAACCCAGAAGACCCGAATTGGTGGCGCCGCCGCCACCTCCACCGCCAGTGGTTCAGCCACCGGTGGAGCCTCCTCCAACGGTGGAGACACAAGCCCCGCCCACCCATGTCAAGCCTCCAGACCCTCCCATGGTGGAAGAAGAAACCGATGACGAGGAACCCCCACCGCCGCCGCCCGATGACGATGATTCAGAATACTGATACGCGCTGACCCGCTTCATCGAAGTCATTGTCCCCACTATTTCCCGGGTGATGCAGAAACAGGGAAAACTATTTTCCGATGGGGTTGATGTATTGCAGATCCAGTCCTCCAGGATACAAATAGGATGTGAACCGGGCAAACCCATACACTTCAATGCCGAACCTGGTGGACGCTGACGGTGCCACAATCCGGTGGGAACCCCCCGACCCTGAATGGGTGATATCCATCTGGGCCACGCCGTATCCGGTCGTCCCTATGGGTATGTAGTCACTGGCGGTAAGAGCCACATCATTGAGCAGGATGTATTCAGAACTGTCCGTGGGAATCCGGGTGATGACATTCACAAAATTGGCTGTCATGGACGGCGGTGCCGTGAAATTGTATTCGGAACGGTACTGTTCCACAGGCACCACGAGGCCGAAAGCGGGATCCCCCATCGTCGACTGGGAGTTGGTCCAGTAATTCTGGCCGACCGTGAACTTTCCCACCAGAATGGGCACGTTCGACAGAATTTCGAAATGACTGTTCGGCGCCGGCATGAATTCGTAATGTTCCCCCATGTTCAACACGATGTTCCCGTGGACGGACGGAGGGTTGAAGGTGATGTTTGCATTGTTTTCGCTGGCCAGGATACGAATGATGTTGGACTCGGTGGATCCCGGTTCCACCTGACGTGTAAGGCCTACCAGAAAGCGTTTCCCCCAGGTTTCCAGAGGAAAAATCATTTCTTCGATGTGGTCGCAAGCCTTGGTATTGTAAGGTATGAAGGTGCAGTCGTGACCTCCCCATACAGCAACTGGTTCCGTCGATGTCACCATGGTCCCCGTCAGATCATATGCATGTCCTGGATTACAGAAGTTGAAACCGCCGATGCTGGTTTTTTCGGACCCAGGGCCGCTGGGGCAATTTCCGTAAGACAGGTTGTTCTGCGTGACCAACTGGAGAATGTCACCCCGGTTCAGCAGGTAGTTGCCCTGCCCGCCCGGCGTCATGGCATTGACATCAATACCCCCTGCGACATGGGCCCGTGTCTGGACCAGCACCGAGGTGTTGTCGGTGGTGGCCACAATTGTCACCGTGCCCGGTTTGTTGGGTCCCCCCGGGGTTCCTGCCGCCTCCTGCAGCCAGGTGGGCCGGGACATGACCAGATAATTTCGTGACAACACCGTCACAGGCAACAGCAAACTGGCATCATTTGTATAGGAATTCGTATTTCCAATGGCGAAATCGTATGGGTTGAACTGATATACGGTCACGGGAAGGGAGGTCAGGACATGAAAGGCTCCCTGACCCTGATTCGTCCTGAAGATCCCGGACTGGAGGGTACTGCCCGATTTGGGGTTGCGCACCGCCTCCACATACCGCAACCGGAAAACATGCAGGGTTCTGGCGGGAATCATCTCGTCCACATCGACACTGCCACCCTGTATGGTCACCCGCACAGCGGCATCATTGTTGTTGTCCACCGCAATTGCAAAATTGTTGTGGAACGCAGAATCCAGGTAGGAGTTGGACATCCCCACCGAATAGTATTCGCATCCCCGGTAACTGTTGTTCGCTGCCGCCCGGAGGCAAGGACTGTCACAGGCTGCAATTCCGTTGATTTCCACACATTGTTCACCCTGCGCACTGTTGCATTCGTCCTGCACAAGACCCCTCTCCCCCCCGGCGGTACAGACATGAACGTGGTTGTCCGGTCCGCATGTGGTTCCGTTGGGAAGACACTGAACACAGGAAAATGTGTCCGGATTGCACGTGGGAAGATCGGCAAATTCCCCAATTCCACAGGTGATTTCGTTGTTCCATGCACGGTCCCGACAAACCTGCACCAGGGAGCCATGACATCGCATGGAGCCCTGTACACAGTTGGAATTGTTCAGGTTATTGAACGTGTTTCCGTTGAAATTCTGTTTCGGGCTGTCAGAGTCGCAATGGAAAAAAAGAATCCAGGACAGGAGCGGTATCAGTTTCTTCATTGGTATCATTCCTTGGCTGAAAGGGACAAACAGTAAACGCGGATAAAAAAACATATGTTATAAATAGAACAACAACATGTGTTTTTCAACACTTTTCTTTTGGTGGGAAATTACTTTTTTTTCCAGACCAGGGTGATGTCCAGGTCGGAATCCATGGTCCACTGGTCTTCCTGGGGGGTGAACCCCGGACGGCGGGCCACCAGACGGACTTTTCCCCCCCGGGCGATGGGTAGATCCACGGGTGTCTTCCGGGCAGATAAAATCAATACGCCTTCCACATACACATCCACTTCCGCTACACCATCCCGGGAATCCAGATGCAGCCGGAAGGGCTTTGACTGGACGGGTTTGGCGTCTGACATGGGGGATTCCACCGGAGCCGGAGGCACAAGCACCACGGGTTCCGGTTCCGGTGGTGGGGATAAAAGTTCCACCGCCCGGTCCCAGATCAACCAGAGGGTTCCGCCGGCGGCAGCAAAAAGAAGAAGCAAAACCAGCCAGAACGTCAGTCCCATGCCGCCCTTGGGGGGTGAGTAGGTTGCCAGTCCGGGCCCGGTTTCCTGTCCGGGCATGGTTTCCCGGATTTCCGAGGTCCTGATGAGTTGTGCTACCAGATCCGGATCCAGGGGACTGGCGACCTCCTCCAGCTCCCTGTAAAATTGCATGGCTGATGCGGTGCGCTTTTTCGGGCTCTTTTCCAATGCCTTGTGCACCACGTCACAGATGGCAGGTGACAAGCCCCGGGTCACCGTCGACAGGGACCTGGGTTCCTCTGTCACCTGCTTGTAGAGAACCGCCCTGGGAGAATCCCCGTCAATGGGAAACCGGTCCGAGAGCATCCGGTAGGTGATCACCGCCAAGGCATAGACATCCGAATGGGGACCGATTTCGTCCAGGCTCCCACTGGCCTGTTCGGGAGACATATACAGTGGCGTTCCCAGGATCACGCCAACCGACGTGCGGTGGCTGTCGGGTGACAGGGAATCCGCCAGTTTGGCGATGCCGAAATCCAGGATCTTGACGATCTGCCCCCCCTCCTCATCCTCCATCACCATGATGTTGTCCGGCTTGAGATCCCGGTGGATGATCCCCCGTTTGTGGGCCGCCTCCAGGGCCTGGCAGATGGGTTTGAGGATTTTCAGGGTCTCCCGGATGGAAAAGGGGGCACCAACCTCGATCAGTTCGGACAATTCCCTGCCATTGAGCAGTTCCATGACGATGTAATGGCGACCGTCCGGCAGTAGCCCGAAATCAAACACCTGCACGATGTTGGGATGATTGATGAGATTGACTGCGCGGGCCTCCGCATTGAAACGGGACACGATTTCCTCATTGGAGGACAACTCGGCATCCAGGACCTTGATGGCCACAGCCTTGTCAATGCCGTGATGACGCCCGAAATAGACATCCCCGAAAGCTCCGGACCCAATCCGGCGCAACACCTGATAATTCCCGATATAGGTGCCTTCAATGGAGGCCGGCGGATTGCGTCCCGAATTCATGGTGCAATGCCCGTGGACGGCGGAGATGCCCCATGAAGTCGTTCGAGCAGCCATGCCATGTTTTCGCCCAGCACACGCATGGTTTCCATGCCCTCGGAATCGCCTTCAACCTCCAGGGGGTGGCGACCCATTCCCAGATTCCAGTAACTGGAACCCGGAACAATCATCTGGCCAATCAGGAAAAAGTGATTGAGGCTGTCAAAGGCAGGTAGTGCGCCGGCCCGCCTGACGGCCACCACACCCGCGCCAACCTTCCTGCGGAACAGGTTTCCGTTCACCCGGGCCACCATGCCGGTGCGATGGATCAGTGCGGCCATCTCCGGGGTAATGCCGGAAAAATACACCGGACTGCCCAGAAGGATCCCATCGGCCCGGACCATCCTTGAGAGCAGATCATTGAGGGAATCCTGAGTCAAGGCACAAAGTGCATCCCGCCGTTTCCCACACAGACCGCAGGCACGGCAGCCTGACAGGGGAAAATCCGCAAGATGAAGTGTCTCCGAGGGGATTTCATGCCCGGCAAGCACATTCGTCACTTCCAGAAGCAGCCGTGCCGTGTTTCCGTTCTTCCTGGGGCTTCCGTTGATGGCCAATACTTTCATGAACAGACCTCCTTCGGGTCCGGCGGACTATACCATACCGCAAACCGGAAAATGAACCCGACAGCATTTTTCCGGCAACTTTTTCCGGAAATCTCCGAAAATAAAGGGAAACGGCCGGAACCGCACAAATCCTCCGGTCACCCGGGAAAGGCCATGGACATGATTGAACGGACAGCCCCCCTCCAGATCACACGACCCGGTCCGCGTACCCGTTTGTGCTTCTGGGATCCCGTCACGGACCGGTTCTTCCCGCTGAAAAAAGGGGAAATCACCCTTGGAAAGGGATCCGACTGTGACATTGTATTGTCCCATCCCACGGTTTCCAGAAGACATGCACGAATCCGGCTTCTGGAAGATGGTTGCACCGTGCATGACCGCGGGAGCTGCAATGGACTGTGGATGAACCGTTCCAGGGTGGAAAATGTGGAAGTCGGGCTCCATGATGTGTTCTTTCTGGGAGCGAATCCGCTGGTGGTCACCACCGTTCCGTTGCCACAACGTGCCCCTGTCATCCGTGGAATCGATTTCCTCACCCGCAATCAGGAATTCCACGGGGTGATCAATACTGCATCCACCGTCGCCCGCACCAGTCACCATATCCTGATCACGGGGGAAACCGGTACCGGCAAGGAATGGATGGCCCGGCACATCCATCTTGGCTCCCTGCGGGAAAAAGAATCCATGATTTCAGTCAACTGCGGAGCCCTTGCCAGGGACCTCCTGGAATCCGAACTGTTCGGACACACCCGGGGTGCTTTCACCGGTGCGGCCGGATCCCGGGCGGGACTGATTGCCAGCGCCCGGGGCGGAACCCTTTTCCTGGACGAAATCGGGGAACTGCGGCCAGAACACCAGGCCGCCCTGTTGCGTTTTCTGGAAAACCGCACCTACCGGCAGGTGGGTTCGGACCGGGAGACCGTCTCGGACGCGCGGTTGATCACCGCCACCCATGCGAATCTGCCCGCATTGGCAGCCGCGGGAGATTACCGGGAAGATCTGATGTACCGACTGATGGAGATCCGGATTCATTTGCCTCCCCTGACCCAAGTTTAACACCCTGGAAAAAATCCTGAGTAATGACGCAGACAAATTGACC
>CAZTZR010000029.1:0-41705 GCA_964618145.1 uncultured Kofleriaceae bacterium
CCGAAACGGCGGAGAAGGACCAGAACCTCTACTGCTACACCAGCAACGACCCGGTAAACAAGGTGGACCCGGACGGGTTGCAAGGGGTTGAAGCACGTGGGAGGATGCAAAACACATGGCGCGATGTTCGTGGTTATTCCCAAAAAGAACATGACCGAAGGGTATACAGGGATTCAAAAAAAGCAGGCAAAATTGCATTGGTGGGCGTTGGAACAGTAGTAACTTTTTATGCAGGCTATGCCATTGCGTTGAAAGTCGGTCCCAAAATCCTGCCATCGATTCCATTTCTAAGCAAAGCGACCGAAAAATGCCAACGGGTTGCTGACGATATACATATAGAACGATTTATTTCTGACTTTGCGCGGGCATCCACAATTAGACCAGAGAGTACAAAGTTAGTGATTGGAAAATTCTCCAAGGTGGGAGTTAGTTATGACAAAGTCGCGAATCAACTAAAGGCTAGTTACCTGCATTTTCCTAACTGGGAATCAATGAAAAGATATTTGCCAGATAAATATATTTTGGACATCAACATAGAATTCTTAAGACAGCAGATTCAAGCAGGCAAGAAAATAATTCTATCTCATAATCCCGACGCTGCCACTGGTTACTTTCGAGAAGAAGTTAATTTCCTTATGGACGCAGGATATAAATTTATACAAGAAGGAAATTTTTGGAGGGCTGTAAAACCATGAGTACAAAAAATAAAATTCCTAGCGACGAAGAATTCAAGCAAGCCGAAAAAAAAATGGAATACCGGCATAGGGGTATAAGTGATGTAGTAAAAAGAGTGTTATACAAATACAATAAAGTAAATGGGCTATATGATTTCTACCTATTTGCCTACAGTGAAGTTACGTTTGAGGCGTTCTTTTTTTTTTCCAGCAAAAAATGGGTAAAATTTGCACAAGAGAGTGGCTTCACGCAGGAATTAATCGATTTTGTTTTTCACGAGTTGGAGAAGGTAGGAAGAGGGTCGAAAAGTGATATTCAAGTCAATTTTGTATTTGATTCAAAAGAAAACATCCTCGAGCGTGTTAGATGACTATTTAGCATCTGAGGAAACCCGGCCAGACCCGCCGCCTGGGGAGGAACCACCACAGTAAGGCATCTAAAAGACGGAAAGTCTTTAGATGTAAACGGAAAAGTTGTTCCACATAAATCGTCCGAAGCCCACATCCCTCTTGATGACTTTTCCTGGCCCTTTTGAAACATGGGCAAAAAGGAGGACCAAGATGCAAGAATGGCAGGCTTTTTTGATAGAATCACTGGAGTACGCATCCGATATGAACTGGCAAAGGCTTGCATGGCTGGAACAAACTATTCCTCCCTACCCGATACCAATAGAACTTATTTGTAATATCTTCTTAGACACTTCGCTTGATGATATGCTTTCCGAGGGAGTTGTTTTTTCAGAAAAAGTCGACTCGGCCTTGATGCACTTGAGTATTCTCGCTGATGGATTAAATCTCCAAGTGGAACCAGAAAGCCTTTTGTCTAGTGATGAATGGGTTCAATTTGCGCGTGAAGCGGAAAGAGTTCTCATTTTGGTTAGAGAACATTTGACAAAATAGCAGATGGTGATTTGTGTTCAATGCGTGTGTGGATCAAAAAAAATGCACATTTGACAAATGGGATGTTATGTTCCCGGAGGAGGGGCAACTCCCCATTCTCGCACCTCTCCCTTCCCCGGGGATCGCGGGGTGGTGGAACCCGGGATTTCCGGGTCAAAGGCGTGATTTCTTTGACCCAAATGGGTTGTAATATGTGAAAACCACTCTGAATGCGAGGGGATGTCAGTGAGGACGAAAATCCTTGTGCGGCGTGGGTTTTCTCACTTTTCCTTGCCGTATATGGGTTTTTCGCACAATGGACATATTGAATGCAGATTCTCAATCCCATCAACTGAACCCCTTGTGTTCACGAACACTCCATAAATGAAGGATACACATTGACGCCCGGTGGAGGCACTGCTACCCTTTGCAGTGGTGTGAAGGGAGTTGTTCAAATGAAATCTCAAATGAGATCCACGATGTGGATGCTCTTTCTTGTGATGGGTTTTGTCTGTTTTTCGGGCTGCAAGAAAAAAATCTCAGCGGCGGATCGCTGCGGGGATGGTTTTCTGGACCCCGGCGAGGAATGTGACCGGGACATAATGCCCGCATCCACATGCATGGAACTGGGGTATTATGATCAGCAGGTACAACTGACGTGCAAGTCCGATTGCACATACGACCTTTCCGTGTGCCTGGCCGGACGGTGTGGCGACGGGATCATACAGGGCATTCACAAGGAGGATTGTGACGGGGATAACCTGGCGGGGGTGACCTGTGCCAGCCTCGGGCTCGGAGGGGGTACCCTTCGGTGCAACCCCTACTGCCGATATGATGTTTCCATGTGCGAAACGACGGCCCAGTGCGGGGATGGCACGGTGGCGTTTCCTTTCGAGCTGTGCGAGCCCACGGACCTGCGTGGGGAAAGTTGCCAGACCCGGGGGTATTACGAGGGAACCCTGACTTGTGCGGAGGATTGTCGGGATTTTGACGAAAGCGGTTGTTCGCAACGGTGCGGGGACCAGGATGTCCAGACGATCCACGGGGAAGTTTGCGATGGCACGAATCTGGACGGGCAGACCTGCGAAAGTCTGGGGTACCGGCCGGGGCAACTTGGCTGCAATGCCCTCTGCCAGTTTGATTTTTCCGGTTGCGACGGGTACTGCGGGGATGGGGACATCCAGGGGGCCTGGGAACAGTGTGACGGTGCCAACCTGGATGGCAAGACCTGCGAAAGCATCGGCTATCACCCGGGAACACTCGGTTGCAATGCCACATGCGAACTGGTTGTTTCCGGTTGTGGCGGGTATTGCGGGGACGGAATCCTGCAGACCGACCACGAAGTGTGTGAGGGCGCCGATTTGAATGGTCAGACATGCATGTCCCTGACCGGTCTGGTCTTCGGGGAATTGTTGTGCGGTTCCGATTGTCAGTTTGTCAACAACTGTCTTGCCGTGGTGGCGATCTCCGCGGGCGGTGAATATTCCTGTGCGGTCCTGGAGAATGGCACAGCCCGTTGCTGGGGACAGAACAGTTCCGGCCAACTGGGGAATGGCACCACGACATCCAGTCCGACTCCGGTGATGGTTGCCGCAGCCGACGTGGTGGCCATTTCTGCGGGAAACGAACATACCTGTGCCATGTTGCAGAACGGGACCGCCCGCTGTTGGGGGCGTAACCAATTTGGGCAACTGGGGGACAACTCCACGACCAATCGCTCCTCTCCGGTTGCGGTGAGCGGGTTGACCGGCGTGGTGACCATTTCTGCGGGAAACGAACACACCTGTGCTGTTTTGCAGAACGGGACCGCCCGCTGCTGGGGGCGTAACCAGTATGGCCAACTGGGGATCGGGACCGCTTCATATGATCTTGTATTGTCACCGGCTGCAGTGAGCGGATTGTCCACGGTGGAAGGCATCTCCACGGGTGGATTTCATGCCTGTGCATTGCTGGGGAACGGGACCGTCCGCTGTTGGGGCTACAACAACGGGGGCCAACTGGGGAACGGAACCATGTCCACAGAGCCCACTCCGTCACCGGTTGCAGTGAGCGGATTGACAAATGCGGCAACCATTTCCGCCGGTTGGCACCATACCTGTGCGGTTCTGTGGGACGGAACCGCCCGTTGCTGGGGTATCAATACCTACGGGCGCCTGGGGGACGGCTCCACAACGCACCGTTCCACACCGGCTCAGGTGAGCGGGTTGACGAATGCAGCATCCATCGCAGCGGGATTATTGCACACCTGTGCGGTCCTAGGGGATGGAACCGTCCGCTGTTGGGGGTACAACAACTGGGGGCAACTGGGAAACGGTACCACTTCGACCGGCTCCAACACAGCGCCGGTGATTGTCACCGGGTTGACGAATGCCGCATCCATTACCGCAGGCGGTTATCACTCGTGCTCCGTCCTGGGTACCGGAACCGCCCGAACCTGGGGGCGCAATGAGGTGGGTCAACTGGGCGACGGCTCGACAAATTCCTCGTCGGTACCTGTCATGGTCCTGCCTTGATGCGTAAATTATCAAGTTAGTTCCAGCATTTCATTCAATCAAAGGGTCCTGTGAAACGGATTCATGGCTACCAGGCTGGGTCCTTGATGGCAGGAAGTGGATTGCGCATGAATTGTTTTTTATATTGGTGTGGCTCCGTAAAGTGGTATGGACCCGAAAAGGTAGACAACTGACTTATGAGGTGGAAAGTCCCCAGAGGAGGGTTTCATGGCCGGGAAGAAACGTCGAGTATGTAGTGTTGAATCACAGTGTGTTTTCGGACTGACGGAGTTTTTCTCGGATTGCATGACCATTCTTTAGTCAAAATTCGAAATCAGTGACAAGTTCTGATAGGGCAAGGAAAAGAGAAGGCAGGGGGCGCCAAAGTCTAGCAAACCTACCGCCCCCCGCGGACTCGGAAAGAGTCTGTATGCATGGTATTGGCCGAAGAGGTTTCCGTCAATGAGTTCAATATGAAGGGCAAAGATTTTACATGGACGCGGCCGCGCTGCCCGCATTGCGGGGAGTGGTGCTGTTGGCGGTGATTGACTTGTACAGACGAAAAGTGCTCTCCTGGCGCATGAGCAACACGATGTAGGTGGACTTCTGCGTGGTGGCGCTCCATGAGGCCTTGGAGAATTACGGCACACCAGAAATTTTCAACACGGACCAAGGCTCGCAGTTCACGAGCGATGACTTCATCAGCGTGTTGGAGGAGAAAAACATACAAATCAGCATGGACGGCCGCGGCCGCTGGCTCGACAACGTGTTCGTGGAACGTCTCTGGCGGTCACTGAAATACGAGGATGTGAATTTGAAGGCTTACGAAACCGGGAAAGTCTTGAGTGAAGGCCTGAAAACCTATTTCATCCATTTCAACAAGAAACGGCCTCATCAATCTTTGGATGACATGACACCGGATGAGAAGTATTATGAAAACCAGCCTGAGAAGAAGGCAGACTGAGGCCTTCAAACATGAACCAAGCCCTGTCGCTTATCTACCCACGAAGGTTGTCTAGGATACCGGACCCAACTCTGCCAGACATTACTTTTTCCACCCCGGGCAAACACCTCCTGGGCGCGGGCATCGTAATAATCCGTCGGCGGCTTCATGCCAGAAGTATGAAACGCTTTCCCGAACAAGACCACTTGCACGCCATAAATTATCTGCTATACGCCCGCATGGCGTCGGAGGAAATCCCATGAAACAAATGCGGTACCTGATTCTTGTGGTTTGTGTGACTTTCTGGTTCAAGGGCTGCGGTGAATCCCAAAAGGAGCCCACTTATGCCTTCAAGACGCTTTTTGGGTCGCAGCCGGCGATGGATCCCGATTTGGTGGATCCGGAACTGGTGGAACAGGCTGCCGATGCCCAGTTGCAGTTTGCGTCAGAACTGTACCGGCACCTGATCCAGGATCCACAGCAGGTGAACAACAATCTGATCATCTCCCCTTAACCGGTGGATTTCCGATCGGACCCATCAGCGAATCAGGGATTTGCTCAAGGAAACCGACATCACCAAGGATACCCTGATGGTGCTTGTCAACGCCATCTACTTCAACGCCAAGTGGAAGACCTCCTTTGAGGAAGGCAATGAAATGCAATTCAATTCCATCTCGGGGGGTCAATCGTTCACCTCCATGAAGGTGGAACTGGAAGAAGCCTGCATCCAATATGCCATCGCCAGGGCCCAGAAATTGTTTCCGGTAAAAATCCATGCCTTTGCCTTTCGGTCCCCTGCTCCGGCAGCAATGGTTTATCCCTGTGCCAGATATGGGAGATGATGTCGGTTCCCTGCACCAGTTCCATGGTGAAGAACCAGTGCCCGTCTTCTTCGAACAATTCTCCCAGGGAAACCAGATTGGGGTGGTCCAGTTCCTGAAGGGCCCGGAACTCCGTTTTCAGCCGGTACAGCTCCGACGCCCCTCCCTGGAATGACTTCAGGGCCACGGTTTTTTCCAGTTCCCGGTCGTAGGCGGAGTACACCACACTCATGCTCCCTTGCCCAGAACCGACAGGATTTCAAATCGCCTGTTTCCGGAAAAGGGTGGTCGCTGGTTCATGTCGTTTCCGGGTTTCCTTCCCGAATGACCACATGGGCACGGGATATCTCTTCATGAAAGGATACCGGCAAGCGTGCCCAGTCCCGGGCGTCCACCAGAACCGGGATGTTTGATTCTTTCAAAGCTTCCAGGAACCGTCCCATCCTTTCCTGGGGGATGGCACTCAAATCCGGCGTGCGCAACACAAGATCCAGATCAGATGCTTCGTGTGCACTATCGTTGACTCTCGACCCATAAGCCCATGCGGTGACTTCGGGCAGGTGTTCCTCCAGCAGTAGAAGCAAAAGTTGAAGGTCCTTCGGGCGCAAAAGCAGGGGGACAGTCATGATTGTGTGCCTTTGATCACCGTGTTGAGCCGCGTGGCATCGTTGATGAAATGCGGCAACAACCGGAGCGTTTCATTGGCAAAGCCTTCGCCATAATCATGAGCAGTGTTGTTGCGGTTATCTCGGTAGGCCATCCATCGTTCGGCTTCTTCCAGCGAAATCAATCCGTGTCTTGCCCCGTGGCGGAAGATGTCCTTGAAATGAAGTTGATCCACTTCCCTGCTGGAGGGAAAAAAGGGTTTCAGGAGTTTTTTCAACAGTTTTCCGCTTTGTTCCAGAATGATTTCGAACTCCTTGACGCAGGCTGCGCGATAGATGTCGTACAGGATTTCTTCCCGGGGATGCGCTGACAGTTCCGAGTAGGCAAGTCGTAGTGTGGCAATGCAGCGTTCAAAATATTCTGTATTCAGGGAATTCATCAACGGTTCCTCCATCTGGAGCATTCAGTATCCACGCGTCCATTTGCCATGTCAAGGACAGGAGGCACCAGATCAAAACCGGCAGGGCAAACGCATTATGAGTGCTGAGTGATAATAGGGGTTCAGTGCCGGTTGCCGGGTGCCGGTTGACGGTGTACTGAGGCGTCAACCCTGACGCCGGGGAAAAGCTTTGCGTGTCGTTCGTTTGAGTTGTCGTTTACTCCAATGGATTTGATCTGCCCGCAGCCCGGGACTCGGCCACAGAGACATTCGGCCCGAAGGGCCACCTTCTACTAAAACCGTGGCCCCACCTTCAATCACAGTTGAACTGGGAAAGAATGAGAACTCGACTGCCCTGATCATGTCCCTGATGTACAACGGGATGTCCAAACAGAATCACCTGCCGCTTGAACGATTCAGGAAACCCCTGATCACCCGATCACGTCGTCATCACTGCAGCCACCATTGAGGGTGCAGACTTTGTGCGGTTTGTCCGGTACGGTGGAACAAGAGTTGGAATGGCATTCCTTAAAACTGTTGCATTGTTCTCCAAGACGTTTCCTGGGGCGGCAGAAGCCGTCTTCCAGATAGGCATCATGCCAGCAGCAAAGGTGAGTATTGTTGATATGGCATCCGCCGGTTCCCATGGTAACCCTTTCCCCAGCCTGATGACTACGGACGCAGGTATTTTCCTTCTGTGGGTACATTTTGGCTGTGAAACATTGCAGGAAATTCAAAGGTTCACAGGGGTTCAGGCTGCCTTGGCAGTAGTCACCTGGTTCGGTGCCGAACTGTGGTTGGCGGCAGATTTGCCCGTGGTGGCAAATCAATCCGGAAGCACAATTATAATATGCTGAACAGCCAGACCAGTTGGAGCAATATACAGTCCCTGCACAGGGTTCTCCTTCCACGGGCAGGGGAATGCAGGTGCCGGACCCGTCCAGCGTTGAACATGTGGTGCCGTCAAGACAGGCCACATCCTTGTGACAGGCCTCCCCGGGACCCGGAAATCGTTCCTCCTCCATACACTTTCCCGTTGCCCGGGAGCACACCAGTCCTGCTACGCATTCCCTGTCGATGATGCATGTTTCTCCCGCCGCTTTGCGGGGTGCACATGAACAGAAATCGAAATGGGGACAATAGCCGGTGGTGCATTCACTGGAGAGTCTGCATGGTTCGCCGATGCCCCTGACTCCAGTGAGGTATGTGTCGCAGTCGGCGTCATAAGTGCGGGGTTTGGAGCATTGTCTTTCGAGGCGCCGCTGCATGCAGCGTTCAAAAGCTCCTGCATCGAAAGTGCCGCCGGACAGGATCACATGAAGATATTCCTCGCCATCCACAATACCTGCAATGAGCATTCTGGCACGGCAAATCGCCTCGGATGCCTTTCGTCCGGGAAGGTCCTCCAGACATTTGAATTGTTCGTAACAGCGGACCTGGGCAAGTTTGCTCTGGTAATTGGTTTCAAGCAGGGACATTCCTGGCCGGGATCCCTTTGGATCACCATCCTTGCAGGAAAAATGGACAACTGCCAGCAGCAAAAGGGAACAGGGAAGGACATGGGAGCGGATGAATCCATGCATCGGTCTTTCCTCCGAAAACAAGATAGCACAGTTTTTTTCAATGATTGCAAAATTTTGTTCTTGATCATATATCCCGCAGGGCAAGATCATTATGAGCACAGAGCATTATTTGCCTTAATCATCGGCTAATATCCCCATTTCTGGATTATTTCTCCAACATCGAAGACCCCCGGATCGAGCGGTGTCGAAAGCATGAGTTACTGGACATCATTTTTCTTTCGGTGTGTGGCGGCCAGCGGCCGGGACGCGGGGTTGTTGCCAATCAGAGAGGAAGGCGAGCACGCGCAGGAGGCTGGCGCATTTCGGGCAAACCAGTGCGTCGATGTGGAGGGAACGTTTGAGTTGGTGGGCCCAGGAGGTGCGGGGGCGCTTCGGCGGGGGCGCCGGGGCGGTTGGAGAGTCCGGAGTTTTTTCCGACTGCGGCATTTCGGGCACCGACACCGTCATCGGTGAAACGGGTTCTCCCGTTGACCCCGGCGGCTCCGGCACGAGGGACACAGGCGGCCCTTGCACGAGAACGCGACGAACCGCTCGAAACTACAAGGTCGGGCATCGCAGGCGGGCAAAGCCGTTGGCGAGAATGCCGCACTGAAGATACCGGCGGAACTCCTTCTCCACGAACGCAGGGTAGCCGGAGCCGTCAACGCTCGCCTGCCGTGCCTGCGCCAGAAGTGTCTCCAGATGCCCACGCACCAGGGCGTGCAAGGTGGTCTTTTCGGGCTCGCGCCTCCGGTAGGTTTCAGGATGGAGTGGACGCAGTGAAGCGCCAGGGAAGGCTTCATACTGGCCCGTGGAAACCCATTGGATCCCATGTTGAAGAAAAACAGGCTGGGTCACCTGTATTATTGGTACCTTCCCGTCTATGATGGGTGTCAAGTAGTTCTTTTAGGACTTGGGAATGAGAAAAACGGGCTGACTAAAGGGCGTTCACATATTTCTCGCCCCAGCGTTCGATACCCCGCTGGCATGCGGTCAATTCAATGGCTTCCATGAGAGTGGCAAAGGCGGGAAGTTCCCAGTTCCCCGGATCCAGGGACGGACCTAAAAGCGTATTGCGCAATTCGGCTTCAAACCGGGCTGGATGGATTTCGTGTACTTTTTTCCAGACGTCAATGATGCAGTCCCTGCGTTTTTCCAGAAGGGACAGACACACCAGTTTGTCGCTCTTGGTGCGGTTTGCTTCCTTGCTGGAAGGCACAAGGTTCCACAGTTCGTTGTTGCGCCACAAGGAAAAGGGGATCACATGATCCACTTCGAACCCTCTCGACAAGTTGTTTCCGGTCCAGACACACTCCAGACGGGGAAGGTTCCGAAACAGGTTTCTGGATTCGGAAACCAAACGGTTGGTGTCAGGCTCCTGAAGAAGGATTTCCACAATGTCAGACATGCGAACAGTGCTTCCGGAAAATTGCATGCTCAGTTGTGCCCATCGGAGAACAATGGCTTCGCCGATCCAGTGTCCCAGAAGACAAAACTCCCTCCAGAGATCTGCCGGCATGGAAATGAATCCGGTTTTTTCCAGCAAATCAACCGGAAAAACAAGCCGGTCGCTGGACCCTTTCCCGGTTCGTACGTACTGAAAAAGCATGGGAGCATGTTCCGGGCCTCCGGCATATTCCACCGGACCCTTGACGATGGCATCCAGCATGGATCTTGCCAGCACGTTCATGCATTTCGCCTGTTCGGTTGACAGGGTACCGGTAAACCAGGCTGTGCGGAATGCGGCTATCCCGCCAGGAGTCAATCGAATCATTTCTTTCAATGGCTCACGAAACTTGAGTCCCCTGGCCCTGTCGCCGAGACGCATTTCAGGCAGATCCGGTTTCGCAGCAAAAATGGGCCAGTAGTACTGTATCCATCGTTCCAGAACGAGTCCCATGGGCACCAGAACCCTCCCGTTTGGGGTCCACCGGGCCAAATGCCATGAGGTCTGGGCAATGTCGGACAACGCCCGAAGCAATGCAAACTTGTATGTGCTGGTTTTTTTGTCCCTGTTGAGAATGGCTTCAATGCGGTCCACCGGACGGGATCCGCCATGGAAACTGTTCCGGAAAACCAGGTTTTCCCAGACCAGCGGCCGACCGGAAGGATCGGCTGACTGATTGCGGAAGACCAGTTCCATCCCCATCCGCTCGAACAGGAGGATCACCTGCTCCGGCACATGGTGGTGAAACTGACGTTGGAAATCGTTCTTTGAAGCAAAATGGGTGGGATCCTGTGAATCCGGAGGATGATCCGGAGAAAATGACAGCAGAAACACGCCATCGGGAGCCAGGAATTCCCTGACTTGGAAGGCGAAATCAAACAACTGGTCGGTTTGAAGGTGCATGAGCATGGCCAGGCTGACAACCGCATCGAAACGTCGCGAAGCAAAAGGCCCCGATTTCTTCCCTGCGGAGGATAACGGAAAAGTGGCCTGTTCAAAGGTCAGGCGCTTCACACGAAGAGAAACTGCATGCTTGCGGGCCAATTCCAGAAGCCCTGCACTGGCGTCCGTGGCCACCACATCCAGACCCAGGGAAGCTGCCATGTACAAGGCATCCCGTCCGGAACCGCATCCGATTTCCAGAACAGAACCGGACGCAGGCAAATGCATCCGAAGAAATTCATGAAGCCGGGAGGTGTCGGCATGGATGTACCGGGCAAACACCTCCTGGGCAAAAGCATCGTAATAATCCGTCGGCGGCTTCATGGCAGGAGTATGAAACGCTTTCCCCAACAAGTCAACCTGCACACAAAAAATGGCCGGTCATGCGCATTGGTTTGAGGCCTGGACGCATGGACGCTGGCACCGGTCCCGGTCCCGATGACCCGCGATCGTAAAACTCAGGGGCGGACAACCCGGAAACCGATGTAGTTGTTCCGGAAGTACGGGTAACCGTCGTACCGGCTGGTCACGCCACAGCCGCCCGAATCACTGCCCCAGCTACCCCCGAGCCTTGTGCGGACGGTGCCATGTTCCGGCCCCCGATAGTCCGTCACCGTCCCCGTGGGATACGTCGAATACCAGTCCCATACCCACTCCCAGACATTGCCGGAGAGATCGTGGAAACCCAACTCGTTTCCCAGTTTCGTTCCCACGGGATTTGTACGTTCCGTCATCGTTCGGCCCGGCGCGGTAGTGTTGTATCCAAACACCGCATAGTCCCCGATGAGGTTGGAACCTGTACTCCCGGCAAACGCCTTTGTCCTTCCTGTCGTGTTTACCGCCCCCGGGTTCGCCGTGTCCGCCCCCATCGCCGCCCACATCCACTCCATATGCGTCGGCAGCCGGTAACCATTGGCGCTCCAGTTCGCCGTCGGCGCGCTCCAGTTGTTGTTGCTGGTTGTCGGGATCTCGTCGAAGGTGAGCGTTGCGAAGTCTACGCCGGTCACCGTGTACACCGGGTCCAACCCCTCGAGCAAACTCAACTTGTTGCAGAACGCAATGGCATGGTACCAACTTACTTCCTGCACCGGATCGCCTGGGCCGCTCGAATACGTCACATTACTCGGATCCTCCCACTCCGTCACCGCCGTCCACTGGGCCCGGGTGATTTCGTACTTGCTCATGCGAAACGCCGATACCTCACTGAGGTTCGTTGCGTGGCCATCCCGCTGGAAGGTGCCCGCCGGGACGTAGATCAACGTGCCGATGTTCGGCGACTCGTAGTTCATGGAATCCCGCGTCACCGTCACCGTGTACACCTTTTGCGTTTCGTCCTCCGCCGTCACCGTCACCGTCACAGGATTCTCCCCCTCCACCAGCATCATCGGCTGCGCCGGTGACACCGCCACCGACGCGTAAGGCGCGTCCGCCGCCGTTCCCGCCACCGTCAAACTCTCCACGGACAAGGACACCGTCACGGAATAGGATGTATTGGAAGAAGAAAAGTCCGGACTCAGGGTACCAGAGGACACCGTCAGGGACGACAGGTTCGAATCGGAACTTTTGGCCGTGCAGGCTGTCGTATCAAACCCACAGGCTTCCGTGCAGCCGAGTTCTCCGCTTCTCGGAGAATACCCCAGGCCTTCACAGGTCTGGCCCCCCAGTTCCAAACCGTCGCACACTTCCCCTTCATCCAGAATGCCGTTGCCGCACCGGTCAGAACAGCCACTGGTGTCATAGGTGCAATTCGCTGAGCAGGCCAACGTGCCGCCATGGAATCCCAGACTCTCGCATGTTGCTTCGGCCAGATTCGTCCCGTCACATTCTTCCCCTGTCTGGACAATTCCGTCTCCGCAATAATGCTGCACTGAACAGCCCGTGGTGTCGAAACGGCAGTTCGCACCACAGGTCAAAACTCCGGATACCAGCCCGATGGATGCACAGGTTTGCCCCATGAGGTTATCTCCATCGCACTGCTCGTCACCGTACACCAGACCATCTCCGCATACCACTTCCGGATGACACCGGCCGGTATCGAACCGGCAATCCGAGCCGCATGACAGACTGCCACCGGCAAATCCTTCCATATCGGCGCAGGTCTTCCCCTGAAGGTTTTCCCCGTCACATTGTTCCGGACCATTGATTTCCCCGTCTCCGCAGGTTTCGCCACCCATGCACCCGGATACGTCAAACCGGCAGGTGTTTCCACAGGACAGGGTCCCTCCGGGATACCCCAGGGATTCGCACGTCTGTCCTCCCAGTTCCACGCCATCACAGGATTCATGCTCTTTTTGCCATGTACCGTCACCACAACTGCCGTTATCAAGACACAGCGATTCGTCCAGCATGCATGTGGCACTGCAACCGTGCACGCCGCCATAATATCCACGGGCACGGCAGAAGTTGGTCGTCAGCACCTGGTTTTCTCCGTCGCACTGCTCTCCGAACATCAGTTGAATCACCCGGTCTCCACAACGGCCATGGCATGCGGAAACATCGATCGTGCAGTCCCCCCTGCAGGTCAGGGCCGACAACTGTTCGTAAAAACCCAGATCCTGACATGTTGTGACACTCATTTCCGGCCCGTCGCATTCCTCGCCCGGATCCAGAAACCCGTCGCCGCACCGGTCCATGGCCTTCGTTTTCGTCTCGCACCCCGCCGTCCACAACAAACATGCAAAAATACAAAGTACATAGAAATGAGTTTTCATGGCGTTTCTCCCTCGAAAATGCACTTTTTCTGTAGCATCTCCATCATAAGGTGTCAACCGGGCTATCTGTTTGCGCAGGGGAATCGGGTTCTGTTTTTTCCACCCGAACAAGACCTTGAACCCCGCAGGATCATCACATTGACATTCAGTGGAAACTCGCGGTATTTTGCCGGATACAGGGAGTGTTCCTCATGAACCATAACAAAGACTCCGGGATACCAAAGGTAGAACTGATCACCTTGTCCTGCAACGAATGTGGTGCCCCCCTGGAAGTGCCCACCAAAACGAAGTTCCTCAACTGCCGTTTTTGCGGTTCGCGACTGGCTGTGGCCCATTCCGGCGGTGCCACCTACACGGAAACCCTGGAAGCACTGAACCAGAAGACCGACTTGCTCGCATACGAAATCGAGATTCTCAGACTGGAACGTGAAATCGAGCGTCTGGACCGCGACTGGGATGTGGAATCCAGACTCCACATGATCAAGGACAAAAACGGGCACGCGCAAATACCCACCAAGGGGGGTGCCTTCACCATTGTCTCTGTTTTCCTGGTCTTCGGTCTTGTGTTAGTGATCTATTCATTCATGCTGGATGAATCCGTAATCTTTGCACTGTTTGGCATGGTTGTCATTGTCACCGGGTCTTTCATGGGATACACCCACCATACGAAAGCCACCTTTTACCAGTTGGCACATACCAACTATCTGAACACCCGCTTTGACGTGGTCAACAAGTTGAATGCCCTGCGCGCCAGTGCAAACTCCGAGTCACAACCTCCCCATGACGAGAGTTGACCCGGAACGCCCTTTCCTTCGCGTTTGCATCTGGTTCTGAAGCGTCAGGGCACAGCCCCGAAAGCGTTTGTCTCCTTTTGGGAGTTTTGGTAGACTCCTCTTCGACGATTTTCTTTTTTCCTGGAGGTTTCCATGCAACGCACTTTTGTTATCCTATCAATTCTGGTTTTGATCCTGTCCATGGGTTGTGATGAAAAAACAAAAAAGAAAGCCGAACTTTGCGGCAATGGCATTCTCGACGAGGGAGAGCAGTGTGACCAGACGGAACTGGGCAATCAGTCCTGTCTCAGCCTGGGTTATTACGGCGGCACCCTGTCCTGCAACGAGGCCTGTCAACTGGATGTCTCCTCCTGCGAGGCCCAGGGGCGCTGTGGTGATGGCGTCCTGCAGGAGGATCACGAGGAATGCGACGGGGAACTCCTCGGGGGTCTGACCTGTGATTCTTTTGGCTACTACGGCGGTCAACTGGCGTGCTCCGATTGTGAATTCGACCTCGGTGGATGCCAGGGAACCTGTGGCGACAACGTGGTACAGACACCCCAGGAAGTATGCGACGGCAATGATTTTTCCGGGGCCACCTGTGCCGACTACGGCTTCTACACGGGGGATCTGGCCTGCACTGCAACCTGTGACGACATCCTGACCACCGGATGCTCGGGCTTTTGCGGAGACGGGCAGTTCAACGACGGATTCGAGGAATGCGACGGGGAACATTTCGGACAAAGTTCCTGCCAGGATGTGGGGCGGTTTTTTGGACAGTTGGACTGTTCGGAGTCCTGCGAACTGGAGGAAGGCACCTGCCGCAATGTGGAGATCTTTGGTTCAACCTCCTGGGGCTGGACCTGGAAGATCATCCGGGATGCAGAACAGAACATCTACCTCGCCGGTGGAATGGATGGTGATTTCGATGGGCAAACCAACAACGGTGACGGGGACGGTTTTGTCTCGAAATATGACCGATTCGGCAACCGGCTCTGGACCCGTTTCAACGGTTCTTCAAACGATGACTATTTCCTGAGCGTGGCAGTGGATGCCGAGGGAAATGTCTACGCTGCCGGTAGCGCCGTCGGTCCGGTGGACGGACAGGCGCACCTGGGTTCCACCGACATTTTGCTGGTCAAATATGACAACTCCGGCAATCGCCTGTGGACCCGCCTCTGGGGAAACGAGTTTCAACAGCAAGCCAGCGAGGTTCTCGTGGATGCCGACGGTTTTTTATATGTCATCGGATATACCTGGGGCGGTTTTGATGGTCAGCCCAACGTGGGAGAATACGATGTGTTCGTCATCAAGGCCGACTCCGACGGCAACAAAATCTGGACCCGCATCTACGGCACCCCGCAGTATGACAACGCCCAAGGCGCAGCACTGGACCCCGAGGGACATCTCGTGCTCACCGGAAGTACCGAAGGGCAGTGGCCCGGGCAAACCGCCCTTGGTTTTTCTGATATCCTGGTGCTGAAAATCGACAATGATGGAGAACTTCTGTGGGCCAGACAACTGGGCACGGACGGTTTCGATTTTTCCCATGCCGTCGCCATACACCCTTCAGGCAACATCGCCTTGTCCGGCATGACCACCGGGGCCCTTCCCGGATATTCGCGAATGGGCTCCAATGACATTGTGGCATTCTATCTGGACAGTTCCGGAAACACCCTGTGGGCCCGCCAGTGGGGCGCCACCACCTGGGCCGATTGTTATTCCGTTTTCATGGACGGTCTGGGGCACATCTATCTGGCAGGGACCGTGGAGACCGAACTGAACGGGCAAACCATGTTGGGGCAATCCGACGTTTTCGTGATCCAGGTGGATCTGGAAGGAAACACCCTTTCCACACGGATTCTGGGGACCGAAGGGGAGGAATACGCCTATGCCGGCATTTCCGACGAAGCCGGCAATCTCTGGATCACCGGAAACGCCTTCGATGGCTGGGATGGGCAACCCGAAGAAGGCGTTGGTACCATCTTTTTGACCTACATCCCCGCCTCGAACTGACAGTGGCTCCAGACAACTGCCAGGCTTCCAAATGGAAGTTGCGGCGATTCGGGTTCCCCGCTATGATGCCGGAACACGGGGCCAACCTGCCCGGGCCAGGAAAACCCATGGCGGTTCTCCTGCCGCCTGGCATGGAGGTGGATCCCCTGCTCTGGTTCGGGGATTTGCGGGAGGTCGCCGCAGGTATCTGCGAGATGGCGGCCGAATTCCTCCCCGAAGCGGAAGCCTTGCTGCAGGCCCTGGAGGACAAGCGTTGATCCATGTAACATCTTGTGGAATGTAAAGGAGTTCAACATGAAGAAAAATGCATGGATTGTCGGAATGGGATTGTTTCTCTGGATGGCAGGGTGCAGATCGGCCTGTCCGCCGTCAACACCGTCCGGGCCGGAAGCAACCGAACCATCTCATAAAAAGGGTGCCGAAAATGCCGGGACCCTGGGATGTGTGGTGGAAATGATCGAATACCAGGCGGATCATCCGTGGCATGACATGACGTCCGATCCGGAAGGACGCATGACGACCAGCGAGCATGGAACGGCGCCGCGGGTGACCTTCCGGGTGGTACAGCCTGAAAAGCACGCCCGGAAGGTTTTCCATGTACTGTACAAATACACCGGCAAGGACACGCCGCCTGCTCCGGAACCCGCCTGGAAGGGAAAACTGTTTTCCATGGATGTCCCGGCTGGTTTTTTCGAAAGCGACCGTGACACCATCGAAAACGTGCATATCGGCAACTTCGCTCCGGTGTCCCTGACCCTGGCAACCGGACGGCCGGAAATCGCCGATGTTTCCGGGATCATTGCCCCCCCTTGATACACAAACCCATGCTTGACATATGCCTTGCCTCTGGATCATAGTGTCCGGCGGAGGCGAACGCGGGCGTGAAAATTTTCAAATGACCGAATGGCTCTTTCGACTGCATCAATTTCAATCCACGACCTTCGAGGCCTGGGGCGGCGAGCACTGGTTTCTCGTGGAAACCCTGATTCTGGTGGTGGTCATCTGCAAGTGGGGTATTCCCATCACCACGGACATGATGGTGAATGCTTCTGCGGGACTGGCCGAAAAACATTTCGGAAACAAAAGCCGCACCATGGTCATCAATGCCAGTACCAACAACCCGGAACTGGCCAACATGATGGTGTCCATCGGCGTCGGTCGGGCCGGGGGTATCGCCAATCCCCTTGGTTCGAATTTTGCCAATCTGTATCTGATGTACCTGATCGCCCCCATATGGGTGATCCTGAAGTGGCTGGTCACGGGAAAGACCGAAAAGGCAAAACTGTTCCTGCGTCTTCTTTTCAAGGAGAAGAAACTGGTTTTCTCCCATGTATTCATGGCGCTTCTGATGTTTGTCTTTTCCAGCGTGGGCTATCACTTCATGACCGGATATCATCAGTTTTCCAGGCAAACGGAAGCTGTCACCCTGAATCCCGTGAACATGTTGCTCACGGGAGCCGGAATCTGTCTGGTCGGTGTGTTGCTTTTTTTGGCCTGGAATCGCAGCCAGCAGAAAATGCGACCCGAACTTTTCGAAGACATCGACTCCGAAGAGCACAAGGCGTGCTGGAAATCATTCGTTGTCGGGAGTCTGGGACTCATTGGCGCGAGTTTTCTGCTGAACATGGTTTTTCTGAGCTGGAGTACGATTTATGGCGCCACTTTGAAGGGTTTTCTGGGAACTGCGGTCTTTGCGGGACTGCATTACTTCGCCGGCGCCCTGGTCACGTCACTGCCGGAACTCAAGGTGGCTACCGACAACTACCAGAAGCTTTCTTCGGCGGACCTCAATACCGCCCTGGCTTCCGCCAGCGTATCCAACATGACCAATCTCGCCATTGCCATCATCGGCATTGTTCTCGTCAGCGTATTCAGTTTGCTGGGATTTACGTTTTTCCTGTGATCGTGAAACCGGTTCAACGGGTTTTGCAAGGTCAGGGTAACGGCTCAATGAGCAGGTAGGAAAGAAAAGTATAGGCGAAGTCTCCGGTGGTGGCGCTGCGACCGCCTGCGACTATGCTCAGGGAACCGTCGGTCAGGTCCACCTCGCAGGAGCGTTCGAAGGTGCGTGCGCTGTCCGTGGTGGGTTCGTCATGAATCAGGGGAATGCCCTCCACCGTTACGTGATGGGGATCGTTGGGATAGGCCCGCGCCGGACGCCCGGCTCCCACGGTCACGCGATACCTGCCGGGAGCCAGGGAAAACTCGAACAGGTTTTCCCGGCCGTAGTCATCGTAGACATAAGAACGCAAGGCTTCGGAAACTCCGGAAACCTCGTCGTATCCGGTAAGTGCGATGGAGGAATTTCCGATGTACTGCCCGTACCATCCCATCCCTGCCTCGTCATCGTGGGGCATCCAGCCGACTTTCTCGCAGGAAATGCCGTTGATGACCACCGGATCCGTTGGACGACCCGAAGGATTCTGGAAGTTCACGCAATACGCACCCCGGGGGCGGACGCCGGGAGCCTCCAGTTGCGGAGGGTCGGAGCGTGACCCCTCGATGTAGCGGCCCAGTTCGTGGCGAACGGACATGAAGGCATCGGGATCCCGTGCCCAGGAGGTCAAAGAGGAAGCCACCGAGCGGGCGGTCACGTCTGCGGGAGTTTCCATGTCGATGGTCGGGTCCTGTCCTCCGGCGGCCAACCGCAGGTATTCATAATCTTCGGAACCCTCCCGGAACAGGTGGGCCATCACCGAAGGATGGGGGCCATGGAAGAATCGACCGAAGTCGTAGTAGGCCCAACCGGTGGCCCTCTGGGTCCAGGAAGCCCAGGGGATGATGCGCATGTGCAGGCCATCGGCGTCCGTTCGGGTGGGGTTGAACCAGGGGTCCGGGTCGTGATCGAGGGTATATAGCCAAAGGCGGGCACCCTGTCGCAACGCGGTGGCCGCGTAGCCGGGCTCCAGGGCACGGATGTGGGCGATCCACAGGTCATACATGCAGGCGCCGTCGGCGTGTTCGGCAATCTGGGGTTTGGGTTCTTCACTGATGGCGATTTTGAGGTCTGGCGCAGCCGCCCTGGACTGCCGGCACAAGGCGGCGGCGATGTCGTAGTCCGCCTGGTTCTGGGGTTCGTTCTGTACGTACCAGTAACCGCGGTCGAGCAGCCCCGCATCCTGCAGGTATGCGGAAAGGGCCGTCAGATACGAGGCCCAGTGGGCGTTGTAGGACGCCGTTCCGAAGTGATCCCCCCGGCTGACTCCGCAGAACTCGGACGGTCTGGGAGTGGAGTTGTCCACGAACTGGAAAAACATGGACATGGGAAATCCCACGCCGTTCCATCCCTCCCCGCGCATGTATTTGGGGGCCAGATGACCAACGGACCAGGCAAGGGCCTCGTCGGGTTCGTCGTAAAACGCTTCGCAGCGTTGGGGATTGGCGCCGCTGTCCCAGGTAATGCGGTACCCCAGTCCGGAAGGCCATGCCACCGATGAAGGTGTCATGCGCAAATCGAACAGGCGGTCCTTGACGTCCTGTTCCCCCTCCCCGGGACCCATCAGCGAAGAAATCGACAGGTACAGCAGGGATTCATAATGGATTTCCCTGGGCAACTCGAAGTCAAAAACATGCAGGTTCAGGGGAATCGTCAGGGGACCGGCATCTGTGGTTATTGTCAGGGGAATCATCTGGACGCCGGCGGGCGCGGACCGGGCCACCCGGAACACCAGCCAGAGAACCACCGGTGCATGGCGTTCGGCCCGCACGCGTTCGCCCCAGGCCAGAGGCGTCATGCGTTCGGTGCGTCCCTGGACATAGCCACCGCGATACAACGCAATGTGTTCCAGAAGAGTGCCGGACTCCGGTTGGGCAATGCTTGCCGTACCCTCACCGGGACCCACCGCCAGTTGGACGATCTCGTACTCCCCCCGTGCCGCCGATGCCACCAGCGCCGGAGCATCCATGGAAGGGGGTCGGTCCGATTCCCGAAGCCGGCGGACCGCCGGAGTGGTCCACAGGGGCAGGTTCGGGGGACTGGCTTCCAGCCTGAAGGTCCAGGCGGTGCCTGTCAGGGGGGTTCCTTTGGTGCTTTTCTTACCGGAACCACCACAGGCGACCATCCACGGCAAAATTGTAAGGGCCACCACAAGAAGTTGATTGGGTTTCATGGACTGGAGTTTACCAAAAAAGTCGAAAAAGAAAAACACCAACAATGTCAACAACTGAACAACGCAATGTGTGACGACAATGTGGTTGATGTTTCCAAGGAATGCGACGATGGTGATGCCACTTCCGGTAACGGTTGCAGCGCCACCTGCCAGGTCGAGGTGGGATGGACCTGTACCGGCACACCTTCGGTTTGCACCCAAAACTGACCCTTTTGCATTTCCATGGACCGGCAAACCAGTATCCATGAAAATTCCAACGGTGCCTTTCGCATTCGCAATCATTGACAGAACCCAAAGTGTCGGGGATAGTTTTCATGCAGAAAGGAAGTGTTTCCATGCGGCAATCGGGTATCTGGAAACTGAAGGTGGGTCTTTGTGGATGGATATTGGTATTTGCGGGGTGCATTGCAGGCTGCGCCCATGTGGCAGTTCGGGTGGACCGACCGGTGGACCGTTCATTGAAAGCCGGACAGGAGGTGATTCTGGTGGTGGACAACCCGTTGGTGGGAGTGAAAGGTTCGGTTCCCGCCAGGACCGGTTGATGTGGCGTCTCGGGGAAGAATTGCAGAGGCATCACGTCCGGGTGAGGGTCGCACGACAATTGCCGGAAACTCCCCTGGAGGCTGCTTCTGTAGTGGTGGTACAGATGGAACACTTCCGGCACGTGCGACCAAGGGATCGCCGCTTGTTTGGCGGGTTTGCCGGGCGGGCGGAAATCAGGGTCATCGTAAGGGTTTTCGACTTGAATGTTCCGGAGCCGGTCGCAGTGTTCAGGATCACCAGTGCCACCGGCACCCACGTGTTTGCCGGCACGGATGACGTAGCAGTAAACGAAGCCGTGCACCGCATAGCACGGCAACTTCTTTTCGGCCATTGAACCTTTGGATGCAGATTTTGAAATCCCATCAAAGGTGGCGGCGAAGCAACTCCAGCGCAGTCTGTGACGCCCGCATCTTGATCTCCTCCCGACCCCCGGAAAAAAGGTGGCGTTGCACATAAACGGTCCCGCCAACGTCCAGGGCCATGAAAACTAGACCCACCGGTTTCTCGTCGGTACCACCCCCGGGGCCGGCGATTCCGGTGATCGCCAGGGCGAGATCGCTTCGGCACACATTCCGGGCTCCGCGAGCCATTGATTCCGCCACGGCAGCGCTCACCGCTCCATTCTGAAGGATCAATTCCGGATCCACCCCCAGTACCGATTGCTTGAGTTCGTTGCTGTAAGCAACGATTCCCCCCTGAAAATACGCAGAGGATCCAGGCACGTTGGTCAGGCGGTGCGCGACTAGCCCCCCGGTGCACGATTCCGCCAGCGCAAGGGTCAGACCACGTCCGGCCAGCAAGGCTCCAGTCACCCGTTCCAGGGATTCATCGTCCTCACCGTAGATTGCGTCTCCCAAAACCGACTGGTGGTACACACCGATGCCGATTTCCGCGAGCATAGTGGCAATTTCTGCCGAATTCGTATTGACCACTTGTCCCAGCAGGAGTTCGGTCCCGACGGCAATGATTTCTGCTTTCACGGGGAGTTCCTTTCAATCCGGCATCCATGGACGGGCGATCCGTACAGCCTCCCGGGCATCGGGGGCTGTAGCATTCACCCCTTCGGCCAGCAGCATATCCTGCATATGGGAAGTTCCCCTGCCACCTACCATGATGTGCAGGCCAGGCAGGACCGGATCATTCCGGAGTTTCCGGACCACGGACACGGCCCGGTCAATGTGGTAGGGCATGGTGACTGACAGGGCCAGCAAGTGGGGACGAAAAGTCGACACCAACTGCAGCAAATCCTTTTCTGGTGTGTTGGCTCCCAGATACCGCACCTGCCAACCCGCAAGTTCCAGCAAATCGGAAACCATCCACGCACCAATCTCGTGCAACTCACTGGGAGCTGCCGAGATCACCGCCCGCCCCCCCAAGCGTTCCGTCTGAAACCGGAAGGTGGAAAAACCAGCCATCAGGCGGCCGATGACTGCGGAGGCCAGATGCTCCTGGGCCACGGTAATGTGTCCGGCCTCCCAGAGGTTTCCCACCTGAATCATTACAGGTTGGAACAATTCCATGTACAGGTCTTCCAGATCTCCGGGTACCTTGACCAGGGGAGCCACCATTTCCATGGCCCCGCGGGAATCGCCTGAGAGAACAGTTTCCAGAAACCTTGCCTCCAGGCTGTTCCATGGGCCTTTTGCAGAACTGGCTGCAGGAGACATGGCAGAACTGATTTCCAGAAACTTTTCGTGGTGTTCCATCATCCAGTCGTAAACCGGGGCGATGGCCAGAGCCCCTTCAGGAGCCATGATCCTGCTCAGGGCCTGCTTCCAGACATCCAGAATCCAGGGAAAGTAATCTGGCACAAGACCCTGGTTCCGGTACGCCCGATACACCCAGGGAATGGTTTCGGCGAGCAGTCTGTACTGGGAAAACACCATAACTGTACTCAAAAAAGCGTGGTGATTCCGATGATTGTCCTCCAATAGTTTCATGGAGTTGTTTCCCAGCCAACGGTTCGTTTCCGGATGTTCTGCTGCCCGGAGGTTCACGAAAGCCACCAACTGCTGTCCCGCATCGCGATAGGCCAGGGCCCATTGGGGTGCCACCAGAAAACCGGGGGGTGAAACGGAAACATGCATGATACGCCTCCTTGATGCGTGTGCCCCTGCATGATCCCGCCAAATCAATCGTATTTCAATCTTTTTCCTGAACTTTTTCCCTCCCCTGGACACAAGGGTTCTGGCGCTTTCTGAACATCCGGATTATTCTGTCGGACGGAGGATCCCGGGGAATGGATGACATTCGAAAATCATGGTTTCAGACCTTTGAACACTTCCTGATCAACAACGACATGATCACGATTCTGTCCTTTGATTCCGACGGCAAAGTGCTCCATGCCAATGCAGGAGCCCGACACTTCCTTGCTGCGGAAACGCCACCGCCTTCCGTGTTCAGCATTTTCGGCAACTCCTTTCGGTCACAACTGGAAACCCTGATACCCGGCGAAACAGGGCATCATCATGTCCGGCTTATGCACATAACCCCCCCGGTGGGTCTGAACTGTATCATCCAGCGGACTGAAAATGCCTATCTGCTGGCAGGTCTTTTCGAAACGATCGACCAGGAAAGTGTCATCCAGAACCTCAGTCTGCAACACTCCGAGGTATTGAATCTTTACCGGGATACGATGCGGCAAAAAGCAGAACTGGAAAGCGCTCGTGCCAAAATAAAGGTGTTACAGGGGTTTTTGCCCATCTGTTCCTCCTGCAAGAAGGTACGGGATGACAAGGGTTACTGGAACCGCATCGAGGAATACATCCGGGATCATTCGGAAGCCGAATTTTCCCACGGCCTCTGCCCGGATTGTGAAAAATCGTTTTTCGATGAACCTGAATAACTGTTTCGAGCATTCATCCTTGACAAAATGGCCATGGTGACTTAGTCCGTATCACAACCGGGGATACTCGTCATGTTCGACCCGCAGAACAGTTTGTCATAATGGACTCTTTCGCAAATCCACCCCCGACCATTCACCTGGACCAGAATCAGGCCAACCTGACTGCAATCATCGAAAACACCCTGGACAACATCTGGGCCGTAAACAGGGACTACTGTATCCTGTACATCAATAAAAACTTCACCGCCGCATTTGAAGCAGCCTTCGGAACACGTCTGTCGCCGGGTATGTGCATTCTGGATTTCCTCCCGGATCCCCTTCGGGAAGCCTGGAAATCCCGCTATGATCGCGCCTTCACCCGGGAACGCTTCGTCTTCGTGGAATACATAGCCACACCGGTGGGCAATGTCCATGCAGAAGTCGCCATGAATCCCATCCTGGAAGGAGAGAACATCGTCGGTGCCTCCGTGTTCGCCCGGGACATCACGGATCGTGTGCAGACAGCCGAAGCCCTGGCGGCAAGCGAACGGCGTTTCACGGAACTGGTCCGCCACGCATCCAGTTCCATCACCATTGTGGACGCCAATGGAAACCAGGTATACGTCAGTCCGGGGGTGGAAAAGATCCTCGGTTTCACCCCTGACGAACTCACGGGCATTCCGGTGATTGACCAGATGATCCATCCCGATGACCAACCCCAGGTGGTCGAAGCCCTCAGCCGTGTCCTGACAGAAGGTACGGCCATGGTCCATTACCGGCACCGGCACAGAAACGGCTCCTGGGTATGGATGGAAGCCCACGGTTCCAACCAACTGGACAACCCCGACATCCGGGGTGTGGTGGTCAACGCCCAGGACATTTCCGACCGCAAGCGGACGGAAGAGGAACGGGCACGGCTCGAGGCGGAATTGCGCCAGGCACTCAAGATGGAAGCTGTGGGCAGGCTGGCGGGCGGGGTCGCCCACGACTTCAACAACATGCTCGGAGCCATTCTTGGCTACGCCGAACTGGCCATGCGAACCACCGATCCAGAACAGATCCGTGCGGACCTGGACGAAATCCGTCAAGCTGCGGAACGATCTGCCGATCTGACACGCCAGTTGCTGGCCTTCGCCCGGAAACAGGCCATCCTGCCCCAGTCCCTGGATCTGAACGAACATATAGACCGGTTGAGCCGCATGCTTCTTCGACTCATCGGCGAAGAAGTGGAAATGATCACCCGGTTGAGCCCGGATCTGGAACCGGTGTGGATGGATCCTTCCCAACTGGACCAGATCATCACCAACCTGTGCATCAATGCCCGCGACGCTTTGTCTCCCGGTGGACGGATCACCATCGAAACAGGACTTTCCGATTTGAAGGAACACGGGGAGCCCCGAATCGTGCTTTCGGTTCATGACACCGGCCATGGCATGGACCAGGATACGCTGGCCCACTTGTTCGAGCCCTTCTTCACCACCAAGGAACCGGGCGTGGGCACCGGTCTGGGCCTGGCCACGGTCCACGGCATTGTGAACCAGAACGGTGGCCACATCACGGTGGAAAGCACCCCCGGCAAGGGTTCGGTCTTCCGGATTTTCCTGCCCCCGCACAAGAATCCTGCCCTGAAAAAAAAGATATCCCCCACCGCCGCCCCGGAATCCGATGACACGGTTTTTGGAACAACCACCAACACAAAAGGCACCGTGCTTCTCGTTGAAGACAACCCCGCCATTTTGCGCCTGACAAAAACCATGCTCGAACGGCTGGGTTATTCCGTTCTGGCAGCAGCCACCGCCGCCGAAGCCCTGAAACTGGGGAAATCCCATTGTGGAAACATCACGCTTCTGTTGACGGACGTGGTCATGCCCCGGACCAATGGCCGCGAACTGGCCCGCAGCCTGCAGAGTCACTGCCCGGGCCTGCGTTGTTTGTTCATGTCGGGGTACACATCCGACATCATCGCCCACCACGGCGTGATCGACCAGGAAGTCCATTTCCTCCAGAAGCCTTTTACCCTGAAGGATCTTCAATCCGCCATCCTGAAAACCATGGCATCTCCCCTGGAACCTGAATCCTGATTCAGGTTTTACCGCAAAACCACAGGAAGGACCGTCGAGCGACGGCCGAGGGTGCGGTCGATGGTGCCTCCGGGGAGTTCCGCAGGCGGCAAATCCACCGGCACCAGTTCCCGGGGACAGGTCAGATAGGATTCCAGGAGATCCAGCAATTCATCCAGGAAAGTGGAGCGCTTGATCCGGGAATTTTCCCTCTGGGCCACAAACCACCGGACCAGGGATTCCGTTGTATGAATGACAAAAAAAGCAGCACTGGAAACATCACCCCGGGCCACCTGGGGACATACCTCCAGAAGTCCGGCCAGGATCCGGACGGATTCATTTTCCGCTTCGAGTACCTGATCGCGCCAGGCGGGTTTTCGGGAGGCTTCATGCAATAAAAACCCCTGCAGGCGGGACTGGCACGAGTGCCACTCCAGAATGCCCTCTGCATATTGTTCCAGGACGTCCCTGAGCCGGGTCCGGCTCAAAACCGCATGCCCCACACACTCCCGCAGCCTTCGGTTGTACCTTGCCAGATCCTCCCGGATCAACGCAGTCAGGATCGATTCCTTGCCCGGAAAATACTGGTACAGGGTACCCACCGAAACGCCCGCCTGTTCGGCAATCCGGCTGGTGGTTCCCCCGGAAATACCCATCTTTTCGAAGACCTGTACGGCAGCCACCAGGATGGCCTCCACCGTGGCGCGGGATCGATCCTGCACGGGTTGACGACGGGGCTCGGTTTTTCTGGAATTCGGGATAACAGTATTTGAAATCTGGGCTGACATAACCTGAAGGATAATTCAGGTTTTCAAAAAGCGCCAAATTTCTTCTTTGGTATTTGTTTTTCCCACTGGATAATCCCCTGCGGCAAATGGTTGGCAAAATATATCTGAAATTTGTCAGACCAAAGTGCAAGTTTGAATGAAAAAAAGTTCAAAAGGGAATGCTTCCGCAGACGGGCGCCGCGCACACCCCTTCGGTTTCCAGGAACCGGCAGACCGCATCCGGTACGCATTCGAGATAACAGGCTTCCCCCACTTCAGGCATGGGAGCACACACAAAGCCTCCGCCGGCCGTGCGGGGCAAACAACTTCCTTCGGGACCGCATTCATTGCCGTCATTGCAGGAATTCCCCCAGGCAACCCAGGAAGCGCAAAGATTCAGGGAATATTCACAATAGGTTCCATAAGTGCACTGGCGATCATTGGTACAGGGAAAACCCGCACCCACCTGGGGTTCGCAGGTAGAGGTGCCATCGGTGTTGAAGGAACAACCCAGGCCCGGTCCACACGCGTGGTTTCCGCTGCCGCAGGTTTCCCCCTCCTGAGGCAGCGGCCCGCAAACATCGCCGAGACAGGCCAGGCCCTCGGCACACACAAACGGCCCCATCTCCCCAAAGGCACAGGCTTCCCCCAATCCGGGAAGCGGGCGACACATTCCCGAATCCCAGTCACAGGCAAGCCCTGGCGCACAGTACACCTGCAGTGCGCAGGGCTCATCCAACTCCGGAAGCGGTTCACAGAAACCCGCATCGCACCAGGATGAACCCACGCAGTCCCCGGAGTTGGCACAACCCTCCCCGGAACCGGCGGCAGGTCTGCACACCCGGGCCCGGGTCGCTACACAGGCTGCATGATCCCCACAGGTATTTTCAAAATCACACAGGATCGGCGGATTGTCGCATACCCCGTCAACACAGGCCAGGCCGGCCCGACACTGAATGTCCGTTTCGCAGGACACGCCCGGCTCCAGTGCAGGAGCACAACGATGTTCCACACAGGTCAGGGGTGTGGCGCAATCCCGTTCCGATACACAGGCATCCCCGGCGTTTCCAGGCACACACACATTGCCTGAGCCGCACACGAATCCCTCCTGACAAACACCCTCACAGGGTTCCTCCCATCCCGGAACAGCCTCCGAACACATGGCATCATAAGGGGAACAAATCCCGCTTCCGCCGGAACATCCGATGCCCGGAAGCACACAGGTTTCTCCGGCTTTGACGACCGAGGAAACCATCTGCACACACCCCGCCGGCAAGGTCTGCTCCGGCCAGCCGTCCCCGCATTCACCGGTGGCTTTCCGGTAGGCTTCCACACACCGGCCGGCTGCGCCCGGACAGAACACGAGGGTACCGTCATCAAAGGCATCGGCAAACGCCAGCGCCCTGGCCCGGCAACGCTCCAACCAGGCCGTCATGCATTCTGCCGGATCCGGAAAACCGGGCACCACAGCACAATCACAGGTTTCGACGATCCCGCAAAGCACCTCCCCCATGGGAACGCAATAATGCTCTTCAAATGCGGCCAACTGTGGTGCCGACGGGCCGTTCAGGCACACGACACTGGACAAACCATTGCCACCACCTCCGCCACAAGACACCATCAACACCCCTAAAAAAGAAAAAAACAGGAATTCCCTTCCTTCACAGATCCTCTTTTTGAAATCATCCATGAGTGCTTTTTTCCTCCCCGGGGGATCATACTTCCGAACAGGACCGCAGGTCCAGTCGTTTTCCCCGGAAACACCGGCGACAGCTAGCGCTTGCCTTGTGAAGGGTTTTTCTTTATACCACATACAGAAAGGCGCGTCGGCCCGACCCGTTTCACCATGACCGTCACCATCCCGGAAATTGCCTCCAGTTTTGCCCGTTTGCACCAGACCATGAAACAATACTACTTCGGTCCCGATTCCGTGGCCGAAGAGTTGAGCATCACCCTGCTGGCCCGGGGACACGTCCTGCTCGAGGGCATCCCCGGCATCGCCAAAACCACCCTGGTGCGATACTATAGCGCTCTGTTGGGGCTGGTCTCCCGGCGCATCCAGTTTACCCCGGATCTTCTGCCCTCGGACATCACCGGCATGCGCATTCCCGGACCGGATTTCCAGAGCCAGAAGTTCATCCCGGGGCCGCTTTTCACCCAGGTGCTTCTGGCCGACGAGATCAACCGCGCCCCCGCCAAGACCCAGGCCGCCCTGCTCGAAGCCCTGGAAGAAAACCGGGTGACCGTGGACGGCGTCACCTACGCCCTTCCCGAACCCTTCTTCGTGCTGGCCACCCAGAATCCCCAGGAAAGCGCCGGGACCTTCCTGTTGCCGGAAGCCGCCATCGATCGCTTCCTTTTGCGCATCCAGTTGACCTACCCGGAACGGGAACTGGAACTGGCCATGATGAATGCCCATCACGTCAACCCTCCCCTGCCCGGTGCCCTTCTGAACCCGGACTGGATCGCCGCCGCCCAGAGCGTTGTGGAACGGGTGCAACTGACCGAACCACTCATGCGCTATGCCCTGGGCCTGGTGCGTGCCACCCGCCGCTCCCGCCACCTGGAACTGGGGGCATCCCCCCGGGCCGGGCTGGCCCTGTTGCGCGCCGTCAAGGCCCGGGCGGTCCTCCACCAGCGGGATTATGGCACCCCCGAGGACGTACAGGCCTTGGCGAACCGGGTGTTGGGCCACCGGCTACGGCTGTCCTACGAAGCGGAGAACCGCAACATGGATCCTGATTCCATTGTGCGGCAAATCATGGCGGAACTGGCATTGATATGATAACCGATACCCCGGGCAGCACCGCCTTCTGGCAGGAATCTCCCGGCGATCCCCTCCGCCCGAAATCCCCACCACGTTCCTGGAATGAACCCCCCAGTCTCACCCTGTTGACCCTTGGCGGTCTGGTATTTTTGACCCTGGGTGCAGTGCTGCTCAAGCCACAACTCATTTTGCTCGGACTGATTCCCTTTGGCTGGGCTGGCTGGGTGCGTCTTCAGGAGGTCCGGCTCTTTTCCCACCTGTCCCGGCACCCCGTACGCGGTACCATTTTACTGAAAGATGCGGACGCCACGGTGGGACGTCCCATGAACCTGCAATTCACCCTACAGAATCACGGTCCCGTGGCCCTGCAAGGCATGGACGTGGAACTACGCACCTGTCCCGGACTTTCCCACATTGGCCGTTTCCAGGTGGATCTGCCCGCCGAAAGCCAGGTGGAGTTGAACCTGGAACTGGTTCCTGTCCGCAGCGGTCCCGTGTTTTTCTACGGCTTTTCCCTGCTCATTTACGCCCCGTTCCGGTATGCTCCCAAGGAATACATCCTGCAATTACCCATGGTCCGGATGGTGGCTCCCTTATGGGCGGCCTTTTTGAAGAAGTTTCCCCCCACAGAAGAATCCAGACTGGATATGCGGCCCGTTCCTGGCCAGGATGGGGAATTTTCGGAATTGCGGCCCTATGCCCCCGGAGATCCCCCCCGGGCCATCGTGCCGTCGGCCTCCCTGAGACAGCAGAAATACATCATCCAGATGTCCATTCCCCGCATTGTTGGAAAATGGCTCATTGCCACGGACGTCAGCCCGGCCACTTACACCGGACTGCCTGGCCACAGCCCCTTCGACCGGTTCGCCGCCGGCCTGCCCCTTTTGCATGCCACCCTGGCGCAGTCCCAGGCGGAAATCCATTACCTGGCCTTTCGTCACGCTCTGGTTCAGCCCCGCCTGCGGCTTCGTTCCTCCGAAGTGAACCCCTGGCTCGCCGAATTCCGCTACGACTCCCCTACAGAAGCACGACTGACCCTGCAGGACCGGGAACAACGTCTGCGGGACTGGATCCAGTGGGTCTTTGGCCTGCCGTTGCCCGAATTGCCCACGGATCCGGCCGAACACACCCGCACGCTGAATGCGTTTCTGGGACGCCTTCCCAAGGTGTCCGGCCGGCCGAAGCCCGAATACTCCGCCATTGATTCGGATGTGTCATTGCAGGAAATCTGCCGCCACATCGGTCTGGAAATGCCCACCAAAACTCCGGCATCCAACGGTTTCGAAGATCTGCTGGATCATCTTTCCCGACATCCCTATCCCCACGTTGTGGTGTTTTCCGGCTTTGATCCACCCCCGAATGCCGACCGGCTGGCCCCCCGGTTCCGCATGCTCCAGAAGCGGGGCGTGCAGTTTCATTTCCTGCTGCCGGATGACGACGCCCTCTGGTTGCGTCCCCACGGCCGGGAATTGCTGGATCTGGAATGGAGCATCCGCCTCGGAGAAACCCTCCGGTTGTTCGGAAAACACGGCACCATCACCTATTATCACCCCACCACCTTCCAGGGGCAGCTGCGCCGGTTACTCCGACCCCAGACCCCGAAAACCCGCTGAATCCGCTTTGGGGTCATGAATCCCGCGGTTCCGTGTCCAGCAGTCTTTCTTCGAGGCGGGCAAGTTCCTCCGGAGCCGGTGTTTCACCTGCGTAGGCCAGTTTTTCCAGACGTTCGATGACTTCTTCGGGGGGAATGCGGGCGTTGATGGCCTGACGGGGGGTCAGCCGCGCGGCCCGTTCGGGATCGTGTTTCTTGCAGATCTGCCGCAACAACCACAACGCCCGCACCGGCCGGGTCATCAGGCGCACCACCAACTGGCCCCGGGGAACCACCGGCACCGACACCGGATGGCGGTCTTCATCCCGCAGGCTCACCCGGGTGGTGCCCGACGGCAGGTGAAAGCGCCCGTTTTCATCCGACACCAGGTGGACCTGTCCTTCCTTCAGATCCGCCGTGATTTCGACCCCCCCCAGGGGCAGGCTGCTGGAAAAGTCCAGTACCTGACCGTCCATGCCCGGTTTGCGCCAGGGAACAAACGTGCGTGAAGCCGGCAGCAGTTCCACCTCCTGGGCCTCTTCGGAAGTTTCGGGCCGGGGCGGATTCAGGAACCGGCGCCACCGGGATTTGGCATAAGGAAAAAGGGCGATTCCTATGAAAACAACGGAAATCGCCAGCAACAACACATGCCAGGCAAACCGGACGGGGGAAGGTGCCAAGTCGGGTACATACGAAAACGCTCCGCAAGGGGCATACAACTCCGAGCCCGGGTGCCTGAACCGCATGAAACCGCCACCTGTCACCGCCACCTGCCCTTTTGCATCCGTTTGCAGTGTCTGCACGTTTCCGGAATGGGACACCACCACATCCAGGTTTGCCACAGGCGAGCCCGTCACCGAGTCGGTCACCCGGGCCCACACCGACCCGTCGGACTTCGGCGGTTCCAACCGGATTTGGCATTCACCACGGACCACAAAATGCCATCCCTCGGCGGCCGCCGGCTTCACACCCCCGAAAAGAAATAGCAAAAAAAGTGGGATCCAGACCCGGTTCATTTCCCCAGCATACCCCATCCGGACAAGGGTGAAAAGCTCCACCCCGAACCAGACCACCAGGTCTTTGCACCTTCACTGTGTCAGGGGGGTGCGGGTACAGGAACAGGAATTGTCCCATACGTAGCGTTCACCGAGTTCCACCACCTCGAAATCGCTCCAGGTCAAGGAGGTCAGCGCGTGGGGTCCGAGACCCACTTCGGCCCAGGTATGGGTGGTAAAGCGATCGTTGAGTGCGGTGAAGGTGATGTTTCCCCCGTCCGAAAGAATCATCCCGTAAACCTGCAACGCCGTGGCCACCACCCGGGCGGCCTCGTTCAGGGTCGAAAGGTCGAAATCCGCGCGCAATCGCAAACGTGCCCCGTAGGGAGGTGCAGTAGCGGGTCCCGAAGTGGCACCGGTGGAGTGGGTGGCCGGCCGCACATAGATGCGCGAGCGCATGTTGGAATTGGGCAGGATGAACCGCAGGGCATGACGGATTTCCCCGGCGGCGATGTCATCGGGACCGAACATGGTGGCCGCGATGGGCAATCCCGCCGCATCCGCCGAGGTGCAGCACTCCCCGCGCAATTGTGGCGTGTACTGTTGGTTCAGGTCCCATACCGCCAGACAGCCCCCGTAAAAGGTGCCGCCCACCACATGGGCCCGCCACATCTCGTACAGTCGACAGGCATCCGGATCCACCACAATCAGGTGACAATCCCCGTCGCCGTCGCAGGCATACCCGGCTTCCCCCTCAATGGCCCCGCCGGCCGGAAGGGGTACCGGAGCCGTGTCGCAATCCGGGGAAAAATGGTCCGCGGTGGGAACAAACGGCACCGGAGCACTGCCATCGGCCTGCAAGATGATGATGCCGTAATGGTTGTCCGGCTCGAAACTGGGACCGTCCATCCGGAACTCGGCCCAACTGGCTGCATGGTGGTTCTCCAGATAACCGATGATGGCCGCCGACTCGGCATCCAGCGGCTCCGAATCCACCCGGCGGTTCCAGGGATGATCCCCATTGAACCACTGTCCCTCGGCGGCACCACACAGACCCGTCTGGTTGTTGGTGTTGTTGGTGTTGTTCACATTGTTGATATTGTTGACGTTATTGGCGTTGTTGCTGTTGTTGACATTGTTTGCGTTATTGACATTATTCAAATTGTTGGTGTTGTTGGTCTTTTTGCCTTTGGACTGACAAGCGGTCAGAGTGAACACCAGGATACAGAAGATTGCAGGGATTGGTTTCCAGATTTTCATGGGACTCCTTTCGGTCGGTTCTGAAGGCATCCTATGGAGCATTCGTAAAAAAATCAATACACAAAACGCAGTTCAGTCATCACCTTTCAGTCGACGAATCATGCGGGCTTCGTCCGAGAGAGCACCCCAGCGACGCTGGGACTTCCTGTAGAGGCGGACATCGGCACGCAGTGCGTTGGCCCGGCCTTCCCGCAAAAGTTTGTGCCAGGAATCCAGACGATCCGGGGACAAGTCGCCTGCCTCCACAGCCAATTGCACAGCGCATCCGGGCTCGCCCTCATGGGTGCAGTCGGCAAACCGGCAACCTTCGGCCAGTTCCTCCAGGTCGGCAAACACCCTGTCCAGACCCTCCACATCCAGAAGGGAGAACTCCCGCATACCCGGAGTGTCCAGCATGAGTCCGCCTTCGGGCAAGCGCACCAACTGGCGATGGGTGGTGGTGTGTCGTCCCCGGTGATCATGATTCCGCACCGGATTCGTTCGAAAACGTTCCTCCCCGAGCAAGGCGTTGAGGATCGTGGATTTTCCGGCACCCGAAGACCCCACCAGCGCTCCGGTTTTTCCGCGTTGTCTGGTCACTGCGGCAAGTTCGGCCAACCCGGAACCCGTCAGGGCGCTGATCACCAGCACCGCCACGCCAGGACAGGCCAGACGCACTTCCTGAGCGCAATTTTCCGCATCCTCGCAGAACGAGCCCGGAAAACAAAGATCGGACTTGTTGAGCACCACCCAAGGCTGAGAACCTCCTGCCCACACCCGTGCCACCACTCGTTCGATGCGTCGCACATTGAAATCCCGGTCGAGACCACTTACCACAAATACGTGGTCCACATTTGCGGCAATCACCTGTGTGGCCGCTGATCGGCCGGACACGCCCCGGGTAAATACCGAACGACGCTTCAACACCGACTCGATCAACACCGGAGCCCGGTCATCCCCGGGAACCCGGGCTGCCACCCAGTCCCCGGTAGCCGGCAGGTCTTCCGGGTTGGAAACTAGCCCGCGCAAACGCCCTGCAAGCCGCGCTGCCGGTCTGAAATCATTTCCCAGAAGCAAATCGCAGGCACCTCGATGTTCGGCACAAACCCGCGCGGGAACCAGTCCGTCAGACGCCAGCTCCCGCCATTGTTGTTGAAAATGGAAATCAAAACCCAAATCTGTCCAACTGGAGTCCAATTCGTTCAGATTGAATGGAATACACATGGTCGTACTTTCCGCGCCAAATTCTGAAAACGGCGCAATCCAGGCCTGCGGGACAATTTCCCCGGAAGGCCGTTGGAACAAAGGAAAAAAACAGGTGAAACGGGCGAAGTTGCCCGCAATTGGCCTGTCTTTTATGCAAGTTCCAAATGGAAAGAAACGACGAATGACATCCAACCTCAGGGTCGCAGCTTATGCTGCGACAACAGAGTAAATCTGAAATGAATAATCAGGAATGTCAAGCAGTTCAGTTGATCCGTCATCCGGCCAACCCTTTTTTCCTGCTTTTTTCCTTTCAGCGAATTGACGCCATGGTTGTTTTGCACCATAACACCGGGGGTTTTGTTTTTCGAGGACTGTTGCATCATGAATCATTCTTTTTTCCTTTTCTTTTTTTCCCTGGTTTTCCTGGTTTCCTCGTGTGTTTTCGATACCACCGGTCTGAGGGACAAACACACTGGCAACAACAGCAACAATGTCAATAATGCCAATAACGTCAACAACACGAACAACAGCAACAACGTCAATAATACCAACAATCTCAATAATATAAACAACATTAATAATACCAATAATACGAACAACGTTGACCCCTGTGGAAACGGAATTCTGGACCTGTACGAAGAATGTGACGGAACCAACTTGGGGAACCAGACATGTGAATCCTTCGGTTTTCACCCCGGAGGCGAGTTGGCCTGTCGTGAGGATTGCACCCTGGATTTGTCCCGTTGCCATGAATTCGGGTTCTGCGGAGACGGGGTCCTGCAACCCCTGGCAGAAGAGTGTGATGGTACGGATTTTGGCGAAAAGACCTGTGAACACTTCGGATACCGCGCATCCGGGGAACTGGCGTGCCTGCCCTTGTGCATCCTGGACCTTTCCGGTTGCGTGCCCCTGGAAATTTGTGACAACGGCGTGGATGACAACGATGACGGGCTGGTGGACTGTGCCGATCCGGATTGTGCGGGAGTTCCCCATTGCCAGTCCGAAGATACCCTGGAGTTTTGCTCGGATGGAATCGACAACGACGGGGACGGACTGGTGGACTGTTTTGATCCCGGCTGCTACGGATTTTGCCCGTTGAGCATCTACGAACTTTTTCCGGCAAACGGTTTTGATCTGAGTTTACGCAGCATGGTCTTTTCTCCGAAATCCGGCACCTGGGGATACGACTGGGCCCTTTTTACCATTTCCTCCTTCCCCGAGAGTTACGGAACCGGGCACGGCACCCACCAGCGCCTGAATTTTGGATACAATACCGGAGCGTGGATCACCCTGCCCTTTGATTTTCCCTTCTTTGGTCTGTCCAAAAACAGCATTTATATACAGTCCAACCTGTACATGACCTTTGATACCGAAGTCAACGAACCCATCGAATCCGCCAGTGCATTCCTGGAGGGTCCTCCGCGGATTTCCATATTCTGGGATGAATATGATACCCGCACCACAGACACTTCAGACGATTTTCACCTGAATATGTATGAAGACCGCATGGTACTCACCATGCCGAGTGTTTGGGATTTCTTCAACCGCATCGTCCGGGTTCAGGTCATTCTGCGGCAGAATGGATTCATCGAGTTCCACTTTTTGAGTTGCAACAACGGCAACGGACTGGTGGGAATCACCCCGGGACTGAACTCCTTGAATACCGGCTCTGTCAACTTCCAGTAGAATCCATGCGACAGGAACCCGCGGACCGGACTGGCCCGGCGGTTAGAGACCTATATAAAAATAGTTCAGATATTCATAAGCCAGCCCGAGGGTAAACTGCCCATACACACCATCTTGATCGTCATACATGATTGCAGTGGAAAACCCCGGTCCCAGCCGGTGGATCCTCCATCCATCCGGCCATTCCGGGCGACCCTGCACCCGTTCGAGTTGTTCCAGACTCAGATGATGCATCCAGGTACCCCTCAGGGAGGCTCCCATGGCCGAGGTGGTTTTGCCATCACCAAACGGCACGGTCACCTCGTTGCGGAAACTGACAAAGGCATTGGCGCCCCATCCCCCATCCAGATCGTCCATGGACCAACCCATGCCGGGAATATCCATCCGGAACACAAAGGCCATGGGATTGAGTGCCACACCACTGCTGACTTCCAGCCCCATCAAATAAATGGCCTGCTCTTCCCGGGGCGTTTCTTTGGGTTCGATCCGTACCCCCAGGTTGTTCACTGTCACGGTTCCCATGACCGTCCAGATACCCCGGGTATCCAGAGTGACATTGACCCCTGCCCCCAAACCCAGGGCGCACCCGGAAAAACAGAAAAGAAAAAGAAAGATACCTGCACTCTTCATGGCACACACCTTGTCCGGGAGTTCCCTACGTCCGGATGAACCGGAAATTCCATCCGAAAAAATATCATGGCAAGGGCGTACCTGCAAATCCGGTGAGTCAACAAACCAGCGCAAAAATTTATGATCCTGTTCAACCTGAACCTCCCACTTGACAGAATGACTGTCCTGTGAATGATCCTGAACAGGGAGAATCGAAATCATGAAACAGTTTTTCCTTGTTTGGGTCATGATCACCAAAGTTGCCCTGTTTGTTCATGGATGTGGCGGACGGGAAGAAAAATCCGCTACCGGGACCCCGACCCGACCACCCAAAGCGGTAGAAGAAGCACCACTGCCTGAAACCGGCGACGAAAAACCCGACGTCGGAAAACCCGACCCAAAGGAGGAAACCCCAAATGAGGAACCGGAAACCGACCAAACGGAACCGGCGACTTTGGAGGAACCCACCGAAGACGGTCTCCCTGTCACGGAAACGGAACTTCAATCCCTGGCTGCAGCCGGCAAAACCGGATTCGACCTGTACCGGGAACTGGCCAAAAAACCGGGAAACCTGTTGTTTTCTCCCGCATCCATCAGTGTCGCCATGGCCATGGCCCTGGGAGGAGCCAAGGGTCAGACCGCCACGGAAATCGCCCAGGCTCTGGCCATGGAATTGGAAAAAACCGGAGAATCCCACCGCCTGTTCGGTGCAGCCCTGAAAGCATGGAACACCACCGACCATGTCACGCTGAAAGTGGCCAACCGGGTGTTCGTGGAAACCACCGTGAACCCGCAACCCGGATTCATTGCCCTGACCCGGGACGTCTACGGGGCACCGGTTACCCCCATGGACTTCATTGGAAACAGTGACGGGTCCCGAATCCGGATCAACGAGTGGATCGCGAAGAACACCGAAAACCGCATTCCGTCTTTGCTTCCACAAGGATCCCTGAATCATCTGACCCGGCTGGTGCTGGCCAACGCCGTCTACTTCAAGGGAAGTTGGCGCACCCGGTTTTCCCCCGACCTGACCCGGCCCCGGGACTTTCATTCCTCCGCCAGCGAAGTCAAAAAAGTCCCCACCATGCACATGACCTCCAAACTGGCCTGGGCCCGTCATCCGGATGGCCTGTACATCCTGGAAACCCCGTATGCCAACGAGCACCTGGCCATGATCTGGCTGCTTCCGGTGAAGAAACATGAATTGGCCGCGCTGGAAAGCCAACTCTCCGTGGAAAACCTGGAAAAGTGGCGCAAGGCCACCCGGAAGGTGGAAGTCCGGGTGCAGATTCCCCGGTTCAAACTGGAACCACCGGCGATCAGCTTGAAAAGCGTTTTGCAGTCTTTGGGAATCCGGAAGGCTTTTGAGCGCAGCGCGGATTTTTCCAACATGGCAGTACTGCCGGATGGCCTGTACATCTCGGAAGTGTTCCACCAGGCCTTCATCGAGGTCAACGAGGAAGGCTCGGAGGCCGCCGCCGCCACCGCGGTGGTGATGGCCACCCGAAGTGCCAGCGCACGTCCGAAGCCGGAACCACCCACCTTCATCGCGGACCACCCCTTCGTGTTCTTGCTGATGGATCTGCGCACCCGCATGCCGCTGTTCGTGGGCCGGGTCACCCATCCATAAATCCAGAACGGGAGTTGAAACCAACTTGCGATCAGGAACAATCGTTCAAGAGGGTGACTCCTGTGGACAGTTTTCTCCGGACAATGGCACACATCCCTTCAAATTGCGCAAAACCTCTTACAAGCCGGGATGGTGAAACTGTACTTTCCGGATACCATTGCGGATCATTCTGGAATTGAGTGCCTGGGTGCCCATTGTGCTTTGGGCAGGATCTGCCATGGGTGCATTGAAGTCTCATCTGGAAATCCACAAGGTACCCTCTGGGGTTGCGATTGGGTTGCCAGTACATGTTACCCGAAAAGGCTGCCGGCTCGTGTGAACTCTGTTTCACCAAGGTACTGCGACCCCTGACCTTGACACTGGCTTCGAAACCGGAATCTGTCATCCTCAAAACCCAGTAATCGTCGGTCTGTCTATCTGTTCGCAATAAAACCCAGGGTTTTGGTGGTTTTTTAGGACATGGACCCAAGGGTGGCAAAAGCCAGAAGGCAATGGAATACGTGGTCTCGGCGAACGCATGCTCGATCCGTCCGTCCGGATCGGTCCTGACCATGACCACTTGATCCTTGTGACCGTATCTTGATGGTTTGCCCATTCTGGCATCAAGACCAGCCAGTCCATAAGACGCAGGGAGCAGAAGTTGCACCGCCTGACGCGCCACCGGTTCTCCCCTGGCATTGATCATTCTGCCTCTGATGTGCACCTGGGTCACGGCACTTCCCGGTGCCGCACAACCGGGCACCAAAATACCAAAACCCGATACCACCCAGAGGAGCAACCCCAGCCTTTTGATCGAAGAACTTTTTTTCATGAAAACGCATCCTTTGACAGCAGTGATCAGGTTCGATGAGCCCGTCCTTCTGTCAAGTTCATTTTTCCGGCAACGTTGTGACCTCCATCGGGTCGCCCGCGACAGGGCTCCACACAGTTTTTCACATGTCCCAGTAAGCTTCCTCCAGGCTTTCTTCCCGCTCCGGAAGCGCCTGCACCAGACGCGGGGAATTGCGCCGGAGCACTTCATAGGAAGCGCGGTTGGCGTATTTGCAAATCTGGTGGATGGACGAATATGTCAGAAACCGCGCCCGGTGCTTGGGGGACGTGGGGGAGGCGTGCCGATGGTACTCGTTCGCGGTCATGTCGTGGAGTAACGCCGCCAACGCCGCATCCCCGGCGCCGTTGGTGTTGCGGATGACCCCGGGACCGCCCAGATACGGATTGATGTGGGAGTAGATTTTCAGCGGGTTTTCGCATTCGGAGCGCAACATGGCGCGGCTGTATTCAAAGCGGTTGTATTCGGCGATGGACTTGGAGTGGATGGGATCCCGGGTTTCCCGGGCCCAGGCGGCATCCACATGGGCGCCGATGTAAATCCCGTTCTGCCCGCAGGTACACAGAACCAGATCCGCCAGGTCCAGCGCACTTTCGGCCGCCAACAGGGGGTCCGATTGTTCCACAAGGGTGCAGACCTCCTCGAAATTGCCCGCCAGCACGGTGACCCGGTCCTCCACAATGCGACGCAGTTCATCGCGCTTTTCCCGCACCAGGGACTCGGTTCCCAGGGACAGCACCACCGGCACCTTCGCCTCCTTGGCGATGTCCATGGCCCGCCAGGTGGCACGGGTGATGGGAGCCGACTCATCCCGAAGCAGATAAGCCGTAAGCACCAGGGCACAGGCGCTGCCCAGCAGATCCTCTGGTACGGCTTCGGGTGGGTATTCGTCCATGATGCCGCGACTGATTCCGAAACTGCGTTCCCCGTCGGGGGTGACAAAGCAAAAGGCCCGGCCCATGGGTCCATCATGGGGGTGCAAATGGTTCAGGTTCACCCGGGCGGAGGTGCTGCGGATGTAATGGAACGCGTAATCCCCCACGGTGATGCGGTTCGTGATGCTCCCCAGCAGGCAGGAAAGATCATCCGCCAGAACGCTGTAATTGTGCAGGGTGTTGCCCACCGAGCCTCCCGAGAATTCCCCCACCACCTGGCCCCCCTCTTTCAGGCGACGGTACAGATCCTCCACAATGCCTTCATCAAGAATGACCGACTGGCCCTTGACAATACCCATTTCCGCCAGTTGGGATTCCTCCAGGTGGGCCTCGATGTCCACCAGCAGTTGGTCGATTCCCACGATATAGCGGGATCCTTCGTCCCCGGACAGGGTGGCAAAGGACTGGCGGTCCCGTTCGCTGACGGGAAAGTAGTGCTTGTTTTTGCGCTTGCCGGGAAACTTCATGGGTCCTCCCTGGAATATCGGACAAGACATCCCTGCCGACCCGTTGAAAAGTACATGAACCGTCACTTCATGGCAACCCGAACCTCCCACTTGACAGAATGACTGTCCTGTGAATGATCTTTCCCTGGGAGAATTGCAAACATGAAACAGTTATTACTTGTCTGGGTCATGATCGCCAAAGTTGCCCTGCTGGCTCATGGATGTGGCGGCCGGGAGGAAAAACCCGCTGCCAGAACCCCGAATCGCCCTCCCAGGGTGGCAGAGGAAGCACCATTGCCCGAAATCAGTGATGAAAGGAAAGCCCACGTCGGGCAACCGGTCCAGGAACCGGAGGCTCCCGGAGAGGATCCGGCGACTGTGGCGGAGGAACCGGAAACCGGCCACACGGAACCAGCCACACACAAGGATGAGCCAGTCAATGACGGCCCCACCGTCACGGATACGGAACTTCAGTCCCTGGTACATGCGGGAAAACTCGGGTTCGACATGGTTCCACTTCTGGCGAAAACACCGGGAAACCTCGTTTTTTCACCGGCATCCATCAGTGTCGCCCTGGCCATGGCCCTGGGAGGGGCCAAGGGGCAGACCGCCACGGAAATGGCACGGGTGCTGGGAGTGGACCCGGCCAAAACCGAACGTGCCCACCGTCTTTTTGGAGCGGCCCTGAAAACATGGAACGCCACCGACCGTGTCACCCTGAAGGTGGCCAACCGGGTGTTCGTGGAAACCACCGTGAACCCCCAACCCGGATTCATTGCCCTGACCCGGGATGTCTACGGAGCACCAATTACCCCCATGGACTTCATCAAAAACAGTGAAGGGTCCCGTGTCCGGATCAACGAGTGGATCGCGAAGAACACCGAAAACCGCATCCCGTCACTGCTGCCACAAGGATCCCTGAATTCCCTGACCCGGCTGGTGCTGGCCAACGCCGTGTACTTCAAGGGAAGTTGGCGCACCCGGTTTTCCCCCGACCTGACCCGGCCCCGGGATTTTCATTCCTCTGCCAGCGAAGTCAAAAAAGTCCCCACCATGCACATGACATCCAAACTGGCCTGGGCCCGTCATCCGGATGGCCTGTACATTCTGGAAACCCCGTATGCCAACGAGAACCTGACCATGATCTGGCTGCTGCCGGTCACA
>CAZTZR010000030.1:0-41193 GCA_964618145.1 uncultured Kofleriaceae bacterium
CGTCTTGCCTCTGGCCATCGTGGAATGGATCCCTTTTCGATTGAATTGTCGATCCTCCTCACACAGAATGGAGAACAGATTCACTCTGAAAATCCCAAGAAAGCGGCGAGGGGTGGCGTCGGTGGGGGTCCCCCGGCGCTTTGCGATAGCAAAAGACGGGGGTGTCCGACGACAGGACCAGGAGCCGCAATGGGGATTCCTGGACAACTGATCAGTTCATTATTCGCCTGTGCCCATAATGATCTTGCCCTGTTTCCTGACCATATCTGTTTGACTTTTCTCTGCAACATGGCAAAGATTTCCCTTGGAGGAAATGACCATGGAAAAAACGGGCCATGCCAAGCTCGTTACTGGCAGAGCCACAGGGAATAACTGTAGGCGTTTGGTTCAATGGATGTTGTTGGGGTTGGTTTGCGGGTTGTTTGCCGGATGTGCCTGTCCCAGGATTCCGCAAAATGCCTATTATTTCCTGGTAAGATCTGCCGGAAGTTCGCCAGACGAAGATTCAAGGGAGCCATGTGGTATTTGCCACAGCACCCCCAAAATGAGGGTGTGGCTGCGGGCCGGTTTTCGGCCGGATCAGGTGAAAGTCAGTTGCCACAAGGATTTTCAGGGTGTCCATTGCAGGTACAGCAGTTTGTGTAGAAGTTGATTGTTTGAAATTGTAAAACAAGGAATTGTTCAGCCATGGATCCGACTCAAGAAAAACCTGGTGCCGGAGCAAAACGGAACAGCTCTTGTTCGGAGCAGTCGCAAGGTTACGGGGAGATTTTCCGGAAGTTGTCCGGGCCGACCGGTGACGGCATCCTGCTGCAAGAGTTCCTCGAGTCCCTGCTTGAGGCCATTCCGGTGGCCGTTTTTTTCAAGGACAGCACCGGTCGTTACATTGGATGCAACGAGGTCTTCACCCGGATCATGGGGGTGACCAGTGAAGAGATGGCGGGAAAAACGGTCTTTGAACTCTGGCCGTCTGCCCACGCGGAAGTGTACCATGAGCGTGATCTGGAACTGATGCGACTTCGGCAGCACCAGACATACGAGTTCGAAGTCAAGGACAAGGACGGGATCATCCGGCCGGTCATTTATGGAAAAAATGTGTTTTTTGACTCCACAGGAAAGGTGGCCGGTCTGGTGGGAGCTTTCCTGGATATCAGCGAGATACGCAAGACAGAAGAAGGATTGCGCCAGTTCCAGTTGTCGGTGGAAAACTCCTCGGATGCCGTGGGTATGTCGACACCGGAAGGTCGTCACTATTACCAGAATCGCGCCTTTGATGAATGGTTCGGGGATGTGGGAGAGGACCCACCGGCGACCCTCTATGTGGATCCGGCTGTCGGGCGCGAAATTTTCCAGACGATCCGTGACGGAGGGCAATGGACGGGCGAAGTGAAGATGAACTCCAGAGACGGGCGGGTGTTGACCGTCCTGCTGCGTGCCTACGCCAGTTGTGGTCCGGATGGCCGCATCGAGGCCCTCGTGGGAGTCCACACCGACATCACCGAGCAAAAGCGGCTGGAGAAGGAGCGCCGGGAGTTGGACGCCCGTCTCCACCAGATGCAGCGGCTCGAGAGTCTGGGGGTGCTCGCCGGTGGTATTGCCCACGACTTCAACAACATCCTGATGGCCATTTTGGGACACTCCGAACTTGTGCTCGACGAGATGCCCCCCGGATCAGAGGGATGGGAGAGTGTCCGGGAGATCCGTCAGGCCGCCCTGGGGGCCGCCGAGTTGTGCAACCAGATGCTTGCCTATTCCGGGAAGGGCCGGATGGAAAAACTGGATTTTCACCTGGACCAACTGGTGAAAGAGATGGTGCAGATGCTCAGAACGAGTATCTCCCGGAAATGCACCCTGCATCTGGTCAACCCGGCGGTGATGCCCGCCATGCATGGCGATGTCGCCCAGATCCGCCAGATCATACTGAACCTCGTGGTCAACGCATCCGAGTCCATGGGGGACAATGACGGAAGCATCACGGTGACCACCGATGTTGCGGAATGTCCGGCGGACCGGCCCTTCGAAGGATATGTGGTACCCATCGCTGCTTCTGGTTCGTACGTTTTCCTGGATGTGTCGGATACCGGTTGCGGGATGTCTGACGAAACGGTACAGCGCATGTTCGAGCCGTTTTATACCACCAAATTCACGGGTCGTGGGCTGGGAATGTCGGCTGTCCTGGGAATTGTCAAGGCCCATGGTGGTGCGTTGCGGGTGCAAAGCGAGCCTGGTTGCGGGACAACGATCCGGATTCTGTTCCCGGTTTCGTCGCCCGATGGCATCGAAAGAAAGCCTGCGTGTTGTGGGCCAGACTGGACCGGCAAGGGAACGGTTCTGGTGGTGGATGATGAAGCCGCGGTGCTGGCAGTGACTTGCAAGATGTTGGGCCGCCTTGGATTCGACGTTTTAACAGCCAGAGACGGCCAGGAGGCCGTGGAGTTGTACCGTGACCAAGGGGCCGGCATTGAGTTGGTGCTGATGGATCTCACCATGCCCCGCATGAGCGGGGAAGAGGCGTTCGCGGAACTGCGGAGGATGAATCCCGAAGTCCGCGTGGTTCTCGCCAGTGGCTACGACGAAAAGGACATTGCCACCCGGTTCGCCGGCAAGGGTTTGGCAGGCGGCATCCAGAAACCGTATACCCTGGACAAACTGGCTTCGGTACTGAGGAACCTTTTTCCCGACGTGGTTTGACAATACAGGAAAGCGGCCACCGGATCCGGCATGAACATGTCAGTGTTCCGCATCGAGAACCTGGCGTACCTTGAGTGTGAATTCCTGTTTTGTGAATGGCTTCTGAATGAAGTGGACGCCATCGTCCAGAACACCATGGCGGCTGATGTAATCGGCAGTGTAGCCGGACATGAAAAGGCATTTCAAATGGGGAATCCTGGCAATCAGTTCCCTGGCCAGATCCCGGCCGTTCATCTCCGGCATGACCACATCCGAAACCAGCAGACAGATTTCAGTGCCATGGTTTTCGGCCAACTCCAGGGCCGCGGTCGGTGTCAGTGCGATCAGGACACGATAGCCATGGCGTTCCAGGATACGGCGGGCTACATGGAGGATCTCGGGCTCGTCTTCCACCAGCAGGATGGTCTCGGATCCGAAAATATCCTGTATCGCCCCGGTACCCGGAGAGGAACAAGAGGGTTTGGTGTCCTGTCTTGGAAGAAAAACCCGGAAAGTGGTACCCTTTCCAGGCGAACTGCGGACACAGACAAAGCCGTTGTTCTGGGAGATGATTCCATGGACTGTGGCGAGGCCAAGACCTGTGCCTTTGCCCAGTGCCTTGGTTGTGAAGAACGGTTCGAACAGATGGCTACGGGTCTCTTCATCCATGCCCCGACCCGTATCGCTGACTTTCAGCATCACAAAGGTTCCGGGAACCCCATCGGGGATCTCCGAACAATCGGTTTCGGAAAGTTCGACCTGTCCTGTTTCAATGGTGATGGTTCCATGGTTTTCGATGGCATCGCGGGCGTTGACACACAGGTTGGTCAGCACCTGATCCAGTTGGCTTGGGTCGAACAGGATGAACCCGGCGTCCGGCCCCGGTTTCCAGACCAGTTCCAGTTCTTCTCCTATCAGTCGCCGCAGCATTTTGAGCAGGCTTTCCACCTGTGCGTTGAGATCCAGTTTTTTGGGCGCCATGGGTTGTTTGCGTGCAAATGCCAGCAATTGGGCAGTAAGGGTAGCTGAACGTTTTGCCGCATTCTGAATCTGGGTCAACGAGTCGTGCAACTGACTGAAAAGGGGAACGTCATCGATGAGCATCTCCGCATTGGAGAGGATGATGTTGAGCATGTTGTTGAAGTCATGGGCCACACCGCCGGCCAGGCGGCCGATACTCTCCAGTTTTTGGGACTGGGCCAGTTGCTCCCGCAAACTCTCCCGCTCTGCGGCGGCACGCTTGCGTTCAGTGACATCCGAGAAAAGGGTGACGAACTGCCCTGGTTCATTGCGGAAGGCCTTGACCTCATAGTACCGGCCCAATACCGCTGAATGGTTTTCAAAGAAAACCGGTTCACCGGTCAACACCACCTTCCCGTATTGTTCGATCCAACTGGACTCAATGCCGGGCAGAACCTCCCGTGCGGTTTTGCCGACAATGGCATCCGAAGACAATCCGGTCAGAATTCCAAAAGCCGGGTTCACTTCCAGGAAGCGATAGTCCACCGGAATTCCCTGCGCGTCGAGGATCATCTCATGCAACGCAAAGCCGTCCTGCATTTCGTGAAACAAAAGTTTCAGTTGCCGGGTCCTCTCGTTGAGGGCTTCCGTGCTTCGGGTGAGTTCGTTCGCGGTTCTGGAAAGTGTGCTGACATCAGACAATATCGAAACCACCCCGACAAGAACACCGTTGTGCATCAGGGGAGAAGCCTTGCAGTGCCAGAATGGGGTCAGCCCGGACTCATAAGGCGCTTCGGTGCGGATGACTTCACGGACCGGACAGACCGGACAGGGTGATTCGAGTCCCAATGCCGAGTAGCAAGTCCCTGACAATTTTTCATGATCCCCCCCACCCGCAGCCTCACGAAACGCCCGGTTGGCAATCACCAGTTCCCCGGCGGGATTGAAAACAGCGGCAATGACAGGGGCTTCTTCTAATGCCTGATGGCTGAGTTCCAGTATCCAATCATTCATGGGTTCACCCGAATCCAACCCGGAGACATTGACATGTCAATCATGCAGAGCAAAGATTCGTTGCCCTTTTTGGGTCAGTCCACCTTTTCCCACTTTTCCGCCTCTTTTTCAAGATGCTATTCATCAAGCGGTCAATTTTCCGGATGCAGCATGTGGTAGTGGCACCAGGCGGGTTCCTGCCTCTCCGGATCGTAGATGTGCAGGGAATTGCCCCGGCACATGTCGAAATGCGTGCAGTCGGCGCACATGCCGGTTTTGAGCCAGGAGCGGTCCCGGAAGATGGCGTAGCGGTTTTCCCAGACATCCACGAAATTGTCGGAAAGCGCGTGTCCCTGGGCCATCCAGGCGGGAAGGTTGGGACAGGCCGCGAAACTCCCGTCGGCCAGGATGCCGGCGATGTTGACCCCGGCCCGGCAGAAGAACACACCGTCCCGGACCTGCGGTTCCACGTCGAATCCCAGGTATCCCTCCTCGCTGAGGTTCACCTGGATTCCATCCTTTTTCCCCTGTTCACGCAAGGCGGAAAGGGTCTTGACCAGTTCCCGGAAATGTCCGGCATCCAGCAACAGGTCGGTGCGGTCTTTCGCCCGGCCGATGGGAAAGATGTTGAAAACCCGCCAGTAATTGGCACCGGTGGCCTTCACGATTTCGTAGGTTTCGCCAAGTTTCGGCAAACTTTCCGGAGTCACGCAGGTGATGGCTTCCACAATGCGGATTTTCTCGCGCACCAGGTGTTCCAGGGCGGCCACCGCACGATCGAACGCGCCTTCGCGGTTGCGCAACCAGTCATGTTCGGCCTTCGGGCCGTCCAGGGAAACCACAATGCTCTCCAGACCCACCTTCGCCAGGGCTGCGGCCACGGGGGCGTTCAGTGCGTAGCCGTTGGTCACCATTCCCAGGCGGAAGCCCATGGCCCGGGCCTTTTCCAGGATGACAAACAGATCCCGGCGGACCAGGGGTTCGCCCCCGGACACCACCAACATGATCTTTTTCGCGTCCCAGGCGTTGGCGATGTCGGAAAGGATCTTCAGCACCAGTTCCGCGGGTAGCCCTTCAATGCTGTCATCCCGGCCGCAATCCGAGCCGCAGTGACGGCATTGCAGGTTACAGCGGCGGGTGGTTTCCCAGAACAGGTAGCGCAACTCGTGGAGGTCGCTTTCGAGTTTCTGGACCCATCCGTAGCGTAGTTCCTGCAGTTTGTGTACAAGAGGGGAGAGGATCATCATGAGAAGAAAACTTACATGAGTTTGGCCAGGGTGGCGAATGCGGCCTTGAGCCCGTCATGGAGGGCTTTCTGTTCGGCCGGTGGCCACTGATCCCGGGGCAGGCGCACAAAGGAAGTCAAATCCTCGCGGTTGTCGAAGCGTGCCACCGGCAGGTTCCAGGTGCGCAGTTCATACCGGCGTTCGCCGTCCTTTTCCACCACCACCGCGCGCTGGATCTTCACGGTGTCCGGCTTGCCGGAGGTGGAAATCAAATATTCCATGTCGTCGCAGCCGTACTCGCCCAGCATGACCTCTGCAGGGACCGAATGGAACAGGATGGAACCCTGGCCATCGGGCAGGCCGCGCTCGAAGTTCTTCTTGCGGCTTTCCTCGGGGGTGACCCACACGTACAGGATGCCGGCGTTTTGCAGGATCTCGTCGGACATCTGGGAAATGCTGTATCCGTATCCCTGGGGCGGGGTCAGGGGGAAGGCCGAGCCGTTGGCGCCACCACGGGCGGCTTCGATCACGACGGTCTTGCCTTCCTTGGGTTGTGCGTTGGTCTGGTTGCGCCGGGCCAGTTCCTCGGCCACTTCGGCTTCCAGGGCCGCCGCGATTTCCATGCGGATGCGGTAGGGAACCATGCCCAGTTTCGGCGCCAGTTCCACCTTGACCATGGCGGCGTCGAGGCGGTCAAAGAGCCACTGGGCGGCGGACGCAGGCTGCACCACCACGGAATTCATGAGATCGTGATAGTCCTCGTTAAGCAGTTCGATGAGAACGCCCCAGAGAAATCCGTCCTGGAAGGGACGATGGGGACCCTTGTAGAACACGTAGTCCTGACCGCGGGCATGGAGTTCGTCGTCAATGCGGTGCATGAAATGCACATAAGGGTAGTCGTCCAGTTGCAGCGTCTGGCCCATGTGGAATTCCTCGCGGCACTGCTCGGGAGTCAGTCCTTCGAGGTATTTGCGGACCTCGCTCTTTCCGGAAGCCGGGAGTGCGAACAACAGAACGGTTTTGAGAATGTCGGCCATGGAAGTCCCTCCTTTGTCGGACTGGATCAACTTACCGAAAAAGGTTTGCGGATCCAAAGAAAAAATGAAAATATGCACCGATGAACGCCGGGCACGCCCAGGGGCCCTTTGGGAGGTGGTTTCATGAATGAACATCTGAAAGTACTGTTTCTGGACGCATCCACGGGATACTACCGCCTGCGGCGCTACCGGGTGGGGGATTATTTTGGTCCCGTGGATCTCGGGTTGCACATCTCGGACAACTACAAAACCCTGAATTTCGGCACGGGCCTGTTTGCCGGATCCATCCTGCCGGGTTCCAACCGCATGGTTTTCACCGGGTTCAGTCCCTGCTGGCGGGGGTTTTACATCAGCAGCATGGGGGGCGCCGGCCTGGTGTTCGACAATCTGGGACTGAACATGGTGAGCATCGTGCACAAGTCCCATCATCCCAGCGTGCTGTATCTGAACCGGAACCATGGCGAGGAAATCGAAGTCGAGTTGGTGCCGGTGGATATTCATCGCCTCTGGAATTCCGGACGCAGCGGCATTTACTCCCTCATGGACTGGGTCTATGAAAAATATGGTTCCCGCTATGAAAGTGATCCCCGGATCCTGGCCACGGGGCCTGCGTCCTGGTTCACGGATTGCGGCGCCATCGGGTCGGTGCCCATTTCGAAGGGAAAACTCACCCATGTGGACACCTGGGCTGGCCGGGGTGGCCTCGGTTCCAAACTGGTGCAGGATCACGGCATTGTGGCCATCATATACGGTGGCACGGTAGTGGACGAGGATTTCCGCGACCGCAAGGTGGCCGACGAGTGGTTCGAGCAGAAATACCAGAAAAAACTGGCGGCCAAGGATTTCGAGGCCACCACCAAGTACCGGTTCGATCCCACGCTGGACACGGGTGGTACCTTCGGGGTGAACTATGCGCACATGGGCGGTCGGGTGCTGGCTTTCAACTACCGCACCATCGACTGGACCGAAGAGGATCGCATGGAACTGCACCGGCGTTTCATTCTGGAGCACTACCTGAAGCAGTTCAACGAGGAAACCATCCAGAAAAAACAGCAGTTCCACTGCGGAGAGCCCTGTGCGGCCGTCTGCAAGAAGATGAACTCCCATTTCAAGAAGGATTATGAGCCCTACCAGACCATGGGGCCCCTGTGCGGGGTGTTCGACCACAGGGGAGCGGAACTGCTCAACCGCCGCTGTGATTCCCTGGGATTTGACGCCATCAGCATGGGGGGCGTGCTGGCCTGGCTCATGGATCTGCTGGATCTGGGCCATTTGACGCCGGAGGAACTGGGGGTTAAGGAAAAACCCCGCTGGGACTGGAAAAACTTCGATGTGGAAAAGGATTCCCTCCACAACGCGCAACTGGGACTGGAACTTCTGGACAGCATCATCAACCGCCGGGGCATTCTGGATCTGTCCGATGGGGTGCGCAAATGGGCCCGGCGGATTCACCGGGTCAAGGGTGTGAAGATCCTGGATCGTCTGGTTTTGACTTCCTTCGGGCGCAAGGGGTGGATGGTACCCAACCAGTACTGGACGCCGGGGGTGCTGGCCCCCATGGCCATCATGGGCAAGTATTACATGGTTTATGGCAAGGAATTTTTGCCTCCCCGGGAACTGGGTCGGGCCTGTGCCGAGCGGCTGAAGAAGGAACTGGTCATCGACAACCTGGGCATTTGCCGCTTTCACCGGGGCTGGGCCGAGGACATGGGGCCGCTGGTGGTGGAGCACCTGTTCCAGGCGAAAGAGGCCTTTTTGCGGAACATCGACATCACCGCGAGCCGGATCAACAGCCGGAATGCATCGGTATTCTGGGAAAGTTCCCGCAACTTCGACTATGTGGCCACCTTCCTGAAACGGCGGCTGGAAGTGGACAAGGATCCCCACCCGGAGCTTCCGGAATGGGTGGAGCGGTTCGAAAAGGACCAGGACGAAGCCGGTATTTCCTTCTGGTTCGAGATGCTCAAGGGCATCCACGAAAGCCTGAGGGATTTCCAGTAGGATGTTTGACTGTTTTTCGTGCTATGGTACCGTGTGTTGTTGGTGCGTCCAGTGCCTTTTCAACCAGCGGAGATTGAACTCCGGGAGTGGTTGTTGATGCTTCGATGTTTTCTGTTGCTGATGATCCTGATGGTTGCCGCCTGCTCCGGTCCCGAGGGCAAGGGGATCGTGGCAGGGGAACTTTTCATCGAGGGATGCAGTGGCCAGGACCATTATGGAACCTCTTCCTTTCCTGCCTATTTTGATTTGCGGGTGAACCACGTGCATGGCGAGCCCGTGCAGGACGAAAGCGATTTTCCCAACGCCCACAGGCTGGATATCCGCATGCAACGCGGCACCAATTCCATGGAGGATTCCGACGGGCTGTATATCCAGATGGCCCGGGTGGCGGTGACCGCTCGCCGGTTTGCCAATTGGCAGTTGATCCCGGTGGCCCATGGGGAAAATGTCCAGGCGACCTTGTCGCTGTACCTGACCTGTCCCACGTTCTTTGACGGACCCGAAGCCCATCCCAACCTGGCCAACGCCTGCCCCGATGTGTCCAAAGAAGAGCAGGAACGCCTGTGCGGGGAAGTGGAATTCGGCAAACTGGATGTGGTGCCCGTGCCCCGGCCACCGTTTTCCCAGGGACACTCCTGCCTGTTGCTTTGCCGGTTTGGTCGTGCCGAGAGGGATGCTCCAGTCAAGGACAGTTTTGAAATCCACTACGGAGACCGGATTTCCGGCATCTACTTTTTCACCCTGCAAAACCGGCGCATCATCACCAGCAACCTGGAAATCTGCGGCGATGGCATCGACAACGACGGCGATGGTCTCATCGACGAGGAAGATTGCGTCCGGAGGACCACCGGCGGCTTTGTGCAGGGAAATTTCTCCCTCAAGGCCCACCGTTCCAAGTCTGTACAGGTCATTCCGTAAATTTCTTCATGGTTCCAGACTTGCCAACGCCCAAATAGCTTGAATGATACGTTACAAAACATAAGATACACCGTCAGCCCGGGGAGGTGGGCGTATTTGAAAATAAGCCTTTTTGACTATGAATTGCCGCCGGAATTGATCGCCCAGGAGCCGGTGCATCCCCGGGATACTTCCAGACTGCTGGTGTTGGCAAAGGACGGCAAGGTGGCCCATCACCTGTTTCGGGATGTGGCGGACCTGTTGCCGGCCGGAGCGCTTCTGGTGGTCAATGATACCCGGGTGCTGCCGGCACGGTTGTACGCCCGCAAGGCCTCCGGCGGGCGGGTGGAGTTGTTGCTCACCGAACCCGGACCCGACGGCTGGAACGCGCTGTGGAAGGCCTCACACCGGCCCCGGGCGGGGGAAAACCTGTTTCTGGAAAATGTGGAAAACGCTCCGCCTTTGACAGTGCTCGGGGATGCCTCCGAAAGGGAGATCCGGGTGGCGGTGCCCGGCGATTCAGTGGACTATCTGGAACGCTACGGGAAGTTACCGCTTCCGCCATACATCCGGCGTTCGGCGGGACCGGCGGACCGGGAAACCTACCAGACGGTCTATGCCGAACAACCGGGCGCCGTGGCTGCGCCCACCGCGGGGCTGCATTTCACGACGGAACTCATGGAAACCCTGGAGGAACGGGGCATCCGTTTTGCCCGTGTCACCCTGCATGTGGGCATCGGAACATTTGCCCCGGTGAAGGTCGAGGACACCGACGAACACGTCATGCACGAGGAGCGGTTCCACATTACGGAGGAGTGTGCCCGAACGATTGCCGAACACCCGACCGAAGCACCCGTGGTGGCGGTGGGGACCACGGTGGTGCGGGCACTGGAGACGGCGGCCTGCGGGCGACGCCGGGTGCGCACGGGATGGCAGCGTTCGGGTCTGTTCATCCAGCCGGGTTTTTCCTTTCAGGTGGTGGACAGCCTCATCACCAACTTCCATCTTCCAAGGTCAACCCTGTTGTGTCTGGTTTCCGCGCTCCGTGACCGCGAAACCCTTCTGGATGCCTACCGCAGTGCCGTCCGGGAGAACTACCGCTTTTTCAGTTACGGGGATGCGATGTACCTGCCATGAGTGCACTGTCCTTTCAGGTATCCCGTAAAGATGGACGCGCCCGGGCCGCGACCCTTGTCACTGCCCACGGAACCATTGAAACGCCCGTGTTCATGCCCGTGGGAACCTATGGTTCCGTCAAGGCCGTGGGCCCCGATGACCTGCAGGCCATGGGTGCCGGTATCATTCTGGGCAACACCTTCCACCTGCATGAGCGTCCCGGGGAGGAACTTGTGGCCGGTTTTGGCGGCCTGCATGAACTGATCCACTGGCCCGGCGCGATTCTCACGGATTCAGGGGGATTCCAGGTGTTTTCCCTGGCGAAACTGGCGAAAATTACCGACGAGGGGGTGGCTTTTGCCAGTCCCATCGACGGTTCGCCACGGTTTTTCTCGCCGGAGGTGGTCATGGGAATCCAGCGAAAACTGGGCAGCGACATCTGCATGGTTTTCGACGAGTGTCCCCCGGGACAGGCCGACCGAAAGAAGGTGGAACAGGCCATGGCCCGCACCACCGCCTGGGCCCGGCGTTGCCGGGAAGTGACCATGCAGTCCCACCAGGCCGTTTTCGGGATCGTGCAGGGCCAGATTTTCGAGGATTTGCGGTTGGCGCATCTGGAACAAATCGCGCAACTGGATTTTGACGGACTGGCCCTGGGTGGGCTTTCAGTGGGAGAGCCCATCGATGACATGTACCGGATCCTGGATGCCGTGGCCCATCGTATGCCGGAAGGCAAACCTCGTTATCTCATGGGGGTCGGTACGCCCATGGACCTGATCACCGGCATTGAAAACGGCATTGACATGTTCGACTGTGTGATGCCCACGCGCAACGCCCGCAACGGCCAGTTGTTCACATCCGAAGGGATCCTGACCCTGCGCAACGCCATTCACCGGGACAGCCCGCTGCCCGTGGATCCCGCCTGTTCCTGCCTGACGTGCCGGACGGGTTTTTCCCGGGCGTATCTGCGGCATTTGTTTGTGGCCAGGGAATTGCTGTATTTCCGGCTGGCGTCAATCCACAACCTGCATTTTTACCTGGAACTGGTTCGTTCGGCCCGCCGGGCCATTTGTGAGGGGACGTTCGCCGCATTCGCCGCCTCCCAGAAGGCACGCCTGTCAAAGCGCATCGGTCGGGAGGAAGCATGACGACTCCGTTCGAAAGGCAATATGCCGGACTTGCCGCCACGGTGGAAGCCTTTTTGCCGCAGACGCTGGAGTGGATTTCTTCCGGACCCGTAAAGGGTGCCATCCGGCATGTGCTGTGTGCCGGGGGCAAGCGGCTGCGCCCGGTGATCTGCCTGGCTGTGGCCGGTCGACAGACGCCGGAGGTGCTGCACGCCGCTGCCGCCCTGGAGTGGTTGCACACGTATTCGCTGGTGCACGACGATTTGCCGGCCCTGGACAATGACGACTGGCGCCGGGGACAACCCACGCTGCATACCCTTCACGGGGAGGCGGCGGCCATCCTCATGGGGGACGCCCTGCATGCGGGGGCCTTTGCCCTGATTGGCCGTTCGGGTGCGGACCCGGCCGTGCAGGCTGCGTTGTCGGCCATTCTGGCGGAAGTTTCGTTGGCCATGGTGGAAGGGCAGGTGACGGACACCTGCCCGGGGTTCGGGATTCCGCAGAACCTGGAAGAAGTGCTGGCCATGACGGATCAAAAGACCGGCGCACTGTTGACGGCTTCGTTTTTGTTCGGTGCATGCCTGGCAGGGACTTCGGAAGATGGCGATTGGCGGGGACTCGGCCGCGCCTTTGGTCGCTGCTTCCAGTTGGTGGATGATTTGCTGGACCGCACGGGTTCTTTGGCGGCACTGGGCAAGACCCCCGGCAAGGATGACGCCCAGCACAAGGTAAACCTGCTTTCCTTTCTGGGGGAGAAAGACGCCCGGCTCCTGTTGCGGGACACCTGCGAGGAGGCCCTGGCCCACCTGCGACGTCTACCCCTGGATCCATCCTTTTTTGAAGCGCTTTTGGCCTTCGTCGTGGAAAGGGATCGATGAGTTCCTCCTCCCACGTGGATCAACTCCGCGACGAACCCGTTCCAAAGTTGTTGTGGAACCTGTCGCTGCCCGCCACGGTGGGCATGCTGGTGATGGCTTCCTACAACATCGTGGACACGATTTTCGTGGGGCAACTCGTGGGTGTGGAAGCCATTGCGGGGCTGGCCATCGCCTTTCCGCTGCAGATGGTGCTCATGGGGCTGTGCCAGTCCTTTGGAGTGGGCGGTGGCGTCATGGTGTCTATGGCGTTGGGCAAAGAGCGGCGGGATTTGGCCGAATCCTATCTGGGAAACGTGTTTTTCCTCACCATGCTTTCCGGTATCTTTTTTACGGCGGCAGTGGCGTTGTTTCAGGATCCCGTTTTGCAGGTGTTCGGTGCATCTGAAGCCACTTTGCCGGTGGCGGGACAATACGTGTCCATCATGGTGGCTGGTTTTTTGCCGTTTGCCGGTTCGGTGGCCCTGAACAACCAGGTGCGTGCCGAGGGCAACGCGAAGGTGGCCATGGCCACCATGGTGATTTCGGCGGGCACCAACATCGTGCTGGACGCGGTCTTCATCTGGGGACTGCGATGGGGGGTGGCCGGTGCCGCCTGGGCCACGGTCATCGCCAACTGGGCCTCGTTCGCGTTTTTGCTGTACTATTATCTCGCCCGTCGCAGTTATGTACGTCTGCGGTTGTCGGCCTGCCGTCCGCAGCCGGCCGTGATCCGGCGCATCATCGTGCTGGGGGCTTCCGTATTTGCCCGCAATTCGGCGTCCAGCATCATGACCGTGCTGATCCACCATGTGCTCAACCGCACGGGGACTCCCATCCATATCGCCCTGTACGGCATTTTTTACCGATTGGCGATGTTCCTGTTCATGCCGCTGTTTGGCCTGGCCCAGGGGTTGCAGCCCATCATCGGGTATCACGAGGGAGCCAATCATCCGGAAAAAAGCATGCAGGCGTTGCGTCTGTCCACCGTGGTGGCCACGGTCATCACCGTGACAGGGTTTGCCCTGTTGTGGTTGTTTCCGGGGCAGATGGTGCGGGTGTTCTCCACGGATCCGGAGTTGGTGTCCGAAGGCGTCTGGATGCTGCGCATCGCGTCGGCGGGTATTCCCCTGGTGGGGTACCATGTGGTGGGGGTGACCATGTTCCAGGCCATGGGACTGGCGGCTCCCTCGTTCATCCTTTCCATGTCGCGGCAGGTGTTTTTTTTCATTCCCATGCTGCTTTTGCTGCCGAACGTGTTCGGTCTCACCGGTGTGTGGCTGGCTTTTCCCCTTTCGGATGTGTGTTCGTTTTTGCTCACCGTGGCGCTCTTTGAACCACTGAAGAAAAAACTCAGGTTGCGCGTGGCGTTGGCTGCCAACTCCCCGGTGGAGAATCAGGGGGGAGCGTGATGGAAGGATCCCTGGCGTTCTTTGCCGTGGCGGCACCCGGGGTGGAATACCTGCTGGGGGAGGAACTGACGGAGTTGGGAATTCCAAAGGTGGAGGTACAAGAGGGGGGCGTGGCCTTTTCGGGGGATACGGAGTGGATGATGCGGGTGAATCTGTGGTCCCGGATTGCCTCTAGGGTTCTGGTGCGGGCGGCGGGGTTTTCGGCGCCCAATCTGCGGGCTCTGGCGGCGGGGGCTGCGAAAGTGTCCTGGTCATCGTTTCTGGGACCGCAACACCGGATCCGGGTGAAGGCCACCTGCCACGCGTCCCGTGTATACCATAGCGGCGCTGCGGCCCAGCGGGTGATGGACGCGGCCTGCCGGGCCACGGGTTGTAGCGGGATCACGGATTTGCCGGCTGCTGAAGGCGGCGTGGACGAAACCAGCGTGCTGGTGCGGCTGGATCGCGACTGGTGCGTGATCAGCATGGATACTTCCGGAGAACACCTGCACCGGCGTGCTTATCGTCTGGAAACCGCCAGGGCGCCCCTGCGGGAGAATCTGGCGGCCGCCGTGCTGCATCTGGCGGGTTGGGACGGGACGGTGCCCCTTTTGGACCCCATGTGCGGTTCCGGGACGTTTCCGGTGGAAGCCGCCCTTTTGGCTGCAGGTCGCCCGCCGGGATTGAATCGCCGTTTTGCATTCATGGATTTCCCCGGATTTGAGCAGCCCCTCTGGGAGCGGATTCTCGGAGAGGCAGCCGGGCGTGTGCGTTCGGTGAATGTAGCCATACAGGGGGCTGATCGGGATGCGGGTGCCGTGGCGATTGCACAGCGCAATGCCCAACGCGCCGGGGTACTGCAGTGCATCGAAATCGCGCACCGGCCGGTTTTCCGGACGCCCCTGGATCTCTGGGGGGATGGAGGCGGACTGATGGTCTGCAATCCCCCGTATGGCAAACGCATCGGTGAGAAAAAGCAACTGCGGGATCTGTATGCCGCTTTCGGTGCGGTGGCCCGCCGGCTGCCCCGCTGCCGGGTGGCGCTGGTCACCCCGGATCCGCAACTGGCCCGGGCCACGGGCCTTTCATTTGAGGGTACCGGTCATCCCGTCCTGCACGGAGGTATTCGGATCCGTGTGTTCCTGTCCGACGTTGCCGGGGCTTGACAGTTCAGGGGGGAAATGAAATAGTTTTTCCGGTTTCAACACTTGTTCCGGAGTGCCGAAATGGGAATCCGCACCTTTTTTTCTTCATTGTTTTGTTCTGCGCCGGTGGTTGTATCTTACGAGGCTTGTACCGATGAGGAGGTACTGGAACTCTCGGCGACCCTGGATCAGTTGACACCCGCTGCACGTGAGGTGCTTCTGGCCGAACTGGCCCGCCGCGACCTGGAGCCCGCCGAACCCGCCGAGGTTGCTCAGGAGGTGGAACTGACCCCGTTTCTCAAACGGGACATCCGTGAGGCGGGCAAGTGTGGCTGCAAGTCCGGCGGCTGCCACGGCAAATGACAGCGTCGGTCAAGTCCAGTGTCTTTCTTGTAGTTGAAATTCCGTTTTCAGAATGAATATTGAAGGGTCAACCCGAGCCGTGGAATGATGTGCAGCATCTGGTATTCCAGTCCCAGTGACCATGACGGGTTCAGCCGGAAGAGAAGACCTGCACCGCCCAGCGGGAAAGGGTAGTAACCTCCAACGTCTTCATTGTCACAGCAGTTGTCTTCCAGATAGAGTCCCACACCCACCATTGCCCGCAGGGTGAACCGGACCCGGTGCCTGAAAACGGCCGGCGAGACCAGCATCATGCCAAACGCACTGTAGGTGAAGGTGATCACCTGACTTCCGCCACGCATGTCCAGGTGGCCGATGTGCCAGGCAGGTCGCAAAAATCTCCAGCCGCGATGCTGCCAGGCCAGTTCACCACCCAGGATGCGGTATTTTTTCTCCTGCATGACAAAAAGCGTGCTGTAAAACGCACGCTGGGTGTCGGCCGCCAGGAATTGCGTACGTTCCGGGGAAGGTAAACCGACATCGCATTCGGGGCAATCGGGACACAAGGAAGGTTCCGACTGCGTCGAAGGATCCTGTTTTTTGTCACCCCCCTCGTGGTTCAGGACAACGAGATAACCACAAAACAAGAGGGTCAGCCATGTCATGTTTCTACATCCTTCCTTTGGTCAAAGAGACACCAGGAATAAATTATTATTTGGCGCCAAGCGGATGGATGTGTGACTCCCAGCGGTCATTTTTGTTTCTGAGTAGTGAAAGCGGAAGTTTGATCATGAGGCCGACTTCCACGAAATCATTTGATTGCGGCAAAAAACCATATCGCACATACAGGGTCAAAAGACCGATGCTGCCGAAGATGCGTGTGGACAGCCCGTGATGGGGTCCGTCCGGGTGCAGATCCACCAGATAGCCGATGTCGATTCCGCCCAAAAACCAGCCGGCGGTGGCGCCGGTGGAAAGACGTCCCGACTGGCGGTCGAAATCGTGCACACCATCAAAATACACCCCGAAATACATACCATCTCCCAAATAGGGCCAATCGGGCCAATAGGTCATACTCACTTCACCTCCCAGCAGGAAGGTATTTTGCGATTTTCCCTCCACCGCCCACGCACCTCCCAGGATGACACCGGGGTTCAGAAAAACTTTACCGGTTGGAGACAATCCGGAAAAATCCGGAGCCCCATGGGCTTGCACCGAAAACGCGAACAAACTGAAAAGCAAAAAAGCAGGAACAATGATTCTGTTATGCATGTACACACCCAAAATGTCCCTTTCAGGCGACCGAAACAACCAAGGGCATCCGGTATGGTATAACCGGGGTCTTGGCTCAAAAAGTATCCATTGAGGTTGGACCAATGTCAATGCAACTGTGAAGAGAATCCCAAGAGAATCCCACCCCGCCTCCTCCTCCTCCCATCTCACTCTCGAGAATCCCACCCCGCCTCCTCCTCCCATCTCACTCTCTATCCACTACGCCCATGCCCCCTTTCTCACCCCAAAACTCCCTCATTTCGCATTTTTCCCGCAACCTTTTTGCCCTCGCGCCGATAATAAAGGGGGCAGGGCATATGAATCCCCTGCAAAGGAGAATTGTATGAGCACCGCACTGCCCCGTTTCGCCGGAACCACCTACCTCGTCACCAGAAAATGCATCCGGGGCCAGTTTTTTTTAATCCCCAATAAAGAGTTCACAGCCCTCATCCTCTACGCCATCGCCCGCGCCCAGAAAAACCAGCCGGTACAGATTCACGGTTTCTGCTTCATGAGCAATCATTTCCACATGGTCATGACCGACCCCGACGGCCTCACAGGACCCCGGTTCATCGGGGAAATGGACTCCTTCATCGCACAACTCATCAACAGGAAACTGGACCAGGACGGCCCCATCTGGAACAGCGTCCAGCGGCCCAACTGGTGTGCGCTGACCGATGAGGAAACCTGCTGGAAGAAGATGGTGTATACCCTGGTGAATCCGGTGAAGGCCGGACTGGTGGAATCGAACAGATGGTGGCCGGGGGCCATCACCACGGTGAAAAACCTTCGCAAGCGCATCATCAAAACGAAACGACCGCCGCTGGTGTTTTCCGGAGAGGAAAGCGAGGAATCATGGCGCTATCTGAACATCGAGTTGACGCCGTTTCCCGCTGCTGCCTCGATGGATTCGGAGAAATACCTCCGAAAACTGGACGAACTGGTGATGGCCCGGGAGGCGGAAATCGCAACTGAGCGAGCGAAGCAGAACAAGGGCTTTATGGGCGCCAAGCGGGTTCAGGAGTTGCCGCACACGACGTTTCCGCTCAAGGGGACAAAGAAGGAAAAGAAGGGCAGGAAGGGCAAGAAGGGGAGTATACGCCCGAAGGCGGCAGGTTCCCGGCTTGGTGTGTGGCTGGACGTGTACAAGGACTTTTTGGCGTTGTACCGCAAGGCCCGCCAAATGGTACTGGACGGAATACAGAATGTTGTGTTTCCCAAAGGGACGTACATGATGCACGCCGTGTGGGGATTTCCGGTGGACTTCGAAGACCCGCTGGAGGTGCTGGAATCGCACCCCCTGGCGTAGGCCCCGTCCACCGCCAACACCCCCGGCGCACCCTCAGGCGCCCCCGCAATTTTTCCGCACTTGTTCCGAAAAACGATGTCACAGGTGCGCTCAGCCCATTTCTAATATGCCCAGCGCCCGAAAAACAAGCCATCAAAAGGATCAGAAACACTACGTACACGGCCTCAAAAACGACACGGAGTGAGCAACGGCGTACAGCATAGGGGGCGGGCTTGTGAGATATGGGCGGTGTAAATGGGAAGGGGGCGCGGTCGGTTAGTTTTTTTGGAGGGACAGGGCGAGTTTGGCCATGTGTAAAAAGTTGTGTTCGCGATCGGCGGTGGAACTGACCTCTCCGGTGACCACCTGGTCGCTGACAGTCAGGATGGACAAGGCTCTGACTCCATGACGTGCGGCGAGGGTGTACAAGGCGGAGGTTTCCATGTCGGCCGCCAGCACGCCGTGGGTGGCCCAGATTTTCCACCAATCGGGATCGGTTTCGTAAAACGTGTCAGAGGTGAGCACACCGCCGACATGTACGGGCCATTTTTGGGATTGGGCGATGCCATAAGCTTCCTGTAGAAGGGAAAAGGATGCAACGGGAGCGAAATCCCGGTTTTCAAAATGCAATTGGTTAAAGCGGGAATTGGTCGAAGCGGCCATGGCCAGCACCAGATCCCCGATGCGCATTTGCGGTTGCAGTGCACCGCAGGTGCCCACCCGGATGAGGGTGTGGACGCCGTATTCCCGGATGAGTTCGTTGACGTAAATGGAGATGGACGGAATGCCCATGCCGGTGCCCATGACAGACACCTTTCGTCCGTTCACTTCTCCTGTGAATCCAAGCATTCCACGGGTTTCATTGAACAGCACCGGGTTTTCAAGGAGGTTTTCGGCGATGGTTTTGGCCCGCAGGGGATCACCCGGAAGCAGGACCATCGAGGCAATCTGACCGGCCGTGGCGTTGATGTGAATGCTCATGCAAGACTCCTGACAAGAAAAGTATCCAATGTGGGGGAAACAATGTCAATGCAGGTGATGTCGTTGTCAGGGAACAATGGACATGTCCAGGTATCCGGCATGGCAGAATTCTCCGGTTTTCCCGCACCATATTGCCGGGATTTGACATGGCCCGAAACAGACACATATTGCAGAACTGTTAGTCTCGTCTAGTTTGACGGGTTGAACACTGGAGGTTAGTCATGAAGTCTTCCATCATTCTTGTAGCCGGTTTGATCCTGTTGGTAAGCGCCTGCACCCGGACCGATGAACGTACCACCGCCACAGCACAACCTGAAGAAACGGTTTTTTCAGGAGAAATTCCCCCCACGCCGGACGTGGGCGGGCCATTTGCGATGCCAAAACTGGACTATCCATACCTGGCGCTGGAACCCCACATCGATGCCCGTACCATGCAGATTCACTACGAACGTCACCACGCGGGATACGCCCGCAATCTCAACACGGCCATTGCCGGCACCGAACTGGAAAATAAGTCCATCGAGGAAATCATGGCGGAGATTTCCAGGCATCCTGCGGTGATCCGGAACAACGGTGGTGGATACTACAACCACAACCTGTTCTGGAAAATCCTGTCTCCCCGGGGCAGCCGGCAGCCGGCGGCGGATCTGCCCATCGCCCGGGTCATTGAGGATCAGTTCGGCTCCTTCGGAGAGTTCGAGCAGGCCTTCATGCAAGCGGCCGGCATTTTCGGCAGTGGCTGGGCCTGGCTGATCCTGGATGAAAACGGAAAACTGGCAGTGACCTCGACGCAAAACCAGGACAACCCCCTGATGGACGTGGCCGAAAAAAGGGGAGTTCCCCTTTTGGCCCTGGATGTGTGGGAACACGCCTATTACCTGCATTACCAGAACCGCCGGGCCGACTACATCGCCGCCTTTTTCAATGTCATCCAATGGGAGGAAGTGAACCGGCGCTACGAAGCCGCCGTCAGAAATCCGGTTTAGTGATGACGCGGCTTTTCAGGGTCCACGACACCTGCACCCGGGCACCTTCGGCACCAGGTGTCGGGAAACGCCATTGGACCAGACGCTGGCAAAGACACTGAGCCAGTTGAGGGTCATTCGGGTGACGCTTGATTTCGCAGTTTTCGGCTTTTCCTTCGAGGTTGATCCGGAAGGTCAATTCCAGGACACCCGAGAGGTTTGTACGGTCTTCAGTCCCGGTGCGTAGACATTGATTCACCTGTGTTAGATTTCGACGCAGGGAGGCTTGCAAATCATTGGGATTCACACTGCCGGACAGAACCTTGACTTTTCCGATCAGGACGGATGGAAGAGAATCCGAAGTAATGGAAATCACCGGTGGAGCACCGTAGGTAATGACGGGTCCACGGTCCACGGGACCAGGCGCTGCGGGAGATATGTCGAGGTTTTGCAAGCCGGAAGTTGTCATCGGCATGGAAGGTTCCATGGGCACGGAAGGTTCCGTCGGCCCGGAAGGTTCCATCGGCCCGGAGGGTTTCGCAAGTTGCGCTTTTACCGAATCATTGCGCTTTTCATGAATGCTGCCCAAAGGTCCCTCTCTGGGGTCCGCTCCCCGGGGTGGGGGAGTTCCCGGAGGAAGGGGCTCTTCGTCCGCAACCGCTGGATCCACCGGTTCGGCGTTGTTGGCTCTTTCCGGTTCATCCGGTCGCTTCAGGACGGTTTCAATTCCTTCCGGCGGAATGATTTTTTCTTCCTTTTTCTGACAGGCCGGAGCGGTCAACAGTCCGGCTCCCAACAAGGCTGCCTGGACCCAGCCCGGCAAGCGAAAGGAATCGCGGATGGTCCCGGTTTCCAGCAATTGGCAAGCGTGCTCAATGGTTTCCTTCATCCGTTCCGGAGTATCCGCATTCCCGTAATCTTTCTGCATGGCCATCGCCCTCCAAATCCTGGCCGAATCATTCCACCGGAACCCGATGAAGTCAAGACTCACAACTTTTTTACTGGTCCGGTTTGTCGCATTTCCGGCCAAATGGATTCATTCCAGGATTTTGGCCATGCGTACGAGGGCATCGGGCAGGTTCCGGCGTCCGAAGCCGATGCGGAAAGCCGGCACCGGAGCGTCATACAAGGTGCCTGGCAGCAGGAGCACTCCCGACTTTTCCAGAACGTCGGAACAGAAAAGATCCACATCGGTGTTTTCCGGCAGGCGTACCAACGCGATGGGTCCGGCCTTTGGACTTTCCCACAGGAAGTTGTCGGAAAACCGCTGGAAAAAAGCGTCCAGGTGAACCAGGTTTTCCGCTAGGATGGTCCGGTTCCGGTTCAAAAGTTTTTCCATGTGGCGCAAGGCCAGGGTGGCCAGAAACTCCGATGGTCCGGCGGAGCAGATGGTGGTGTAGTCCTTGAATGAAGCCATGTCCCGGAGCAACCGGTGGTTGCGGGAGGCAATCCATCCAATGCGCAGACCTGCCAGGCCGAAAGCCTTGGACATCACCCCCAGAGAAACGGCACGGTCGTCGAGATCGGCGGCCGCCGGCAATCGGTCTGACGGATCCAGTTCCAGTCCGCGGTAGACTTCATCGGAAAAAAGAATGAACCCATGGTTGCGGGAAAGTTCCACAAGTTCGTCCAAAAAGGCCGCTGTGGGAAGAAACCCGGTGGGATTATGAGGAAAAGTGACCACAACTGCCCTGGTTTTCGGAGTCAGTTTTTGCCGGAGTGTGCCAATATCCAGTTGCCACCCGCAGTTCGGGTCTCCGGTCCAATCGGAAACACCGGCACCAATGGCCCGGGCCACCTGGGCCTGGGATTGATAGCACGGAGAGTGTACGATGTTTCGCAATCCGAACAGCAGGCCAGAATGGGTGCACTGAATTCGTGTTTCGCAAAAAACCGTTCCAGCAGAAACGGGGAGATTTTCATGGTGTCACCCTTGGATCAGAAGTCCAGCATGGGATAGATCCTTTTTTTCAGGATCCAGGAGGCTTGCACCCGGGCCCGTCCGTTTTCCGGGACAGGAAACCGCCATAGGGCCAGTTTCCTGCAAAGACAATTTGAAAACCTGTGTTCCAGACAATGATGCCTGACCTCACATTTTTCTGCTTGCCCAAGGTCATTCACATCGAAACTTACCTCCAGTATTCCTGCAGCCTTTTCATATTTTTCCTTCTCAAGAGATAGGCAATCCAGGACCTCCTTATTCCGAAGCGACAGAACATAGTGAACCAATTCGGTATCCAGCGTTCCGGACAGGAGCTTGACGTCCTGGAATTCCACCAGGGGAGGGGGTGGGCCCATGGGTGGAGCCCCGTAAGTGAGGTTTCCCTCGGAGATCACCGGCGCCATGGTCTTTGCACTGTCCATGGACCCTTCGTTCCCGGGTGTTTTGCTGTTGCCCTTGCCGGTGATGGAGGAGTGGAAACCCAAGGAAAACTCCTTCGGATCCGCGCCGCGGGTCGGGGGTGTTCCCGGGGGAAGGGGTTTTTCATCCGCGGCTGCCGGATCTACCGGTTCGGCGTTGTTCGTTCTATCCAGTTCCTCCGGTCGCCTCAGGACGTTTTCGATTCCTTCCGGCGGAACGATTTTTTCTTCCTTATTTTGGCAGGCCGGGGCCGTAACCAGTCCGGCTCCCAGAAAGGCCGCCTTCATCCAGAGGGGCACACGAAAAGAGTCCCGGCAAGTTCCGGCGTCCAGCATTCGGGAGGCCCTTTCAATGGTTTTCCGTACTTTTTCATGGTTTTCCGAATCCAGGTATTTTTCTCGCATGGCAGCATCCTTTCAATCCCGGCCCATCATCCATTTTAATTGAATTGTGTCAAGCTGCCCAAAGCGTTTCACAGGAAGGGTTGGCGTCCTCTGGCATGATGACTACATTGGACCTTCGGGAGGACGGGATCGTGCCATTCTGGAAATACCTGGTTTTCATCACCATCACCATTGTCGCATACGCCGGATTGGTGCTTTGGTTCTCCAGACGGTTCGTGGTTTTCTTGCCGGTGGGTATCCGGACCCGGAGGGCGGTGCTGGGTTTTTTGGTGGCTCTTTATCCCGTGATTTACATCCTGCGGCGGATGGACCGCGGATTCCGTTACGACACCGTGGAAGAGTTGTTGATCGGTTTGTACACGGTGGTGGTGTTCCTGTTGTTTCTGGGCATGGGCATCGGGTTTCGGGACATCCTCTGGGGGATCGCGCGGCTGGTGGACCGGCTGTCCACCCGGGCCGGCTTTTCGCCGTACCTGAACCACGAACGCTCCGCCCAATGGATGCGGTGGACGTCAGTGGCCATGATACCGATTGCGGGCTTGTTTCTGGCCGTCGGCATTTTTCAGGCCCATTCCCCTCCCCGGGTGCGGGAGGTGAACATCCGGGACTGCCGTCTTCCACCGGAATTCTCCGGCACCCGGGCAGTGTTGGTGGCGGATTTGCACGCCGGTCCCGTGCTGAAAAAACGCCACGTGGACCGTCTTGTACGGATGATCAACGGAATTGATGCAGTCTGGGTGTTTGTGGTGGGGGATCTGGTGGATGGCCCCGTCCGAAGGGTTTCTCCGGAAATCCAGGGTCTGGAACATTTGAACAAACCGGTGTTTTTCGTATCCGGGAACCACGAACTGTACTGGGATGTCGAGTCCTGGCAAACTCAACTGACGAAAATGGGATTCACTGTTCTGGCGGATGACCACAGGGTGCTGGAAAAAAACGGGGCACATCTTGTGGTAGCGGGAATTCCGGACCGGTTTCGCTGGTCCGGCGGTCGGGTGCACGCTTCCGGCGGACCGGCGGCATCCTTGGTGGGATCTCCGCCCGGTGCTTTCCGGATCCTGCTGTCCCATCGGCCCACCACGGCCGGTTCCGCCGAAGAAGCCGGTTTCCATCTCATGCTCTCGGGCCACACCCATGGGGGTCAGTTCTTTCCGTTTTCCATGCTGGGCCGATGGATTTCCGGATTCCGCCACGGCCGGTTCCGTCAGGGAAACCTGCAGGGAGTGGTAACCTCCGGAGCCGGTTTCTGGGGTCCTCCCGTGCGCCTTTTCCATCCGCCGGAAATGGTGTTGTTGACCTTTGAAACCTGCAAGTGAAACTGTTTTTCCCCCTTTTCTTTTGAAAACTCCACGGCTATTCTTCGCGCCCAGGGAGGTTCAGTCATGACGGACAAATGGATCATTCATCATCCTGAAGGCAAATGGCGTGTGGTGGCCACCAAGGAACTGGTGGGAACCCAGTGGATTGAGGAACTGGTACGCCGGGATTGCCGCGTGGAAGTGTACACCGGGGAGGAAACATTCGGCGAAACGGAATTGCTGCAGGCCATCGGCAACAAGATCCACGGGGCGCTGGCGCAATTGTCTGAGCCCTGGAATGATCGGGTGCTCACGCGGTTTGCCGAAGCCGGGGGCAAGGTGGTTTCCTCCTACGCGGTGGGTGTGAACAACATTGATCAGGAAGCGGCCACCCGGCTGGGTGTGGCGGTGTGCAACACACCGGGTGTGCTCACCGAAGCCACGGCGGAACTCACCATGGCGCTGGTTCTGGCGGCACTTCGCCGGGTTTGCGAAGGGGAACGGTACATGCGGGAAGGCCGGTTCACCGGATGGCTACCTTACCTGATGCTGGGGCGGCAATTGACCAAAAAGACCGTGGGCCTGTTTGGCGCGGGTCGCATCGGACAGGCATTCGCCCGCATGATGGCCGGCGGATTCGGTGCACGGATTCTCTATTACAATCCCCATCCCCGGCCCGAATTCGAATATGCCATCGGGGAACTGGGAAGGGTGCAGTCGGAACTCGGGATGCCTGCCTGCAGCATTGCCCGGGTGGAGGATCCGGATGAACTCTTCGCCCAAAGTGATGTACTGGCGCTTTTGAGTTCCTACAGCCCCGCACTCCGGCATTTCGTGGATGCACGCCGGTTGACCCTGTGTCGTCCGGATGCCGTGCTGGTGAACGCCAGCCGTGGTCCGGTGGTGGACGAGGCAGCACTGATCGCCCATCTGAAGGAAAATCCGGAGTTCAAGGCCGGTCTGGATGTGTTCGAATTCGAGCCGGAACTGGTCGAAGGGCTCACTGATCTGCCCAACGTGACGCTTTCTCCCCACACCGGCAGTGCCACCCTGGAGAGCCGTTCCGACATGGCGGTGCTGGCGGCGGCCAACTGCATCGGCGTGTTGAACCGATGGCCCGCCAACGTGAATGTTTCCACGCAGAAACTCTGCAAACCCCCGCTGCTTTCCTGCGTGCCCAGCCTGCTCAACGCAAAAGGCCTGCAATGGCCCCTGTCCGAAGAGGCATAATCACTCGAAAACCAGATCATCGAAAAGAAAGGGGATTTGTGCGGTGGTATTCTGCCACGTCAGCGTATTGATGAAGGGGACCGCCGCGCAGACTTCGGACAGATCGATGGTGTGACGGGTCCATTCGCCGGTCACGTTCACGGAGGTTTCATCACAAGAAGATCCATCCCCGGAAAAGGAAACCAAAAAGGTCAAATCATCCCCTTCGGAACGCGCCCAGAAGGAAAAGGAGGAGAACAGGGAATGGGGAAACAGTTGGCGATAGTACACGTGCATGCCGCTCCACCGGGCCATGTCGGGCATACGCAGGCAGGCAGCGGAATCGTCCCGGCATCCGGACTGGACTTCATCCACGGTGGTGGCACCCCAGGGATTGACCATCCACCGCACGCCGGGAATGCCTCCCCAGCCATCCACGTAGACGTCCGGGGGCGGGGTGAACCGGCATTGTCCCTGGGGGTCGGGATCCTGGTTGGTCAACTGGACCCCGATGTCAAAGTGGTTGGAAGACGAATCCAGCAGTGTCACCGGCAGGGTGGATTCGATGATTTCCTCCTGGGCACTGGTGATGCGGAAGAAAATTCCGTCCCCGGCCCCTGGATTCGGAGCACCGGTGGCGTGCCAGGCGCCTGAGGACCGTTCCAGTTCATGCCACTGTCCTTCGGGCATGCTGGAGAAGCGCAACGCCGCATGGCGGACGGGGATCCGGTGATTCACGAATTGCAGGCGCACATACCCCCACTGGTTCCAGTCCAGTATCTGGACATGGATGTTGCCTTCCACGGGGCAGGGAACCCGTCGGGCGCGGCCCTCGTCCAGTCCGCCCAGTCCCAGGGCCTGGGCGGTTTCGGAGGATACATCGAAATGAAAATGTTCTCCGGCACACAGGGGATTCCCCTGGATGGGACACAGATCATGGACCATGACCGTGCGGGTGCCCCCCACGGTGTCCAGTTCCCAGCATTCTCCACAGGATTCTCCGGGTTCTCCGCCGAAACTGCTGCCGTTCCAGGGCTGGGCCACGGCCAATGTCATGCCCTGGCGCACGAAGGCTGGCAGCACCGGAAGGGTCCGGTCGAATTCACACCATCCTCCGGGGGCGGCAGCATAATAGGTCAGACGCACACTGGTACAGTCGGGGTCCACGTTCTGGTTGTTCCCGTTGTTGTGATTGTTTGTGTTGTTGATGTTGTTTGCGTTATTGACGTTGTTTGCGTTGTTTGCGTTGTTGGCATTGTTTTTCGATGATTTTTTCCCGTCGCAGGAAACAGTCATCAATAAAGTGACCAGACAGAACAAGCAGACACGCAAGCCGGTGGTCCAGGAAAAATGCTTCCGATATGTCATGGTGGTTTTTGCCTTTCAATTGGAAACCGGGATCACTCCGTCGGGGGAAAGGGGCCAACTGTCGGGCGGGATGAAGAACACGAAATCCACCTGGGTGACCGGTGTCTGGTTGAAGGGGCCGATTTGTACGGAATAGCGGCCATCCCCATCCGGTCCGGACAGGGGAGTTTGTACTGCCTGGCCATCTCCGAAAGGCACTGTTCCCGTGGGCCAGTAATGTTCGGGAGGAAGTTGCCAACCATTGATTCCCCAGTGCAAAAAGCCGGGTTCATGCCAGTAAACGGTGATGACATCACTGGAAGTGGGCTCGGCCGGTACGAAGAGGTCACCCCCCGGGCCACCGGTGTCACCGACCCAAACATGGCGGATGGGGCTGCGGGCGATGTGGCCGAGGGTGTCCTCGGCTTCGACGAAGTAGTCCACCAGCCGGTTGCGCACACCGGTGATGGTGGCTTCATGCAGATCAGCCATGTAAGTGGGGGTCAGGGCCAATTGTGACGGGACGCTGCGGCCGGTCATGGTGACGACCTGCCAGGAACCACCGGCATACAGATCGTTGGCCCAGTCCCGCACACCATCGTCATCCACCCGGTAGAACAGGGTCACCCGGGAAAGGCCGGACACGTCGTATACCAGGGTCCATACCTGAAAATCCGATGGTTCCCCGTCCATTCCGGGATTGTAGGGAATCCGTTGGGGAGCGTAAATCGTCGGTGGTACCGTGTCCTGTCCCCGGGCAATGACGGCATCCGCATGGGAAACGGCCTGGTTGGAGGCCCGGGTGGGGTGGGAATCCCAGGCGGCTTCGCCGTCCCAGTACCAGTAACAGGAAGTTTCACCGTTGAGCAGGAAGTGCCAGGCACGGGCGGTGTCGTTGCCGGTACCGTACATGATGTCGTCAATGCTTCCCGGAGCCTCGATGGCTTCAGCCGTGAGCACGCGGTTCTTTGCCGCGGTGATGACCGCCCAGGAGTTGCGGTCGGGGCTGTAGCCGTTCACGGGTTTTCCGTTCCATTTGGCAAACTCGGGATCCCCGTTGTCCGCACCGCTCCAGGAGCCGTCCTCTACATGGATCAGGTCATAATCGGCTGGGGGGAACATGTCCAGGTAGTCCTGGATGGTGGTGGCGACGAAGCGGTCCGGATTGGCCTGGACCCAGGAAACGAACGCATGGAAGTTACTGTGGTAGTAGGAATCCGTTCCACCTCCGTAGTTGTCCCCGTCGTGGTGAAGCACGATCAACATGGGACGGTCCGGATTCGTGTTGTAGGGTTCATGCTGGCTCAGAACGGCGTCATACTGCAGGGCGCCGAAGCCGCCCCGGGCATCTTCGTTTCCTTCATATCGCGCGGCGGGAACGGCGATGATCCGGGATACTTCGCAGGTTTCCGGATTCCGGTATTCCACCCAGTGGGGCTGGTAACCCCACGGGGAGGCCACTTTCGAAGGGGCCCAGATGTCGTTGAGTTGAAGCCACCCCGTGGGGGCATCATTGAGTTGATCCGCCCGGTTGGGGGGAAGCAGGTTGGACTGTGGTACCCAGGGATAATCCCGATGGGCACGGTCAAAATGGATGTTGTCCACCATGGTCCACTCGATTCCTTCTGCCACCAGTGCGGGAATCATGCGGGGGGTGAAAGCGCACTCTGGCGGAAAGATGCCCCGGGAGTCCATCTGGCCGAACACCTGCCCGATGAGGCGGCGGTGGGTCTGGATTTGCAGCCGGATGTCCCGCTCGTCGATCAGACCCATGAGGGGATGGTGATAGCCGAAAAGGACAATGTCCAGCCGCGGGTTGTCCAGGGTGGTCCGCCAGGTTCGGGATTCCATCCAGGGATTTTTCCAGCCGTAAAAACCTGCCCCGGCGGCTTCCATGTTGTTCAGGTTTTCGATCAGGGAACCGGACAGGGAAACCTGCGCCCCCAGATGGGGCAGGGAGAGTCCGGCGCCCACGGCGTTTTTCGGCCAGTCTGTGTAAGGTCCGTGCCGGTGGTTGTGGATTTCGTACACGGAATAGCCCATGTCCCCCTGGCGCAACTGTTCGGTCTGCACAATGCTCTCGTAGGGCCAGTAGATGGGCTGGTGCATGTGCCAGTGAAAGGCGATGTAAATGGGTGGCTTTACATATTCCACGCAGGTGGCGGTGCCGCTGCGGTCGGAGCAGTATTGTGTGCTTCCGCAGGTGGGGTTGGCCAGGGGGCAGCCAGGTTCGCAGGTGCCGTTTTTGTCGTGATCCTGGTAACCGGGATTGCACACGCAGGTGGCCCCCTGGCCGGCGACAAAATCGCACCGGCTGTTCTGGGGGCATTCCAGATCACAACTTTCACAGGAGGGAAGGGATACCGGCTCGCAGGTGTTGTTCACCAGCACCGTTCCGGGATCACAATTGCATTGTACGGCACCCCCCACCAGTGTGCACTGGGTTCGGTTCGGTTCCGTGCAGGGGTTGGGATCGCAGGAATCGGCCGGAACACATTGTTCTCCCTGTTCAACATATCCGGAATCACAAAAGCACAGTGCCTGCGACCCCTGGACCTCGCACCGTGTTCGGAATGATTCGGTACAGGGATTGGGATTACACGGGTCTGCCGGGTTTTTCTTTTTTTTGGAATCCTTGCAGGAAGTGGACAGGAAAAGAAGGAAAATGCAAAAGAGTGTGGAAAGTTTCATGATCAAGACCTTGGGTTTGAAATGATGCCCATAGGGGTAAACAATATAAAATCCCGCAATATGCGGGGGATGCCCAAGATTGCCCGCAATCGGCTTTCCAGTCAAAGGTTTTCCGGTTTTCGGGAAGTCCTTGCGGGTTTTTCCCTTTCGTTTCATACTGCACTGGTTTCGGGAGGTGTTGCATGGACCGGTCTTATGAGGAAATCATCCGTCGACTCGGGATCACCCTGGACAGGGCAATCGTGGTGAAGGCCCGGGTGCCGTCCTGGGTGGCTGCCGCCTGCCTGTCGGCAGGAATGGGGATGGCCTGTACGCCACCCAAGGCAAATGACAGCGGACCGACGCTGCCTGCTGCGGCACAGTCGGGGGAGCCGGACGCAAAGGGTGATCTCTACAATGCCCCGCCGAAGGAACCCGGAACCCCTGTGGATGTCTGTCATGAATGTGCCGAATACATGGCTCCTCCCATGGATGAACCCTCAACGGCATATGGTGGACCTCCCACGGAAGACGAATAGTTCAAAGCCGTTTCTGAACCGTCAACCAAAGCAGGGTGAGCAGGAATCCCACCGCGGGGGTGAAAAGCCATCCCAGAAGCACATTGCGAAGTGTGCGGGTGTTGATGGTGCGGACATCCCGCAAAAGGCCGATCCCCAGTACGGCGCCCACCACCGCCTGGGAGGTGGAAACGGGAACTCCAACCATCGCAAAGACATGGACGGTAATGGCCTGGCTGGACACCACCACGAAGGCGGAAAAGGCGTTGAGTTGGACAATGCCCTTGCCCACGGTCATCATGACCGCCCGGGAATACGTCAGAACACCCAGGGCAATGGCAAGCCCCCCGAAGAGCGTGGCCTGCTGTGGATTCAGGAGGCCCGCGGCCACAAATGGCCCGGTAACATTGGCCACGTTGTTGGCTCCCAGGGCAAAGGCGCCGTAACAACCCGCCAGGATCAGTCCCCAGCGCAGGATGTTATCATACAAAAAGAGGGTGGGAGCGAGCCGGTTGAAAAGGTTTCCCAGCAGGCGGTACAGGAGCATGGCGATCAGCATGGCGCCAAAGGGGGTGGCCATCCAGCATATTACCACCTTGAACAGGCTTTCCAGATGGACATTTCCGCCCACGAGGCCGGCGGCCAGCATGGAACCCACCACCGCCTGGGAAGTGGATACAGGTAGCGACAGCAGTGTCATCAGGGTGACGGTGCATGCCGCACTCATGGAAACCACGAAGGCCCAGTCGGCAGAGTAACTGGACAATCTGCGGTAGGTTTCCATGCCGGCATGACCGAAAATCACTGCCCCGGCGATCACAAACAGTGCACACAGGATCGCGGCGGTCCAGAAGCGGATCATCCTTGAGGAGACGGCGGTTCCGAAGACATTGGAAGCATCGTTGGCTCCCAGGGACCATCCCAGAAATGCTGCCGAAGTCAGGCGCCACATGCGGTTGACTCAGATCCGTCGCTTGATGGCGATGATACCGGCCAGATCCGCCGTTTCCTGGCAACGATCGGAAATGGACCCGATGGTGCGCACCAGATCCTTGAACTGCAGTTTTTCCGCCAGGCTCAAATCCGATTCAAAAAGACTGCGCAGCACCTGCTGCTGGATCCGGTCGGAAAGGCTTTCCTGCCTGTCAACCTGAAGATCGATTTCCCGGGTTTTTCCGGGGTCCTGCATCAGGGCCGAAATGGCTTCGTTCACAAGGGAAGGGATTTTTGTGTTGACCGAAACAAGTTCGCTGAAATCCTTGCGGAGGTATTCGGGTACAGCAGGTTTTTCCAGGGACAGGATGTTCAGGGCTCCCTGCATGGCCCCCGGAATGCGGTCGGCGGTTTCCAGCAGCAACAGCAGATCCTCGCGGCTTTCGGGTAGCAATTCCCGCTCGAAAAGGGTCTGTTCAATTTCCCGGCGGATATCGTCGGCCGCGGATTCGGACTGGTGGTTTTCCGTACATTTCCGGTAAAAATCCTCGCCAGGGCCGTTCTCCAGATAGGAACGACAGGCAGTGCCAAACGTTTGACTGCATTCATCCAGCCGATCCAGATAGGCACAAATATTCCGTTTTACTTCGGCATTTTTGCGCCAGGGAAAAGTGAATGTCATTTGGTCTTGCCCTGCTTCAGATGGTTCATCACACAACGCCGGAACCGTTCACAGTTCTTTTCTGCGCGGCTGCATGCCAGAAAGGCCGGCATATAGGTTTCCCATTCACCCTGTGGTTTTTCGCAGTGATCCAGAAAGCCGAAAACATCGGTTTCCAGGATGTTCGAATCCCGGGAAAGGGTCTGGATGAGATTCTGCTGTCTGGCCAGATGATCCGGCAGGGCGGTACGGGCAATGCCGTCTTTCAGGGCAAGGTGCGCTTCATCCAGAAAACGCGGCAAAAGGGGGCGGATATCGCTGGTGATGACCTTGCCATTGACGGCGAAGCAGGGCATCCGGGTACAACGGGTGGCACCCAGTGCCCGTTGATCTTCGATTTCCTTTTTGTGGATGCCGCTTTTCAGGTTTCGTTCCAGTTGGTTTTTGTCGATTCCCGATGCGGTCACGAGTTTATCCAGGTCCCTGCGACCCTGCTGCACAATGGATGCATATACATTTTTCCGTTTGTTTTTCGGGAACTCCTTTTCCACACGGCGGACCTCTGCGAGAATGGATTTTTCCAGATCCTCCCGCAGATTGGTGGGTACACCATTGATGAACACGGTGGGTGTTCCTTCCACGCGCAACAGATCTCCCAGCATCTTGTCGTTGTCAATCCGGGCCACCGGCAGGCGGCTGTTCATGATCGAGGCGGCTTCTTCCTTGTTGATGCCGGCCTTTCCCGCCAGTTGAATCAATACATCACGGGAAAGGTTTTCCTGATTTTCGAATACCTGATCATGAAAGCGGAAAAAGGCGGCACTTCCCTTTTTCGCATAAACGGACGCACCCAGTTTTGATGCAAGAAGCCCGTTCCGGTGGTAATTGAGGGGATAGTTCTTGAAAACAATCCGCACGTTTCTGTGGTGTGCCTTCTGGATCTTGTCCAGGATTTTGGCCACCTGGGAGCAGTAGGGACATTCAAAATCCGAAAAGACCACCACGGTGACAAGGGCTTCGGAAGGTCCGATTTGCGGACTATCCTCCACCGGGATGTCGAACACATAGTCCTTGATGATGCAGTCAAAACGGTCTTTCACGATCCGTTCGCAGGTGGCTTCCCTGTCCTGGTTTTCTCCCACCGGTTTTCCAGACCGCAGGCTGGCAAAGTGTTGGTGGACGCAGGCTTCGTAGGATTTGCAGTCCGCATGATCCCGATGGCACAGTTTCAGGATGTTCACCACCGCCTCGGCGGCGGGGTCCTCACAGCGTTTGCCGAACATCTTCAGGGCGACATCCCGCCGTTCACCCTCCAGCAGCCGTTCCTGTACGTACATCCTGTCGGATTGGGCATGAACAGCCTGAAGGAATTTCCAGAAGGCGTCTTCCCCTTTTTGTGCACGGATTTCCAGTGCAATCTGCATGACTTCCATGTCCAGAGGATGGGCATGGGAAGGGAGGGTCGCCAGGGTGATCCGGATGTCATCCGGATGGTTTTTCAGAAATCCCGGGAAAATTTCGCTGATGAGGAGGCTGCAATCCGGGCAGAAAAGGCTCCAGAACAGAATCATGGATACCAGGGGTTCCCTGGCCCCGATGGATGGTGCCCCCGGAATGCTCATGTTGAAACTTTCCTCGAAGATGCATCCATACCAGTTTTCCGTCAGATCATGGCAGACTCCCTGGCTGGAAGCCTCATCCTTTTTGCCCTCAGCTTCCTTCGGGGGAGGATCCTTTTCCACGCGGATCAGGGGTGCCCGGTTCGGGTCTGCTTCGGATTCACCGGTGGAGGAGGAGGGTCGGCATGCGGCGATCAGAAGACCAGCCAGAACTACAAGTTTCCACAAATGATGTTTTTTCATGAATTCACCGAATCAATCCAGGTCCCCGTGTTGGCGTACCTTGCTTTCGACACACTGGATCAGGGCGTCACAGGGGATTTCAGGTTGGGAACACTGTGACAGATACTGCATGAAGGGGCTTTCCTGTGCCTGGGGTGTGTTGCATTTTTCCACGAAGAATTTTTCCTTTTCCTTGAGCATTCTTTCCTGGGTTTCCTTGGGGATGGGTGTTTCAAATACCAGTGTGCCGTGGTCCACCAGATACGTGTAAACCCGCGCACGGGGAGTTCCGGATTCGACCGCTTTCTCCGCCTTTGCGAGTGCATGGTCTATCAATTCCACCAGGTCGTCCGTGTCGTGGGAAAACCGCACACCGTTGATGTACAGGGAGGGAGTTCCGTCCACACCCACCTTGTTTCCAAGTTCCATGTCCCTGTTGATGCGTGCCCTGTTCGGGTTGTTTTCCTCCGTCATCACCTTCCGGAGTTTTTCCATGTCCACTCCCAGTTTTTTGGCGGACTCAAGCAGAAACTCCTCGGACAATTTCTCCTGTTCATTGAACAGCATGTCGTGGAATTTCCAGAAGGCTTCTTCCCCCTTCTGGACCCTGACTTCTTCGGAGACAAGGGCGGCAGGAAATGCGAGTTCATGAAAATCCAGTGGATAGTGTTTGAATACCACCTGCAGTTTTCCATCGTATTTCTTCAGCAGTTCAGGGATCAAACGCAGGGAAAAACCCTTGCAGCCAGGGCACTGGAATTCGCTGAACTCCACGAGGGTCACCAGGGGTTCTTTTGCTCCCTTTTTCGGACTGTCAGCCACCGGTATGTTGAAAATCTTTTCCGTTTCGGGGATCCGGAAAAGACAGCGGCTGTGCCGGGTCATGATGGTTTCGCAGGAAACCCTGGCAGTGGCTTCCACCTTGTCATCGGTTGCAGGTTCATCACCGGCTTCGGCTGTTTCCGGAGTTGCAACAGGTTTCTTTCCGTCTTTTTTGCAGGCCACTGCCACCGGCAGAAGAAGCAGGATGAACAGAAGGGCTTTTTTCATTCGGGTTCTCCTTTCATGTTACCGCAGGTTACCGGCTCCGGATATCCTGCACAAATCGGGAAAGGCCGTACTCCAGGAAATCAAGGCTTACAGCCCCTTCAATCAGCCGCTGCTCCAGGAGCAGGCAGGGTCGATGACGGTTGCGCGAGAAAGCAGGTACCGCCAGTCCCGGGATTCTGGAATGTTTTGGAACGTTTTGCAAGTCAACAGGTGCAGTTCCACAACGAAATGAAAGATGGGCCATTTCCGGGGGTTCCATCACGGAGGTATGCCTGTAGCCCTCCATCAGCAGGCACAGCGCTGCCTGTTCGCCATCCGATTCCCGTGTGGCTTCAAGAATCCGGACCCATGTTCTGCCCGGTTGGTCGGCCGGTTCCAGGTAGAGGTATACCTGCAGTTCCGGGTGACGGTCCACCAGGGCCATCAAGGTTTTCAGCATTCTTCCGGAAGATCCGTCCAGGGGGTCAATCACGGCTTGCTGGATGGAAGAACCTTTCCCGAGAACAGCAAAGGGAGGCAGGGGATTTTCCAATTCGGTGGTTTCCAGTTCGTTCCAATCGCGATGGTACAGGTTTTCCCGAACGCAGGACAAAAGATCACTGCAATTGGCGGACTTGCCGTTGGAACCGGTTTTTTCGATGCAATCGGAAATGGTTGCCATCCGGTGCTTCCAGTCCATCCGCGTGCGGCAGAGCAACATGAACTCCATGATGTGCCGGTGAGATTGCCTTGGTGTCCATGCAAGTTGTTTTTCAAATTGCCGGTGCTGGCCGGAAACGGAAGCCCCGGGTTTTTTACGGATGCGGAGTTCTTTTACCGGCCGGTGATTCAGAAGCAAAAGTGTACTGGTGGCACCGAAATGCGCCACATCCTTCACATGTGCAGTGATCTTTTCCTGCAGGAGAGGATCCGGGAGAGCCGGGGGTCCCTCCAGGGCGGGATCCCCCGGGTACAGGTATTTTTTTTCCGAAAACCAGGCATTCAGGATCTCCCAACCTTCATGCGGGGAACTCTTCAACCGGGCCAGAAGTTCGATGACCGGAGGGGAGTGATCCGGTGAGAACAGGTGAATATGGAAACATGCCTCACGGATATCGTCATCCTGGAGAATGGTTTTCCACAAAGCCAGATCATCCGGTCCGGAAAAAACGGTAAAGACATCCACCCTTGTTCCGGATTCACAGGGAAAGGAAACCCAGGCCAGGGGAGGTTCGTAGTCGGCGTCCTCCTTCAGGACAGAGTCAAGAGGCAGACATGGTACATAGGTTTCCGCCAGGAAACTGCAATCGAAGGAAGGTTCCGGTTCCAGTTCCATTTCGGGGTTTTCCATGACCTGTTCCTGCTGGTCCGGCGCAAGATCCCGGGAACAGCCCGACGGGAAGGTCCATAACAAACAGGCAAGTGCCGGCAAGAAGGAAAAACGGGCGAATGGAAATTTCATGCAGACCATTCCACACGTTTGATGAACAGGCAATGGCCCGTGTCCGGTGCGATGACGGCGGCAATTCCCTGGATGTGGCAATTGCGCGTGTCGGGTTGGTACCGGCCGTAAAGGCCGGTCAGATGCCGGCGAAGGATGGTGCCAGGCTCCATGCCGATGATGCCGGCCTGGGAGCCGCACATCCCGAGATCGGTGATGAAACCGGTCCGGTTGGGAAGAATCCGGGCATCGGCTGTGGGCACATGGGTATGGGTGCCAACCACCAGGGAAACCTTGCCGTCCGCGAAATACGCCAGCGCGGTTTTTTCTCCGGTGGCTTCTGCGTGAAAATCCACCAGGATCATCCGTATGTTGTTTGCACGCATGGTGGCCAATATGGTTTCGAGTGCATGAAACGGATTGTCTGCCGGATCCATGAACACTTGCCCTGCCAGATTCAGTACGGCAACCGGACCCAGCCGGGTGGATACCACAACCACACCGGAACCCGGTGATGAATCGGGTGCCAGATTGTGCGGACGCAAAACGTGGGGGTTGTTTTTCAGGAGTTCCAGGGCGTCTGAGGGCCTGAAGGTGTGGTTTCCTCCGGTAATGACGGACACACCGGCCTGGAAAAGCCGGGTTGCATTGGCTGGAAGAAGCCCGAACCCGTTGGCATTTTCCCCGTTGGCAATCACCAGATCAACGGACCCGGCTGCAATGACTGAAGGCAGAGTTTCACACAATCCGCGCACCCCTGCAGTTCCCACCACATCTCCGAAAGCCAGGACCCTCAGTCCTTCGGGTGTGTCCGCAAATGGGTTGGACAACACATCAGCGGGCATAGTCGACCGCCCGGACTTCACGAATGATGCTGACCCGGATCTGGCCGGGATAAGCCAGATTGTTCTCGATTCGGGTGGCAATGTCCCTGGCCAGAAGCAGGGCGCCCGAATCCGTGATCTTCTGGTTTTCAACCATGACGCGTATCTCGCGCCCGGCCTGCAGTGCGTAGGCTTTTTTCACTTCGGGAATCCCGCTGCAGAGTTTTTCAAGATCCTCCAGACGCTTGATGTAGGAAGCCAGGAACTCCTTGCGGGCCCCAGGGCGCTGGGCGGAAAGTTCATTGGCGATCTGGACAACATGGTCCAGCAGGCTCACCGGTTCCACTTCGTTGTGGTGTGCGGCGATGGCCTGTACAATGCGTGCGTTTTCGCCGTGCTTTTTGGCAATGGCGGCACCCACTTCCGCGTGGGAACCCTCTTCGTGATGATCCACGGCCTTGCCGATGTCATGCAACAATCCCGCGCGCCGGGCATGTTTGGCACTGATTCCCAGTTCTGCGGCGATCATTCCGGCAATGTGTCCCACCTCAATGGAGTGCATGAGCAGATTCTGGGCATAGGAACTGCGGTATTTCAGGGAACCCAGGAGGAACAGCAGTTCCGGGTGGAGTTTCTGGACACCGAGATCAAAGGCCACCTGTTCCCCGATCCTGCGACACTGGGTGGCTACTTCTTCTTCAGCCTTGTGCACCAGATCTTCAATGCGGGTGGGATGAATCCGTCCATCGGCAATCAGTTTGGTCAGTGCCACTTTGCCAATTTCACGGCGGAGGGGATTGAAGCAGGAAAGAATGACAGCCTCGGGGGTGTCATCAATGATTACATCCACGCCGGATGCGGCTTCAAACACACGGATGTTGCGTCCTTCCCGGCCGATAATCCGTCCTTTCATGTCGTCATTGGGCAATTGCACCACACTGACTGTTCGTTCGGCCACATACTCACTGGCATAGCGTTGCATGGAGGTAAGAAGTATCTTCTTGACGATTCCGTCCACCTTTTCATTGGTGTCCCTTTCCACTTCCGCTATCCGTCCTGCCGCGGCCAGTCTGGCATCTTCCAGAACTTTTTCTTCCAAAATGGCCCTGGCTTCTTCGGTGGAAAGACCGGCCACCCGTTCAAGTTCCGCACGAATGGTTTCCAGTTGACCGGTGGCATTCTGTAAATTCACTTCCGCAAGTTCTTCCTTGCGGGTGATGTCCTGTTCCTTTTTTGCGGTATCCTTTTGCCTAGCCTTGAGTTCCTCCTCAAGTTGCTCGATTTTTTGTTCCCGACGCACCAGACGTTTTTCGCGTTCCCGGTTTTTGTTTTGCGCCTCCTGATTTTCCTTTTCCATTTCCGTTTTTGCCTTGAGCAAGAATTCCTTGCTTTCGATCAAGGCTTTCTGGACAAGGCTTTCGCTTTCATGGCGGGCGTCTTCCACCAGTTTCCGGGCCTGTTCCTGGGCAGACAAACCCATCCGGGTTTGTTGCTTGATTGCCCACCATTTGCCGAAATAAACGCCCGCCACACCGGCGGCGACTGCCAAAACAGCCAATACGGGGATATACCACATGAATTCACCTCATCGGAAGGAAACGGGAAGGTCCCTTCCAGGTTGGTGAATAGATGCAAGGAAAAAAACTTTCCCGGATCATGGTAGTCAGCCTGTTTTCCCCGTGGAGGGGAAAGGGAGGTTGTCTAGACCAGGGGCAGTTACGGAAGTTCAGCCGAAGAAAAGGTTCATGAAATCACTTTATCGGTAAAACTCCATCCAGAAATAGCCGGTTTTACATCCGTTGAAAATCAATGATAAATCCTTGTATCTATTCATCTATGTACATAAACACCCATTACGCGGGTGACTATCGTGGTATCCGTTCAATGGTTTCCGCAATGCGGGCGGCCCGTTCCCGGATGACCTCCAGAAGGTGCACATGGGATCGGCGTTCGGCGGAAAGTGCTTCCGCGATGTTGAGCGCGGCCAGCAGTGCCACCCGGACGTTGACTTCACCATTCTTCCCGGAGATCTCCTCCAGTGACCGGTTCACCATGGCTACATGTTCCCGCAAATCCGCGGAGTCATGTCCGCGTATGCATAGGGTATGGCCACCAATTGTCACTTCGAGGGAGTCGGAACTCATGAGCAACCTCAGTTTTTTCTGCCTAACGGATTTTGCGGTCTTTGTCAAGGTGCTGTTTTCGATGGGAATCCGGTTTTTCAGCTTGCATTTTTTTCCGGTGCACTGCACAAACGGGAATGGTTGGGCTCTGTGGCCCAATAGGCAGAGGCGCTCGACTCAAAATCGAGAGGTTCTGGGTTCGACTCCCAGCAGAGCCACCAACCGGAAAACCCGTGCCCGGGTGGCGGAACAGGTAGACGCAGCGGACTTAAAATCCGCCGGGATTTTTCCTGTACCGGTTCGATTCCGGTCTCGGGCACAAGCAGATGGAACTTTTCTCCCGCATTCAGGCATTTTTTCTTGATCTGGACGGAACGTGCTACGTGGGTTCCCGGGATCTGCCCTATACCATCCCTTTTCTGGAATTTCTCAACAAACGGTCCATTCCCTATCTGTTTGTGACCAACAATTCCTCCACAACGGCCGAAGTATACGTGGAAAAACTCCGTCGCCGCGGATTTCCCGTTCTGCCGGACCAGGTGCTGACCTGCGGGGATGCCACGGCCCGACATCTGCTCTTGCATACACCGTACAGGCGTATTTTCCTGGTGGCCACCCCCGAGGTGGAACAGTCTTTTGCAGAGGCCGGTTTTGTTTTGACCGCACAGCATGCAGAGGCTGTGGTGTTGGCGTTTGACACTGGAATCACCTACCAAAAAATGACCGAAATGGCTTTTCTGCTGCAAAGGGGTTTGCCCTGGTATGCGACTTCTCCGGACATTACATGCATCACGGAAAAGGGGCTGACCCCCGATGTCGGTGTTTTCATTGCGGGCATGAAAATCATGACTGGCCGGGAACCGGTGATATTGGGAAAACCGGAGTGGGCCATGGTGGAGGCAGGTCTGGACAGGTTGGGGCTTTCCGGTCCGGAAAATGTGGCCATGGTAGGAGATCAACTGGACACCGACGTGACCATGGGAGTGTCCCATGGTCTGGTTTCCATTCTGGTTCTGAGTGGAGAAACCGGGCGATCCAGGGCGGATGCATTTCCCCTGAAGCCGGATTTGGTGGTGGAAAACCTGGGAATGGTTCACCGGTTGATGGAAGGTTCACAAGCCGGTCATTCATGAGAAATCTTTTTTTTCATGAAAATGAAGAGGTTCTTGCGGTAATGCTTTGTTTTTGGTAAACCTCATGGAACAGGTGAGGCGGATATGACCAAAATGATCCTGGTAGCAGATGACAGCAAGACAATTCGAAAAGCTGTTCAATTAACCCTGGGCACCTCCAGTCACCAATACCTGGAAGCTGCAGACGGCCAGACGGCACTGCTGGTTGCCAGGGACAAAAAGCCCAACTTGATACTGGCCGAAGATGCATTGCCTGGATTGGATGGCTATAATCTTCTTTCTGCAATCAAACAGGAAAGTGCCCTTTCCGGTATTCCCGTGTTGATTCTGCTGAGCAAGGGGAAGCCGTTTGATACGGTGCGTGGAGTCGGTGCCGAAGGCAGCATTGAAAAACCTTTCCTGCCAGAGAAATTCATTGAACTGATTGATAATGTCCTCGCGGCTCCAGCCAAGGCGGTTGTTCAGGAAGAAATCGTGATTGAAATTGATGCCGAGCCTCCTGACGGAAGCGACATGTCGCTGGATATTGCGCTGGATTTCGGAACTTCAAGCTCCATGGGTACCGGAGAGATCCCACCGGTTCCCGAGCGGGTTTCGAGTTCACCCGGATTTTCGGCAGTGCCGGTATTGTCTTCCAGTCAGTTGCAGAAAAAACCGACCGGACAACAACCGGTTTCCGGAGAGATCAAGCCGGAGGAATCAGGTCCGGTACAGAAAAAGGCAGCCAAGGAAACCGTATTCATGTCCTCCTTTGCGCCGCCATCTTCTTCCATTCCGGCTACAGGGGCTTCTCCATTCACGTTTCCCACAGCTCCGGTGACTCCCTCGGCCACTGTGGCTCCTGCGGCTCCTGCGGCCGCCCCCGTGGCTCCTGCGGCCCCCGTGGCTCCTTCGGCCCCCGCCCCCCCGGCGGTTCCCGTGGCTCCCGTGGCTCCTTCGGCCCCCGCCCGTCCAGCGGTTCCCGTGGCCCCCGTGGCTCCTGCGGCCCCCACCCGTCCAGCGGTTCCCGTGGCCCCCGTGGTTCCTGCGGCCCCCGCCCGTCCAGCGGTTCCCGTGGCCCCCGTGGCTCCTGCGGCCCCCGCCCGGCCCGCGGTTCCCGTGGCCCCCGTCGCACCCCCGGGCCCCGCCCGCGCCC
>CAZTZR010000031.1:0-40645 GCA_964618145.1 uncultured Kofleriaceae bacterium
TACTTCTATCACCCCGTCGAAGGGCAGCATCCCTGGGACATGGGAGGGTTGACCACCAACCACCGGCTGCGGCAGTTGGTGGATCCGGCCATCCCGGTGCCGGATCAGGGTCTGCTGGCCCGCTGGAAGGATGTGGTGTTCAGCGGCAATGACCTGTTCCTGAATTTCCGGTATGGATTGCATCGTCTCTTTGGGGGTTTCCAATCCGGCACCATGTTGTCCACGTTCCCGGTGGCGCCGGTGGAACCGCTGGTGAACCGCTACACCAAGGTGCGGTTTTCCTCCCCGCGTCCGGTTTCCCCGGATCCCACCCATGATTCCTGGAATCCCCAGGTGCCGGGACTGCAACAGGCCGTGGTGCATGTGCCTCCGGGAACCCTGTACTTCGATGAGAACCTGCACGGCGGAATGTGCGTGTCCTTTCCCATCCCCCACCGGTTTCCGGTGGGCTTCGAGCAGGGCAGTCCCCTGCCGGTGGATCCCCTCTGGGATCCTCCCCGGGACCGGGTGGACCGACTTCTGGGATGGGTCCGGGATGAAACGGGCCAGATGAGGCTTTTCACGATGGATTCGGCGGTGCTCAAGGTGCGCACCTATGTGCCGCTTCCCGCCGTGCCGGATGTGTCGAAACTGGATTTGCGGATGTTGCGGGTGGATGGGGACCTTGTAGGTGGAGAACCCGGACACTGGATGACGGTGGTTTCCGCCATGCACCAGGGAAAGTTGCACCTGCGTACCCTGGATCAGGAGGGTCCCTGGACGCAGGTGTCCACAGGCATTGCGCCGCAATGGGAGATTCTGGCGCATCACCAGATGGGTCCTCGGACGGTGTGGGTGATTTCCCGTGAAAAGCCCCATTCTGTTCCCCGGGTACGGGTGGTGGACCTTTGGACGGGGTCTCCCGTGCAGTCATGGGATTTGCCGCTCTGGCAGAAGGCCCGGGTGGAAAGTGTGGCATCCGCCCGGATGGGGGAGGCGTATTTCCTGATCCGTCAACCTGCGCACCTGCACCCGTCCCTGTGGCGGCTGGATGCCAATGGGATGAACGCGGTTGCGTCGTTGCCCGGGGTGTTTCCTCCGGGCCGCGGGGCCCTGGCGGTGGATGGTTCTTCGGGCCGGATTTACCTGGTGAGTCGGTCGGCGGCGGACCACCGGACGAGTCTCTGGGAAAGGGATCCGGTTCACGGGACATGGTCGTTGCTGTCGAATGCGGTGCCGGTGGGGATTCTCCGTGAGCCTCGCCTGGTGTTTGGCGGGGGCCGGTTGTGGTTTTCGGATCTGAAGGAGGGGGAGGTGTGGGAGTGGGTTCAGGGTCGTTGGGTTTCCCGGGGGAACCCGTTGAGAAGGGAGGTGATGCCATGAGGATGGCCTTTTGCCTTTGGCTGGTGATGTGGCAGGCGGCTTCCTGTGATTCCCCCCGAAAACCGCCTGTGGATGTGGTGGACGTGAAAGACGTGGAGGATGTGGTGGACGTGGTGGATGTGGTGGATGTGAAGGATGTGAAGGACACCGTGGATGTTCCGGACGGGTGGCCTCCCCGGGAAAACTGTTCGGAAAGACCCGTGCATGGGCTGAACGTGGGGACCATTGAGACCTTTTTCAGTGTGCCATACACGACTGGTGGCATGCTGTTGTTTCTGGGAGAATCGGGCAACCTGTATACGGATGGTGGAAGAATCTGTGACAAGGTATATGGGGTGAACGTCTGGCAGCAGGACATACTTCAGTATGATCTTGTACGTCGGGAGGAAACGGAGTTGGTGGTGTATCCTGCCCGGCAATTCAACCCAAATGAGTATCAGGGAAAAGTGTATTTTACTTCCGCATATTCTGATTATCAGGAAAACCCTGTGGGTTCGCATCCATGGGAAGGAAATCCCAGGGTATGGGTATGGGAGGATGGAACAGCCCGGGAGTATTCCACATGGTGTGCCCCGGAAACCGGGTGCATACGAGCAAAAGTATCAAAAAATGGCAAAATGAGTTACAATCAATACATCCCAGGGTCCACGCCCCTTGCGGTAACCATCATGTTCCACGATCTGGAGACGCTGGAAACCCGCGAAGTGTATCATCACTGGGAGGCACCGATCACGTTTGCGGTGGGTGACCGGGCGATATTCTGGAATCACAGCCCCTGCGGGTCCTTCCAGTATTACGACATCGAGCAGGACCAAATCGTGACGAATCCGGATTACCGGGTTTTCGCCACGGCTGCGTGGGGGGACTACATCGCATGGGGAGACTGTACGCCACCGTATGCAAACATGGTGATCAACCTGCGCACAGGAGAGGTCCGGAACCTGGATGAGGAGATGAACCTGGATCCTGCCAACAAGAATTGTGTTCTCCACACGGGATATGACGACATTGTGGCCCTGGTGGACCGCATCCGGGATGTGCCCGAACCTGGCCAGGCGGCCCATCTGTGGCTGTATGATCTTCAGACCCGGGTGCAGCGGCGCATCACGTCGGAAGCGGCCAAATGGACATGGGGAGGAATGCCCATCATCAACTGTCAATGGGCGCTGATTACGTTGTCTTATGGGAAAAACGGGACCAACATCCGACACTATCCAAATGCTGCCCTCCATCTGGTGGAGGCCGGAATCCTGGATGAGGATTGCCGGTTGATTCCGGGTCCGCCCCTTGAGTTCACGCTGGAGGAGTTCATTCTGTCCACCGGCTTTACCCTGGAAAACTACACCTCCTACTATGACTGACAGCGCTGATCATGGTATCTGATACCTTCTCCCGGTATGGCCTGAATCGACTGCTTGCCACTTTCGGTGTTCACGGCAGACGGTGACGGCGTTCGATTGCCATTGGTTTCTTCGCAAGGCTTCGAAACAGGGATCAACCCGGAAAACTTTTCCCCGGCGTCAGGGTTGACGCCTCAGTACACCGTCAACCGGACCCCGTCACCGTTTTTTTTGCGATCGCCCTGCGGCAGTTCCAGTGGTGGCTTTACAAAAACCTTCCGGATCGGTACACTGGTGGCCGCCGGGCCGCCGGAGCCGGCGCCCATACCACGGGGAGGCACCCATGAATCACCTTTTCCAGAAAAATACACTCATCACCTCGGTCATGGCACGGGAGATCCTCGACGCCCGCGGAAATCCAACGCTTGAAGTGGATGTTCTTCTGGAAAACGGTGCCTTCGGACGTGCCGCTGTGCCCACCGGCACCTCCCTGGGCATGCATGAAGCCGTGGAACTGCGGGACAAGGATCCTGCCAGGTATTCCGGCATGGGTGTCCTCAATGCCGTGGATCATGTCAATCGCCAGTTGTTTGAAGCCATCCAGGACCTGGACGCCCTGGACCAGGCCAGTGTGGATCAAGCCATGTGCGAGCTGGATGGAACTCCGGACAAGAGCCGCATGGGTGCCAACGCCATCATCGCGGTTTCCATGGCCGTGGCCCGGGCTTCTGCTGCCGCCATTGACATACCCCTGTACCGGTATCTGGGGGGAATCGATGCCAGGACCCTGCCGGTTCCCATGTGCAACCTCATCAATGGTGGTCTGCCGGTGGACGGAACCGTGGATTTCCAGGAGTTCATGGTCATGCCCGTGTCTGCATCCTCATTTCGTGAAGGAGTCCGGCAGGTTGCGGAGATTTTCCACGCCCTCAAGAGCCTCCTTACCAAAAAGGGCCATCATACCGGGGTGGGCGACGAGGGTGGATACTGTCCGTTCCTGGGCTCCCACAAGGAAGCCCTGGACCTGATTCTGGAAGCCATTTCCATGGTGGGCTTTTCCACCGGTCCCGCCGCCAGTCGTCCCCAGATCCTTCTCGCCATAGACGCAGCCGCATCGGAAATGCGGGCCCAGGCCCGCAGGGAAGGTGCAAGTGGATACCGTTTCTGGCGCTCGTCCGGACCTCTTCTCGATTCCGGAAAAATGGCGGATTTCTGGATCAATTTGCTCGAAGAGTATCCCATGATCTTCAGCCTCGAAGATCCCATGGGTGAGGATGACACCGAAGGCTGGCGCATGCTGACGGAATCCATCGGTCACAAGGTGCAACTGGTGGGGGACGACGTGTTCGCCACCAACTGGAAATTGTTGCAGGACGGTGTGAAAAACCACATCGCCAATGCCGTCCTGATCAAGCCAAACCAGATCGGCACCCTCACGGAAACCATCGACACCGTCTCCTTTGCACGGGATCAGGGATATGGTTGCATCGTGTCCCACCGCTCGGGGGAAACCGAAGACCCCTTCATTTCCGATCTTGTGGTGGCCCTGGGAACCGGTCAGATGAAGATCGGCGCTCCGGCCCGGTCGGATCGGGTGGCCAAATACAACCAGTTGCTGCGCATCGAAGAAGAGTTGGGCAACTCGGCACGCTACTTTGGCGAAGCCATTTTCCGTTCTTTTCCGTAATCCCGCATTTCCACAACGGGTCGGTTCAGGGATTGAAAACAAGACACACAAGGGCCAGGGGAACCAGATAGGCGGCAAACCATCCAAACCGTCGGCTGCGCAGCAGGCGGACCAGCAGGTGCAGGCACAGAAGGCCGGAAACCAGTGCCGCCGCCATGCCTGCTGCCAGATGACCCGGATGCACTTCCCCCGCCAGACCGGGTACCTCCAGAAGTCCGGCTCCCGCAATGACGGGAACGGCCAGCAGGAATGAAAACCGGGCGGCCTTCTCTCCGGGGATTCCCAGAAGCATGGCCACCGCAATGGTGGCCCCGGAGCGGGAAATTCCCGGGAAAACCGCCATGCCCTGTACCAGACCAATGACAAGGGCCATTCGCCAGTTCATGCGCTTTGTCGCGGGGATGGTCATTTCGTTTTGCAACAGCATCACCGCCGTCAGGAAAAAGGTCAGGGCCAGAAAACGTCCGGCCGCTGGTTCCTGGAACATTCCTTCGGCGGGATCACGCAGGAACAGGGCCACGGGCACTGTCGCACAGGTGGCCAGAACCAGATGGAGGACGTCCGCACGTGTGATGGATTCCCCGTCCTGACCTTTCACGGGGGCCACCAGCGCACGCACCAGGTCGATCCATTCGCGACGGTAAAAATACAGGATGGCCACCAGGGAACCCATGTGCAAACCCACATTGACGGCCAGGGACGGCTGGACGCCGAACAGGCGCTGCACCAGCACCAGATGTCCCGAGGAGGATACGGGCAGGAACTCGGTGACCCCCTGAACGATGCCCAGCCAGAACAGGATCCACAGACTCATGGTGACCCTCTTACTTGATCAGGTCGCAACCCAGCCAGTCCCGCTTGCAATCCCGGCAAACCGACCGTTTGAATCCCGTGCCCAGGGGCGTGTGTTCCTTTTCCCCCGGGTTGATCCGCTGGATGGCCCAGATGTCGTGGGTGCACCATCCAGTGACATAAATGAACTTGTCATCCGAACGCAGGGTGATGCCGGATGCCCGCACAATGTCCAGGGGCAGTTCCTTCGTTTCCCACGTGGCCGTATCGATGATGTTCATGCTGTGACCGGTGTAGTTGGCGGTATAGATGAATTTGCCATCGACGCTTTCGATGATGGTCTTGGGTTTGAGTCCTACGCGAACCACCTTGATGACCTTCTCGGTCGCCGTATCAATGACGTAAATGGAGTTGGGCCCCATGGCGGAGATATACAGCCGCTTGCCATCCCGGCTCATGACCGCATGTCGCGGCCCGGAGGCCAGGGGAATGTGTCTTGCCTGCAGTTTGGACCCTGCAGAAAGGCTTTTTGTTTCCACAATGGAATAGTTGCGTGCTCCGTTGTTTGCCAGATACAGTTTGCCCTCGTCGGAACTCAGGGCCAGGCCCCGGGGATTCTTCTGACCGGTACGGAAATATTCCACCGCCAGGGTTTTCGTGTCCATACGGGCAAAACCCAGCGTTTCCCAAAGGCTCAGATAGGCCGTGGATCCGTCCTTTGACAACAGGATGACCTTGGGAAAACCCCTGACCTTCACCTGGGTCTTCCAGGTGAGGGTTTTCAGATCGATGACATCCAGGAAGTGCCCGTACATGTTTGTGGAATACAGCGTGGAGGAATCCGGGGAAACCACGGACTCAATGCTGTTTCCGGGATAGTCGATATACTTCTGGAAAGTCATGGGGTTCGCCAGGAACACGGAGATGTTCTCCCGGTTCTTCCGGCCGAAATTGCTCACCAGCAGGTACTTGCCGTCCGGCGAGGTGGAAGCGCCCTTGGGCATGATTCCGGTGGAGGCTCCCCCCCAGATCATGAACCGGGTCTGGCCCACCGTCACCGAATCGCCGGGCCGCCGTGCAGCATTGGCAGGCAGGACAGGATGAACCCCCAAAATGAAAGTCAGGAAACATAAGGATACAAACACGCTGGAACGCAACACCGGAATTCTCCAAACCTCCGGCAACCGGGCCGGAATCCGCCATGCACAATGCCAGAAAAGCACAGGGACTGCAAATGTGGACCATCTGACAGCAGATCAGGTCCACTCATACCTTGCCCCGATAATAATCAGTCAAATTCATGGGCGCCAATGGAAACCAGCGGTGTGCGGGTCTGGCCCAGCCGATCCCGCAGTACGCTTCCCCATTCCACGGGCGTGGTGTCCCGCCCCCCCTGGGTCAGGGACAAAGGAGAGGATGCCGTGGGTCGCCAGTCCCGACCTGCATAATCGGCAAAGGCCAGGGACGGGATGGCCGCCACCTCCTTGTTGAAGGATGCCACCGTACCGACACCGTTGAGGTAGGCTTCCATGGACGACAAGGTCGTATAGGATGCTCCGGAATACAGGTATACGCCGATGGCGGTGAACATGTTGTTTTCCACCCGTGAAATGAATCCGGTGGTGGTGGTGCGGTAGATGGCCCGCGCGGAAGATCCGGTGGCATCAGTGAAAAGCACATTGTTTCCGATACGCACATCATGCAGGGCGTTGATGGACCCCACCAGATAAATGGCTGTCCGGTCAGCACCTGCCCCACCACTGATCGTGTTGTTCGCAATGACCAGTTTGCGGTAGGCAGTGGCAGTGGTATGGTAAATGCCGTAACTGTTCCGCCAACTGGACGTTCCGGAACCGTTGGCATCAATCACGTTGTTGACTATCTCCACGGTGTGCCCGTTGGCACGCACCGCAATGAAATCATAACTGTAGGAGTTGCTTGTGGACAGGCATGTTCCCATGAGCACCGTGTTTCCGTCCATGCGCAACACCCCGCCGGCGCTGTTGAAATGTACTCCGTAGATGGTGCGGGAGCATGAGTTGTTGAGCATGCCACCCCCGTGAATTTCGTTGTTTTCAAGCACCAGTTGATTGTTGGAGCCGCTGGTGACCTGTACGACATCCTGTGTATAACAACCGATGGCCGGCAGGAACAGCCGGGAGTTGCGCATGGTCAGGCCGGCACCGCCGGACACCCGCAGGACTGCTCGGTTGCCGGAAAAACCGTTGCCCAGTCCCAGTCCGTCTATCACGGTCGCCGTGGTGATGTCCGTCCCGTCCGCAACCACGGTGGCGGAAAATGCGGACTGGGTGATCAGGCTCTCGTTGTTCACGGGATCCCGCACCGTGAAGGATGCATCGTAACCACCATAGATGTTGACGCCCTCGCGGACGTTGAAGGAATCACTGTAATTGCCTCCCTGAACATAGACATCCGTTCCCGGTGCGGCAATGGACAGGGCCTGGGATACCAGGGGAAGTGCATGGGCCGGACTGGTTCCGTCCTGGACACCTGAACCCCCGGGCCGCACGTACAACACGGAAGCTGCCACATAGATTTCCCGGACGGTGGGAGCCAGGGCATTGGATGAAAGATCCTGTATTCCGGAACCGAACAGCACGGTGTACCGGGTACCATCCAGCAGACCGGAGGCAGTGAAGTTCCATGAGATGCCATCGGATGTGGAAAAATCCGAAAGGACAGCTCCATGATTGATAGTGATGTTCGATGCGTTCACCCCGGTGACCGCCTCGGAGAAGGTGACGGATGCCACAAATCCGGTGGTGCCGCTCACCAGGGCGCTGCCGGTGGAGAAGTTGTCGGACACAATCACCGGAGGCGTGACATCGGCCACATCGGTGGTCGCAGAACGTTCGATGAGGTTGACATCCCGGTTGCCGGCGGCATCCCGGGCCCGCACCACAAAGAAATACGTGGTGGCAGAAGCCAGTCCCGTCACCGTGACCTCCGTGGCGCCGGCAGGCGTGGAAAGGGAAGGCACGGCAAAATTCTGGGCCCCGGAACTGGTGGCATGATAGACGTCATACACGATACCTGAAGCCGGGGTGACGTTGTCCACTGCTGCATTCCAGGTCAGTTTGACGGAAAAAGAACCCTGAGCCACCGCCGTCAGGACCCCGGTGAAGTTCGGCGGCACCGTATCCGGTCCCGACAGGGTCGTGGCACTGCGTTCCACGGTGTTGGTGTCCCGGTTGCCGGCAGCATCCTGGGCCCGCACCACGAAGTAATGGGTGGAGGAAGGACTCAGACCGCCCACCGTGAAGGAAGTCGCCCCGGGGGATGTGGTGTGGACGGGAGAGCCAAAGTTGTACGAGCCGGATATGGAAGACCGGTAAATGTGGTAGACAATGTCATTGGGAGCCGTTTCGTTGTCGGAAGCCGCCTCCCAGTTCAACTGGATCTGGGTGTCGGAGACGGCCGTGGCCGAACCGAGGCCGGCAAAAACCGGAGGTGTGGTATCCGAAAGGGTCAATGTGGTAGCGGATCTTTCCACCGTGTTGGCATCGGAGTTGCCGGCGGCATCCCGGGCACGTACCACAAAGTAGTACGTGGTGGAAGGAGTCAGGCCCGTCACTGAAAACTGTGCCACCCCCGGCAAGGTGGTATAAGCGGGAGAACCGAAGGTATGCCCCCCGGAGGAAGTGGACCGGAAGACGTCATATACCAGTTCGTTCTGGGGCGTCACATCGTCCGTGGCGGCACCCCAGAAAAGGTCGATCTGTGAACCGCTGACGGCGGTGGCCACCACCAGCCCGGAAAACACCGGCGGCGTCACATCATCCCCCGAGAGCGTGGTGGCCTCTTTCACCAGGGTGTTGGCGTCCAGGTTTCCGGCGGCATCCCGGGCCCGCACCGCAAACCAGTAGGTGGTTCCCGGCGTCAGTCCGAACACGGTGAACCGGGTGACTCCCGGACTGGTGACATACGTGGGATTTCCATAGGGTATCAATGCGGCACTTTGTGCCTGGTACACTTCGTACACAATGTCTTCGGAAGCCGTGATGTTGTCGGTGGCCTCCTCCCATGTCAGTGTGACCTGGGTGTTGGACACCCCCTCGGCATCGGCCAGACCGGAAAACACGGGTGGCTCCGTGTCCTCCGGGGAAGTGTCCACACAACGGCTCACCGAACCGGCGTAGTTGTAGGAAGTGTCGAACACAAAAACCCGGTAGCACCAGATTCCGGAAGCAGGGGGCGTATCAATGAAACTGGCGGACTGGGAGTGCCCCCGGAAGATGACCAAGGAGGAACCGATTTCGTCCCCCGTTTCGTAGGAGGTTCCCTGCACCGGTTCACCGTCAGGCCCTTCTTCGGCCTGACGCAGCAGAAGTGCTCCATGCAGGTCTGAATCGGACGGCATGGTCCAGGTGATTTCCAGGGCATTTCCGTTGGGCTGGACCGAAAACGCCGTGGGAAAACCGGGGGGAGTGGTATCCGGACCGGGATTCTTCTTTTCCTTGTCACAGGCGAACAGCAGGATCAGGGATGTCAGGAACAAGCCGGGAACCCAAGCACGCCAATGGCCGTTGATGATTTTTGGTTCTTTCATGAATCAATCCTCCTTGCAGGGTACGGTTTCCAAAGGAAGACGAGCCTGCATCAGGGGCAGATCAGTTGCGCATAGTTGGGGCAACCGATTTCATCGCTTCCGTCATCGCAGTCCACATCACCGTCGCATTCATAGTCAGCCGGTATTTGCTCCCCATTTCCACATACAAAAATTTTCATGATGGGCTCCTCTTCAAATTCGTGCTCCTGCCATACAACATATGCAGGAGTCGCATGATGCGAAAAAAAAGTCTGCACGTCAAGTTCTACTTTTTCTAAACCTTCCGGCGAACTTGACAAAGCAAGCATTTCCATGCAGTTTGGCTGCCGATGAAGAGACCAACATGACCCCACCAGGTGAAGATATGACTACCCCAGAAAACATCAAATACGTTGGAATGGATATTGGTTCGGTAAACGTCAAGGTCACGCTGATCGAAGGGGACGACCATCCCCGCAGTGTCATTGTAGCCCATGAAGGCCACATCCAGGGAGCCCTCAGGGACGCTCTGGAACAACTCGACATCGGGGACGGATCCCACGTGCGGGCCGTGGTCACCGGGGGTGGCGGCCGTCTGAGGGTGGCTGTGCCCGACGTAATCACCCCGGGGGCCATCGAAGCTGCACTGGAACGACTTGAATTGCACCCCGACGCCGTGGTGTCTGTCGGAGGAGAGGATCTGGTGGTGTTCACCCTGGGTGGAGACGGCCGGATCCAGAACACCTATGCCGGCAACAAGTGCGCTTCCGGAACCGGGGAATTCTTCCGGCAGCAACTCGGCCGGATGGACATGACCCTGGACGACCTGGATTTTCCGGCCGAAAGCGCCCGGCTGATGAAACTGTCCGCCCGTTGCTCGGTGTTCATGAAATCCGACTGTACCCATCGACTCAACAAGGGGGAGGCCACCCGTCAGGATATCGCCCTCTCCCTGTCCAGGGTCATGGCGGACAAGGTCAGCGAATTTTTGGTGAAGGCGAAAATCCAGCGCGGCCGGGTGGTGCTCACAGGCGGTGTGACCCGTAACCGTTTCTTCGTGGACTTTCTGAGGGAACAATGGAAGGACGTCGAGTTCGTCATTCCCGACACCGCCCAGACCTTTGAAAGTTTCGGCGCCGCCCTTCTGGCCCGAACCCGGGGTGGCCCGCTTCCCCCGCCGGATGCCCTGCTGCGACCGCGCTCGTCCATGGACTACGGCCTGTTCAAGTCCCTGCCCTCCCTGGAAGACATGGTCCGGACCTACCCGTCTCTTCGGGCCCCCGTCCGGGAAGATGCCGAATACATCCTGGGCATCGACGGCGGTTCCACCACCACCAAAATCGCTTTGGTGGACATGCAGACCATGGAAATCGCCGCCGCCCATTACGGCAGGACCCATGGCGATCCCGTCAGTGCCCTGAAAAACTGCATCCGTGAGGTGAAGAAACAACTTGGCGACGTGCGTCCGAAGATCCGGCTGGCCGCCACCACCGGATCCTCCCGGGAATTGCTGGGGGTGTTCACGGAAACCGATGGTGTCTACAATGAAATCATCGCTCACACCGTTGGCACCACCTATTTTGATCCGAAGGTGGACACCATCTTCGAAATCGGAGGACAGGACGCCAAGTACGTTCTGCTCCACAATGGCGTGCCCATCGACTATGCCATGAACGAGGCCTGCTCGGCCGGCACCGGTTCCTTCCTCGAGGAAAGCGCCGCATCGGATCTGGACATCCACTGTGCGGAACACATCGGACCTGCGGCGCTGGCGGCCGAGCAACCCCTGAAATTCGGGGAGCACTGTTCGGCCTTCATCAACTCCGACATCCGCAAGGCCATCACCTCCGGGGCGGCTTCCGAAGACATTGTCGCCGGTCTGGTCTTCTCCATCGTGTCGAACTACCTCAACCGCGTGGTGGGCAACCGCACGGTGGGGGACCACATCGCCCTGCAGGGTGGAGTGGCCAAAAACCCCGCCGTTCCCCTGGCGTTTGCCCAACTGGTGGACAAACCCGTTTCCGTTCCGCCGGATCCCGAACTGATGGGATGCTTCGGTGTGGCCCGACTGGCCGCCCAGAAGCATTCCGAAGATCTTCTTCCCGCCGGGAATTTCGATCTGGATGCTTTGCTGGAAAAGGAAATCACCACCCACGGCGAGTTCATATGCCGGGCCTGTGACAACCTGTGTCCCATCCGGAATCTGGAAGTGGGGGGGCGCCGGTATCCCTTCGGGGGACGCTGTTCGAAATACACAGGAGCCCGGCGACGCCGGCAGGATACCGGGAAAGAGGCCGTGGACCACGTGGCCTGGCGTTCCGGACAGTTCTTCGGGGAATGGGCCACCTTCCCTGACATGCCCCCTGCAGCCAAATCGCCGGTGGTGGGGGTACCCCTGGCCTTTTCGGTGCATTCCCTCTGGCCCTTTTACGCCCGGTGGTTCGCCGAAATGAACATCCCCGCGATCCTGTCGGACAAGGTACTGCCCGAAGGCATCGCCCGCCAGGAAAGTTCCTACTGCTTCCCGGCGGAGATCGCCCATGGAGCGGTGGAGGATCTGCTGCGGAAGAACGTGGATTATCTCTTCCTGCCCCATTTCCGTGACATGCCATCCATGGAGGAAGGACCCGTGCATGCTTGCGTGTGTCCGCTGACCCAGGGACTCCCTTATTACATCAAACATGCGTTCGCCCTGGACGAAGAACGGATGCTGGCCCCCCTGGTATCCTTCAAGCATGGATGGGATTCCAGCCGGGAGGAATTCGAGAAACTCGCGGTACGCCTTGGGCGGGCCGCAGATGAAGGTGGATTTGCCTACGATGCGGCCATTCACCACTTCCAGGGATTCCTGGCGGCCTACCGGACCCGGGGCCAGGAGATTCTGGAGGAAATCCGCAACAACCCGGATCACCTTTATGTGGCCCTGCTGGGCCGCCCCTACAACGCTTTCACCCGGGATGCCAACATGGGGATTCCCCGCAAGTTCACCTCCCGGGGGGTCACGGTGGTGCCTTTTGACATGATCTACGACGAGCAGGCGGGCATTTTCCCCAACATGTACTGGTATTACGGCCAGCAGGACATGAAGTCCGTCCGACGGGTGCGGGACATCCCCAACCTGGTGCTCACCTGGGTGAGCAACTTCTCCTGTGCGCCCGATTCCTTCATGCTGCATTACCTGCGCTGGATGATGGGAGAAAAGCCGTATCTGGTGCTGGAAATGGATTCCCACACTGCAGATGCCGGTCTGGACACCCGCATCGAGGCTTTTCTGGACATCGTGGAAAGTTACCGACGCCACATCCGGCCATCGGAACACCGGGACATGGAGCGACGTTACGTCGTACGTCTGAAGAAATCCTACGCCGATGTGGAGGATACAGCCACGGGTGAACGCATTGACATCCGGGATCCCCGGGTGCTGCTGGTCTGGCCCCCCATGGGGGATCTTGCCACGGAACTGGTGGCTGCCGCCTCCCGCAAGCAGGGCATCCGCACGGAACATCTGGCGGTGCCCGATGTGCGCAGCACACAGTTGGCACGCAATGTGGCTTCCGGCAAGGAGTGCATCCCTGCCCTGCTGGTGCTGGGAAGCATTCTGCAATTCCTCGAAAAACACCGGCCCTCCCGGCCCGACGAGATCATTCTCATCTACGTCCCTTCCACCCTGGGCCCCTGCCGCACCGGCCAATACTACGTTTTCTATGATCATCTGCTGCATGAAATGGGATTCGACAACGTGGTGCTCTTTGTCGGGGTGGGGGAAAACGGCTACCGGGAATTCGGGCCCGGATTCACCCGGGACCTGTGGCACGCCGTGGTCCTTTCGGACTACTTCACCGACCTGCGTCATGGCATCCGTCTTCTGGCGAAAGACGTGGACAGTGCAATGGAAATCTTCCACGAATGCTGGAAGGATGTGGTCATAAGTGTCCAGAAGGGGGGAAGCGCCTACAAAAAATCCCTTCAACGCTGCACCGAAAGGCTGTCGGCCATTCCGAAAAAACGGACCATGGAAGAAGTCAAGAAGGTCATGGTAGTCGGCGAGATCTACGTCCGTCGGGACAACTTCTCCGTGGAGGAACTGGTGGAACATCTCATTGACCGGGGCATTTATCCCAAGCTCGCCGGTGTCACCGAATGGATCTACTATCTGGACTGGAGCCAGAAGTTCATCCTGAAGAACCAACTCAAGCGCGAAGGATTCATGCGGGCCGTGCGCAATGGCTGGCTGGGACAACGCACCTGGCTGGAACTGGAAGGACTGTACAAGCACCGGGTGGATCACCAGGTGAAACATGCCCTGATGCCCACCGGATTTCTTGCAGACTTCCACGAGGACATGGACGAGGCCCTGGAACTGGGTGCCAGACAGTTTGTGAATCCGGAGATGGACAGCGAAGCCACCATCAGCCCGGCTGCCGCGGCCATGGCCATGCAACACGGCTATTCCGGCGTGGCCATCATCGCACCCTTCGGCTGCCTGCCGGGGCGGGTGATTGAAGGGGTGTACGCCCCTTGGGCCAAGCAACACGGATACCCGGTGGTGGCCCTGGAGAACGATGGACAGCCCTATCCGCCCAACATCATATCCCGGCTGGAGGTTTTCTCCCACAACGTGCTTCGTTATGAAGGGCCGCGACAGGACCGGCCATGAGGGAATTCGACACATCCCTGCTGTATGAAGCCTTGTACAAGTCCCTTTTGCGGGTCAACGTGGATCTTCCCGATGATGTCGTGCACGCCCTGAAGGCTGCCGCCGCCCGGGAAACCGGACCTGCGGCAAAAGAGGTGCTGGACACCATCGTCCGGAACATAGGCATTGCCGGGGAGAAACGTCTGCCCATGTGCCAGGACACCGGCATGGTGTGGGTCTGGCTGCGCATCGGCGAGGGGGTCCGCCTTGCCGGAGAACCCGTCACCGCCGTGGTTCACCGGGCCGTGAAGGACGCCTATGCCGACGGGTTGTTCCGCAAGTCCGTGGTGGCGGATCCCCTGTTCGGCCGCACCAACACCGGGGACAACCTGCCACCGGTGCTGCACGTGGAGTTCATTCCCGGCGACCGGGTGATCGCTGCCGTCATGACCAAGGGATTCGGTTCGGAAAACAAGAGCGGACTGCGCATGCTTCTGCCCACTGCCACTGCCGATCATGTCATGGATGCCGTGGTGGATCTGGTTCGAACGGCGGCAGGCTCTCCTTGTCCCCCCACCGTGCTGGGTGTCGGCATCGGCGGCACCATGGATGCGGCAGCCCTTTTGTCCAAGAAGGCGCTGGTGCGTGAACTGGATGACATCCATCCGCACCCGGAATATGCTGCCATGGAAAAAGAACTGCTTTCCCGCCTCAACCGGCTGGGCATCGGCGCGGGAGGACTTGGCGGGGATACCACCTGCCTGGGGGTGAAGATTGCCTCCATGCCCACCCACATCGCCGGCATGCCGGTGGCCGTGACCGTCAACTGCTGGGCCGACCGCAAGGCCGTCGTCGAACTGTAGGAGTGGACCATGACACCCATCCGGCTACCCCTTTCCGAAGAGGTCATTGATCAACTCACCGCAGGCATGGCGGTGCAACTTTCCGGGGATCTCATCGTGGCCCGGGATGCCGCCCATGCCCGCTTGCTGGACCTTCTGGAACAGGGAAAATCCCTGCCCTTTGAACTGCCCGGCTCCGTCATCTATTACATGGGTCCCACCCCCACCCCCCCGGGGGCCGTCATCGGCTCCTGCGGCCCCACCACCGCATCGCGCATGGATCCTTTCGCCCCCACCCTGCTGGCCCATGGCCTTTCCGGCATGGTGGGAAAGGGACAACGCTCGGCCGAAGTGAACGAGGCCATTGTCCGGCATCATGGCGTGTATTTTTACGCATTCGGGGGTTGTGGGGCTTACTACGCCTCCTGCGTGGTCCGAAACGAGGTAATCGCCTTTGACGATCTGGGACCGGAGGCCATACGCCGCCTGACCGTGAAGGATTTTCCGGTCATCGTGGCTGTGGACTGCCATGGCGGTTCGGCTTTTGTGAAGGTCTGATTTTCACAGCGCCGGTCAAGTTTGTGGATCCCAGCACAAGGAATGTATTTCAAAGACCGGCGACAAGGGACGCCCGCAAAAGGGTGTCCCGTTGGAGGCGACAACGTCGCCGGATCCATTCCGGCCATACCGGGGGAAGGGTTCATCAAACCGGATCAGTGCTGTCAGAGCATGCTCATGGTGCCCTTGAAAAAGGGCACGTCCAGGATCATCACCATGGCCCCCATGGTCTTGTCCAGATCCCCGGTGATATTCTCGATCCCCTCCACAAACAGTTGTTCCCTGCCTTCAGGAATGAGCGTCAACAACGTGAAACTGGCGTTGCGATGTTCGTTCATGAATCCCAGGAAACTGGCAAACAGCGGCATGCTGGAAACATAGGCACCCATCCCCTGGGACGGCAGGATGGTGGCACCCTTGATGTCCTGATCCAGCAGAAACTCCAGCACGGCACGCAGATCGTCTTCGTAATACAGGATCACCACCAGAAGTTTCTTGCGGTCGCTGCGGGGCACAGGGGTTTCCCGATGGGTCGCCCGGGTAATGATTTCATGCAGCACTTCCGCAGACCGGGTGGCCAGAATTTCCTTTTTCAGGTTTCCGCCGGACATGGCCCGGGAGATGCTCGCCAACAGGGCGAGATGCTCGTTCACCCGGCCTTCCGGTGCAAACACCACGAAAAACAGGTTCACCCTCTTCTTGTCCAGTGCGTCGAACTCCACTCCTTTGGGGGACACCAGCACCATGACGACAAAGTCTTCCAGGCCGGGCAGGCGGGCATGGGGAATCGCAATGCCCTTGCCGATGCCGGTGGACACCGATGCCTCCCGCTCCATGAGTTTGTCATACAGAAACTGTTCCCCAAACCCCGGCATCCGGGGTGATCCGGCCGCCAGGGCTGCCATTTTCCTCAAGGCATCTTCCTTGCCGGATGCCGAAAAATCCACCCGCAGAAGTTCCTTTTCGATCTTGTCCGAAAACTCCATCAGCCCTCCATTTCGTTGCCCTTCGTCACTGCATGCCTCAAAAAGAACGGCGAAACCACCTCATTGACGAAAATCGACATGAGCACCAGGTTCACCAGGGCGCTGAGCGCATCATAGACTTCGGGATCGTCCCGCAGGGATTCCAGGGCGGGGGATGTCTGGATGAGCAGGATGAAACCCAGCGCGATCCCTCCCTTGGAAATCATGCACATTCCCAGATGCCGCCCGAAGGCGGGATTCAGTCCCCTCAGGCGGCAGCCGGCGGAGGTGCTCCAGCACTTGGCCAGCCCCCGCAGGAGCATGTATCCCAGACCCACTGCCAGGGCCGGCAGGCTGAAAAACACCTGCGGGTTGATCTCCAGGCCGGCAATGACGAAAAACAATGCGTAGATGGGGGGCGTAAACGGCTCCAGGGCATGGAAGATCCGCTGATTCTTCGACGAAAAGTTGATCAGGGCCGCCCCCAGCGCCATGTTCACCAGCAAGGGGGACAGGTGCAGCACCAAAGATACCCCGGTGATGACAAAGACAGCACTGATGGTAAGGATCATCAGTTCGTTGGCATTGCGGATCCGGTTGGCCATGAAGGCCAGGGGTACAGCGAACACAAGACCGGTCATAAGCGAGGTCACGATCTCCCGGATGGACTGCACCAGCAGGGAAGATGCATCCGGTGCCCCCAGCAGGTTGAACACCAGGGTAAAGGCCAGACCGAACACCACGGCGGTGATGATGTCCCCCAGGGCCACAATGCCGAAAAGATAATCAATGAACCGCCCATGAGCCCGCATGTGGTGGACTTCGGCTACAATGACCGCCGGAGAGGTGGCACAGGCAATGACCGCCAGCAGGATCACGGTGGGGTACCCCATGCCATGACCGGGAACCACCAGGTCAAACAGCCAGCAACCCGCCAGAACCAGCGCAAACGTACCCACCAGATGTACCACCGTGATGGTGACCACGTCCTTTCCGATGCGCCGCAACTTGCGGGAAGACAACTCCCCGCCGATGGTCAGGGCCAGAAATCCGATGGCCACCTCCGTGACCACATGCAGGGATACGTTCATTTCCTGGTTGACAATGCCACTGGTGAACGAGTTCACCGCCAGCCCGGCGATGATGTATCCGCTGATCTCGGGAAGCCGGATGAGGGCGGCGAGTTTTCCCATGACGAAACCGAACCATAACAACAATCCCACCAGGAACAGGGGGTGTCCCACGAAAAGGTTGCGAAATTCCAGAAAGATTTCATTGGCTGCTGGCATGTCACCTGCCCCGGTCCCGTGGAGTGTACCTTATGAAGCCGGCTTTTTGAAGGTGGTGTTTTTCCGGCAGATCCCGCCTGCATTCTTTTCTCTTCCACGGGCCTTGACATCTTCAAAGGGCCTGTAAGATACTGCCTTTCCGGAAATATGCCGGATGAAACAGGAAATAACTCTGAACCCCCCTATCTCCAAGGAGTCCCCAATGAGCAAGAACATCGTGGAAAAGATCCTCCAGGCACACCTTCGCGAAGGCGAATACGTAGTCGGTCAGGAAATCGGCATACGCATTGACCAGACCCTCACCCAGGACGCCACCGGCACCATGGCCTACCTCCAGTTCGAAGCCATGGGGCTGCCGGCCATCAAGACCGACCTGTCGGTTTCCTACGTGGATCACAACACGGTCCAGGTGGGCTTTGAAAACGCCGACGACCACAAATATCTCCAATCCATCGCCTCCCGCTATGGCCTGGTCTTTTCCCGTCCCGGAAACGGCATCTGCCACCAGGTGCATCTGGAACGCTTCGGGAAACCCGGCACCACCATGCTGGGCTCCGACAGCCATACCCCCACCGGTGGAGGCATCGGCCAGATTGCCATCGGTGCCGGGGGTCTGGACGTGGCCGTGGCCATGGGCGGTGGCAACTTCTATCTGACCACTCCGAAAGTGGTTCTGGTGAAACTCACCGGTGCCCTGAAACCCTGGGTCACCGCCAAGGACGTGATCCTGCACATGCTCAGCCTGCTGACCACCAAGGGCAACGTGGGGGTGGTGCTGGAATACGGCGGTTCCGGCATCAGGAACCTGTCAGTGCCCCAGCGCGCCACCATCACCAACATGGGTGCCGAAATGGGCGTCACCACCTCGGTGTTCCCCTCCGACGAGGTCACCCGCCAGTTCCTCCGGGCACAAAAACGCGAACAGGACTGGACGGAACTTCTGGCCGACGAGGGTGCCTCCTATGAACGCATCATCGATGTGGATCTGGGAGTCATCGAGCCTCTGGCCGCCTGCCCCCACAGCCCGGGCAACATCAAGCCGGTTTCCGAGTTGGCCGGCATGAAGGTGGATCAGGTCTGCATCGGCTCCTGCACCAACTCGTCCCTGACGGATCTGCGGGTCACCGCAGCGGTGCTCAAGGGTCGCAAGGTGCATCCGGATGTGGGACTGGGGATTGCCCCCGGCTCCCGTCAGGTGCTGCAGATGCTGGCGGACGAAGGGGGTGTGGCAGACCTGCTGGCCGCTGGCGCCCGCCTGCTGGAAAACGCCTGCGGCTTTTGCATCGGAAACCATTTCAGCCCCAAGAGCGCTGGCGTTTCCCTGCGTACCTCCAACCGCAACTTCGAGGGTCGCAGCGGCACCAAGGATGCCCAGGTGTATCTGGTGAGCCCCGAAGTGGCCGCCATTGCCGCCATCACCGGGGAATTCACGGATCCCCGCAAGGCGGGATTCGACCTGCCGGCCATTACCGAGCCCGAAGCGTTCACCATTGACGACTCCATGTTCATCTTCCCGACCGAAGAAGGCAAAAACACCTCCATCTTCCGGGGTCCCAACATCGGGGATCCACCCGCCAACACCGAACTTCCCGGCATCCTGTCCGGGGAAATCGCCATCAAGGTGGGCGACAAGATCACGACGGATCACATCATGCCCGCCGGCGCCCGTTTGAAATACCGTTCCAATGTACCCAAATACGCCCAGTTCGTGTTTGAAAACGTGGATGCATCCTTCCCGGAACGCTGTCTGAAGAACAAGGCGGAAAACCGTCACAACTTCATCGTGGCCGGAGAAAGTTACGGACAGGGTTCCAGCCGGGAACATGCCGCCATGTGTCCCATGTACTTGGGAGTCAAGGCTGTCATCGCCCGGTCCTTCGAGCGCATCCACGCGGCCAACCTCGTGAACTTCGGCATCCTGCCGCTTCTGTTCACCAATCCGGCCGATTACGAACGCATCGAACAGGGTGCCGCCATCCGGATTCCGGACGTTCGCACCCTTCTGGAAAAGGGTGAACCCCTGGTCCTGGAGATCGACGGCATCGGCAACGTCTCCTGTGAAGCCAACCTGTCCGGACGCCAGCGCCAGATCCTGCTGGCGGGCGGTCTGTTGAACTTCACCACCAAGTGATCCCGCCGACCTGGCCCGGACACCCTTTCTTGTCGCCCTGAAACCCGGAATCCGGAAAGCTTGACAAAAAACTGTTCTGAAATAAACCCGTCAGGCAGGCAATCGCCCGCCGGAGCGGGCAGACAAGGGTCCGGCAACATGCAACGCGACATTGTTTTTTTAACGGACTACAAACAACAGTTCTATTGTCCCCATCATGGAACCGACCAAACCATGAATCTTGACCGCCTGGCGGTATTCCTGCGGGAACTGGGCTGGTCCTCCACCATCATGCCTTTTTCGGCCGTGGATTTTTCCGGCCCAGCCATCTGGAAAGACAGGCCGGTTCTGTACCAGTCCTCCCAGGATCAGGGCTTGTTTTATAAAAGTTACATCGAGGATGTCATTCTGGGACTGCATCTGTCGGGGGCCTTCCTTGTCCCCCGGTTCGAACTTCTCCGGGCCCACCACAACAAGTGTTTCATGGAAATCCTGCGTACAGTCTCCGGAGTCGACGCCCTTTCGGGACTCAAAAGCAGGGTGTACGGAAACCTGCAGGACTTCAAGGAAGATGTTGACCACATCCAGTTCCCCGTGGTCATGAAGGCTTCCGCAGGAGACATGGGCCAGAGTGTGGCCCTGGCACACAACGCCAAAGAAGCCCTGAAACTGGCACGCCGTTTCAGTTTTACCCCCGATTTGCAAACAATCCGCAACAACCTCGGTTTTCTGGCCAAACGCCAGTTGAACAATCGGGACAGCCTCTTTCGGGGGAAATTCATTGTACAGCCTTTCATACCCGGTGCGGATGCCGACCACAGGGTGCATTACTTCGGAAACCGCTGGTTCATCCTGTACCGGCAGAACCGGCCAGGAGATTTTCGTGCATCGGGCAGTCGCATCCCCAGAACCTGGCCGGAAAAACCGCCGGAAGGGATCATTGACTTCCTCAAACCCGTCGTGGACGCCTTCGATGTACCCTTTGCCTCCCTGGATGTCCTGCATGACGGCCAGAATTATCATCTTCTGGAGTTCCAGTTCCTGCGGTTCGGAATCAAATCCCTGGCACGGGCACCTTTCCACTGGACCCTGGATGACAACGGAAAACTGGTCCGACACGAAGGGAACCTGGAACTGGAACGGCTCTTTGCCGAAACCCTGGCAAACTACCTGGAGCGAAAATCTTGATTTTCCCTCATGACAATGGCCACGCACTCAAGCGGGTGGCCCATTTCAGCGCCAATTTCCTGCCGTTTTCCCAGGCGTTCATCCATGAGGAACTCCTGGGCCACCGGCGCTATGCCATGGAGGCCTTTGCCCATACCCGTTTTTTCCCGGAACGCTTTCCCTTTGAACCGCTTACCTGCATCGCCCCGGCAAACCATCCCGCCGGACATGCAGAATCCCTTCTGTATCAGTCCACCGGTTTTTCCCCCCGCATTGCGCGGCGGTTGCGGGACGGGGATTTTTCCCTGATCCACGCCCAGTTCGGGCCCGGCGGATTCTATGCACTGCCTTATGCTCTGTGGCTGGATCTGCCGCTGATCTGCACCTTTGGCGGCATTGATGTCGCCGTGCTGCTGCCGGACATGCGGTGGCGCCGACCGGATTACTGGCGGTACACGCTGTTCTCCGGCACCCTGTTCCGGCGGATCAACCGCTTTCTGGCCGTTTCGGCGGATCTGGCCACCAAACTCGTGGCCCTGGGAGCCGACCCGGACCGGGTGTTCGTTCACCATCGCGGGGTTCACATCCCGGATTCCGTTGAACGGCCTGTCAAAAACCCCGAAGACCCCTTCGAAATGCTGATGGTGGGACGTTTTGTCGAAAAGAAGGGTTTTGAAACCGGACTGATTGCATTTGCCAGACTGGTGGCCTCCGGGGTGAACGCCCGCCTGAAACTGGTGGGACAGGGGCCTTTGCAGGGCAGATATGAAACCCTCATCCGCGAACACCGGATCGACAATCGCGTGGCATTCGTCCCGCACATGAGCCAGGAGGATCTGTTTCGTCTGTACCTGTCGGCCGACGTGGTGTGTGTTCCCAGTGTGGTGGGCTCCGATGGTGACACCGAAGGCATCCCCAATGTGGTCAAGGAGGCGGGAGTACGCCAGGCGGCCCTGGTGGCCACCCGCCACGGCGGCATTCCCGAGGTGATAAAGGACGGTGTCACCGGTCTTCTGGTTCCCGAACGGGACGGGGAGGCACTTTTCACGGCACTGAAACGATTGGCCAACTCCCCCCGGTTACGACAGGAACTGGGCGAAAACGCCCGGAACCACATGCAGCAGACCCTGTCCACCGCCGTGCGCAACGAAGCTCTGGAAGCCCATTACGACGAAGTCATCGAACAATGGGAAAACCGATGAGTACACAGGAGAACATGGGGCGCACCCTGGCCCGCGGAACCTTGGTGAACTTTCTGGGGATTGCCATAAAAAGCCTGCATCCCGTCTTCTACATTCTGGCCACCCGCGTATATGGACCTGAAATTTTCGGGGTTTACCTGCTGGCCAACACCCTCATCGAAATGACCATTTCCCTTTCCTTTTCCGGCGTCCAGGACGGAATGCTGCTTTTCGCATCACGCCATGTCCACGAGGAAAAGGAACGGGGCATCATGTACCGGGTGGCCGCCAACGCCCTGGTGATCGCTCTGGTACTCACCGGACTGATGATCCTGGCCATGCACACTTTCGGCCCATCCCTGATTGAACGCCAGTTCAACCGGGAGGGACTGGTGGGCACCCTGGGAATCATGGTTCTGGCCCTGCCTTTCATCGCCATTCCCCAACTGGTGGTGTCCATGACCAAGTCCCTGATGATCATGAAATACGACGCGTTGCTGCTGGGAGCCTTCAAACCGGCCTTTCTCATCGGTTTCGCGGTGATCCTGTATTTCATCAGTCCGGGACTACACTCCCTGGCGATCGCTTACCTGCTGGGAAACATCGCGCTGAGTCTGGTGGCCTTGTGGGTCTACCGGAAATTCTTCTCGTTCGCCGAACTGGGCCATGCCTTTTTGCATTTCCGCTTTTTCGGACCCCTGTTTTCATTTTCGATTCCCCAGAACCTCAACCTGACCCTGGCGTATTTCATGGCCGGCATCGGCATCCTGTTCCTGGGTTCCGCAGGATACCCCTCCTCCACCATTGCCTATTACGGGACCGGTGCCGAGATCATCCGCAACCTGCGACAGGTTCGGCTGGGGTTTTCCAGTGTGATGACACCGGTGATCGCACGGTACTGGAAAGAGGGCCGGATTGAAGAACTGTCCACCCACTACGGGGATGTCACCCGATGGATTGCCATGCTGGCCTTTCCCATCGCGCTGATGCTGGTGGCTCTGAAGCAACCCCTGCTGCTGCTGTTCCATGCCTCCTACACCGATTCTGCCCATTTCATGCTGATTCTGGCGTCCGGCGCCCTGGTAGCCTGTCTTCTCGGTCTGGCCACCAACGTGATAGTCATGACCGGCCATTCCAAATGGAACCTGTACAACGGTATTGCCACCGCCGTGGTCAGCATTGTTTCGAACATCCTTCTGGTCCCCCGCTGGGGCATCATCGGCGCCGCCATCGCCACGGCCATCGCCAGCGCATTTTCCGTCATCATCAAACTGGTCCAGTGTCATTTCCTCCTGAAAATCCGCCTGAAGTTGTCTGCCGTGTACAAACCCCTTGTCGCGGGAATACTGGCCATGGCCGCCTTTGCAGCCCTGTACATGGTACTGCCTTATCACACACTCTGGGGTGCTCTGGCGCTGGGTCTTTTCCCCGTGGGCTTGTTTGTCGCAATCCTGTTCCGGCTGGGTCTGGAGCCATCGGACATCGATGCATTCCGGCTGTTCGGGAAAAAACGCAAATAGCCCGGATTTTCGTTTTTCTTGCCTTTTTCCGGACAGGGTGATAAGCCTTACACCTGTAAGGAGTTTCCCATGGAACCCTCTTCGGAGTTTTTCCGGAATCTGGAACAACTGGCATCCGATGGCAGGCATGATCTGGCCTGCGGTACCTGTGGCGAGGGCCGGCGGAAACTCCCCTCCGGCCAGTGGCTGTATCCCGCGGTGATGCCGGACGGACGGACCCAGTGGATGCTCAAGGTACTCATGAGCAATGCCTGCACCAACCGTTGTGGCTACTGTGCCTTCGGTGCCGGAGTAGACAAGCGCGAAGCCCGTCTGGATCCGGATGAACTGGCGCTGTTCTTCTCCCGGTTGATGGCCCGGCGCAAGGTGGGTGCCCTGTTTTTGAGTTCGGCGATCTGTGATCGTCCGGTAAAAGTCATGGACGATATCCTCAAAACCGGACTTCTGGTTCGGAAAAAATACCGCTTTCGCGGATACCTGCACATGAAACTGATTCCCGGCATCGGCACGGACCAGATCCGGCAGGCACTGGAACTGGCCGACCGGGTATCCGTCAATCTGGAGGCCGTCAGCGACAGTCACCTCAAACACATTGCCCCGGAAAAGGCTTTCCAGGAAGATCTGTGGTCCCTTCTGAAGACCGTGCAACAATTGCAGAAATCTTCCAGAACCCAATGCCGGGGTACCACCACCCAGATTGTTGTGGGACCCTCCGGAGAGACAGACCGGCAGATTGTGGATTTCATGAACCGTTGCTACCGGGAACTGGATTTGAAGCGGATCTACTTCTCCGCCCACTCCCCCTTGCCCGGTACACCCCTGGAACATCTGGAGGCCACCCCCCTGTGGCGGGAACACCGCCTGTACCAGACAGACTGGCTCCTGAGGAAATACGGGTTTTCCGCCTGGGAGATTCCCACCAGCGAAGGGGGTTTCCTCTCCATGGACGAAGACCCCAAACTGGGCTGGGCGAAACTGCATCCGGAATTTTTTCCCCTGGAAATCACCACGGCCTCCCTGGAGCAACTGCTTCGTGTGCCAGGCATCGGACCTGCCGGTGCCCGTCACATTGTCTCCGCACGCCGGCAGGCATCCCTCCGGGAACCACGGGATTTGGCGGCTTTCCATATCTCTCCTGCCAAAGCCGGTCCTTACCTTCTTTTTGGCGGAAAAAGGCGTATGGTGCCGGTGAAGGAACAATTGGCCTTCGACTTTTCCGGTTCCCGTTGAGTTTTTTCCCGGTTTCCCGTAACCTTCCCTGGATGAAACTGCAGGACGTTCTCCAGTTGCACAAGACCGTACGCAAGGAGTTGGTCATCATGCTCGGTGCGGCAGTGCTGGTGGGGGTGGCTGCCGGCTACGGCGCCATTGCCCTGCATCACACCATCCATGCGGCATTTGGCGGTTTTTTCCGGCCCTTCGGCATCACGGGAGGCGAAGAGGCCGGCAAATATCTCCCCTGGTACGGACTCTTGCTGTTGCCCGTTGTCGGGGGCCTGATTCTCATGCCCTTTTTGCGATGGATTGCCGCTGAGGTAAGGGGGGCTGGCATCTCCGAAGTCATCGAATCCCTGGCCGTCCGGGGGGGACGAATGCGCAAACGGGTTCCCCTGGCCAAGATGGTGGCCACCTCCGTGTCCCTGGGTTCCGGTGCATCGGCCGGTCGTGAAGGTCCGATTGTACTCATCGGTGGTGCCATCGGCTCGTTCCTCTCCCACATTCTTCGTGCCTCCGTACGGCAGACCCGGACCCTGGTGGCCTGCGGAGCCGGGGCCGGGGTGGCTGCCACCTTCAACATGCCATTTGCGGGAGCCCTTTTCGCCGTGGAGGTGATCCTGGAGGATTTCGGTGCGGCCAAAATCGGTCCCATTGTCGTGTCCTGTGTGGTGGCCACCGTGATTTCCCATCACCACCTGGGAGATTCCCCCGCACTGATGCACGTTCACTTCTACATGCACAGCAACCGGGAACTTTTGCTCTATGCGGCACTGGGCATCTTTTTGGGATTGCTTTCCGCACTGATGATCCAGAGCGTGGACTACATTTCCCGCCTGTTTTCCAGGTTGCCGCTGAAATTCTGGTGGTATCCGGCCATCGGCGGACTGGCCGTGGGCCTTCTGGCCCTGTTCACCCCGCACCAGTTCGGTGTGGGATATTACCAGATCAACGATGCCATTTCGGCGAATCATGCCTTTTTGCTGCGCACCACCCTGACCCTGACCTTCATCAAACTGCTGGCCACGGCCATCAGTGTGGGCAGCGGCACCTCCGGGGGTGTGTTCACACCCTCTTTGTACATCGGCGCCATGGGGGGATACAGTTTCGGCCTGATCGCCGACCGGTTCTGGGTGGCTTCGAGTCCCTCCAACTATGCGCTCATCGGCATGGGTGCCCTTTTGGCCGGAACCATGCGATCCCCCATCTCCGCCGTGTTCATGGTGTTCGAACTCACCCGGCAGCCGAATGTCATCCTGCCGCTCATGCTGGCCTGTATCCTGGCCACCGTGGTATCCGCCATGCTGAAAAGGGACAGTGTCGCCCACCTGAACCTCATCGCCCGGGGCGTCAAACTCGACCGGCACCGCCAGGTGGATCCCCTGCGAAACAGGAAAGTCCGGGATGTCATGAAGAAAAACACTCCGGAGGTACGGGTGGACTCGCCCCTGAGCCAGGTGATGGCCACCTTGCTGGAACAGGGCGCGATCTGGGGATTTGTGGTGGATCACGAAGGGCGGCTCACGGGAACCATCCATGGAAAAGACCTCAGTTTCGCCCTGCAGGAACGTGAACATCTGGACCAACTCGTCGTTGCCGCCGATCTGGCCCAGCCCGTCCGGGAGACCCTGCGTCCCGAAGACGACCTGTCCCTGGTGCTGAAACTGCTGTCTTCTTCCCATCAAGAAGCACTGGCGGTGGTGGATGAAGAGGGACGGCGAATCGCAGAAGTCACCCAGGAAGACGTGCTTTTTGCCTACCATCAGGAAATGAGTCAGCGGGATTTGCCCTCCACCATGGTGGATTCCATCTCCATCACCGAGCGGCTCGGAGAAATCGACCTCGGGGACGGATACGTCATCGCGGAAATCGAAATTCCTGGTCATGCTGTGGGAAAAACCCTTATGGAACTGGATATCCGCCGGCGTTTCCAGATCCATGTGATCCTCCTTCGCCACCGGATTGTGGATCCCGCCGGACAGGTTACCTGGGTACGCAGGGCTCCGTCCCCCACGGAAACCCTGCAGGAGGGTGATTTCATGCTGCTGCTCGGCGAAAGAAGAAAGATCCGCGATGCCACCAAAATCTAGCCTGCCCTGGATTTTCATGCTCTTTCTGGCCGGTGCATGCAACCGGCAGGTTTCGGTGACGGTGCCACGGCCGGTCCATGCCCTGTGCCCGGAAACACCCTGCCGAATTCCCGTGCATACCGTGTCTGGACGTATACCGAAAAACACACGGATTCCCCACAACATCCTTCTGGATTTGCAGGATTTTTCCCGCAACCATCCCCAAATCAGTCCCTACAGGTACAAGAAATCCTCCGGAACCGTACCCGGAAACCTGAATCTCTGGGTCCAGACCGGTACAAGGGCCACCCGGCATGTGGTGACTGCCTCCTCCTTTGTGGACCTGGACCGGATGGATTTTCCGGGTCTTGTGGATCCGCACGTTTCCACAGTACAAGCCATCCATCCTGCCTGGGGGACATTCTTCCACGTTTCCTGGTTGCCCGCCGACCAGGGGGAGGCCGTCTTTGCTCCGGAATCCCGCAAGATGAACAGCCACCCCGACTGGTCACCGCTTCTGGTGTTCATTCCCCGGGGTCCCTTTTTCGTACTCAACCGGATTCCCCTTGAACACACCCGCTTCTGGCTGGTGCTGATTCGCAGTCTGGGGCCGATGGCGGTCCTGCAACCGGAACCGGGGATGGTCACCACAGCCCAGATGGAGGGAATTCCCCTGTTCCAGTGGGCCGGCCCCGTATCTTTGCACTGGAATCCCCTCCGGGATGCCCTGGGGGAGGAAGGCACCGTGGCCGTGCATGTACACGAACGTCAATTCCATGCACAACGGGTCGCCAGTCCGGTCGTTTTCCTGGCCCGTTTCCTGGAATCCGGAAAACTGACCCGGGAACAGGTCTGGGAAGCCTGGACCGCACTGTTGCAGGCTGGATGGCCTGCCCGGGATTTCGAACAACTCGGAATTTTGAAATAACCTGTCAAGGAGAATGCACATCATGTCCACCGATCTGGAAATCGCCCGGAAAACCAAATTGCGTCCCATCACGGAGATTGCCGGAAAACTGGGGTTTCTCCCCGAAGATCTTGACCTCTACGGACCTTACAAGGCAAAAATCAGCGCGCGCACGTGTCGCAGGGCGGAAGGCTGCCATGACAGGGGCAACCTGATTCTGGTCTCCGCCATTACCCCCACACCGGCCGGAGAAGGCAAGACCACCGTATCCATCGGGCTGGCCCAGGGACTGGCCAGACTCGGCCATCTCACGGCACTGGCCTTGCGTGAACCCTCCCTGGGGCCGGTCATGGGAATCAAGGGGGGAGCCACCGGCGGTGGATATTCCCAGGTCCTTCCCATGGAAGACATCAACCTGCATTTTACCGGGGACATTCACGCCGTCACGGCAGCGAACAACCTCCTGTCCGCCATACTGGACAACCACCTGTACCAGGGCAATGACCTGCGGATCGACAACCGGCAGGTGTTCTGGCGCAGAGCCATGGACATGAACGACCGCAGTTTGCGCAAGATCATCGTGGGCCTCGGGGGCAAGACCATGGGAACCCCCAGGGAGGGCGGATTTGACATCTCGGCGGCATCCGAGGTCATGGCCATCCTCTGCCTGACGGAAAGTTTCTCGGACCTCAAAAAGAGACTCGACAACATCCTGGTGGCCTACAGTCTGGACGGCGGACCGGTGACTGCAAGAGGTCTGAAGGCATCCGGTGCCATGTCGGTGTTGCTCAAGGACGCATTCAAACCCAATCTGGTTCAGACCATCGAGGGGGTACCCGCCTTCATCCATGGGGGTCCTTTTGCCAATATCGCCCAGGGAACCAACTCGGTCATGGCCACGAGGCTGGCTTTGCGTTCCGCCGATTATGTGGTCACCGAAGCCGGATTCGGATTCGACCTGGGTGCGGAAAAATACTTTGACATCGTGTCCCGCAGTGCAGGTTTTTCCCCCCGCACGGTGGTTCTGGTGGCCACCATCCGTGCCCTGAAAATGCACGGTGGCGTGAAAAAAACTGACTTGAACAAACCGGATCCCAAGGCGGTGGAACAGGGTCTTCCAAACCTGCAAAAACACCTGGAAAACATCCGGAAGTTCCAGGTGCCCTGTGTGGTGGCCATCAACCGTTTCACCCAGGATACCGCCGAAGAAATCGCGATCGTGAGGGATTTCTGCCGTTCCATGGGCACCCGGGTGGCCACCGCGGATGTATGGGGCCAGGGGGGCGAAGGCGCCCTGGAGCTGGGGGAACTCGTGGTTCAGTCCGCAGCAGGTTTTTCCGGCCAGTACCGGCCACTTTATGAACTGGATCAGTCCATCGAGGAAAAGATCGCCGCCGTTTCAAGGGAAATCTACGGAGCCGAAGCCGTGGACTACACCCCCCAGGCCAAATCGGATCTGCGGCAAATCCGGAAACTGGGGTATGACAAACTTCCCGTCTGCATTGCCAAAACCCAGAACAGTCTTTCGGACAACCCGAAACTGCTGGGAAGACCCAAGGACTTCATCGCCACGGTTCGGGAGATCATCGTGGCTGCCGGTGCCGGATTCGTCATCCCCGTCACGGGGGAGATCATGCGCATGCCCGGACTGCCGAAAGTGCCTGCCTCCGAGGGAATGGACATCGACGACGAAGGCAACATTTCGGGGCTGTTCTGACCGTTGTGTGTTTTTCTGTTGAACTGCCCTTCCCCCTTGGGTAACGTGAACCCCCTTGTGACCGCATCCTAAGGAGTATCCCGACATGTTTTCCACCGAAACCTTCAAAAACCGAAGAAACCGCCTGCGCCAGGCACTGCCCGGTGTGTCCATGGCATTTGTCGCCCACCAGGACAGTCCCAGAAACTACAAGGCCAACACCTTTGAATACCGGCAGAACAGCCATTTCATGTATCTCACCGGTCTGAACAACACCGGACTGACCCTGCTGATGACCCCCGAAGAAGACATCCTCTTCGGGGACGATGCCACCATGGATGACATCATCTGGACGGGACCGGTGCCTCCCGTCAGCGAACTGGCCTCCTCTTGCGGCATCGGCCGGACACTGCCGCTTTCCCGTTTGCAGGAAACCGTCAAGTCCCTTCACCCCGTCCATTATCTGCCCCCCTTCCGGGCGGAAACCGTAATGGAATTGGCCCGATTGCTCGAAATGCATCCGGAAAAGGTCGTCTCCGGCGCCAGTGTGGAACTGATCCGGGCCATGGCCGATGTCCGCATGATCAAGGAAGAAGCGGAAATCGCCGAAATCGAACGGGCCCTGGACGCCAGTTACGCCATGTACCGGGCGGCGGCCGCCATCCTGAAACCCGGTCTGAAGGAACACGACATCATGGCCGCCATGACCAGTGCGCAACTGCAACACGAATGTGTGCATTCCTTCACACCCATCGTCACTGTCCGCGGGGAGGTGCTGCACAATCACCATTACGGAAACACCCTCGCCGAAGGAAACCTCATTCTTCTGGATTCCGGCGCCGAAACCGCATCCTGCTATGCCTCGGACATCACACGCACCTTTCCGGTTTCCGGACAATTCACCCCCCGCCAGAGGGATGTCTATGAAATCGTTCTCCAAAGCCAACTGGACGCCATTTCGGCTTGCACCCCTGGTGTGTCATTCGCCGATGCCCACCGGGTTGCCTGCCGCACCATCGCCGCGGGTCTGGTGGAACTCGGGCTGCTCATGGGCGATATTGACGAGATCGTCGAGGCCGGAGCCCATGCCCTGTTTTTCCCGCACGGTCTGGGGCACATTCTGGGAATGGACGTTCATGACATGGAGGATCTCGGAGATCATGCCGGATACGAACCGGGAACCAGCCGATCCTCACAGTTCGGGCTGGCTTTTTTGCGTTTCAACCGTTTCCTGAAGCCGGGCATGGTGTTCACGGTGGAACCCGGCATCTATTTCATTGAAGCCCTGATCCGGCAGTGGCACGACCGGGGGGAACACGCACGGTTCGTATGCTACGACAAGGTCATGGAATACATCGGATTCGGCGGCATCCGCATTGAAGATGACATTCTCGTCACCGAAACCGGCTGCCGTGTACTGGGGGGTTCCCCCATTCCAAAAACAGTGACGGACGTGGAGTCTTTCATTTCCGGCGGGAAGTAACAAGATCCACCACCGCGGCATCGGCGTCCAGGAAAACACGGGTGCCGGGGGGGATCAGGCGAACAGCATTTTGGACGCCAACGATGGCAGGAATGCCCAGTTCCCTGGCGATGAGCACCGCATGACCGGCCAACTCCGGCCGTTCCACGATCAAACCTGCCACTTGCGGCAAAAACACGATGTCCTGGGGAGTCAGGGAGTACACCACCGCAATCTCGGCTTTCTGATGGAGGTTCCCGGACAGACCGGTCGCCTTTCCTCCGACAGCACGGTATCCCGACAACCTTCCCGTGGTGCCTGTCGGGGAAGCATTCCTGTAAACAGGGACTCCGTTCAAGACTTTTTCCGGCACAATCCGGTGTTCCAGGGCATCCCGGTACACCCTGCGGGTTTGCAGGATCCGGTTGTCCGGCAGGTTCCCCGACAGGATCTCGTCCACGTTCATACAGAACACATCGTCCGGACGATCCAGCACCAAGGAAGCCTCTTCGGCCAATTGCAGAAGCGCCGCCCTCAAGGCGGCGATCATCCGCGCAAAAACCCAGTCATCCTGCTCCCGGCTGTCCACCCGATTGGCAAACACCTGCCATGGCAACTCTTCCGGGGCCTGGGCCGGCTCCCGGAACCGGTTCACCAATTCCCCGATACCGGATGCAATGGATGGTGCCTCCGGGTCCCAGTGCTCCGGAAACACCGAAGCAAATGAATGGAAACGGTGGGGTACCGCAGAATGGGGCATGGCGCGCAACAATGCCGCCAGGCAGTTTTCTCCGGGCCGCACCGGACGGCGGCGTTCCAGATAATCCGGAAGAAAACGGAAAAAACATGAAAGCATCCGGTGAAACCGCCGGCGGGAGTCCAGAAACGGACCTGAAACCGGAGCCCGTGGAAAAGTTCCTGTTCCGTTCGGAACGGGAGCATCCGAAGACTCGTACAGGCGGCCCATCCAGACGCCCTGGCGCAGCAAAAGACAGTCCCTGGTCTTTTCTATCACCGAAGCATACAAGGGGGACAGCACCCGCGGATGGTGGTGCCTGTTCAGTCGCCAGGTTCCGGCCTGCATGAACTCCGGTGGGTTCTCCGCGCCACGGACCAGGGAGCGGACCTGCAAAAGCCACAGTTTTCCGGCCGAATCCACTCCCCATTCCATATCCACCGGCTGGTATCCGAAAAACTCCCGGCACACCCGGTGTACCAGTCGGCATATCTCTTCCTTCTGGAGAGGGTCAGGTTCTTTGGTGCCGGCGGCAGTTTCCACCAACAGCGTTTGTTCCCGGGAAGGATCCGGCCAAAGGACCGTGCCAAGGGAAACGAACGAAACATATGGCTGGATCAGAACCGCAGGAACTTTTGGAGCAACCCCCACAAGGGCTCCGATCCGGCAGGCGGCATCCAGGCCCAACCGGATGCGGGAAAAGGCATTCTGTGCCTCCGACAGGCCGTGCACCGGTCCAATGCTCTCAAAACAACCCGCCAGGGAACCGGAACCGGTATCCTCGTCCGGTGAGGAAGAACGCAAAATCCAGGGGAAAGGAACCCTGTCGGCAAGCGCCTGGAAATAACCGGGGGGGGGTTCATACCCATGGGACCAGACCATTCCGGGAAGCACCGGGAAACCCAGTTGAAACAACCGGCCAAGGGTGGCAGCCTTGTTCCCGTCCCGGAACGGTTCCAGTTTTGCTGTCCCCGAATCCCGGACAATTCCGCCTTTCACCGTGTCATGTTCTTCTGTGCCGGAAATGTTTTCCGTAGACAAGTTTCACCCGGCCGGACGGGCCTTCCGGATGGCGTCCAGCACGCCGTTGACGAATCGTGCACTGGTCTCGCTGCCATACAGTTTGGCCAACTCCACCGCCTCGTTGATCACCACCTGGGAGGGAGTGTCCGTGAAGAACAATTCCGTGACCCCCAGGCGCAGGATGGCCACATCCACCCGGTCCATCCGCTCCATGCGCCACCGGCTGTTGGCCTCGCGAATGCGTTCATTCACAAAGTCCGCATTCTTGATGAACCCTGTCACTATGGAGTCAAGAAAAGCATCATCGGGATCCCCTTCAGACGGTTCCACACTGAACAGATCCTGCAGGGAATCCGGTTCCATGGACATGCCACCCACATCCCATGCATACAGGGCACAAAGAAGCCGTTCCCGGGTGATCCGGCGCCGGCTCCGTCCTGCATTGGACCGTGCGGAATGGCTTGTTTTTTTTGAGGAGGATCTCACAATCACAACTCCGCAAATACATGGATCATTTCAAGAAGGGAACGTGCAGCCTCAAAGCCCTTGTTTCCAGCCTTGGCACCCGCACGATCCAGGGCCTGATCCATGGTATCGGTGGTCAAAATACCCATGATGACGGGAACATCCGCCTGCATGGACACCTGGGCAACGCCCTTGATGGCTTCGGCACTGACGTAATCAAAATGCGGCGTATCCCCGCGCACCACGGCACCGAGACACACAATGCCGTCAAACTTCCCGCTGATCGCCGCCTTTTTGGCAGTGGCGGGAATTTCAAAGGAACCCGGTGTCCGGATGACAGTCACCTGTTCCAGATCCATTCCTGACCGGGCAAACGCATCCAGGGCTCCTTCGAGCAGGCGTTCCGTGACCAGGGAGTTGAAACGGGACACCACCACTGCAATCCGGTATCCTCCGCCAAACAGTTTTCCTTCCACATACTTCGTCATCGGAACCTCCACGGCCGCCGGACGGGCCTGACAAGGCTGTATACCCGCTTGCACCTGTCAACTCAAGCTGATTCGCCCCTGAATCATTTCCCGATGCAGAAGCGGGAGAATATCAAACCATACAAGTCGGCGGGGGGAACCTGAAGCGCCTGCTCCAGGGTTCGCACAATTTCTCCCAGGTGAATGGCCTGCACCTCCGGGAGCAGGGATTCTGACAGTGAATCCATTCCCTCCCGGATTTGGTCCGCCACCGCCGCAAGCCGTTCAGAGATCCAGCATTCCGGACGGCTGTCTTCCCTGAGCCGGACCAGAACACCGGAAATGGTGTCCAGAAGCATGTCCACCCCTTTTCGGGTTTTTCCGGAAACGGCCAGAGCCGTCATGTCCCGATCAGGGATGGAAAGATCTGCCTTTCCGTGGACGCGGATCACGGATCCGACGGATTCCACCGGAACCCCGTCGAAGGCCACCACCACGTCCGCTTTGGACAAAAGATCCTGTGTGTGTTCCACACCCATGGATTCGGCAGGACCTTCGGCAGTCCGCACACCCGCACTGTCCACCAGCCTGAAGGACACCCCGTTGGCCTGCACCGAAGTTTCCAGGTAGTCCCGGGTGGTTCCTGGTTCTTCGTGAACTATTGCGCGATCATACCCCAAAATGGCATTGAAGAGGGTGCTCTTGCCGGCGTTCACGGGACCGTACAACAATACCAGGGGGAGACGGGAAAGGACCTTCTGGGAATCGGCCAGATCCTTCAATCGGCAACTCTTCTTCCGGATCCGTTCCAGGTCGGGGCCCGGGCCTTCCCCGAACTCGATGGAACTTTCCAGATCCGCCAGGGCTTCTTGCAGATCCACCAACAGTTCTCGAAACAAACGGGTTCCGTCCTGCGCCGTTTCCACGAACTCCAGTTCCCACAGATCCCTTGCAAAAATCCGCCGTGACATGCGTTCGGCTTCGGAAACACTCATCTTCCCGTGCAACACCGCCCTGAAGGAAAACTCCCCCGGGCGGGCCAAACGGGCACCCACCGACACCAAACCCTCAATGAACCGCTTCACTATCACTGGATTGCCGTGGCAGGATATTTCCACCACATTCTCTCCGGTAAAGGAACGGGGCGAATGATAGGCCACCGCAATGAAATCATCCAGGCCGGGCACGCGGTGGAGGTGGGCCCGGGCATGCTGCAGATGGCTTTTTTTTCCACCCACGAGTCTCTGGAATGTCTCAAAAGCCAAAGGACCGCTCAGACGGATCAGGCTCAGGCCCCCCTGACCGGGAACGGTCGCCTCGGCCACAATGGTGTCTTCGCACAGGAGGTCAGGCGAGCGCATCTTCGCTGTGGTTCATGTACCACTGGTGGGCCAGTCCCAGAACCGTGTTGGTGAGGATGTACAGGGTCAGTCCGGAAGGTAAAAACAGCATGATCACCGTGAACATGATGGGCATGGTGTAAAGCATGATCTTGGCTTGCTGGCTGTCACCGGCGGCAGGGGTCATCTTCTGCTGCAGGAACATCATGATTCCCATGAGCACCGGCAACACAAAGAAGGGATCCTGGGCGGTGAGATCCTGAATCCATCCAAACAGGGGTGCCCGGTACAGTTCCACGGAAGCCATCAAGGCCTGATACCAGGCGATGTAGATGGGCATCTGCAATATCATGGGAAGACAGCCCCCCAACGGATTGACCCCATGCTTTTTATATAAGGCCATGACCTCCTGGTTCAACTTCTCCTTGTCGTTGGCATACTGCTTCTGGAGGGCCTCCATCTCGGGCTTGAGTTTGGCCATCTTCTTCATGCTGCGCATGCTCTTGTTGGTCCAGTACAGGGTCACCAACTTGATCAGGATGGTCAGGATGATGATCGCCAGGCCCCAGTTCACCACCACTTTCTGCACCTGTTTGAGCAAAAAGATCATGGGCCTTCCCACGATTCCCAGAATGCCGAAATCCACCGCATGGCTCAACTTCGAGTCCTGCGTGACGGTATCCTGTTCGGAACGGCGGATGCGCACATTCTCCAGGTAGTTCAGATCCTTCGGACCAATATAGCCCTTGAAGGGAATGACCAGTTCCGTGCCGGGCTCCACATGGCGGGGCCCGTGCATGTCCATCTGGGTGTGAATCAGTCCGAAGCCCGGAATTTCCTGGATCTTCTGGGCAGTAAACCGGCAACCGCCATCATCCGCCGCATAATCCTTGAGCAGCACCATCAGGAAGTAGCGGGCATCAATACCAGCCCACCGGGCCCCCCGGGGAAAATCCGATTGTTTCGATGGCGTCCGCTGGCAGGAACAACCGGAGCAGCCGCCCATACAACCCTTGGGTGGTCCGGTCATGATCACATCGAAACTCTGCACACTTACACCATCCGCATGAAGACAGATGGCTTCCTTCTGCACGGATACGGGGTTGAAGAAACCCCTTTCGCTTTCGCCCTCATGAAGGGAAAAAAGGTGAAACACCATGTGTTTGACATTCAGGCGCTCAGGAACGGTGCTCGTGACCCGCACAGCCAGGTCAAAGTCATACCGCTTCGGGTACATGGTGTACACCTTGCGGATTTCCGCCGGAAAGCAGGTTCCGGCCGGTTGGAGAGTGTCCGGAACACAAGGGGTGTCGACCATCAGGCGAAACACGAACAGGGTGCGTTCCGCCTCGTCGGTGCGGCTCTCCAGTTCCCAGCGCTGATCCAGCGGACGGAAATTCAACTCGCGCTTCAGATGGTATTTCGTGTGTTGATCCAGGCTTTCGGCTTCCCGCTCGATCTCCATCTCCATCTGAAAAGGAAGAAACATGGGGGACCAGGTCTTGATCATCTCCATCTGCTGGTCTTTTTTCTCCCGCAGTTTCTGCTTCATGCTTTCCTTGGGAATGACCATTTCCCGATACTGGCTTTTCTTGAACACAAAAGAGGAGAAGACAGCCCCGTGAAGGGTGAAACGCGCCACATAGAGTTCATTCTCGAACAGCAATCGGGGATCCTGATCCTGTTCCGAGATTTCCCCCCCATGAAACTTTTCCGTGAAATACAGGTGCTTGCGTTCCTGTTCGGCAGGGGTTTCCGGCGTGGCCACCGGTGTGCCATCTTCCGTGGCCACCGGCGTGCCGTCTTCCGTGGCCACTGGCGTGCCGTCTTCCGTGGCCACTGGCGTGCCATCTTCCGTGGCCACTGGCGTGCCGCCCGGAACAGGTTCCCCGGCAGGAGGATTCCCGACTGCCAGTCCGGGAGCCAACCACACGAGGGTAACAAGACAAATCAACCATGTTTTCATGTTCTTCATGCCAGCACCTTTTCCGGGCTTCGGATGAATGGGTGGCGGATCATACCCGCCACGCGCGAAGGGATGACAACGCAAAACCCGCCAAAGAGTCAACCAAAAACCCATCCATGCTCCCCTGTGGGTGAATACATCCACAGCGTACGAAGAGCAGGTGGGAACAAACCGGCAGGTGGGAACCCGCTTTGCCGGAGAGATCCATTTCCGGTAGAACTGAATCAGGGCAATGAAAAACCGGGCGATCACTTCCGGATCTCCTGAAGCAGGGCTGCAAACCCTTTCACTTCTTCCAGCAGTCTTGAAAAAGCCACATGCTGGATTTCGTGACGGGGCATCACCACCACGTCCACAGAAAAATGCCTCAAACGGGGCATGTTCAGGCGAACTGCTTCCCGGAGCCTCCTGCGGATCCGGTTCCTTTTTACCGCATTCCCGAACTTTTTGGTGACGGTGAAACCCACCCGGAAGATCCCCTGATGGTTTTCCAGGTATCTGAACACCATGTGACGGGTGATGTGACGGGAAGAAGAACCCTGAACATTCAGAAAATCAGCCCGCTTCAGCAACCGGACGGACTTCGGAAAGACAAAATCGGAATGCAATGCAGACAGCTTCGGTTACTTCCGGTTCACGGATACAGCCAGACGCTTGCGACCACGGGCACGGCGGCGGGCCAGAATCTTGCGACCATCCTTGGTAGCCATGCGTGTCCTGAAACCATGGGTACGCAAACGGGAAACAGTATGTGGTTGATAAGGTCTTTTCATCGGTGCACCTCAAAATTCCAAAAAAAACATCTGCCCGGAACGTTTCGAACCTGTATCCGAAACCGGCAGGGTTCAGCTTTATGTCACAATCCGGCCCGTTTTGCAAGCTGATCTTGCATTTCCTGCAGGAGTCGATCCAAAACTGGACAAAACCCCGGCGGATCCGGTAAAGTGTCGGCGGATCCGGACTTGAACGGTTCTGCGGACATTTGGTGCCCCCCATCAAGAATATGGATTGTCAGCTTGACCATGTACTGAGTCAAGCGTAGGATTGGCCGACTGGAGGAATTCATGTTCAAGGAACACCTGCAAAAAATAGTCGAAAGCGCAGAAGGCGCACTGGCTGCGCTCCTGATGGATTTTGACGGCATTGAAGTGGACAAGTTTGTCAGTACTTCCCTGGACATACAAACTCTTGGAATCGAGTTTTCACAGTTGATGAGCAACGTCAAGAGACAGGCAGGCATCCTGGAAGTTGGTGATCTGGAAGAGATGATGGTCAAAACAGGGGATCTGCTGCTGTTGTTCCGTGTGATCAACAAGGAGTATTTCCTGGTCGTTGCCTGCAAACCCGATGGCAATTTCGGAAAGGCCCGCTTTTTGATGCGGCTGGCCGCTCCCCGATTTGTCGAGTTCTTCTAACACCAGGAGTGACACGTGCCCATAGACAAGGAAAAAATTTCCAATACGGCACAGAAATTTCTGCAGAAGGGTCAGTACGACAAAGCCATCCGGGAATTCCAGAAAATTGTCGATTCTGACCCGAAGGACATGCGTGTCTGGAAAAAGATCGGAGACATCCAGGTACGTGCGGGAGACACCCGGGGTGCCATCACCACTTACCTGCGGCTCTCCGATGATTTTTTCTCCCAGGGTCATTACAGCAAGGCCCTGGCCATTTTGCGACAAATCCAGACCCTGGATGCCGCCATTGAGGAAGTGTATGTCAAACTGGCCGAAGTATATGCGGCCACGAATTTTCTTCCCGATGCCATCTACCAGTTGGACAAACTTTCCAAACTGCAGGAATCCTCCGGCAACATTGAAGCCATGATCCAGACCCTCCAGCGCATGGCGGATCTGGATACCTCCCAATGGACTTATCGGGCACATCTTGCGGAAACCCTTTCAAGACTTGGCCGGAAAGCCGAAGCCTCTGCGGAACTGCGCAAGTTGTCAGAACAACTCCGGTCCCGGAATGAACTGACGGATTTCATCCGAGTGGCCGAACGCCTCATGTTCCATGACCCGGACGATGTGGATAACGCCCTGCATCTGGCGGAGGCCTATCTGGAAAGCCGTGCCCCGGAAGACAAGATCAAGCAGGTGCTCAAGCACCTTCTGCGCTTTTTGCAGGGCAATCCTTCCGACATCCGGCTACTGCAACTGCTGGCCCGGATGTTCCTGGCCCTGAACAAGAAAGACAGCGCCGTCAATGTCTACCGGGAACTCTCAAGAATCTACCGGGAAAAGGGGCAGATCACCGAAAGCGAAGCCGTTCTGGAGCGCATTCTGGAGATTCTGCCCGATGACGAAGAAACCCTCATCGCCCTGAACCGGAAAAAACCGGAACCGGAAAAAAGGAAGACCTCTGCCCGGCTGGGTGGACGATCCATGGATTACAGTGAGCCCATCGAAGAGATCTCCCTGGATGAAATCGAGGAAATCGAAGATCTTGATGTGGTGGAGGACGACATTGTCCTGGGCGGAGAGGATCTCAAACGCCTGGAAGAGGCCGCCGCATTTTTCAAATTTTCCCTGTATGATCAGGCCTTGGCCCTGATTGACACCATTTCGGCCCGACAATCCCTTGATGTACTGGAACTGGAAAAGAACCTGTACATGCGCCTGGGGAAAAAGGACGAAGCCCTGGCCCTGATGGAACGACTTGCCTCGGCATGGGAAAAGGGCATGCCGGAAAAAGCGGTTGAAATTGCCAGGGAAATCCTTCTGGTTGATCCTCATTCTGCACTTGCCGGACGAATACTGGCCGCTGCCCCCGGTTCATCCGTACAATCTGTTGAAGATGACCTTTTCAACATTCTCAGGGAAATCGAAGGCATCGAATCCGACATCGTGTCCGAAAGCCAGATTCTGGAAAATCCCCTGACTTTCGATGCGGAAGTGTTGCACTCCGACGAGGAGGTGGAACAAGCCCTTCGCATGCGTGAAAGGGAACACCCCGTAGTGCATGAAATTTCTGAAGAGGACCTGGATCTCTCTGAAATGCTCTCTTCCCTGAAGAGCCTTGAAGCGGATGAAAACTCCGAACTCTTCCCGGAAATTGAAAGTTCCGTCACCGATCCTCTGCCCTTTTCCGAAGATCAATTCCAGAACAAACTGAACCAACTCGACGAACTCGAGGCACTCAAGGAAGCCAGCCAGAGTTTCATCCGGATCCAGGAACTGAGCCAGGAGGAAATCCGTCTGGCAGACATGATCTCCCTGCAGGGGGATCCGTTTCCGGATTCCGGCGACCAGCAATTCGAACTGACCCCGCCACCGGCATCCATCGAACAGTTCGTTCT
>CAZTZR010000032.1:0-40297 GCA_964618145.1 uncultured Kofleriaceae bacterium
ACCGGCACTGGCCCACAATTATCACTCAGCGCTCATAATGCGTTTGCCCTGCAGGTGCGTCAGGGCAGCTGGTCCTTTGATGTCTTCTGTGCTATGGAATGCCGCCATGAGGTTCTTTTCCTTCGCATTGCTGTTTGTGGTCCTTTTTTCCTGCCGGGAAAACCGCAAGGAGTTTTACGGGGAGTGCGGCGATGGCGTGAAGAACAAGGGAGAGGAATGCGACCGCGGGGCGCTCAACTCCAATTTTGAACCCGACGGATGCAGAACAAACTGTCAAAAAGCCTGGTGTGGGGATGGCATCAAGGACTCGAACGAACAGTGTGACACGGCCCAGACCGGCGGATTGAGTTGTTCGGATCTGGGATTTGACCGGGGCATTTTGCGCTGCAATGACAATTGCACCTTTGATACCCGCCTGTGCTCCACCTGCGGAGATGGCATCGCGCAACCGGCCGAGGAATGCGACGGAAACGACCTGGGGGGAGGTTTTTGCACCCAGTTCGGATTTTCCGGGGGAAGCCTGGCCTGTCATCCTTCCTGTTCCTATGATTATTCCGGATGCACCGGCGGCTGTGGAAACGGGATCATCGAAGGGGTCGAAGAGTGCGACCGCGATGCACTCCCGGATACAAGTTGCCAGGAATGGGGCTTTGCAGGAGGCATCCTCCGCTGTTCCGCATCCTGCCGGCTGGATTATTCCCTTTGCACCAACGGCTGTGGAAACGGGATCATCGAACCCGGAGAAACCTGCGATGACGGCAATTTCGCACCCCTGGACGGATGCTACGGCTGCCGGGAACCCTCCGGAAATTATGAACCCCTCCTGCAACTGGATTTTGCCCATCTCCCCGTGGACACGGACATCGCCGACCTGGACGGGGACGGAGTACCGGACCTGCTGATCACCCTGCTCTCGGAAGATCTGTTGACAGGAGCAGTGATCTGGACCTCCGGGGCCGAAGACCACCAGATTCCGCGCACCCTCCTTTCCGGGCCGTTCCTGTTCGCCAGGACCGTGAGAACCCGGTCAGGAGAAACCGGCATTCTGGCCATCTCCCCGGGCATGGATGAATTGTCCAGGTATTACTGGGCACCTTCTTTCGGAGAATCTTTTTCCGAGTTCCCGGGAAGTGACTGGCCCTCTTTTCTGCTGGTCACGGATCTGGACGGGGAACCCGGGGACGAAGTGGTGATGTCGGCCATGCCGTCCCAGCACATCATGCTGGTGGATCCCGAGGCCGGTTCCCTGGCCGGCATCAACGGGTTGATGCAACTTCCCCACACACTTGAACGCATTGATTTCAACCAGGACGGGCGATGGGATCTGGCAGTGGTCCGGCAATCCTCCCAAATGCTCTCGTTGCTTCAATGGAACAACGGACAGTGGGTTCATACAGGAGCACGCTGGCTGGGGGGACGCCCCTTTGGGATGGCCGTCACCGACATCGACGGCGACGGTCGCGATGACCTGGCTGTCACCGATATGTCCCTGCCGAAACTCTACCTGCTTCGGGGAATGCCTGACGGCCCCACCAACCGGGTGGAGTTCCCCCTGGAGTCTACGGCGGGCGCCATCACCTCCGGTCAACTGGATTCCGCTTCCCCTCCGGATCTGTTCATCGCGCTGCCACGGAAAAAGGCGGTGGTGGTCTACACCGGAAACGGCAACTGGGGCTTTTCGCGCCAGTTCACGTTTTCTCCTTGTGAGACACCCGAACAACTGAAACTGGTCGACCTGGATCAGGATGGCTTTTTCGACCTGTTTTTCACCTGCCGTCACGACCGCCGCCTGCATGTGTTGCGCGCCATTCCCCATTGAATCATGAACCGGAAAATCCCGCTTTTCCCACTATTGTTTTTTGCCCTGTCAGGAATGCTTTTTGCCTGTGGACGAAAACAGACCGACATTTCCCGACTGCCGCCAGACAAGGTGGTACAGGAAATCCTCACCGGGGATCTCATGGTTCCCGCCGGAAAGAATTCCGAACACCGGATTTCCACCCGCACCCAGCGGCGGCGGCCGTCCCCCGTGCTCTGGCCCTACGAGGACGTGGACATCAGTTCCCCCTATGGTTTCCGGATCCATCCGGTCCTCCAGGCGATCCGCATGCACCGGGGACTGGACCTGGTGCGGGCCCAGGGAACTCCCGTTCTGGCCATCGCCGACGGAGTGGTCACCCGTACCCGGTATGACTCTCTGTATGGCAACGTGGTAACCCTGCGCCATGAAGGCGGTTGGGAAAGCGTATACGCTCATCTGGCGGAAATCACGGTGTTTCCCGAAGATGCCCTGAGCAGGGGAGCCCTTCTCGGCCTGACAGGATCCACCGGCCGTTCCACCGGTGCACACCTGCACCTGGAAGTTCATGTGAACGGAAAAACCGTGGATCCCTTGTATTTTCTTGGACGCCTGTGGTCTGATGGACACCTGACGCGCGGGCCCTATCCCTTCCCTGAAGATGCCCCCGGACGCACGGGAGTCCTTTCCGGCAACCCATGATATTGCCCCGCGGCGAATTGTCCCCTGAAGCCTTGAAAATCAAAAAAACACTTGCAACCAGAAACTGATTCTGGTATGTGGGCATTGCAATTGAAGGTACCCGTGAAGTGGGCACTTTGGCCCACTTTTTTTTTACCTTCAAAAAGCGGGTGGAAAATGGCGTACCCTGATCTGAAAAACGTATATCCCGTGGCAGAAAAGGCCGCCGGGGAATGCGCAGCCTCCCTCTGGGGAATGGAGTGGACCACGGAAAGTGGCCGCCGGGTGCTGCGCGTGTACGTGGATCGGGAACAGGGCGTGGATCTGGAGACCCTGACCGCTGTCACCCGCACCATGAACGCCCGGCTGGATGAAATGGATCCCTTTGAAGGCGCCTGGACGCTGGAGGTTTCTTCCCCCGGGCTTGATCGTCGACTGTTTACGCTGGCACAGTGTGTTTCACGAATCGGTTCCACGGTCAGGATCAAGTGCACCCCGACTTGTGGCCTCGCCAAAAAGCGCTACAGGGGCACCCTTCTGGCGGTGGAAGAAAACATCCTCGTCCTTCAGTGTGACCCTGAAACGATCAGGCTGCCCTTCGATCAGACTGCCTCAATCCATTTGGTGTACGGGCAGGAATGAACCGAGCGATGCACACACACGGCGAAATGTCAGCTTGTGGAGGCTGGAATGCAATTTGAACTGGATAAATTACTTGAGTCCGTCAGCAGGGACAAGAACATCGACAAGGCCATTCTGGTGGATACCCTGGAACAGGCGATCCTCTCGGCCGCCAAGAAGGTGTTCGGTGCCAACCGCCAGATGGAGGCCCGCTACAACCCCGAGACGGGAACCGTGGAACTGTTCCTGATCCTGACCATCTCGGAAACCAGCAGCGAACCCGGGGTTTCCTGTACCTTGGAAGAAGCCCGTGCCCATGGACTCGAAGCAGAAGTCGGGGATGAAATCCTTTTCCAGATCTTCTATCATCCCACGGAAGAAAAACGCGCAGTCGATCAGGAAAAACAGTACGGAAAACTGCTCAACCTCAAGGACTACAGGAAAACCTTCGGACGAATCGCCGCACAGACTGCCAAGCAGGTCATCATCCAGCGCGTGAGGGCAGCCGAACGGGAAACGATCTACCGGGAATTCAAGGATCGTGTCGGGGACGTGATCAACGGGGTGGTTCGCCGTTTTGAAAAGGGCAACATCATCGTGGATATTGGCCGCACCGAGGCCGTGCTGACCCAGAAGGAACAGATCGCCACCGAAAGTTATCGTGCCGGTGACCGGATTGTCGCCTACGTCAACGAAGTCCGCAGCGACCAGAAAAAGGACAGCAAACTGGATCCCAGGGGTCCACAGATCAGCCTTTCCCGCCGGACGGATGGTCTGGTTCGCCGCCTGTTCGAAATGGAAGTACCCGAAATCTTCCAGGGCATTGTCACCATAGAAGCCATCGCCCGGGAACCCGGTTCCCGCACCAAAATCGCAGTTTCCAGCCGGGATCGCGATGTGGATCCGGTGGGGGCCTGCGTGGGACTCAAGGGACTGCGGGTCCAGAACATCAAGCAATACCTCAAGGGCGAAAAAATCGACATTGTCCCCTGGGACACGGATCCGGCACGCTTTGTGTGTAACAGTATCGCTCCCTCCCAGGTTTCCAAGATCATTGTGGACGCCACGGCACACACCATGGAATTGATCATTCCCGATGACCAGTTGTCCCTGGCCATCGGCAAACGGGGACAGAACGTCCGTCTGGCATCCCAGTTGACCGGATGGAAAATCGACATCTATTCGGAAAGCAAGGTGGTGGAACTGGAAAAACGCATGCGTGACCAGATCGCTTCCATCGAAGGCGTTGGTCCGGATTTGGCGGAAACCATCTTCAAACTCGGATGGCGCAGCCTGGAGGATCTTGCCCAATCCAATCCCGAGGATCTGGCATCCATTCCTGGCCTGGGTGGAATGGAAGCCGCCATCCGCATCAGCACCGGCGCCCGCCTGTTGCTGGAAATGCAGGATGGTGCCGATGAAATGATCAGTGAGGATGACCGCATTCTGGATCTTCAGGGTGTCGATGATTCCTTCCTGTACATCCTGAAATCCAGCGGCTACACCACCGTGATGCAGATTTACCAGTCCAATCCCGAGGAGATGGCTGACAATACCGGCATACCCCTGAGCCAGTGCAAGACCATTCACCTGTCCGCCGGCATTCACCTGGGCCTGGAGGATCGCTCGGAATCCAGTGAAATGGCCTCCCTGTCCTTCATGGATGGAGATGACTTCAAATGAAACCGGATGCGGCACGTCTTCCGAAAACCACCAGGATACCCCATCGCGGCATGAGGACCTGTGCAGCCTGCAGAAGGCGTTTTGCACCCGATCGGTTGGTGAGGTTCTTCCTGCTGGATGATGCCTTGGGTATCCGGCTTCCAGGCACAAAGTCCACAGGACGCGGGTTTTCCCTCTGCCCCGCCTTTTCCTGTTTTGAAAAGGCCGGAAAATCTCCACAACTGACCCGGGAATTCGGGGTCGGCAGGTTTTCCGGTCGCGAATTGATGATGCAGGCCCGGCAGGCCTACCGGAACCGTTCGATGGTTCTCGGACGCAGTGGGGGAGACATCGCATTGCAACGGCTGGAGTTCGTTTTTCAACAGCTTTCTTCTGAACTTTTGAACCTGCCTTCGTGCGGTTCGGGAGAGACACATGTCCGATAATGTCAAGATCATGTATCTCGCCAAGGAACATAACCTGGATTTCAAGGTTCTCGTTGACGAAATCAAGAAACTCGGTGTCCTTGACAAGGTGAACAAATACACCGACATCACCCGGGAACTGGCTGACAAGGTTCTTGAGAACATCCGTCGTCAAAAACGGGCCATGATCATGGAGACCCCCTTGAAGGGTGGAGCCGTGGTACGACGCAAGGTCGTCGCGGAACCTGCTTCGGAAACCACGGAAACCGAACCCCCGGCTCCCCGCAAGCGCCGTCCGGCAAAAAAGGAACCGGTGGAAGAAGAATCCATAACCGTATCTCCTGTCGAAACCGGGAGCGAACCGGCAACCGAACTGATTCCATTTCCGGAACCCGTACAGGAATCCGTACCGGTAACGGAAACCCCCGACCAGCCTGTCGATGCGGAACAGGAACCGGTGGAAACCGAAATGGCGGAAACCCCCGATGACAACACCAGGGCCGACGAATCCGTCATCCCCGAAGTGCCGCCCCCGGTGGATACACCGGAAGTTCCTGAAACGGATGCAGAAATACAGGCTGCCGATCCGGAACCGGAACCCGAGCCCGAGCCCGTGATCACCGAACCTGCGCCCCCTGAAGTGACCGCTCCGGCCGAAGAGCCGGTTGAAGCCTTACCCGAAGAAGAGCCCCGTCCCGCCAAGAGGTTTTTGCCATCCTCTGCCAGGCCCGAGGCGTCCGCATCTCCCATGGAGAAACCTGCAACAGCCACAAGGCCGGGGGCCAGACCCGGCCAGCGTACCGGCGTTCCCATGGGACCCAAGGAAGAAAAGAAACTCGGGCCTACAGGACGTTTCATCGTACTTCCGTCCCCGGCCGCCCGGGCAACCACCCGTGTGGACGGCGCTCCCCGCCCCGGAGAAACAGCCGGCGATACCAAAAAACCTGCGGAATCGGCCGTTTCCTACAAGGAAAAACGCCGGGAAGACGAACTGCTCCGCAAGGCAGGATATGGTCCCCGCAAAAAACCGGAATCCGTACGGCCGGCCCTTCCCCCGGAAGGAAAACGCAAGATCAAGATTGACGAATTCATTTCTGTTTCCGAACTGGCCAAGCAGATGGGCCTCAAGGGAACGGAACTGATGAAGAAACTGCTCAGTCTGGGGCAGATGGTGACCATCAACTCCACCCTGGACATCGAGACGGCCACCATCGTGGCATCGGAATGGGGATACGAAATTGAAAACGTGGCGTTCCAGGAGGAAAAATTCTTCTCCGAATCAACGGAATCCGTTGAAGGCCGCGAAAAGAGGCCTCCCATCGTCACCATCATGGGTCACGTTGACCACGGCAAAACGTCCCTGCTGGACTCCATCCGCAAGAGTGACATTGCCTCCAAGGAGAGCGGCGGGATCACCCAGCACATCGGCGCATACAAAGTGAAAACCCGCGAAGGGGAGATTGTTTTCATCGACACTCCCGGCCACGAGGCATTCACTGCCATGCGCGCCCGCGGAGCCTCCCTGACTGACCTTGTGGTGTTGGTGGTGGCCGCCGATGACGGTGTCATGCCCCAGACCGAAGAAGCCATCAACCACTGCAAGAATGCCAACGTTCCCATGATTGTCGCCATTACCAAGGTGGACAAGCACAACGCCAATCCCCAAATGGTTCGTGAAAAACTGACCGCCCATGGAATGGTGGACGAACAGTGGGGTGGTGATTCCATCATGGTGGAAGTGTCGGCCGTCACCAAGCAGGGAGTGGACACGCTTCTGGAAATGATTCTGCTCCAGGCGGAGATGCTCGAACTTTCGGCCAACGAGAGTTCCCCGGGACGCGCAGTGGTTCTGGAAGCCGAACTGGATCGTGCCAAGGGACCTGTGGTGAAACTGCTGCTCATTGACGGCAGCCTGTCCATCGGGGATCAGGTCGTCTGTGGACTTTCCGGTGGGAAAATCCGCACACTGACTGATGACCGCGGTCGTCAATTGAAGACCGTGGGGCCTGCCACTCCGGTGGAAATCACGGGTTTTGATGCCGTACCCGTTCCTGGCGATGATTGCCGGATGGTGCCTGATGAAAAGGCTGCCAAGCGCATTCTGGATCGCCGGCGCGATGAAGCCAAAGTCAAGGATCTGGCACGGAAGTCCCAGGCAAAGGGTATGGATGCCATCCGCCAGGCTATCGCCAGGGGTGAACAAAAGCACCTCAATGTCATCCTCAAGACCGATGTCCAGGGTACCATGGAGGCCATCCGGGACGCCCTGGTCCGTCTTTCCACGGAAATCGTCAAGGTCAACGTGGTGCACAGCGGAGTGGGAGGGATCAACGAATCCGACATCAACCTCGCCATCACGGCCGAAGGTGTGGTCATGGGATTCAGGGTACGCCCCGACTCCAAGGCCCGCCATCGTGCCGATCAGGAAAATGTGCCCATCCACCAGTACAACGTCATTTACGACATGATCGACGAAGTTCGGGACATCATGCGCGGTCTTCTGCCCAAGGAAAAGAAGGAGCATCAGGTCGGTCGTGTCGAAGTCCGCCAGGTATTCACGATTCCGAAAATCGGCACCATCGCCGGCTCCTATGTCCAGGAAGGAAAGGTCACCCGTTCCAATCTGGTACGTGTCTTCCGCGACAACATCCAGGTCTTCGAGGGACGGCTGGGCTCTTTGCGCCGGTTCAAGGAAGACGTCAAGGAGGTGGCCACTGGTTACGAATGCGGCCTTTCCATCGACGGCTTCAATGACATTCGTGAAGGTGACATCCTGGAGATTTACGAAATCGTCGAAACCCAGATGGAATTGTAATCGTTTCGGCGAACATCCGAAGGTGACAGCATGTCCAAGGCAGTGGTTTTTCAACTGGATTCCGACCGCCCCAACCTCAAGCGATTGCAAAGGGTCGTGGACGAACTGAAAAACGGCAGTGTCATCGTTTATCCCACTGACACCCTCTACGGGTTCGGATGCGACATCGCCGCCCACAAGGCCATGGACCGGATTCTGGCCATCAAGGGGTTCGAGGGACGCCATTACATGAGTTTCGTGTGTTCGGATCTCAGCCAGGCTTCCACCTACGTCAATCTGGACAACCACGCCTTCTCCATCCTGCGCCGGATCCTGCCGGGTCCCTACACCATCATCCTGGAAGCCAACCGGGCGGTTCCCAAGGTGCTGCTCCAGAAAAGGAAGACCATCGGTATCCGCATTCCGGATTCCCCGGTGGCCCGTACCCTGGTGGAAACCCTTGGACGCCCCATCGTGTCCTCATCGGTGGCCACCGTGGAAGGCAGGAACCTTCTGGATCCCGACGAAATCTACAAATTATACGGTTCCGTGGTGGACATGATTCTGGATCAGGGACCCATCACCGATGAAAGTTCCACGGTGCTCTCCTATGAAAACCAGGAGTGGACCGTGTTGCGCGAGGGCAAGGGCCCCATCGATTTTCTCTGATTTCTCCATGTCCGACGCTCCTTGCATTTTCACAGTCTGGCAGGAACCCGACAAAAAGCGCTTCAGGCAGGTAACAAGACTTGCCGGTGAAGCCTTTGAACGGTTCGGGGAATACCGGGATTTCATCGGCCGTCTCATGATTCGCGAGGATGTGTTCACCTGCATGTTGCTGGATGGGCAGTTCCCGCCCCACCGTGATGTTGCCGGTTTCATACAGGTGGGTCTGGTACCCGATGCCGAAGGCCGTGTGTACGGCAACATCCTGGCCATTGCCCTGGCTATGGACTACCGGTACAAGGGCTACGGCCCCGCCCTGCTGGAATGGGCCATTGAACAGATCCAGACCATCCATCTGAAAAATCCCCTGGAGGGCATCCAGTTGACGGTGGCTCCCGACAACGAACCGGCGGTGAAACTGTTCACCCGGTACGGGTTCACCTTCACGCCGCAGGAAGAAATCCATTTCTACGCCACGGGCGTCATCGCCCGGGAAATGGTTCGTCCCGTATTTCTGGAAGAAAATCCCACCCGCTGATTCCGGGTTGCCCCATTGTCAATACCATGCTAATACTTCAAAGTCGGCCCTCTGCCGGTGAGGAGTTTTGATGCCTGCAAACACCAGAATCCCCCGTTGGTCCATTTTTGTATTGTTGGCTTTTTCCATCCTGTCATACAGCGGTTGCGACAACCCCGTTGTGGAAAACCCCTGCAAGGACATCGATTGCAACCGCGCCGGAGAATGCCGCTGGACGGCCGACAAGGTGCCCTATTGTGTCTGTCACCCCGACTTTGTCCGTCCTCCGGACAACCCCACCACATGCGTTGGTGGCATGCAGGATGACAAACCCGTCATCTACCTGTACCCTGAAACCCTTACCCGGGTTCGGGTGCGTTTTTCCCGCCCCGAAGAACTGACCCTGACGGTGACCTACCCAAAATACCCCGAAGATGGCTGGGATGTGCTGGCTTACCCGGATGGAACCCTGGAAGATCCCGTGACGGGGCGGCAGTATTACACCCTCTTCTGGGAGGGTTATGCCCCCGATCCCCCCATTCCTTCCGAGGGTTTCATTGTTGCCGGTGTCGATACGGTGGTGTTCCTGGAAGAAATCCTGGAACAACTGGGGCTGAACGATATCGAGGCCAACGAGTTCATCATTTTCTGGCTGCCCATCTTGCAGCAAAACCCACATAACCACATCTTTTTTTCCACCGACGAGTGGGTGACGGCGGTTCCCCTGGAAGTGACCCCGGCACCGGACACAGTCATCCGGTTCTCCATGCGGTACTGGCCCCTGAACGAACCTCCAGAGCGGATTCCCGTCCCCCAGGTCTTTTCCCCACCGCCCAGGATCGGGTTCACCCTCGTGGAATGGGGGGGAAGCCGTCTTGTACCGGTGCAGCCATGACGGGGCCCATTGCGTTGCGAAACACGGCATTGTTTTTGTGGATCCTCTGGGGAGCCATGGCCTGCACCTCCCCCTGGGGAATATGCGGAAACGGCGAGGTGGAAAACGGGGAAGACTGTGACGGGGACGCCATAGCCCCCATTCTGACCTGGTCCTGCAAACACATGGGATACCACACGGATGCCAAGGCCACCTGCAGCCAATCCTGCCGACTGGATCTTTCGGTATGCCGGGCCGCGGGTTTTTGCGGGGACGGCATCCTCCAGAGTCCTTACGAGGAATGTGACCAGGACAACCTGGGGGATGTCACCTGCGAATCCCTGGGGCACTACGATGGCCACCTGCGATGCACTTCATCCTGTCGTCTGGACGACTCCGGCTGTCGGCGCTGCGGAGACGGCATTCTGGACACGGACATGGGGGAACTGGTTGAAACCGGGTACTCGGGTTGCGAAGAATTGGGGTTTTATGGAGGATTCATGTACACCACCGACTGCCGCACCCCGGATCATCCGGTCTGCGGAGAATTCCGGGTGTTCCCCATGGAGGAACACTTTGAAACCACCGCCCTGGCCGTGGATGATTCCGGGAACTTCTGGATGGCCGGTGTAATGCGCAACTCCCCAGAAGAGCCCTGTCCCCTGGTTCCCCTGCGCTTTCATGATTACCCTTATGAGCAGATTGGTTTCGAATATGATCCGGCCTGTACCCGGACCTTTGCGGCCCGCATGAGTCCGGACGGACAAACACAGATCCTGTGGACGACCGAACCCGAAGATACGGTAAGGGGGATCCTTCCCCATCCGGACCATGGGATATCCCTTCTGCACATGGAAGATTACCGCTACTCCTTTTCCTTCCGGGACATGGACGGAGAGATCAAAGAGCACCAGGAACTGGGTGCGGGCATCACCCGCCCGGAAGTTTTCATGCATTCCCTTGGAGATCAGACTACCGGTCTGGTCCGCCGGGGCCAGTACCATCTGGAATTCCTGACCTTTCATCCCGACCGGGCGGGAACGATCGAAGCCTTTAGGACCCGGGGCACACTGACCTATTTTGATCACCAGCATGCACGATGCAGCATGGCCACATCTAATTATTATTTTTATGTTCGGTGGTCTCACCCGGACGAGGTGCTGGTCATGACCCTTTTCACATGCACCAATCCCGGCCTGGACGGCTGGTATGTGGTTCGCATGCGGTTCGGACCCTCCCAAAGCGGTATTGCAGGCCTGTTCCGCACGGTCATACCCCAGGAGGATGTTGCCGCCCCCTGGTACACCCATCTCGGGGTGGATCCGGAAACAGACGAAATCATGCTGGCCCATTTGGTGCGATCCACGCCGGAAGAACTGGTGCTTGTCCAGGAACGTATTGCCCCGGACGGTACTTCCACCCGGCTGGATGTGACGCCCCTTGACAAATTGTCCCTTTTTCCCTGGTCGCGGCTGCATGTCAACGATTCCGGATGGGCTCTGGTTCCCGGCTACAGTCAGTTGCCCGGAAACCGGAATCCTGACGAATCCTGCCCCCATCATTGGGGCTGCATGGTAGCTCAATGGGTTTCCCCGCAAGGACAACGCATGGATCCGTTTTTCTACCCGGTGCCCGGACTCTTCAGTACATTGGGTCACCACTATTCCAACACTGTCAATCGCGTCAACCATGCCCTTTCCGGTTCGACCTTGTTTCTGGCCGGAGCCTACAATCGGGGTTACGGTTTTGCCGACCCCCGGGAACCCCTGCTTCTCCACTGGGGCTGGCCGGTGCACTCCGCCGGTTTCCATCTGTTGCGCATGAAACCTCCCCATACGGATTAGAAAGAGTTGTCCAATTCGTTGACCGGCTGGAATATTCCCTGTATATTCAGCCTGTCGCCGGGAAAACCCGGCATTCACGAACACGTGGAACACCCATCCTCGCCGGGAGGTATATGCATGTCCGTCCAGAACCTGTTGCAAGCGCTGTTTTCCCAGGCCAGCGGATCCCGGATCCGCGCCGACATCCTGAAGTGTGCGGACCTGATTCTCCAGAACCCGGATGGTCCGCTGGTTCCCGTCAATGCCTTTGCCTGCGTCGGCATGGATCCGGCCCAGGACCGGGTGCCGGACCATTCCATCATGGAAAAGGAATATTTCTATTTCGAAAAGTGCCTTACTGCCGTCCGGACATTCATGAGTGGACATCATCCCGAAGCCGTGGAACTGCTCATGAAGGCCAAATGGGACTTTGATGACTATGCGCTGGCGCATTACCTGCTCGGATTGGTGTTCTTTGAAATGCGCAATTACAAGGGGGCCTACGAGCAGTTCCTCAACGCCTGCAATCAGGAACCATACAACCGGCAACCCATGGAAATCATGCGTGAGTTGACCTTTACGATCCTCATGGCCCCTTCGCGCCAGTAAATACTTCGGCGATTCGTTTCCATGACCCCTTCCTACGTGGATTTTCACCTGCACCTTCTGCCTGGCGTGGATGATGGCTCGGCGTCCCTGCAGGAAACCCTCCTGATGATTGAATGCCTCATTGATCTGGGGTTTTCCACATTGGTGTGCACCCCGCACCAGAAGGAGGGCTCCATCAATCCGCAGTTGTCCTCCATCGAACAGGTGTTCGAAGCCGTCCTGGAGGAGGCGGGCTACCGGCACCTGGACGTGGAATTGATCCTGGGTGCGGAGAACTTCATGGATCCCCAGTTCCTGGAACGACTCGAACAGGGAACTGTTCCCGCCATCGGAAAATCGGATACTTTTTTGCTGGAATTTCCCCCGTCCGTTTCAGAAAAGATGTTCAAAAACGCCCTGTTCAACGTCCAGACCGCCGGGTACACGCCCATTGTGGCCCATGTGGAACGGTATCACAACCTGACGGACAAAAGTCTCACCGAACTGGATCCGGACATCCTCATCCAGGTCAATCTCACCAGTTTTCTCAAGGAAAACACCCCTTCGGACCAACGCAATCGTGCCATCCGGTATTTTGAAAAGGGACAGGTCGACCTTTTCGCCACGGACATGCATGCGGCCAACATGGCCCGACGGATTGAACAGGCCATGACCTGGGTGGAACAACATTTCGGCGATGGCGTGCTGGTCCGCTACCTGCAGGAAAATCCCCGCCGGATTCTGGAGAACCTGGGCCCTTCACCCGGAAACGGTTCATGATCTGGCTGTTTTCCCTGATCAGCCTGTTCTTCGGCTGGCTGGCCATCAGGGACATCCATTGGCCGGTCTTCTGGAATTCGTTTTCCTGGGTGGAACCCGGCTGGTTTGCAGGATCCGTGACGTTCATGATCCTGATGATCCATCTTCGGGCCCTTCGCTGGGAGGGCATGATTCGTCCCCTGATCCGTCCCGACTGGCCCAAAAGACAATTGCGAATGACTTCCTTTGCCGGTTTCGCGGCAGTGCTGATCCTTCCCCTGCGCACCGGAGAGTTCGTCCGCCCTGCCTTTTTCAGAAACACCGATGAACCTCCCGGCACCTACAGTTCCGTTTTCGGGGCCCTGTTGGTGGAGCGGGTGCTGGACACCCTGGCCATCGTGCTGATCCTGGCTATCGCCTTTGTCTGGCGGTTTCTGGCGGAAGGCACCACCATGCCCCTGTGGGCCACCGGGGTGCTGGTGACCACCACTGCACTGTTTTTGGGACTGCTTGTCCTGTTGGCCGGAATCATGCGCTATCCGGAAGGCACACGTCGGTGGTTTTTCCGCTTGTCGGGGTTGAATCTGGCCAGAAAATGGCAGGCCACAACCGGACTTGCAACCCGACTGGAAAATTCCTGGATGAACCTTGCCAGAGGATTGCACAGGTCCAGCCAATCCCGCAGTCTGGCCACCGCACTGGTATTTACGGTAGCTTACTGGGGATCCAATGCCCTGGCTGTCTGGATGCTGGCACGGGCATTCGCCCTTCCGGCCGGAGGGGATGTTGCGCTGCTGGTTCTGGGTTTTTCCGCCATCGGGATATTCATTCCCGGAGCTCCCGGACACATCGGAAATTTCCATGAATTTGCCCGCCTGGGACTCTCCACCCGGATTGCCAGTGCCCTTGTGACCGGACCCGGCATGGCATTCATAGTATCCTTGCACGCCTTGCAGACGCTTTTCTACTGTCTGTTGGGAGGAGTGGCCTGGCTGGCACTTCAAAAGGGCCAAAAAAAAAGCCGGCACTTCTCCGCCCGGTGTCGTCAGGGGGGCAACGAGCACAGGAGCGACTGAAGCACCGGCCTAACCGGCATACACCGTTTCAGACCAGAAAAAGTCCGCCCGGCGGACTGAAGATACCATGCCGAAAAAACATGGAAAAATCAAGTTCTTTTTTGAAAATATCCAGAACGGAAAAAGAAAGGATCAGTCCAGGTGGGGGTGTTCCATCTCAAGGAAGTAGGCCGCAGGATCGGCATAGAACTTTTTCAGTTCCATACAGGTGTCATAGTGGTCCTTTTCCTCCACGATCATTTTCTGGATGAATTTGATTTCCATGGGATCCTGGGCCTTGCCAAGGTGTTCTTCGTAATAGGCAACCGCCTTGGCCTCGAAATCCAGACCCACATCAATCGCTTCCACATCACCGGAATCCGGGGTCAGGTTTCCGCGGTGTTTTTCGGCCAGTTCACGGAAAATCGAGGCGGTGGACTGGGAACGGCTGGGAAGTGAGTCATAGTCAATCTTCCAGTTTTCGTTCTTTTCCATCCCGTCAATGATGGTTTTGATGCGTTCCATGTGGACGATTTCATCGTCCCTCAAGCGGGCAAACATGGCCTGTCCCACAGGGTTGTTGGAGGTGTTCACCACCTGATTGTAGAAGGCATATCCCTTCTCTTCCATGGTGAGGGCGATTTCGAGGATTTTTTTGAGGGATTCGTTCATTTTGATTCTCCTGTCATGACTCAACTGTCGACTTCAAAGGAATCCTTGCCAACACCACAGACCGGACAACGCCAGTCATCCGGAATATCCTCGAATGCCGTTCCCGGTTCAATGCCACTGTCCGGATCCCCGACAGCAGGATCGTAAACATAGCCACAAACCACACAGACATACTTCTTCATGGGTAATTCTCCTTTTGTTTTTTCAGTTGTCCTTCAGGATGTGTTCATCCCAGAGGGTTTCAAAATAGTGTTTGTGCGCCGATTCTTCTTCAGCGAGAACCAACAGCATTTTTTGCAGATCCGGGTCATCCACCTCCCGGGCGATGTCCGAATACAGGCGGGCAGAAGCCAACTCGCGCTTCATGGCAATGGACAGGATGTCCTGGAACGACATATGCCCGGATGGAGAACTTTCCACCACATAATCGGCAATTTTCAGGTCCGGTACATGTTTGCGCTGCCAGAAGGGATCCGAAGGATCAATCTTCTGCAGTTTGGCCTTGTGCATCTTCTCCATATCGGCCAAACGGAGGATCTCGGCAGCAATAGCGGGTTCTTTCACCTTGCCGGCCAGATCGGTGTAAAAATCAGCGGCTTCCTGTTCCTTTTCAATGGCAAATTCAATGAGATCCCGAATCCAGTCGTTCATGTCACCCTCTTTTCCGGACCACTGTTGTTCCATCCAACCCCTGAGGGGAAATTCACCCGGCCCGGCACGCCTGACCATAACGATTCGCGATCCTGAAGTCAAATGAAGAAATCCAAGTCCCGTTTCCACTGGACCTGGACATGGAAATCTCCTATCGTACCCCATGAGGTAACGTAGCATGGAACAAAATGTCCTGGTTGCCCTGGTTCTAACCACCATCGCCGGTTTGAGTACGGGTATTGGAAGCGCCATCGCATTTTTTGCAAAACGGACGAATTTCCGCTTTCTGAGCCTGTCCCTAGGCTTTTCCGCAGGAGTGATGATTTATGTGTCCTTCGCGGAAATGTTTCCCGAATCCAAAGAACTCCTCTCCGAATCCTTCGGGGAACGTACTGCGGATTTCATCCGGATCACCTGCTTTTTGAGCGGAATGCTGGGTTCCCTGCTCATTGACTGGGTGGTTCCCGATGAGGAAAACCCCCATGAACCCAGACTCATTGAGGAATTCGGAGAATCCCCCGAACACCAGCGAAAACTCATGCGTCTGGGACTGTTTTCCGCGCTGGCCATTACCATTCACAATTTTCCTGAGGGTATTGCCACCTTCGCAGCCACCCTGCAGGATGTGCGCCTGGGCACCACCATCGCCATCGCCGTGGCCATTCACAACATCCCCGAAGGAATTGCCGTATCGGTACCCATCTATTTCGCCTCCGGCAGCCGGAAAAAGGCTTTCATGTACTCTTTTCTTTCCGGACTGGCCGAACCTCTGGGGGCTGTCATTGCCTGGCTCATCCTGCGTTCCTGGCTCAGTCCAGGTGTACTGGGCGGGCTATTTGCCGTTGTCGCGGGAATCATGATCTTCATCAGCCTGGACGAACTGCTTCCCACCGCCCGGGAATACGGAGAGGGCCATTATGCGGTTTACGGAGCCATCGCCGGCATGGGAATCATGGCCTACGGTCTCATGTGGGTCTGATTTTCCAGGTTGATTTTTTCCCCTGCCCGTATATAATTGCGCCCATGCTGAAAGTCAGGTTTCTTGCGCTTCTTTTCCTTCCTTGCATCCTTTTTTGTGCGTGTTCCCACGACGGGGCACTGGAGGTGCAACTGGACGTGGAGACACAGAACCCGGACCTCAATCCCCTGAAACAGGAGGGACTGTCCATGTTCACCCTGCAGCTTCTTTCGGGGGTTCAGTGGCTGCAGGGCACCGATACTTATGTTTCCGGAGACAGGCAAGTGGATTTCGGGACCATCCCCGTTGGTTCCTATTCCCGGGCTTCACTGGGAGCCATTTCCTATTTTGGAAGTCTCATCGCCTACGGGGAGTATTCCAGACGTTTCAAGGTCGGGGCATCGGAACCTGCCAGGATCAAGATTCCGTTGCGGTTTCCGTTCACCTATGTTTCGGGTGCCCGTGAACTCCCGGTGCTGCATCCCGAACTGGATCTGCAGGTCCGGGTGTTTCCACATCTGGCCGTGGGCACGGATGCCGACATCACCACCGCCACGGCCGTATCCCCGGACGGGCAGTACCTGACGGTCCTTACATCCAATTCCATCGGAACCACCAAGTTCTGGATGTACATGACCCGGAACCACCAACGCCTGGTGGAGTTGCAACTGGCCAAAACCGACAAGGTGAACGCAGCCATCTACTCCCCGGACGGAAGCACCCTGCTTTTGCTCTCCCATGAGGGGAACTGGTTCATTCTTGTCAACATGGAAATGCTTCTTCGGGCAGAGGATCCCCAGACCGCATTTCATTACCTGAACCTGGACAGACCCCTGGCTGGGACTTTCCTTTCCAACTCCTCCATGGCAATCCTGTCCTCCAGTCCATACCATTACAACACATGTGACAATCCGGAAACCTCCTGGCTGAACTGGTACACCATCCGGAATCCCCTGCAAACGGGCAGTGACATCACCGCCCTGTCCTCCCAGGACACCGGAGGCCATGCCTCCTCCGTTGCTCTGGACCGCAATACCAGTCGTCTCTTTTTTACTTTGCCTTGCTCCGGGGAAGTGGCTTCCATCCGTCTGGGGGAAAACAGCCCAACCATCGCGCTGTCCCCACTGAACCTGAGCCCTTGCCTGCGTCCGGTGCTGTTGTTGTGCGATGCTTCCACGCTGCATGTAGCCTGTGTAACCCAGGCGGATACCACCAGCCCGCAATGGGCACCCGCCAAATTGCTCATTCAGCGTTACAACACCACTCCATCCCTGTCGCCCAATGCCCGTACACTGATCGTGGACTATCCCAGCGAACCCATCGCCTACAAACCCGAAAGCATGCCTGCCGGCACCAGCCTTTTGATTCTCCAGGCACCGGAACGTGTTCTCCCCCGGAGCATGGCCATGTCTGCTCTGGGAAGACGTCTGGTGATATCTGCAGAGGGGTATTACCACTCCAAAAACATCAGTGTTGGTTCCGGTTCCGCCTCCCTGGAGGAAACCCGTTCGAAAAGCCATTCCATCCTGTTTGTGGATCCCGTTCTGAACACCATCAACCGTCGCGTGAGAACCTCCTGTTTTCCGGTCGCTTCGCATCTGGACTCCGGACCCCAGGGAAATTTCTCGCCGAACTACTGCAGCACCAACATGGGCAGCATTGAAACGACTTCCCAGTTTTTCATCCCATCCCAATTTTCCGTTGTCTATGGAACCCCATGAAAAGTCTGCTTTTTTTCCTCCTTGTTTGCATGTTACCAATTTCCGTGGACGCCAAGCGCCCAGTGATTGCCGTTCTGGAATACAGGGCTGGGGTTACAGAATTACCGGATCTGGCTGATCGCTTTGTGGAACTGTTGCGGGACAAAACCAACTACGAGGTGCTCTCCCCACAGGATTGCCGCCGGATGGTGGGTACCGGACTGGATGCACGCGTACAGGAATGCAAGGAAGATCCGGCCTGCTTTTCCCGGATGGGAAAAAAACTTGGAGCTTCCGAAATCCTGCTCATACGGCTGACAGAGTTCGGCACCGTGCTGATCAATGTTTCCCGCACCATTGTACAGCAGGAAAAGAAGGAAGGAATGGTGGACCTGGATGTGGAACTGGGAGGAAACCTGACCAAACTTCAGGTTTACCGGATTCTCAGGCGCATATTCCCGGAGGAATCATTCAGGCGATATGGGACGCTGGAAATCAAATCCAACCAGAAGGGTGCCACCGTCATCCTGGATGACCGGCCCGTGGGACAAACCCCCATCGAACCCATGCGACTGCAGGCTCCCCGCACTTACGGGATTGAACTGACCAAGCCCGGGTTCATCCCCTTCTCGGCAAAGGTGGATCTGGTTCCCAACAGCCGCATGGAACTCAACGCGCAACTGGCCCCTGAAGGCAGTGGTTCCACCGTGGTCTGGTACCGGCGTTGGTGGGTCATACCGGTTGCCACCACACTGGTTCTGGCCGTGGGTGGAACCGTCTGGTATTTCAACCAACCTCCCCAGGAAGTCCCCGCGAGGGTGCTCATTCCATGATGCCCGGTGGGGGGTGCGTGCATCCTTGAACGCCTCGGAGTTTTTCGGTATCAGGCCTGAGGAAATCCGGCCGGCATTCCAGGTGGCTGTCCGTGCATTGATGGCATCCATTCTGGTGGTGGTATGCTTTTCCTACCAAAATGCGCTGTTCCTCCATCATTTCCCTGCCGGCATGATTCCCTGGTTCTATATGGCAGTAGCCATCAGCACCGTGATTCTGTCATTGCCCTACACACATTTGTTGTCGCGAAGCAACGCCCGCAGGCAGGAAAACCGGATGCTGGCCATTTTCCTGATCGGCCTTTTTCCTGGAATTCTCCTGAATCCTTCCGGATGGTCCTCATGGTGGATTTTCCTGTTAGCAGTATGGATCAAAATCCTTGCCGTGTTCGTGTATATCGGTCTGTGGCACCAGGCCACCCGTCTGTTCATCTCCCGCCGGGCGAAGGTGATCCTTCCCCTGGCTGCCGCAGGCTTCAGCCTGGGAAGCGCAGTGGGAGGATGGGGCGTCCGTCTGGTGTCCATGCAGTTCGGCCACAAAAGCCTGCTCATCCTTCTGGCATGCCTGATTCTCCTGTTCTGGCTTCTCCCCCTGCCGGAACTGGAAAACCCGGCAATCTTCCCCGAATCCCGGAAAACCGCCCCGTGGCCACGGACCTGGACCAGGGGATGGATTACCCTCAGGGACAATCGCCTGGCCTTTCGCCTGGCCCTGTTCATCCTGCTGGCCATTCCGGTTCTCCTGGGCACGGATTTCCTGTTCAAGCGAAGCCTGCAGTCACAATGGAGCGCGGATGCCATTGCATCCTTTCTCGGGAACTATTTCATGTATTCCAGTCTGGCCGTATTCGCCCTGCAGACCCTGGTCATGGGACGGCTGATGCGGCGTCTGGGCGTGTCCCGCATGACCCTCCTGATGCCAGCATTCCTGCTGGTTACATTACCCCTGGTATGGCTGTTTCCGGTGTTTCCGGTGATAGCAGCCTTTGCCATCGCCACAACCGCATTGAAATCCACGGTATATCTCAACGCCCGCAACCAGTTGATCACCCCCATGTCACCTCTGGAAAAGGACGCCGCCAGCCTGTTTCTCCGTTCGGTGATCACACCCTTGGGGACCGTGACCGCCTCTTTGGCCCTGCTGCCGGCAATCCATCTCGGGACATCCTGGTTCGCCTCGGGGCTGTTCCTTCTGTCCCTTCTTTTTCTGGGAGCTGGTGCCGGTTGTGCAAGGGCTTACCGGCGTGAACTGGAAAATGCACTGGCACGGCGGACCTTGCATGGGGATGCCGGAAACGGAATCGGCCCCGTGGACGGAAAAGTAATCACACACCTGCGGGAGCGGCTATTCTCCGATTCCGCCGAGGAAGTCATTTTTTCCGCTACCCTGTTGGCAGAATTCAACGAGTTGCGCCTGACTGACCTGGAAACCCTCTATCAACATCCAGGAGACGACACCGGAATCTGTGCCGACAAGGCGGTATCCATGACACCACTTCTCCCTTTGCCCGACCAGGAAAGGTTTTTTGCCCGAATCCTTCAATCGGCAAACGATCCGAAAAGTTGTCTGCGCATTCTGGACGCCCTGTCGGAACATCCTTCCAGGATGCGGCTCGGAGAACTGTCGGGACAAAACTTGCACCCAGTACAGAAAGCCGCCAGAACAATACTGACACGCCCACAATCCGGACCCGAAGGGTTCTCTCCACCGGAAACGGACCGGGAGACCGAATCCCTGATCCTGGACCCCGAACTGGGCGGAGTTTTCGGAAAACGATTGGCCCTTCGCCTGATCGGCCACCGGATTCACCCAACCACAGAAAAACTTGTCCGGGACTGTCTGGATTCCGGGGATCCCGACGCCATTCGCGAGGCAGTGCAGACGATTGCCCTTTTCCGCCTGGAAAGCCTCCATGGGGCCTGCATCCAACTCATGATGAATCCGGACCTCCGGCGAACAGTCATGGATGCCTGCTGCCTCGCAGGCCTGGATGTGGATTTTGCCCACAGGGCATTTTCAGAAAAACAGGCCACCGGCATCCGGATGGAATGGGTGCGGGTGTTGTGCCATTCCCCACATCCACAAGCCCCTGCCTGGATCAGGGAACGCCTCGCCGAGCCGGACCCATGGATTCATTCCATCATTGCCACCGGGTTGGCCCGCAGCCAAAACTGGCATCCGGAAAAAGAAGAGGTCAGGCAACTTCTGTTCCAGGCGGCCGATGCCTGTCGCTCCCTGATCCAGGCCGAAAACCTGTTTGATGAAGTCTTTCATGCAGAACTCAGGGCGTTGAGGCAATTCTGGCAAACCGCGCTGTTCGGATGGCTGCGCATTCTGGTTCCAGGGCAGAACCTTGAGTTGCTCCGGATGGAGTCGTCCATTGTTTCCACTCATCCACACCGCAGAAACGCCGGCATGGAACTCTGGGAGGCCTGGTGCCCCCGTTTTGGTTTTCCGGAACTGTCTGAATTGCACGATGCAAAGGCTCCCACCCGGCGGGGCAGCCCGGAGCCGGACAGGGCTGCACTCCTGTATCGATCATGCAGGAAATCCGTTGCGGATCAACTGCTGCAGACTGCCGATTCCGGAGGAAAACCCGATACGGACAAACGATTCATTCCGCATTGTCTGAGGCGTTCGGGATTTTTTTCCAAACTCCCGACGGATGTTCTTGCGGAGTTGGTGGAAAAAGGCAAGATGATTGAACTGTCGGAAGGACAGGTTCTGTTCGGGGAAGGATCTTCTGCCGATGCGATCTTTTTCGTATTTTCCGGCGAAATGACAGTGCGGATGGGAACCCGGGAGATCAACCGGCTGCATGCGGGAGCCGTCTTCGGTGAAATTGCCGTGCTGGACGGGGGAACCCGCACGGCCGGCATCCAGTCTGTCGTACCCTCCCTGGTGTTTGCCATCTCCCGGGAAGTGTTTTTATCCACCCTGCAGGATCACCCCTTCCTCATTCGACAGTTGGCCACTTTGCTGGCAACGCGCATCCGGGACCTCATTCCCCTGGCGGAAACATCCTTGCCGCAGTCATCCGGGAGACCCGACAATGCATAGATATCATTGGCTTTTCCTTTTTCTGGCCGGATGGTCCCTTTCTCCGGATCTGGCCGCCGGGAAACCTTTGCACAAACAGGAAACCCGTCTTTGTTCCTGGGCCCCCGGACCGGCAAACCAACTCGAAACCTGGCTTTCCCAGGTGACCTCCCCCGGACCGGACTTCATTCCGACGGCTGACAGGATCGCCGTGTTCGATCTGGATGGAACCCTTCTGGTGGAGCGGCCGGACTACTTTCACGGTTTTGTATCAAAAAACTTCATTCGGGAAAAAGCCAAACGCCAACCTGAACTCCGGGAACATCCTTTTGTCCAGGCCGTTTTGAACCGGGATGAAACCACCATCCGGAAAAACCTGATGGAATTCCTGCTGTTTTCGTTTGAAGGGGAAACATGGGACACTGTCCGGGAATTCACGGTACGTACGGGTCGTACCGTTCCCAATCCACTTTTTGAAAAACCCTGGGCGGAACTGTTTTACCGGCCCATGCTGGAATGGATGGAACTTCTCCGTTCCCGGGGTTTTGCTGTCTATGTGGTCACCACATCCCAACAGGACGTGATTGCCGCATTCTGCCAGGATGTCCTTGGAATCGAGCCCCGATTCGTCATCGGTTCTGCACCCGCCTATGAGTGGGATTTCGAAAACCGGAGCCTCGTACGCCGCAACCGGTTTCTCGAACCTTTGAACCACGGACCCGGCAAACCGGCCCGGATCTGGGATCGCATCGGTGCCTTCCCGGTGATGGCGGCAGGCAATTCCATGAATGACGCCGACATGCTCCGCTCCACGGAATTGTCCGGATACCGGAGTCTGGCCATGGTTCTGGTGCATGATCATCCCGATGAGGTGGTCTACGACAAGCCCGACATCCTGGAACTTGCCAGGAAAAAGGGGTGGCTGGTTGTGTCAATGAAACGGGATTTCGTTCAATTATGGGATCCGCCAGAGCCCTTGCAGGAACTGGAAAAGCCTCCCCGAAAAGACCGGAACCTCCTGCGGTGGATCGCTCTGTTTGGCACCATTGTCATCCTTCTGGGGACCATTTTGCTGGTGGTGGGGAAATCAAAAAGGGGCGGACAAGGCCGGGATCAGTCCAGACAGACATAGGCGGTCTTTTCAAATTCTGTTATTTCGTTCCCCGCTATCATCTTGGTGCTGGGTACAACTGCCGTCCCCACCTTGTTTTCTTCGTATGTCAGCATATTCCTGGAAAAATAGTTCACTGGAACACACTTTTCACATCCGTCACAACTGCTTCTCACCATACTTCCGGCAGGAAGGCAGACATCATTCTGAATGTGATAGCCGGTGTGAGGCTGGACAAACCCCATGTGCTGGCAACTGGGTTTTTCGTTCCAATACATGATGGATGAATTCTTTTCAAATACAATCATGTCACAGTAATTATCGGATCCCGCGAAATCCGCATCCGTGTTGTTGTTTGCACTGTTTCGCTTGAGATACAGACGACAGCGGGGCAGGCAAACCTTTTCCCCACTGCTCATTTCCACCTTGATTCCCACCGAATCGGGGCAGTTACCGTCCTTTGCGACAAACGGGAAATGCCTTTCCATGAGTTCTTCGCAATTGATGTTACCATCAATATTCGAAGGATTTGCATCACAGGTGTTCATTATTCTGGTTTTGCAGCGCGGTGCGGTCACACATTCCGGATCACCGCAATCCACCTTTCCGTTGCCGGAATCGTCCTTTCCATTATCACAAATTTCAACGGGTACAGCATTGTTGGATTCATCCAGACGCTTGATGGCATGCCTCGGGATGTTGCAGTGCCCCCAGATGCCGTAACGAATCGGTTTTGCAGCCGTATCCCGATAATGTACATAGGAACTCAAATAGGAATCACAATAAAAATCCCCCGGTGGACATTCGGAGGTCACGTTGCACGCGTATACTTCGGACTGAAGTCCGGCTTCAATGCAGGAATTGGAAAAGGGAAGCATCATGGCAAGAATTGCCAAAAAGAAAAGACGTACCAAAGGAACTTGTACGGAAGGTGAAAAATGCATGCCGAACCTCTCTGGTGATGTTTCTCCCTGAGGCAAAAACCCTTGGGCGAACAAAGTATAAGGAAAAATCACAATTATTCAAGTCCTGAAAGAAAACCCCGCAAAAATGGCACTTGACGGGTTTTTTCCGGGTGTTCCGTTCAGATGTCCGGGTTGTCGAACAGGTTTCCGGTTTGGGAAATGGACCGGATTTTCCAGGAGGACCTCAGATGGGGCGGAGATCCTCCGTGGCGTTGTTTCCATTGTTCCACAAAAGCCCTCGTAGAAGCATTGGGGTATCCACCACCCCGGATGACAAAACCCAGATGGCCCATTCTTCGTTCGTAGGCATCCATCCAGTCATCCCTGAAGGTCTTGGCAATAATGGAAGCCGCTGCCACCTCCGGGAACCGGGCGTCAGCACGATTGACGGCCACAAGACCGGAAAAACGCACGGCCAGGGGAGAGAAAAGACGTTCCCCATCGGCTACCACCCGGGACATTGCCGGAACCTGACCAAGCAAAAACGCCGCTGCCTGCTGTTCCAGTGCATTCAGTCCGGGTCCACCGGTCACATATCGGTCAATCACCCGGGCCGGGATCTGGACCCAGCGCACCAGGCAACTTTCAAAAAGCGTACGACAGATTTCGGCACGCCGGGCCCGGGCCCGGACACCTGCCCCGAAGGACTTGGAATCCGCCACCCCAAGGTCCAACAGTTTTTCCGGATCGGGACAACAGCAAAGGGCCACAATCAGGGGGCCAATCAAGGGGCCGCGACCGGCTTCGTCGATTCCTCCCAGCAGATTCATCTGGAACCGTCAGCCGGTTCGGGGGGAGTTTCACGAATCCGGCCATGCCATACCCGCCCGGTGGCGGATTGCTGGTCCGTCTTCAGTGTACCCAGCAATGAGGCACTCGGAGAAAGGTTGATGAGTATCCGGGCCAGATGGGCGGGCAACGACACCCCCGGATTTGACAAAGGAGGTGACTTGACGGTTTTATTGCCGGGGGGGGCAACGGGCTTCTCCTCCGGTTTTCCGGGGGGGGCAACGGGCTTCTCCTCCGGTTTTCCGGGGGGGGCAACGGGCTTCTCCTCCGGTCCAGCCGGTTTCGGGGAATCTTTCGGGGATTCGTCACGGGTCACGGATTCATCAACCGGGTCTGAATCCTTTTCGGTTTCCATGCCTGGATCCTTTTCGGGGGGTGTGGCACTTTCGGGATCCTCCTGGGGGGATGGTTCCTTGCGGGTCAACGCCGATTTCGGTGCCTGGGCCTTTTTGGCATACACAATGATGGTTTCCCCGGTCTTGAAGGAATACCCCCGGTTGATGGTCCTGATGGAGGAAGCCGTGGTTCCGTATCGTTTCGCCACCGCATCCAGGGTCTGTCCGGCAGTCAGGGTATGCCGGATACGAACCCGGTCATACCGGTCCAGATAGTGTGCAATGAATTCCTCCCCGTCGATGGGAACCACCTTGACGGTTTCGGCTGCAAAAAGTGCCCCATGACCCTTTTCAGCCAGAAATACCTGCAGGAACATCCCCGAAGGGAGAGCACTTTCCGGATGCAGGTGGTTCCATGCGACCAAATCATCCATGGAAACCCCCAATCCCTCGGAGAGGATTTCCAGGGTGTCACCCGCACAGGTGCGATAGAAGAACCGCTCCTTGCCATCTGGAACGGCAATGTCCCCGGGCACCGCCACAAAGGGAGTGGAAGGCGGTGTGTGCACTGGCTCTTCCAGCGGGGTTCCCTGCGGCACCACCATCATCAACCCGGGAACCACCTCCGCCGAAGAGGAAAGACCGTTCATGCTGCGCAAGCGGCCTGTAGTGGTGCGGTACCGGATGGCAATACCCTGCAGGGTCTCCCCGAAACCTACCCTGTGCACCTGGAAATCCGCCCAATCCGGGGATAGTTTCCGCAGTGCGGCATCAAAGGCAGTTTTCTTTCCCCAGGGAACCCGGGCACGCACCCATTTCTCCCCTGGAGGCATACGCCTGCGGAGAAACTCCGGGTTCAGATTCGTGATTTCCTGCACCGTACTTTGTGCCATCTTCGCAAAGGCGGCAAAGGTCATCCCTCCCGGAACCGTCACGATTTCAAAGGCATATGGTTCACGCATGTTCAGTTTTGGAAGCATGAACTTGTCACGGTTCAGGTCGGCTATGGCCACTGCAATCCACTTGGGAACATAGAGTTGTGTTTCCCGGGGAAGCGCATTTTCGAACTTCTGCAGTTTCCAGAAATCATTACTCTGGTAGCGCCGGATGCTCTGGAGCATCCGGCCGTAACCTCCGTTGTAGGCTGCCAGGGCCACATGCCAGTTGTTGAAACGGAAATACAGATCCTCGAAATACATCATGACCGCTTCGGTGGACAATTCCGGATCCATGCGCTGATCGATGTGGTGGTTCACACGAAGCCCATACACCTTCGCCCCGTCCGGCATGAATTGCCAGAGGCCAAGGGCTCCGGCATGACTGCGGGTGGTGGGTTCAAAACCACTCTCGATCATTGCAATGTACAGCAAGGCCGATGGCAGGCGGTTGCGGGCCAGGACATTCAGTATCATGGCCCGGTAGCGGTTGGATCTTTCAATCCAACTCCGGATGGTGGCCCTTCCGCCGGGATTGAAGCGGAAATGGTTCAGATACCGGATCACGGATTCGTCAAACACCACCGGGATATCCGGATACTTCATGCCCACCAGCCAGGGAAGTTCCGCAGGAACAGGTGGTTGCCTTGTCACGGTCTGGATTTCCTGCGTCTGTGGGTTCGCCGGAAACAGGTCTTCCTCGGCAAGTTGCAACGCCCAGAGGGTAGCGGAGTTTCCGGCGTTCACCGGTGGGCGGCCCCGGGCCCAGATGCGGCCATCCGTGGGTGGAAGCAACCTTGCCTTTTCCGTAGGTCCCGACAAAAACGGGCGGGGAGTGGATGCAAAAAGAAGCACGGATAGACAGACAGACCACAACATGATGATTGCATCATAGGGAAACCTGGGGTCAGCGCAAATTTTTTCGTGCAAATGCAAGTGCAGGAACACCCAGGGACCATATGCCAAGGGCCACAAAAAGCCCCACCCGCAGGGAAACCGCCAGATGGGTGCCGAAAACGGCCAACACGAGAAACACAAGGGATGCCACAAGCAAAAGAATCAGGGGTATCCATGTGGAAAAATTCCTGGCCAGTTCAATCCACAGTGGAACATGCAGGAGCAAAAAGGCAGCCGTGGCCAGAAGAAAAGGGACGGAAGATTTCAGGATCACGACCAAAAGAAGCAAACCGGACGACCAGGCCAGGAAAAACACTGCGGGAGAAACCCCCAAAGCCTGCTCCTCCTTGAGGTATTTGGTTCCGGGAAACAAATGGACCACATGGGCCGAAGCGTACCAGTAATAGGCCACCATCAGCCAGAAGGCGCTGAGTAATTCCATGGATGCAAGTTCCCTGGACAACGCTGCGTGAACTGCCAGAAAGGACGGAAACAGCAGATACCTCACCAGATAGGTACCCGGGGGTTTCCAGAGAAACCAGGGCAACGATATTATATAGACCGCCCACACCCTGATGGAGAAAGGCGCCAGGCCAAAAACGGCGCACCAGGTAAAAGCCACGGTTGCCAGAAGGAAGGATGTCCGGTCCGGACGCGTAAAGGCGCGAAGAAGTGGAATTATTTCTTGCCCTTTTTCGCGGGGGTGAGCAGCGACGTGTTCATGGTCGTCTTGAACTGGGAGCCAGGCGTGAAGGACACGGTGTAGTGGGCCGGAATGACGATTTCTTCCTTGGTCTTGGGGTTGCGACCCTTCTTGGAATCACGATGCTTGCGCTTGAAGGTGCCGAATCCGGGCCAGGAAAACTTCAGGTCCTTGCCTTTCACGGGCTTGGTCTTCACGAAATAGGTTTCCATTTCCTTGAAGAAGGATTCCACAACGTGGGAAATCTGCTTCTTCGTGAGACCCTGCAGTTCTTCATACTTGGACAGTTTTTCGATGAGTTCGGGTTTGGTCATGCTCTTCTCCTTGCGGTGTGTGGTGCTACATGCACGTCATTCGTTAGGGTACCTGTTTTCGTTGCCGGTGTTCATCCGGAACAGTGGCATCAGCATGGAAAATCGCCGATCTCTTGTCAAGCTGAAAAACACGAAGATTCATTCATTTTCCGAAAAAAAAATGGGACGAAACCTTGGAACAGACAGGGTTGAACAGCAATGGGCTTATATTATTCTTTACTGAAAACCCTGCTTTCAACCGGGTAATGCCGGATCCATTCAGTGGGATTTCTTAAATACCTGAATGATTTCAAAATGTTGCGTATTCGGAAAGGAATCAACCAGAACCAGTTCCGTCCATTCGTATCCGCTCTCCAGCAACACGGATGCATCCCTGGAACCGTTCATGGGGTCGCATGAAAGGAGCACCACATGTTCCGGGCACAGTTTCAGAAGACCCCACAATTCAACCGCCGGCATCCCGGTTCTGGGAGGATCCAGCACAAGGGTGCGAACGGTGGAGGGCAGATGGCCGGACCGTATGGACCGCTCCACCGGCATCGCCAGGACAGACACTTTTCCCGACCCCGGATTGTCAAGCATGTTTTGCTGAAAAAAGCGTGTGGAAAAGGGAGAACTTTCCACGGCACAAACATCCGCGAACCGGCGAATCACTCGCGTCAGGTTTCCGGAGCCTGCATGACATTCCAGAACAGGTCCAGGTTCCGGAATCTGACTGAATATGCGGTCGATTTCACAAAGAATGTGTGCATTGGCAATTGGTCCCGCCTGGAAGAATCCTGCCGAAGAGGTGAAAAGTGGTCCGAATCCCGGCGTATCAACGAAGATTCCGGGTTCACCATGTTCCACTGTTCCGGCAGTCAGGCCGACGATTCCCGAAACGGATTTTTTTGCAACATCCCAGTCAAGCACACCCGCCGGACTGCCCAGATGCACCTGTCCCCTTTCATTGAACAGAAGGCGGATTTCCACGGATTCACCGGTGGTAACCGCATTCAGAATTCCCCGGTGAACACATTCCTGCATCAACGCCGGACATGCTGGCACATTAACCAGATCACGGCTTTGGGCGGAAAAAAAACCAATGGCATCGTGCTTCAGTTGCATCCGGGCGCGACAGCGCTGGTTGCGACCGTCATCCTCGCATCCTCTTATGGTCATCGGTGCCAGAGCCCGGTTCTTCATCCGTCCAAAGGCATGTTCTGCAATTGCCTGTTTCTGTGCCACCTGCGCGGGTCGAGCCAGACACATCCACGGGCATCCGCCGCAAGCAAGATGCATCCGGACAGGGTCATCAGGAGCCAGCGGACAAAACGGAGGCACCCGGTCCGAAGAAGGTTCCAGCAGTTCCACGGCTGGCAGGACCATCCATTTCCTGCGGCCGGGAAAACCGTCGAACTCCACCCGGACCACATCCCCGGGAACCGCGCCTGGCACAAAGACCGTGCCACCTCCGGCATGGCCAACACCGTGACCTTTCCCACCAGCACAGGCGTGAATATGCACTGTATAATCCATAGATCAGAACCTGTATTCGAAACCGCCGCCGATGATGAAGGAAAGATTGCCCGAGTTTTCCACCTCCAGAAACTGCGTTCCGAGAAAGAGGTTGACAAACATGGTGTCCTTTCCTCCGTTACCCCACAAACGGACACGATCCCCCAGCAGGAAAGTGCCAAAGGTGGTGGACCTGTTGTTGGCATCCTCCCAGGAGTTGCTGGATGGCACCTTGTATCTGGCTGTCAACACGTCGACGGCACCGAAGATGTTGTGCCGCCTGCCTCCCAGTTGCAAGCGGCCCCACAGTCCGCGGAACTCCGTCATGTCCGTGCGGTACCCGAACTGGAAGTGCAGGCCGTCCAGCATGCCCAGTCGGATGAACATCGCTGAAAAACCCTTCATGGGACTGGTATCCAGATTGTCAGACGAGACCCTCAGAAAACCTACCCGATATCCTATGGAAAAATATGGAGTGTCGAAGGCGGCGTCCAGATGGAAATCGGTTCCCGTGGCATCCGATGCCAGAAAACCCCTTGTGCCGACCCCGAGGGTCAGGGGGATGTCCAGTTGGTATTCATAATTCAGATGGATTCCAACCATGGGATCACCGACCAGGAACCCAGGCAACAGGTTGCCGGTCACGCGATGAATCCCGCCCCAGCGAATCTTCCGGTCAATTCCGGGCATGGTAGTATCACTGAACAGTTGCACGAAATCGCCAACCCGGACATCATCCCCTTCTCCCACCCGGGCACGGGAATGGCCAGGTTCAACCTCGAATAGGGTCAGGACGGCTTCCAGCCTGAGACGTGCGGTGGATTCATCCTGATCCGTCAGGGGATTGTAACTCCTGTGTCGCCCGGTGGACAACACGCGGATACGGTCCCCTGCCCTGAAACCACTGGAGCTGCCCACATCCACGATGGCCACACCCCTTTCAATGCGAATGACCCGGCCCGTCACGGATTCGCGTTTTTCCGCCATCTGCTCCCTGGGCGGGGGCGCGGGTGCACCTTCCGTCACCAGTTCCGCCCCGGCTGTGTCCAGACGATAGACCCTCCGGGAAACCACCGGCTGCACCACGAACAGGTAAGGGTCGTCATACACCATCCGGGAGACAACACCGTTGACTTCCATCCGGGACTTCTGGTGCAGCCTGTACTTCCAGTCCACGGAGAACACAAACACTCCGTGGTGCATCGTGGCCACATGAATGCGGTTGCGTGCGAAAACCACATCCACCACATCGGAGGGGAGTTGGGCTTCGTCCAGCGGGGCACCCCGGGCATCCGTCAGGAACACCCTGGAACCGGATGCCCTCATCTTCATGTTGCGACGGAACTGTTCGAATTTCAGGACCTGTTGTTTGCGCTGGCCCGTTTCAGGAACCGTTTCGACGGAAACCACCACCGGTTCAGGTGTGTCCTGTCCGGGAGGATTCAGGGGAAAAGACAGCATCAGCAGTAGAAACATCCACATGGCAGCCTCCCCTTAGAACCGGTATTCGAGACCGGCGGAAAACGTGGTGCCTTCCACCTTGTACTGGCGTTTTGTGGTGAAACCGTAACTGGTATCCTCTGAATAGTATGGGGAAAACCGTGTGTACCCCAGGGTAACCGGCACCAGGAAACTTCCTGGACCCCCGTTGCCCCGCAGGATCGTCCGGAGACCCAGACCCACATGGATCAGTGTCCGTCCATCCCCGAAGAAACGGGTGAAAAGGTTGACCCCATCGGTCATGGGCACGTTGAGTTCGGAATGGATCATGCCCACCATGGCCCGCCGTTTGTTCTCCTTGTTGTCCTGGCTGTAGACCGCCTGGTACTGGAAGAGGATGTGCAGGCCGTCCTCGGCCCCGAGACGCATCCGCTGAATGAACAGACCACCGTACCGGTTGTGGGGACTTTCCCCCTTCAACAAGGGCATCTGGTAGCCGAACCCGGCTCCGATCTCGAAATATTTCGTTTCGTATGAGGCAATGGCGAACAGGTTGGCCCCAATCTGGTTGGAGGATTCAAACCGGGAAGTTCCGAGGATCTGCAGGGGGTCAATACCCAGTTGCACCTTGTATGGCTCATTGCCATGGTAATGAACCGAACCGCGCAACACCATGGACAACACGTTCCTGTCCCCGTCCTCCCCGGCGCCAATGAGCGGAATGGCCTCGATCTGACCCCTCCACTGGTCCCGGTACCGTTCAGGCAACCACAGGGACCCCGTCAGGGGAAGTTCTGAAAAATACACAAAATCCCCCGCCTTGGGATCATCCCCCCGCCCGAGACGAATGGCCAGGCGGTTTTCCTCCGCTTGCACCACACGGGCGACACACATCAAATCTGCGGAAGGCCGTACCACGGTCTTTCCGGTGACCGGATCATAGTTTTTCTCCCTTTTCGCCGAACGTACCTCCACGAAATCCCCTACTCCGATGCGAACCCCGGAATTCACCTCAATCGTGGCAAAACCCCTGTGCACGCGGGTGACCTGGCCAATGCGCTCCCGGGTCTTCTCCTGGCCGTACGCCTGCAGTTTCATACCGGGATCCCGCATGATCTCCTCCACTGAAACCGGCTGCCCCCCTTCCATGTCCACCCGGTAGGTTCCCACTTCGTACATTCCGGATATCACCACCAGCAAGTCTCCTTCAATCCGGAAATCCACCACATCCCGGTTTCGCTCCAGCACGGTCACGAGCTTCATGCGCAGGGGATCCAGTACATCCAGAACATGCAGGCCGTGACGGTTACAGGCGGCTATGAGCCATTGTCCCCTGACTTCCCAGCGGACCGGGGAAGAGGGCAACTCGAAGGATCCCACCATGGTGTCCCCGGAAAAGGCCCGTATTTCCCGGCCAGTCACAGTGAATCTTGTTTTTCCCGTTTCACCGGCATCAACTTCCCCCGTTGGAGGGGGTGTTTCCATGTCCGGTTCCGGCAGGTTTTCAGGACCCTGCCGGGCCCACAAGGGAAAAGATGTGAACAGAAACAGCAGGGTTGCATGAATCAGGGTAAGTTTTCCAGCACGCATGTCATCACCTTCCAGAAGAAACATCCGGAGCACCAGGTTCGGTACCCCTTGTCAAAAAAAGTTACCAAGTCTGTCAGGATCCACATTCCCTCCGGAGAGCACCACGGCCACCTTCTGCCCGGCGAATTGATCCCTGTGTTTCCAAAGCGCGGCCAGACCCACCACTGCCGATGGTTCCACCACCAGTTTCAGACGTGAAAAGACCCATCGCATCGCCTGCAGGATCTCCCCTTCGGTCACGGTGAACATCTCCGCCAGATGGTTCCGCAGGATCGCGAAGGGCAGTGTTCCAAGGCTGGTACGCAATCCATCCGCAACTGTGTCGGGATACTCCGACGGCAGGATGTGCCCGGCCAGAAGGGATCGCATGCCATCATCGGCCATGGCCGGTTCCACCCCGTATACACGGATACGGGGACGGGTCCCATGAGCGGCCAGACACACTCCCGAACCAAGCCCGCCACCCCCCACGGGAACCACGATGGCATCCAGATCCGGAACATCCTCCAGCAGTTCCATGGCCACTGTTCCCTGTCCGGCGATGATCAACGGATGATCATAGGGAGGCACGAACACGGCCCCTGTCTCCTTCTGGACAAATTCGCAGGTGGATTCGCGGTCCGGCAGGGTGGGACGACACAGAACCAGATTGGCACCGTATCCTGCGATGGCCTGCTTTTTGACCTCGGGGGCGGTTTCGGGGGATACCACATGGCAGGCCACCCCGAACAGGCCGGCCGCGCAGGCCAGTGCCGCCCCGTGGTTCCCTGCCGAATGGGTAACCACCGCCGGCAACGACCCCTTCTCCAGAAGGGCCATGACGGTGGACAATGCACCCCGGAACTTGAACGACCCTGTCTTTTGCAGGTTTTCAGGCTTGAAAACCAGTTTCATGCCGAAAAGACTGTCCAGGGAACGCCCGGTGACCACGCCGGTATGGTGAATCCGGCCGGCCAGACGATTGCAGGCATTGGCCACATCGGAAAACTGACAACCTTCCATCGGCGATTCTCTCCGGGAATGGATGGAAACGGCACAAAGCATTCTAGCACTGCCCGGTCAGGAAAACCACCAGATTCCCAGAAGAATGGCAACGATAGCAGGAATCAGCAGGTACCACGGAGAAAGCATGCGGAATGCCGCCATCCAGGCATACACTCCCAGATGCCGGGAAGATGCGGCAAACACGGGAAATACCCATTCACCGGCGGAAGCCGGAAGCCCATCCTGGACTTCTTTCAGGAGCAAACCAAGTTCCTGCCATCCCGATGGACGATGGGTGCGTTTCAGGTGGGCCATCCCCGACAGAAGGTCCGAAAGGGGGGGGTGGCCCGGATGCCCAAGCCAGGATTTTTCCGGTCCATCGTCCAGCATCCAGGCGGCCAGGTCCAGATTCCCGGATGCCTCGGGCTCCAGCAAGGTGGCCAGTTCCAGCAGGCTCCATGACAACACGTACATGTCCGACCGGACATCGGGCGAACCTTTGTCCAGCAACTCCTCGGGAGCCACCTTCCTGCCCGGACGGCAAGGCAGTCCGTGGAACCTTTTTTCCGGACTGCGGGACAGCGCCGCTGCGGCCGTTGTGCAAAGCCGGAACAGACACACGAAATCCGGTGGCACCGGTTCCATGGACAGACAGCCTGGAAGTCTCATGTTTTTTCCTGGCGAATCCTGCTTGTCGTTCATTTTGGCTTGCGGGGCCAATGACCCGCGATGCGATGGGCCAGTTTGTACATACCGTAGGCTATCTGGGCATTTTCCACAACCACATCCGTATACCGGTGCAGTTCTGCGGCAGTGAAATTATAGATAGCCCTGACCCCGGCTGCCACCAACCGGTCCGCCACCTGAACGGCCACTTCCTCGGGCACCGTCAGGACGGCGATGTCCACCGGCTCCTTCCCAAGCCTTTCTTCCAGCAAATCCATGTGCTCCACCGTGATGGCACCCACGTTCTGTCCCACCAAACCGGTATCCGTGTCGAAGATGGAACGGACACAGAAGTTGTGGCAATCAGAGCCATGATAGTGTGCAAGGGCCCTGCCGATTCTTCCGAATCCGACAATGGCCACATGATACTGGAAGTTAAGGCCAAGGATTTTTTCCACCGCATCAATCAGGAAATCGACATTGTAGCCATACCGGGCCTTGCCGAACACACCGAAATAGGACAAATCCTTGCGGATCTGCGTATCCTTGACCCGGAGGCTTTCTCCGATCATCTGACTGGAAACCTGTGTGATTCCAACGGTTTTGAACCGGTACAATTGCGTCAGGTAACGGGGCATCCGCTCCATGGTGGCGGAAGGAATGTTACGGGGGTCTCTACCGAATACACCGCTGGATGGACTCACGGGTTTTGCCTCGAAACACCACTGTTTTCGGGTGTGACAAGGAAAGGATACCCGCGACGGGACAAACGAGTCAAGAATTTTTTCACGATAGTGGGATGCTGGATCAGGGGAGTATCAGGGGAGTATCAGGCAGTGACGACGTTGGCTGCGTCCTCGAGTTTGAGTTCCCGGATGGCCTGCTCGCGCATCTTGAACTTCTGGATCTTGCCGGTGACGGTCATGGGGAAATCCGTCTGGGCTGTCACAAACTTCCAGTACCGGGGAATCTTGAAGTGGGCAATTTTTCCCTTGCAGAATTCACGCAGGTCGGCTTCCGTCGCCGTCTCCCCTTCCCGCATGAGCACCCAGGCCATCAGTTCCTCGCCATACCGCACATCGGGCACACCAATGACGTATACATCCATGATGCGCGGATTGGTGCGAAGGAACTCCTCGATTTCACGGGGGTACAGGTTTTCGCCGCCCCGGATGACCATTTCCTTGATGCGGCCGGTGATTTTTACATAACCAAGTTCATCCATCACACCCAAATCCCCGGAATGCAGCCAGCGGCGGTCATCAATGGCCTCCTCGGTGGCTTTGGGATTGTTGTAGTACCGGTTCATGATGTGGTATCCACGGAAGCAGATTTCTCCCTGGGAACCACGGGGAACGGTTTCGCCGGTGGCAGGGTCGACAATTTTCAACTCCTGGCGGGGCATGGTGCGGCCCACCGTGGAGACCCGCTTTTCCACACTGTCGCTGATGGCCGTCATGGTGGTGACCGGGGAGGATTCCGTCTGCCCGTAGGCGATGACAACTTCCTTCATGTTCATTTTTGCAATGACTTCCTTCATGGTTTCAATGGGACAGGGGGCGCCGGCCATGATCCCCGTGCGCAGGGAAGAAAAGTCATAATCACTCAGGTTCGGAAGGTTCAGTTCCGCAATGAACATCGTGGGCACACCGTGCAGGGCGGTGCATTTTTCAGCGGACACGGCACGAAGGACCGACGCCGGGTCGAACACCGGCCCGGGAATGACCATGGTGGCACCGGTGCAGGCCGAGGCCAGGTTCGACATGACCATGCCGAAGCAATGATAAAACGGCACAGGGATGCACAGGCGATCCTTTTCGGTGAAATTCATCATGCGGGCCACGTGATAGCCGTTGTTCAGGATATTGAAGTGGGTCAGGGTGACACCCTTGGGAAACCCCGTGGTGCCGGACGTGTACTGGATGTTGATGTCATCGTCCGGATCCAGATGCGCCATGATGGTCTTCAATTCGTCGTCAGTGATATCAGAGCCGAGTTCAATCAGGTCATCAAAGCAGAACATGCCGGGACTGCGCTCACCGATGAGCACCACATTTTTCAAAAGGGGCAGGGCTGCGCTTTCCAGTTGTCCGGGGGTGGAACTGGGAAGTTCCGGACAGATTTCCAGCAACATCTCCTTGTACCGGGAGGTCTTGAAGGCATCCAGCAGCACCAGGCTGTGGGTCTGGCTCTGTTCCAGTGCGTACTTCAGTTCGTGGGTACGGTAGGCCGGATTGATGTTGACCAGCACCGCACCGATCTTGGCCGTGGCAAACTGGGTGGCTGTCCATTCCCAGCGATTGATGGACCACAGTCCGATTCGTTCCCCACGCCGAATGCCGAGTTTGTGGAGACCCTTGGCAAGTTGATCCGTGAGCCGGTCAAATTCCCGGTAGGTAAAGCGCCGGTTCTGGTCCACCGAAACCAGGGCCTCGTTGTCGGGAAAGCGTTCGGCCGTCTCGGAAAGTTTTTCACCAATGGTGGTGTAGAGAAGGGGGAAATCCAGGGTGCCAACATCGTAACTGGGTCTTGCTACCGTCATGGGTATTCTCCTTGTGGACAGGTTATGGTTCAAATAAACCAGATCATCTGCATCCCAGCTTTTAGCATGAGTGATTCCGAAAATGCAATTAAGAAATACAGGTGCAATCCAGTGCAGGAAATGCGGGGGATTTCAGAGTCCCCAGGTTCTTCGCATGCGAAACAGGAGGTAGAAAAAGAAAGGACCCCCCAATAAAGCGGTGACCACACCGATGGGCAATTGGGCGGGAGCCAGGACAATGCGGGAAACCAGATCGCACAGCACCAGGAAGGAACCCCCGAAAAGCAGCGACCCCGGAAGTAACAGCCTGTAATCCCTCACCCCACACAACCTCAATCCGTGGGGCACCAGAATTCCCACAAATGCGATGGGACCCGCCAGTGCCACAGAGGCTGCCACCGCCAGGGAAGTCGCTCCGGCCACGCGCCATGTGAGTCTGTGCACCCGCACCCCGCTGGTTTCTGCGGTCAATTCTCCCAGGGTCATCAGGTTCAGGGACATTCCCAGTGGAAGCAACAAACCTGCGGCCATGAACCATGCCGGAAGAAACAGTGCCACATCCCGGGGCAAAACGAAATCCAGTCCCCCCATGAGCCAGCGGACCATTTTGAAGGCTTCCACATAAGTGGCGGTATACTGGATGAAAAGGATGCATGCCGAACTGAAAAAAGACAGGGTAATCCCTGCCAGCAACATGTGGGTCATCAGCATGCCGCGCCGGGCGGAAACCGCCAGGAAAAACAGGAAAACAGCTGTGATCAGACCCGAAAACAGGGCTGCGGCAAACAGGAAAAGTCCGGAATAACTGCCAGCAGTACCCGCACCCAGCCGGATGGCAAGTACCGCGCCAAGGGCCGCCCCCGAACTGACCCCCAGGGTGAACGGGGACACCAGCGGATTGCGGGTGAGCCCCTGCAGGCTGGCACCACACAATGCCAGAGCCGATCCAATGCCGAATGCCAGCACCGTGCGGGGCCAGCGCACTGCCAGAAGGTATGAAGAATCCCCGGGAGCGAAACCGGCGGTCCAGGAAAATCCGGAACTTCCCCAGGCAAGTGCCAGGTATCCGGCACAGGCGGCAGCGGCCAGACCCCAGAGCCAGATGCGAACCAGTCGGGGATTCAAGCCATGCCTCCTGCAGGGTCTTTCCTGCGGGCACGCACCATTTTTTGACCATTGGAAGTTTCCGGAAAATCCAGTCCCACTTGAAAGAAATCTTCCCCGTGTTCCCTCAGCACGGATTCCACCGGACCGTACACCCACCTACCGTGTCCAAACAGGAGCAGGTGGGAAAACTCGAACAGGGAATCCAGAAGATGGGTCACCATGACCACCGTTGCCTTTTCCCCGAACCCCCGCAACAGGTCGTGAAAATGCAGGATCTGGGCTGGATCGAATGCGGCCGTGGGTTCATCCAGCAACAGCACTTCCGATGACTGCAAAAGTGCGCGCGCCAGAAGCGCCCGGCGGAATTCCCCCCCGGAGAGTCGGGCCACCGGCACATGCTCCAGCCCGGACAACCCCACCTGTTCAAGCACAGCCCGAATGCGTCGGTGCTGGGCCGGTCCCGGGAATGCACCCCCTGTATGGGGCGCCAATCCAAGTGCAGCCAGTTCGAACACGTCCAGGGGAATGTCCACAGGTGATGCCTGGGCCAGAAGGGAGCGCTGTTTCGCCAGTTCAGCCTGTGGCAATTCCCTCAGGAGTTGACCCAAAAAACGGATAGTTCCCCGGTATTCCCGGTGCATGCCCGCCAGCAGATGCAAAAAGGTGGTCTTGCCGGCACCGTTGGGCCCCGCAATGGCAATCCGGGAACCTGCATGGATGACCAGATTCAGATCCGCAGCCAGGGTGCAACCCGGAAAACCGAAGGTAAGGCCTGTCAGTTCCCAGACTACGGTCACAGGTTGGTAATGGAGGCCCTGGCGGCCTGGACACGGATGCCGAAGGAAACATACTGCTGTCCATCCAGCGTGACATCCGGTGTGAGAATGGTGTTGATGATGGAATTGCACTTGAGTTCGGCTTCGGTGATGATTCCATCGGCCACACAGCCGGGATTTCCGGCACATCCCGGAATATCGTCGCTGCACCGGTTGTCGAAGGTGTTCAGAATGAACTGGGAGCCTGCCGGATCGGACTGGATCTCGTGGTTCACGTTGTCCACATAATTTGGGATGATGCTGTCCTTGAGGTCTTCGGGGAGAACCAGCCCGGCAATGATCATGTCATCCCAGCCATCTGCCGAAGCTATGCCCTGCATCCGGGCATGATGAAGAACAATGGAAAGACGCAAATCATCGCTCACGGGCAACTGCAGGGTCACGCTCCCGGGACCCGCCTGCAGCATGCCGGCACCATACACACGGCCACACAGGGTGCCGACATTCTGGCTTTCGGTGTCCCACTCGAAGGTGCCCGTACCATCGAAAATGTCTGCCGGATTGGCCCCTGTAAAACTTCCCGGGAACAGGGACACCGACAAACTGGGATCCCCGGTGAAGTTGTCGGCCATGATTCGGGAGAGCACCACCAGTTTGCCCTCGGCAATGCTGGCAGCCAGACGGGTGTTGATCTCGAAATCTGAACTTTCCGAAAGCAATAGTCCCATGAGTGAAGCCAGTTTGTTGTCCACCGCACCATTGTTGTCGAAATCCATGCCCACACCTTCGGCCAGGTTCCGGGGAACATAAATGTCGGTGAGCACGTATCCGTGGGACGTCCCTCCCACATTTCCACAGGGATTGGGCAACTGGTTGTTCTGGTTTCCGGTCTTGCCGGAATTGCCCGAGTTGCATCCCCAAACCAGCACGGAAAGAATCATGCAGCCTAGCGTTTTTTTCATCATGACACCATTCACTCCTGTGAAAGGAAAAAAACCGAAAAGGTCAAAACGCTCGTGGTATGTCCCAGATTTCCCGAAAAGTCAAGTCCAGGAACTCCACAGGCAGGGCGATCGAGTTCTATTTAGCTGGACAAGGGCCCCAAAGTCTGATCCTGTTGTTTCTGCGGTGTCCCACCGATTTCCGGTGCCGGTGCCGGTGACGGGGGACGGGTGACGGTGTACTGAGGCGTCAACCCTGACGCCGGGGAAAAGCTTTGCGGGTCGTTCGTTTGAGTTTTCATTTACTCCAAAGGTGCCGGAAAGGAGGTGTTTCACCGGCCCGGCTGCCCTGCATCGAACCCGCACACACCCGGCGTCCAGGCAGGACCGCGGCCCGGGACTCGGCCACAGAGACATCCGGCCCGCAGGGAATTCCCCGGTCATTTCATTCCCTCGAACGCGGGGGACCAGGATTGGCCCCCGCTTCCTCGTTTCGAAGCCTTGCGAAGAAACCACCGGCAACCGAACGCCGGCACCGTCTGCCGGCACCGATTAGAAGTAAAACGATGAAAAACCCGACTACACTGC
>CAZTZR010000033.1:0-38914 GCA_964618145.1 uncultured Kofleriaceae bacterium
CGGACACGACGAACTGTGCGACGGCCTGCGAGATTGCGGCCTACGAGCGATCCTATATCGGCTGCGAGTACTATGCGGTTCCCACCATGAACCACTGGCTGGACAACGCATTCAACAACAATTTTGCAGTGGTGGTCCACAACCCGAATACCGTAGCCGTGACGGTGACCGTCACCCGGGGCACCACCAACATTCAGACAAGAGTCATCAATGCCGGACAGTTGTTCACCTTCCTGCTGGCGTATGACACCAATCTGAAAAACACCATCACCTCTCCGCTGCACCGCCCGGCCATTGCCTACCGGATTGTATCCACAATGCCGGTGACGGCATACCAGTTCAATCCCTTCGACTTCCGTCTCGGGTCCGCCTACTCTTACACGAATGATGCATCCCTGCTTCTTCCCAAGCATGTCATGGGCAGGAATTACATGGTGGTGGCCCGTCAAACCTGGATGTGGAACGGCAACAGCCCCATTCCCGGATTCTTTGCCGTGGTGGCAACGGAAAACGGCACGAATGTGGAAATCACCTACAACGGGCATGTATACGGGGGGCCCAACCGCGGTCAGGTGGTCACATACACTCTCAATGCTGGAGACGTGCTGCAGGTTCCCAGCCGGAATTGTTCCAATTGCGGCTCATCCTGTTACTGTCCTTCCGACTTCGATCTCACGGGCACGCGCATCCGGGTGACCAATCCAACCGGACATCCCGTTGGTGTGTTCGGTGGTCACAATTGCACGAACATTCCTGCAAACATCACCGCATGCGACCATGTGGAGGAAATGATGTTTCCACTGGAAACCTGGGGCCGTAACTACATTGCCACCTTTACTGCACCGTATACCGGTACGGCACAGGTAGCCAACAATTACAAGGTGGTCGCTGCCGAAAACAGCACTGTCGTGACCTACTTCCCCGGTACGGTACGGGCTCCCGACACGCTTCAGGCAGGCCAGTACGTCGAGTTCGAGTCTTCAGTGAACTTCGCCATCTCCGCGTCCCGCCCCGTCTCCGTTTCCCAGTTCATGCTGGGCCAAAACCGTTTCAGCAGCACCTCAACAGGGGATCCGGCCATGATGCTGCTGGTACCCATGGAGCAGTTCCGCAAGGACTACGCATTTACGGTGCCGTCCTCCATGACAAACAACTTCGTGAACATCATCAAGCCCGTGGCCCAGCCGGGCAAGAACGCGCCGACGGTGTTCATCGACGGGGTGGCGATTCCGGAAAGTTCGTTCACCACTGCCATCGGCAACACCTACTTCGGGGTGCACCGCCGGAACATCAGTTCGTCGCCGTACAACCACACCATCACCTCGTCGCAGCCCTTCGGCATCATGGTGTACGGGCACGCCTCGTACACCTCCTACATGTACCCGGGGGGACTGGATCTGAACCTGCTCAACATCGTGGAATAGCCCGGGCAAAATCAGCTTGATTTTCAGGGGAAAATTTCGCATTCTCGCCCTTGCCGTGCGAGAGGGCAGACGGTTCGGTTCGTGAGGTTTCGACCCGATGCACCCCCACGATTCAGGTGTGAAATGGGCAAAATCATAGCTGTGGCCAACCAGAAAGGCGGTGTCGGCAAGACCACCACCTCCATCAATCTGGCCGCTTCCCTGGCGGCTGCACGCCGCAAGGTCCTTCTGGTGGACATGGATCCCCAGGCCAACGCCACTTCGGGACTCGGGTTCTTTCTGGAAGAGGGGGAACCGGATGTGTACCGGGTTCTGACCCGCGAAACTTCCGTGGAAAACGCGTTGCGGGCCACGGAACTCTCCACGCTGAAACTGCTCCCGGCCCGGCCGGATCTGGCGGCGCTGGAGGTGGAACTCGTGGAACACATGGAGTTCGCCGATCGGGCGGTTCAACTCCGGTCCGTGCTGGACAGCCTTCGGGAATCCTTTCAATACATCCTCATTGACTGTCCTCCCAGCCTGGGGCTTCTGACCCTGAATGCACTGACTGCTGCCGATTCGGTGCTGATTCCCGTACAGACGGAATACTTCGCCATGGAAGGACTCGGCCGGCTCATGCACACCATCCACCGTGTGCGGGAAAACGCAAATACTAATCTGCAATACGAGGGAGTGCTTTTGTGCATGACCGATGATCGCACCAACCTGAGCCGTCAGGTCTCCGAGGAAATCCGGGGACACGTGGATGCCCACGTCTTTGAAACCACCATTCCCCGGAACGTGCGGCTGAGTGAATGTCCCTCCCATGGAAAGCCCGTCCTTTTATACAGCGTGACCTCCAAGGGGGCCCAGAGTTACCTGCAACTGGCTGATGAACTGATCCGCAAGAATGAACCCGCTGCCCAAAGGACGGGGAACAGGACGCCATGACCAAGAAGTCTCCACCCAAAAAAGCCCTGGGGCGCGGTCTTTCCGCATTGATTCCGGACAAGAAGAATGCCGGAGAGTCCCTGCCGCCGCCCGTCATCCCCGACGATCAGGAAATGCACGCCCAGTCAGCCGAAACCCTCCTGTGGGTGAACGTCAACATCGTGCATCCCTCCGAGATCCAGCCCCGGCTGGCCATGGATGAAGCCCGGCTGGAGGAACTCACCGAAAGCATCCGCGAAAAGGGTTTGCTCAATCCCATCATTGTGCGGGCAGATGATCAGGGCGGATTCATCATCATTGCGGGGGAACGACGCTGGCATGCCTGCCGTCGTGCCGGAATGACCCGGGTTCCGGTGATCGTGAAGGAAGCCGATGAACTGGAGGCTTTCGAACTGGCCTTGGTGGAAAACATCCAGCGAGAGGATCTGAGCATTCTGGAAGAGGCGGAAAGTTACCGACACCTGATCACCGCCCGGGGTTACCAGCACGAGGAAGTCGCCCACCGGGTAGGCAAGCAGCGGTCGACCATTTCCAATGCACTGCGCCTGTTGCGGCTGCCAATCCAGGTGAAGGATCTTTTGAATGACAAGCGGATCACGGTGGGCCATGCGGTGGCCATCCTGGGACTGGAAGACGAGAATGACATGCTGGAAACCGCGGTTCTGGTTGTCCAGAAGGGTCTGAGCGTGCGTGCCACCGAGCGGCTCGTCAAGGCAAAAAAAGACGGCAAGGCGGCCCGAAAAAAACCAGAGTCCCCCGCCAGCCTCATTGAATTGCAGGACAGGCTGCAAACCAGCCTGGGAACCCGGGTCAAAATCAATTCACGCTCCAGTGAAAAAGGCTCCATCACCATTGAATACTACACGCTGGAACAGTTCGAAAACCTGTTCAGACACCTGACACGGAAAGCCAAATCATGACACCCTTGATCCTGGACGGCACTGCCGCTGCGGCTGCCATTCGCGAAGAACTTTCCCAACAGACCATCAAACTTCCGCGCCTCACCCTGGCCGTGGTTCTGGTGGGAGATGATCCCGCCTCGGCAGTCTATGTCCGCAACAAGGAACGTGCCTGCAAGAAGGCAAATATCCAGTCCGTGGCCCACCGTCTGCCGGCGGACACCCGGCGCGAAGATCTGCTGGCCCTGATCAACCGGCTCAACGCGGATCCGGAAACCGATGGCATCCTCATCCAGTTGCCCCTGCCCTCCCATCTGCCCGAACGGGAAATCCTGGAAACCGTCCTGCCGGAAAAGGATGTGGACGGGTTTCATCCGGTAAACCAGGGCCGTGCGCTCCTCGGGGATCCTGCCGGGCTTTTTCCCTGCACCCCTGCCGGAATCATGGAACTTCTGCGCCGAAACCGCATTGACGTGGCTGGAAAGCGTGCCGTGGTGGTGGGCCGGTCCTCCATTGTGGGACGCCCGCTGGCCGCTCTGCTCATCTCCGCCAATGCCACGGTGACCGTATGTCATACCCGTACCCGGGATCTGGCAGGGGAGGTTTCCCGGGCCGAACTTCTCTTTGTTGCCGCCGGACGCCGGAACGTTGTGCAATCCGAATGGATATCCCCGGGAACCGTGGTGGTGGACGTGGGCATTCATCGCCTGGATGACGGCTCTCTGGCCGGTGATCTGGATTTTGCCTCGGCATCGGAGCGGGCCTCGGCCATCACTCCCGTACCCGGAGGCGTTGGCCCCATGACCATTGCCCAACTTCTTGTGAACACGTTGAGGGCCGGATGCGCCCGGCGGGGAATCAGCCTTCCCTGATCTTCTTGGCCCGCTGCCAGAGTTCTTCCAACTCCAGTATTGAAAGTGACTTCAGGTCCAGATTCTCCCGGACGGCCAACATCTCAAGTTGGCGAAAACGGGCGGAAAACTTGGTGCTGGCCTTGCGGCAGGCTATCTCGGGAACCACGGAAAGGTGCCTGGCCAGGTTCACCACAGCGAAGAGCACATCTCCGAGTTCATCTTCCACCCGGACCGGATCCCCGGACAGTACCGCTTCTTCAAGTTCCTGCAGTTCTTCGAGAATCTTGTCCCGGGGTCCCTGGGCATCCGGCCAGTCAAAACCCACGGAAGCCGCCCGACGTTGCACCTTTTCGCTCATCATCAGGGCAGGAAAGGCATCGGGAATGTCGTCCATGAGGCTTTCCCGCCGTTTTTCGACCTGTTTCATGCTTTCCCACAAGGTTTCCCCCTGGCCGGACGCCGGAGTCTGACTGGTAATTTCCAGACATCCGCCTTCCCCTCTGAACAGATGTGGATGCCGGTTTTCCAGTTTCCGGGCCACACGGTGAGCGGCTTGGTTCAGATCAAAATGTCCTTCATTTTTGCGAATGGCTGACTGAAAAACCAACTGGAAAAGCATGTCCCCGAGTTCTTCCTCGTGATCCTCGGGTTCCTTTTCCATGGCGTCCAACAGTTCATGGGTTTCCTCAAGCAGGTATTTCCTCAGGCTCCAGAGGTTCTGCGCCCGGTCCCAGGAACACCCGGGAATCCCCAGAAGTTGGTCCACGACATGGATCAGGCGCTCCACACCATCCAGATCAGCGGGCATTTCCAAGCAGACCCACCAGTTGCGGAAGAACCTTGAAAATTTCCTCGGGCTTTCCCGATGCCATCGGATCCTGCAAATGGTTCAGAAGCCAGGGGGGATCCCGCCTGGACATCTGCAAACAGACCTCGAACCGGGACCGCATGGGCAGATTCTCGTAGCCGGTGATCAGTTCCTGGGGGGAACCCGCCATGCGCAAGGCGAAAAAGCGGAATCGTTCTTCGGAAGAATTGATCCAGCCCCGGAAATGGGGATCCACATCCGGATTCGGTCCAAGTTGGTACAGTTGTTCGGCAGCAGCGAAACGGAGTTCCGGATTGCTGTCGGACAAAAAGGCTATCAGCCGCTTGCGGGCATTCTCGTTTTCGGGGGGAAGCACCCGAATCATGGCTTCCAGCAATGCGGGTTCCTTTTCCCGGAAAACCAGTGAGAAATAATGCCGGTTATTTTCGTTCTTCAAATCACGCACGGCCATGGAAACCAGTGCCTGGGCGGCCAGTTTCCTGTTTTCGGCATCAGTATCCTTCTTGACGATGGAATGCAGTTCCCAGATGCCTACTTTCAATATCTTGTCCAGATGGGGGGATGGATAATGTTGAAACGCAAATATGGCAGCCCTCTTGATGAGGCTGTTGCGGTTCTTCATCGCTGCAATGAGTCTTGTTCCCACCTGGGCGTGGGGCAAAAAACCCATGGCCCTGAAGGCTTCGGCCTGTATTTCCGGGTCGGACTCCCTGGCGATCCGGGCATTGATGCCATCATAGAAGTCGGCCTTTCGGCTATATCCCATGATCCGCATGACACTGACAACATCGGAGGTACCAAGTCGGGCCACCCAGGCGTCCCTGGTTTCCGTATCCAGATCTGCCATGCGAAGTGCCGCCGCCTCGGCCAGGTCCTTTACGGAACGCCAGTTGGATGCCCTGCCCCTTTCCGTCAACCGGGCAAGGCAGTCGGATTCCTTTCGCTCCAGGATCATCGTCATCACATGGACTGTCCGTGCCTCGCTGTATTCCAGTGAGTTTTCAAAAATTCCGCAGAGACTTCCGGGAGATTTGCCGGCCATCCGTTGAACCAGGCCAAGAAACACGTTTTCATCCACAACGGTGCGCAAATAGGGAATCCGGATTTCCGCCGGCACCGCATCGACGTGAAGCAAGGCCTGCATGAATGGCCTGGCAGATGGATTCATGGTTGCCGGGGGATAAAACCGCGTCAGGAATTCGGAAATGAAGGCCACCAGAACGGATTTGCTGTATGAGCCGGCGGATCCCGTGTTCAGAACCCGGGTCCAGGCAGGGCCAATCATCCCGTTCCTGAGATTCTGGATGACAGCGTTCTCCGGAGTGAAACGAACATAACGGACACTGGCTCCTTTTGACGTGGAAAACGGCTCTGACCTTTGAAGGGTCCAGAACACATGCACCAGACCATCATCGGAAAGCAGTTCGTCGGAGGGACGGGGGAGATCCCGCAAATGCAGGACCGCATCCAGTGCCGTGTCATCGAAAGCCTCATTCCCGCTGGAAGAAACAACAGACGCATTGGATACCCGACCGGTGGTTCCAATCTGGATTTCCAGGGACACCTTCAATCCCTTCTGGTTGAATGCTTCGCCCGGCTGCAGGAGCAGTCCCGCCATCAGGATGACCGATTCATCCCAGACCCTGGCAAGATGGGGTTCCAGTTGCTGGATGTAACGGGTTTCGACAGCCTTGCCGGTTTTTGCCATTCCTGCGGGAACATGCAGAAAAACCATAAAAAGAATAGTGAAAATGTGCCCAGTCATGATAGAACCTGTAAAGCGTCTTGGATGGACGTCCGAAGCAATCGGTGACAACTTAACAAAAAAGTTGTGAATGTCAAAGCTGAAAGATTCGGGCAACAGCCGGCGTCAGAACGTTCAAAACTGGAACGGTTGATCGAGCGAGACTGGAATTGAACTACGAACGCAAAAAATCGGAACGTCTGGGAAGATACTTCCTGATGGATCTTCTTGCCTATGGAGGAATGGCCGAAATCTACCGGGCCAAGACGTTCGATTCCCTCGGAAACGAATATGCGGTTGTCCTGAAAAGGGTGCTTCAGAATCTGGCGTCCAACGAGGATCTGATTCGCATGCTGATCGATGAAGCACGGATCGCCAGCATGCTCCATCACCCCTGCATCGTCAGGACATATGAGTTCTGTCAGGTACAGGATGAATACTTCATGGTCATGGAACTGGTCGACGGCAAAGACCTGAAGACCGTTCTGGAAAAATCAGGTGAGATCCAGACCCTCATTCCCGTAGCGGATGCCGTGTACATCACGATCTGCGCCCTGGAAGGCCTTCATGCCGCCCATGTTCTCAAGGATCACCAGGGCAAGCCTTTCCAGTTGATCCACCGGGACATGTCCCCCTCCAACATTTTGATCAGTTATGCCGGAGACGTGAAAATATGTGACTTCGGGATCGCGAAAACCAACCGTTCAACCATTCAGACCCAGATTGGCATTGTTCGCGGCAAGGTCAAATACATGAGTCCCGAACAGGCCATGGGATGGAAACTGGATCTGCGCACGGACATCTACAGCCTCGGATCCGTGCTTTACGAAATGCTGACAGGCAACCCGCCCTTTCTGGCCGCCAACGAAGTCGATCTGCTCAAGAAGGTCAAGGAAGGCCGGTACACCCCCATACGGCAAACCAATCCGTCCGTACCGGCCCAATTGCAGGCCATCGTGCACAAGGCACTCTCCAAGGACCGCATGTCCCGGTTCCAGTCTGCATCCGAGTTTTCCCATGCCCTCAAGACGTTCCTGAACTCCCATGCCCCGACATATACTCCGGTGAATCTTTCCTTCTGGATGGAAAACACTTTCCGCAATGAACACCAAAACGAGCAGCAGATGCTCGATCAGTTCGATTTCGCCCAGGAAAATCCGGCGGATGTGGGAGTCAATCTCCTGGCCGAGTCCGATGATGATTCGGCAGACCAGATCATTCCGGTTTTCATGGCCCAACCGGCGACTACCCATCGACCGGATGAGGTTCCCCGCTGGCTTATGCGCGAAACCACCCAGGTTTTCGAAATCTCCGTGGATGGCGACGAATCTGCCGAACATGAACATGGTCGCCAGACGGATCAATTCGATACCCGGGATCTTTTTGAGGGAGCCATGACCCCCACTGCTGTCCCTGAAAACTCCCAGGGAGGCGACACGGGCCAGTTCAGTATCGGTCCCACGCTGATGGAGGATCACGCTGAAAACATCATCGTGGAAAGTTACGAACCGGAAATCGTTGAAAAATCTGCCGAACCCGCCCCTGAAGAAGATTTCATCCTTCAGTTGACGGACAAGGAAGAAGTGGTTCACAGCCCGGAATCCCTGCCGGATTCGTCTTCCGATACCGGGGAAACCCCTGAAATTTCCGGGACCGGTACCGAAGCAAAACACCCGGTCCGGGAAACCACTGCTGAACTGGTCTCCTTCTTTGGAGAACTCATCGAAGAGGATTCGCCTGACATCACTGGTCCCGTGGAGGAAATTCCGGAAACCGGAACCGGAGACGTACCGTCCGCCTCCAGCCTGGAACAGGATTTCGCCCTGGAAGTGGACACCGGAGACATCGTCACCGGGGAAACCAACAGCCAGGAAGAAGAACCGAAACCCCCTCCGGAGCCAATCCCGGACCCTTTGGATGCAGAGGCGGAAGAACCTGCGGGTCTGGTGGAAGGATCAGACGATTTGGTGGATATGCTGGATCTGGATGACATCGAAGAACCGGAACCACTGCTGGAATCCGGCAATCCGTCCAGTTCCTTTGCCGGAGGGGAAATCGTTCTCGGTACGGATTCTTCCCGGGATATGGATGAACCCTCCACCATGGATATTGACCCGTTTGAAGTACGGGTTCCCGACACATCTCCTGGTACACCAGTGAAACTTGATGACATTTCCGACGAAGGGAACACCGGAAAGTCAGTCCCCGAAGACACGGGGGATTTCCTTATTTCCATCTCTTCATTCACGGATAATGCCGAGAATTCAAACATGGCCGGCGAGATCGGCATCGTGGTTGAACAGGACTGGCAACCGGAAACCGGCAGTGTGGATGTTTCCAGTCTGGAACTGACTCCGGAAAATACCGAATAACCCTTGTGGCATTTCATGTGTCCCGGGTCATTTTTCCTGCATGGAAAAAACTGCATGACTTTTTTTCCGTGTTTCACTAACATATTTGCAGTTTCTCACGGGTTTTCCTTTTTAGTCCGGTTTATTACATGCTGTTACTTTCATACTGTGCCACCGATGTTGGTCGAAAACGAAAACACAACGAAGACAGCCATTTTGCCGATGACACCCTGGGGCTGTACATTGTTGCCGACGGGGTTGGGGGCCAGGCCAAAGGCGAGTTGGCTTCCCAGGAAGCCGTGGAAAACCTGCAGTGCTGGATTCTCCGTCATCAACCGGTCCTGACCCGTTTTCTGGAACACCCTTCCGACAAGTACATCTATGAAGTTCGCAGGATTCTGGAAAGCGGGATCCAGAGCAGTTGCTACATCGTGTTCGGTTTGTCCCAGCAGATAGCTCCCGGGAAGAACATGGCTACCACCATGAGTGCCGCCCTCTTCCTGGACGACACGATTTTTTACGGCCAGGTGGGTGACAGCCGGATATACCGGCTCCGCGAAGGGGAGATCACCCAGTTGACCGAGGATCATACCCTGCTGAACTACCAACTGAAAAAGGGAATCATCACCCCGGACGAGGCCGCCACCAACCGCAAGAACCGCAATGTCATCACCCGTGCCGTGGGGCAGATGGATTATGTTGAAGTCGATACCGCCCACGAAGCCGTGCAGGCGGGAGACCGGTACCTTTTGTGTTCCGACGGGCTTCACGGATACTTTCGCACCAGCGAGGAAATTGCCGAAATCCTGTCCGATGATTTGCCTTCCGCACCCGGGCGGTTCATAGAACTGGCAAACAACCGGGGCGGCAAGGACAACATCACCGTCATCTGTCTTGAAGTCCTCTGATTCCCATGGCAAAGGTCCTTTTCGCCTTCCCTGCCTGCCCTTTTATCTTCGCCCTGTTGGCATCCTGTTCCCTGTACGTTGATGGCCAACTCGAAAAATTCCCTGACTCCCATTGCAGGGAGATGAATGTGAGAATCGAGAAGGAACTGGCAACGGACACCTGCATGATTGTCCCCGGGGAAGTCCTGACCGTCAGGATGAAGCATTTCCAGCCGGAAACCGACGCCCGCATTTCGTTTTCTCCCGCCGATTCCGTGTCATCCATCCTGCTTGTAATGGATGTTCCGGTGACTCCTGAAGGCAGTTTCCCCATTCAGATGCCTGAACTCTCCGTTCCCGTTGGCACACGGGTCCGGGTCCAGATACAGGGAGTACATGCAGGCAATGCATTTTCGGGCTCTCTTGAGGTGATTGTCGCCGGACTCGCCGCGGCGCTGAAGGAATCCGGACACCTGGATCTTTTCCTGGCAGGGGAAGAGGGTTTCCGTCGGGCGGCAAGCCTGGACGCTCCCGTGGCGCACCGGATGGTCTTTTCCCCGTGCGGCAGGTTTCTGGCCACCGGCAGCTGCCACATCCAGGACGAAAAGGACGGAGTTCTGCCTGACGGGGGGAAACTCACCATCCTTTCTCCCTTTCGACGATGGCCCATCCTGGAAGAAGACGCCACCGGTGGCATCTCCTCCATGGTATTCCTGCCGATGAACCAGCCGGACCGCGTTCAACTATTGTCGTCGCTGCAGGATTTTCCTGACGGTCTCTGGAGGGTGGTGGCCAAAAATGTCACCTCCCTGGAAGCACAAAACCATGAAACGGTCCAGGATTTGCCAAAAACGACCTTCCCCCCGAGAATGGTCTATGCCGGGCAAGGCGCTGTCTGGATGTCGACAGACCCTCTCGGGGCATGGCACAACAATACGCCCGCCCCCCCTCCTGAGGCCTTTGCCTGGATTGATGTTGACAAATCCGTACGGTTGTTTCCTTGCGAAACCCTGTTCAACGGAGGTGAAACCTGGCACCCCTTTTCGGTTGTCGCAGGCGATCCACAAACCAATGACGAGACCCGTTCATGGTGGTCCTGTGCCAGGAAACTCCCGGAGAATCCACCCCGGTACGAGATTCGTGGCGCGTGGTTCCTGACTTCCCCAACAGGCCCCCAGCCCGAATCCATACAGCAGGAAACAACCATTGTCAGTGCAAACATCCCCCATGAATGGCACTTTTCTCATCCCGTCGGGACCAAATCCACAGGTCTTCTGAACTCCCGTTGTACCGTTCCCGACTGCCATGTTCATGTTCTTCCCGCGGACCAGCCTGCGTTTTCCCTTTCCGTTGGTTTGCTGGAACCACAGATCACAGTGCCGGAGGTTCTCCTCCAGAAGGATCTGCTCATCGTCTACGTCCCCGTCGCGCTTTCCGGTTCCCCCCTGATTGTTCCCCCCAACACCCTTTTCGGGGAAAGGATCGATGGAGAATGGATATTTTCTGCTTTTGGACGTGATGTCCGGCACGCCGTCTTTGCAACGGAAGAACTTTTGTTGCTTGCAAAGTCGACCCAGTTGGTTCAAAGTACCATACCAGACTTCAGGACTGGTTATCAGGGTGACCTGATTTCCCCTCAGGTCTACAAAAGAATCAGTCTGTCGACGGGATACAGGAAGACACCATGATTGGACCCACTGAACTCATCATCATTCTCATCATCATCATTGTCGTCTTCGGTGCAACCAAACTTCCCCAACTGGGTGATGCACTCGGACGCAGCATCCGGAATTTCAAATCAGCCATGAGTGAAGGCCAAAAACAGGATCCCGACGAAAAATCCGCCAATGAAAACAGCGGTTCGGAGCCGCCCCGGGAGTCCTGAGTTGCCCGACGCGTCCCACCGGTTGCAACGGGGCCAGATCCTGGTTCTCCTGTCAGCCGTTTTCGCCAGTTCCATCTGCGCCATCGGGTATGAACTTGTCATCGGAGCCACCGGCACGTACATTGCGGGTGACGGGGTCACACAGTTCGCACTGACCATCGGCATCTTCCTGTTCTCCATGGGACTCGGAAGCCTTTTTTCCCAGAAGATCCGTACATCCGACGCCATCCTGGCCTTCACCACCACACAGATTCTGATCGGACTCTTCGGAGGCATTTCCCACCCGGTGCTGTACATCCTGTACGCCGCATTTTCATCAGTCCAGTTGGCCATCGTCTTTTTCCTGTTCATCATCGGGTTCCTGACAGGTCTGGAGATTCCCCTCATAACCAGGGTTCTGACAAAAAACAGCAACCTTCGGGTCAACATCAGCAACGTGCTCTCGCTGGACTACTTCGGTGCCCTGGTTTCCTCGGTGGGTTTTCCACTGATCATTCTGCCCGCCTTCGGTCTCTGGACCAGTTCAATGCTTTTCGGCTTGCTGAACGTCCTGTTGGGATACGCCATGCTGGCCGTGTTCCGGGATCTGAAACACCGTCGGCTGCTGCTTCTGGCCAACTCGGCATCCCTGCTTGTCCTCATCCTGTTCATGGCATCCGGTTTCCGCATCCAGAAGTGGGCAGACGAAATGGCCTTCGGCGAGGAAGTGGTATTCAAGAAACATTCCCGGTTCCAGTCCATCGTGCTGACTCGCTGGCGCCAGGATCTGCGCATGTATCTCAACGGAAATCTCCAGTTTTCCTCCACCGACGAATACCGGTACCATGAGGCCCTTGTGCATCCGCTTTTTTCCGCCATTCCCTCCATAAAGCACGTGCTGGTTCTCGGAGGGGGAGATGGACTCGCCCTGAGGGAAATCCTGAAATATCCAGGTGTGATGCATGTGGATCTGGTGGACCTTGATCCGGAGGTCACCAAAGTCAGCCGGACCAATCCGCACATTGCCGAACTGAACCGGAACTCCCTCTCGGAGTCGCGGGTCCACATCCACCACATGGACGCCTGGCTCTTTGTCAGGGAGACCCGCAACCGGTATGATGCCATTGTTGTGGACCTTCCGGATCCGGGCTCCGATTCACTGGTGAAACTGTATAGCCTGGAATTTTACAGGATGCTAGCGGGTTTGCTGCACAGGGACGGCGGTCTGTCTGTACAGGCAACCAGTCCATTTTTCACCCGCAGGGCGTTCTGGAACATTGTGAACACCATTCGTGCCACTGGCCTCAATGTCAAGCCAATTCACATCAATGTGCCGTCTTTCGGGGAATGGGGGTTTGTGCTTGGCACTCCGTTCGCCGTTCACAACCCGGGTAAACTGCAGGTGCCAACCAGGTATCTGACCAACGAGATGCTTCAAATGCTTCATGTTTTTCCAAGTGACATGCAGGAAATTCCCACCGGGATTTCCACCCTGCTGAAACCGGTCATTCTTTCCGACTATCTCGAAGGGCAGAAAAAATTTTTCCCGTAAGGATCTTGTCCTGCTCTGTCAATCCATTCTGCAGTGTGTTATATTGTTTCAGCTGAAGAGGATTCACCTATGGATATCCGATGTGATCAATGTGGTTCAGAATACTTCCTCAACGATTCACAAATTCCCCCGGATGGAATACGTGTAAAATGTGAAACGTGCCAGAATATTTTTTATGTGGATCCATACGGGGACGATGATGAATATGACGAGGACTCCGGAGAGGAATCTTTCGAAGATGATGCAGAACCCCCCAAGGAGTTCATGATCCGCCGGAAGAACGGTGAAATCCTGCGGTTCACCGAACTTGGGGTCCTGCATGAGTGGATCCTCGACGGCACGGTCGGCCCCCACGATGAAATCGGTACCAACGAAGAAAACTGGGCAGAATTGAAAATGGTTCCCGAATTGCGGGATCTGTTTGCACAAAGGCCCAGAAGCAGTGGCCGAACCGGACGCCGCACAACCACCCCGGTGGACGGTCAGAGGGAACCGTCGAAAATTTCCAATACTCCACTGCGTGACGTGGTTCTGCGGGATGACAACATCGAGCCGGATCTGGGAAAGAATTTCAAGGGTTTCGACCGCGAACCGGTGGTAACCCGGGAGGTGGAGACCGAGGGGGATTTTGCGCCGTTGCAACGACCGTCCCGATGGCCATGGGTGGTGGGAATCCTCGTTCTCGTTGCCGGAGCCTCCCTGGGCGGGCTTTTCGCCACGGGGCTTCTCCCCTCCCCCTTCCATGGAAAACCCCGGGGAGAAATGCCCCCGGAGCCTGTGGCCACCAGTGAAACCGACAGATTGATTGAGGAAGCCACCACCCAGATGAATGTGGGTACTGCGGCAGGGTATTCTGCGGCAGTCACCATCCTGCAGAAATGTGATGAACCTTCCTGCAGGGAAACCACAGCCCTCGCCCTGGCACTATGGTCCTATGTGCTGAATGAGGATGTAGACATATTTGCTTCCAAATTGCCGCCCAGGTTGACAGAAGAGGAAAAGAACCAGCGCACCCAAAAAATGCGCAACGAAGTCCTGCAAAAGGCGCGTACCGCAACGGAAGTTGCCCGGGAAAGCGAAAGTGTTCTCTCCTTGGCCGCATTGGGAATCGCCGAACTCGTCCTTGGAAATCCACAAGCCAACATACCCATTGAAAAAGCCGGGTTGAAAGACCCGGAAAATGCCTATTACCAGTTTGCAAAGGCCCTGTTTTTCCAACTTTCAGGGGATCTGCCCAAGGCCGAACCCATCTTTGCCCGCATCGCGGCCCGATCAAACCAGACTCGACCGGCAATCATTTTCCATTACGCTCATGGTCGCGCACTGATTCGCATGAAGGAATTTCAGAGGGCTGGCAAGGTACTGGACACGGTTTGCAACCTGAGGCCTGATCATCTGGTGGCCTGCCAACTGGCGGCCGAAATGGCTTCCAGTGTTGCCGGACCCTCCGAACCCGAACCCCCCATGCAACCCACTGACCCCGTTCCGCCTGGCATGCCTCCAGAGCAGGCCGATGCACCCATGCCGCCCTCCGGAGGCAGGATGGACGCATCCGAGCGGCCCGAACAGGATGATCGGGGTGACTTCGACTTCGATACCTATTTTTCCAAGGCAGAGCAGTATTACAGGGCCAATCAGAAACAACGCGCCAAACAATACTATCTGAGGGCAGCCTCCAAAGACCCGACCTCCGTGGACGCATTCAATGGTGCTGCCTATTGTGATCTTGACGAAGGCAATCCCAGGGGAGCCATCCCGAATTTCCGGAAGGCTCTTGCCCTGGTTCCGAATTTTTCCCGTGCCCAGTTCGGATTGGCAGAGGCTCTTTTCCAGGTGGGACAGAAATCTGATGCCTTGGCTGCCTACAAGCGTTTCATCCAGTTGAATCCACCTCTGGCGGGTCAGGTGAACCGGGCCCGGATGCAGATTCAGATACTGGAACGGGAACTGGGTATCGTCGAAGAATCCCCCAAACCGGGGAAACCTGACACGCCCGAAAAACCCGATGCTCCCGAAAAACCCGATGCTCCCGAAAAACCCGATGCTCCCGAAAAGCCGGAAACCCCCGTCGAACCCATGACCCCGCCGCCTTCCACCCCGGTACCGGACGAAGACGACTGAGAATCGAGTTGGTAATGAAAAAAGGGAAATTCCAGATACTGCTGTTTGCCACGCTCTGTTTGTCTCTGCTGTACTGTTCCAGACCGCCCCAGACGGGTGAATCTCCGGTTGCCAAGAGCCCGGAAGAATCGGACGACATGGAATACGGGGACCCGGAAGATCCGGAGGAGGATGGAGCACCGGAATCCCCCGAAACATCACAACCCGGTGATCAACCTGCTGCAGGCAAAAAAGTTTGCACCCATCTGGTCCTCAACGGATTGCTGATGGATGTCAGAAACGAAAGTCCCTTCACCCCCCGGCAGATGCAGTTGCCCGCACTGCTGAAGCAACTCCGGGATTTCCGGGATGATGCCGAATTGCAGTGCCTGCTGATCCAGGTACAGGCTTTTTCGGCGCCCCTGGCATCTCTCTGGGAACTGCGCAATGCGTTTGCAGAGTTTCGTGGAAAATCCGGTGAAGCCAGGATCCATCTGTACGCCGATGTCCTGGATCTTCCTGCCTATTATCTGGCCACCGGAGCATCCACCATCACACTGCATCCTGCGGGTTCCTGGGAAGTGCCGGGAATAGCAGCCGAGTTCACTTTTCTTAGGGATGCATTGAATCTCGCTGGAATCCAGGCGGATTTCCTGCAAGTGGGGAAATACAAGGGAGCAGCCGAAAACCTGACCCGTTCCAGCATGTCCCCGGAATTGAAACTGAGCATCAACGAACTTCTGGACTCCCTGTACAGCAACCTTCTGACCCCCATGGCAGCAGGAAGGAACATTCCCCTGGAGCGCATGGAGCAATCCGTCAACCAGGGAATCCTGTCTCCTGGCGAAGCCCTGGGTGCCGGACTCATTGACCGCGTCGAGGATCTGGAGAAACTCAAATCCACGCTTCTGGCTGACTTCCGGGTACGTCCCGTTCCAAAACCCAGAAAACCGAAACCCGGACTGATGGACCTGTTCTCCCCTCCCGCCGTGGAAAGGGAGCCCGACACGCCACACATCGCGCTGTTGCAACTGCAGGGCCCCATTTTTTATTCAGTTGACGATCCCTCCAGCCTTTTTTCCGACGAGGCCCAGATCAGCGCTCTGGAAATGATCAAAACCCTGGAAAAAATGAAAAAGAACAAGCATGTGAAAGGAATCATCCTCCGGATCAATTCCCCGGGGGGATCCGCACTGGCTTCCGACATTCTCTGCACAGCCATCAGGGATGCCGCCGGAGAACGTCCGTTGGTGGCGTCCATGGGCAGCACTGCAGCATCGGGCGGGTATTATCTCGCTGCCGCATCCGAGCACATATTTGCGTCACCATTCACACTGACCGGATCCATCGGAGTGGTGGGGGGAAAACTCGTGTTCCGGGAAACCTTCAAAAAGTTCAAGGTCGGAACGGAACTGCTCACCCGGGGGCAGAACAGTGGTCTTCTGTCCGGTTCCAGGCCCTTTACGGATTCGGAACGGACGGCTGTCAGGCGCTCCATGGAAAACGTCTATGAACTGTTCCTCTCCAGGGTCCGTACCACCCGCCCCAAACTGGAAAAACTCGAGGATCTGGCCCAGGGACGGATCTGGACGGGAGACCAGGCCAAAAACAACGGTCTGGTGTCCGAACTTGGCGGGCTTCAGGATGCGGCTGCCAAGGTCCGCCAACTGGCTGGAGTCTCCGAAAAAACCCCCGTACTCATCTATCCCCGCCCCAAACCATGGTTCGTGCAGTTGTCAGAAATGTTCGAGGAAAATGCCAGTATCCCCCATCCGCTATCCGGTTTCATCCACACTGCACTTCCGGCTGGCAAAACTGCGCTCCGCCTCCTGGACCGTGCAGCACTGTTCCTGCGAGAGAGGAATCTTGTGATCCTGCCGTTTGTCACCGAAGGATTCTGAGATGACCCTTATCACCCTCAGGCCCCACCCCGCAGCCTTCCTGAATCGGGGAATGGAGCGGCGCTGGCGTCTGGTTTTGCTTTCCATCTTCACCGGCGGCTTCATCTCTGCCCTGGCAGCGATCACCTTTCATGCCGTTTCTGTCCGGGGGATCCACTCGTTGCTGGATCTGGCGCTTCTGTTTCCGCTTGGATTCTTTTTCCTTTTTGTTGGCGGCGCTCTATGGCACGGAATCCTGTCCTCCAGGCCCAGAATCCGTCTGGAAGCGGAGCGGATCACCCTTCAGAACCGCGGAATCAATCCCTTCACTGCCGAGACCGTTTCGCTGTCCGTTGATTCCATTACCCGGGTGGCCCTGTACCGGCAACCCTTCGGGATCCAACTGGTCCTTTTTGGCAAAAAAAACCGACTCCTGCGAATTCCCCTGGCCTGCCGTGACATCCATCCCGTGCTGGACTGGGTGCTACGTCTGACTGCGGCAAACAATACGGCTGTCAGGAAAGAACTCAATCAACTGAGGGATGGTTTTTTAACCCCTGACGCATTCCGGCTGGCAACGCCGGAATCAAGACGACAGTTCTCCTTTTGTTATTCCCTCCCCTACCTGTATCGCTCCCTTTGTGCGCAAAAACCCGGCCTGAATCCGTCCGACCTGGAGCAATATTACGAAATGTCCAGGTTGGTGCTGGATTTCATGCGTCTGCAGGAGGTTGCATCCGACTATGTTCTTTACTTGCCGGAATATGCCCTCCCCGCCGAAGACCTTTTCCGGATTTCCTGCGTACTGCGCATGAAAAAAGAAGTGGAAAGGACATTTGATCATTTGCTGGAACTCAAGTCCGGATGTGAAATCTCCCCGGAATTGCGTACCCGGTGGAAAGAACATCTCAAATACCGTGACTTGCCTTCGCCCCCCTATTCGGGCATCGGTGCCCGACTGCTTTCCGGCTTGTCCCATTACGCGAGGATATTGCCATCGGGAATGATTCAAACCCACGAAAAACAAACGGATCCCGCCCAATATATTGCAATGAGGCGCACAGAAAAATGGTTGGGAACATCTCCGCTGGAAGTAATCGATCTTTTCGGACGAACCATGCGTATCAATCAGGACGAACATGAAACCCTCATCCGTTTGCGGATTCTTTTCCCCCATATAATGTTCATTCATCCTGCAAGTTATATCGAAATTCAAGACAGAATAATATACAAGAAGATCAAAAAATCTTTCAAAATAACTACAGACATTTAATATACCAGCAAAAATTGTTATCTGTGTATTTTCACTACGGAAACATTACTGATTATATTTCCTGAAATTCCAGGTGGTAGAGACTGATTACTATATGCGCCTCCCTGCCAATCCGTAATCAATGCAAAAACCGCAATGTCCCGTGCCCCGGTCGGAAGCCCCAAAAGGCTTAACGGTATTGACATTTCCAATACACTGTCGCCTATCGAGACTACCTCTTGGTCATACCATGCGAAGTTTCCGGGATTTATTGCAATATTCCTCAAACCTGCCATATCAATGAACGACCCAAGATTCTTGTGCGTCATGCTTTTGGTGCCAATTACAAATTCAGCACCATACATTGCATCCGTCACTTCAAATACCCCACTGATGGCATTATCCAATTGACCATCGTAGTCGCTCAGTGAGGAACCCATCCTGATCCCGGTACCTGCGCCATAGTCGGTATCAATGAACAACAAAACAGAATTGCCATCGGCACTGCCGCCATCCATTGCAATATACAATCTGGAATCGTCATAACTGACATATAACTTGCGCAGAACGTCATTGGCCCCCCAATCGGTGGGCTGCGGATTTTCCGCCAGGAGGAACGGAGTCGTCCATTCATCCAGTTGACCGTTGAGGATTGGCGTCATGATGGGAGCGTAATAATAGGCATTGTTGAGGGTGGATGCGTCCGGGCCCAATTCAATCCGGACCGCAGACTGGGTCACCATCGAAGAGGCTGGAGTCACGCAAGTCAGTTCTCCGGCACTTGCCACATTGATATTGGCACATGGCTGGGAGCCAATGGTCACTGTGATGCCGGACGCAAAACCGGTGCCCAGAAGTGTGATGGTCTGACTCCCCAGCACCGTGCCAAAAGGCGGATTCACCGAAAGCAGGCTGAAGGCCGCGCCCGAGGTGACCACGGCATCGGCCAGGTTGTCCACCTGCAGTCCGTTCTGGGACCCGTCCTTGTCACATACCGTCCAGGACGTGCCCCCATCCCGGGAAAACCTCACCGCAACACTGTACTGTCCGACCTGATTGAAGGTGAGTGTTCCCTGGTACTCGTCGTTGGCAAGTCCGCCGGGCACAAGCCCATCCACGCTGGTATGATAGGTGGCTGCAAACCAGTTCCAGTCCCCGGACAACGTTGGATTGGAAAGATACGGTCCATATCCGAACTGCGCTGTAATTCCAGCCCCCTGCCCCGGTCCGTCAGTCACACCTGCCACGTAGACCCTTCCATACAATGACTCCGAGGGAATTCCGGTAAAAAGTTCCATGGTTTGGGAAGGATGCTGGAAAATGCACCAGTCCACGGATTGTACGGGAGTGGATGTGACCCGGAGAATCCCCTGCTTGTCAGTAGAATACCCATTGGTGGAGCCGTCGGTGTCGCAATATGTCCAGGCACCGCCGCCATTGCGGCTGAAGCGGTATGCCATGGCATGGTCCCCGGGAGTATCCGGCGCAAACCGCGCAAAATACTCATCGTTTGCCTGATCTCCGGGAACCAGGCCATCCACGTCGAGATTGTACTGGGCATCCACCCATGTCCAGCCAGTACCGGATTCCGGATTGCTTCCGACAGGCCCGTAACCCACCTGACCGGTGACGCCCTGCCCTGCCCCCGGCCCGTTTGTCACCCCTTCGATGTAGATTCGTCCGAAAATCCATGTCGTGGTTTCCGAGGCCACCACTGTTGTGTCATGGGGATAATGCAGGGAACACCAGTCGATGTTCGTCTCGCCGGAAATGCCGGAGACATGGACAACACCGGCCATGTCCGGGGAGAACCCGTCATCGGATCCGTTCAGGTCGCAATACATCCAGGGGCCATCCTGCCAGGAAAACCGGTAGGCGTAGGCGTAGGTCCCCGGCTGGTTGGAAGTCAATGATGCCACATATTCGTCGTTGTTGGTCTGGTCTACATCGGCGTGGAATGTGGCATCCACCCAGTTCCAGCCAGCCGAAGAACCCGGATTGGATCCAACGGGACCGAATCCCAGTTGGGCCCGGATCTCCTCTCCGGCCCCCACGGCATTGGTGACGTTGTTCTTGAACACCCGACCATACACCGGCCCCAGTTGGGTAGATACGCTTCCGGAAAGGATGGATGGGTACTGCAACCGGCACCAGTCCGGCATGGGATCCGTGGCGGGGGATACTGTCAGTCTGGCGGCCTGTTCCGATACATACCCCGGTGTTTCGCCATCCAGGTCGCAATACTCCCAATGGGCACCTCCGCTGAACCGGAAAGCCATGTCGTACTGTCCCGGAACGGCCGGGGTGAGGGACCCGCTGTACTCGTCATTCTCTCCATCATCCGCATCTCCGGAGTATTGGGCGTGGACCCAGGTCCAGGAAGGATCGGTGGCGGGATTCGTTCCCGCAGCGCCAAATCCCACCTGCGCGGTGATTCCGGCGCCCTTGCCCGGTCCCCGGGTGACCGCCCCCGCAAACACGCGGCCGTACAGGTTGACTGTTGCCATGCTGGCCAGGGTTGCTGCCTCGTCCGGACGATGAAAGACGCACCACTCAATGGAAACCGGCGCCGACTCTTCGTAGGTGAACCCTCCTGCAAGGGTGCCTTCCCCTGAAGACTGCACCACACGCACTGAAACCGGACCTGGCGCCGTTGCGGGCGGAGTCATCGCCTCCAGCGTGGAAGTCCCGATCCATGTCGGTGAAACCGCTTCCGTCTCACCGAAAAAGACCCGGACATCCGCGGTAAAACTGTTTCCGTATATGGTCACCTGTGTTCCCCCGGACAGGGGACCCGAGGCAGGTGTGACCGAAAAGACCGAAGGTGGAATCTGCTGGTTGTTCTGGTTGTTGTTGTTCTGGTTGTTGTTGTTTTCGGGATTTTTCTTCTTGCTGCCAGGAGTACAGGAAAACCCGACGGACATGAACACTGCCACCAGAATCACAAGTGGTTGTTTCAGAAGCATGTGTGCTTTCTCCTTCCTGACGGGATCGATAGCATATTAACGGTTCCTTGCAAACCCGGGATTGTCGCGTGATTGCACTTCACATCCGTGTATTTGCAGGGTATACAATCTGCCGGGAGATGTGTTCCATGAAGTTTTCGGTTGTCATCCCGGTTTTCCAGGAAGAGGAAATGGTTCAGCACGCAGTGGAGGATCTGCTGGAAAGGCTCAGGAAAGCGTTTCCGGACGGTGACTGGGAAATCCTCCTGGTACAGAACGGCTCCACCGATGCCACGCCCCGGCTTGTCGATGAACTGGCTGCCTCCCATGACGAGGTGCGCTCCGTGCACCTTCCCAATCCCGATTATGGCGCGGCATTGCGCACGGGGATCTTCCAGAGTCGCGGAACCCTCGTCATCGGAGACGAAATTGATCTGGGAGACGTCCAGTTTTACGAAGAAGCCCTCGACATCCTTGAAAATTCCGACACGGATCTGGTCATCGGATCCAAAGCGCTCCCCGGGTCGGAGGACATGCGCCCCCTGATCCGGAAATTTGCCACCCGCAGCATCAATCTCCTGCTGAAACTGGTCCTTGGATTCGAAGGATCCGATACCCACGGATTGAAGGCGTTCCGGCGGGAGAGCCTGCTGCCCATCGCCAGGGCCTGCCTGGTCACAGGCGACCTGTTTGCATCCGAACTGGTCATCCGGGCCCAGAGAAACCAGATCCGCATCCGGGAGATTCCCATTCAACTCCGGGAAAAGCGCCCACCCGCCATCAACCTCGTCCGCCGCATACCAAAGGTAGTGCGGAGTCTCTGGACCCTGAGAAAAATTCTTGGTCCTCCCCCCCGCTGAATGCATTTTCCCATTGACGCAGGGCCGTCATGTCCCCTATATTGTGTCCGGTCGATTTCGCACCCTCGCCGGTGCGCATTCTTTCGGGCGTATAGCTCAGTTGGATAGAGCGTTGGCCTCCGGAGCCAAAGGCCACAGGTTCGAATCCTGTTACGCCCACCATGAAGTCTTCGAACATCAAATACCTGATTCCCAACTCCGTCACCCTGGCAAGTCTGTGCATGGGTGTCGCCGCCATTGTGATGGCCTCCCGCGGACAATTGCACCATGCCCTCTGGCTGGCGTTCCTGTGCATGATTTTCGACAAGTTCGATGGAGCCCTGGCACGGAAGTTCAATGCCACCAGCAGTTTCGGCGTCGAGATGGACAGTCTGGCGGACATGGTATCCTTCGGGGTCACTCCAGCGGTCATCGTGTATACCGCCGTCGTGCGTTTCAGCCCCCACTTTTCCGGCGATGGGCACTGGATCGCCCTGGCGGCCAGCCTGTTCTGGGTGATCACTTCCGCCCTGCGACTGGCCAAGTACAACGTCATCGCCCAGTCAGGCAAGTTTGATCAGGTATTCCAGGGAATCCCGATGCCTTTTGCCGCGGCGCTGATTCTTGCACCCCTTCTGGTCTTCATCAAGTACTGGGCCCCCGGCGGATACGATCCCCACTTGCTGGACGCCCGGGTGATTCCGTCCGTCGCCGCCGGCAACGGACAGCACGTCTTCTTCACCCTTCTGGTCCCCCTGACCGTGCTGATAGCACTGGGAATGGTCAGTCCCATCAAGGTCCCCAAGTTGAAAGTGCGCAAGACCAGTGGATGGGTCAGGTACTACGTCGTCATTCATGCCCTGTTTACATATGGACTTATCCTCTCTCGTATGTACCCGGAAATCCTGATGTATATCGGGTATCAGTTCCTTCTGGTTTCCGTGTTTTTTACCTGGAAATTACGCACGCAAGGGCACGATGGCGGGGTCCCCCTCCTGGAGGCCATGAGTTACCAACTGGAATTCAGGCAAAGTGAAACTTCCGGGACTGCCGAACAGACACGCTGACATTATCCCGGACCAGAATTATCGTACCAGGTCGAACGAACGAGCGCTTGCATCTTCCTTTTCACCCTGGGATGTGATGGAAGATTTGCGCCATTTTTCCGCTTCCCCCGGATTTCTTTCCACACCCTGTCCAAGCCGGTACATGGTGGACAGCACAGACCGGGCACCGGAATGACCCCTGGATGCAGCGGATTTGAGCCAGTGCAGGGCCTCCAGATAGTCCTGCGGTACGCCAAGGCCTTCACGGTAGAAACTCCCCAGCCGGAACCGGGCTTCCAGGTGACCCAGTTCCGCCGCCCGACGATACCAGCCGGCCGCTTCCCCATGGTTTTTCCTGAAAGCCACTCCATTTTCATGCATCCAGCCAAGATGATACATGCCTGACGGGTGTCCCGCGCCGGCAGCCTTCTGAAACCAGTACTCTGCCTGAACCGTATTGGCCGCAGTTCCCCTGCCTTTCAGCAGCATGAGTCCCGCTTCCACCATGGCAGGGGCATACTCCAGGGCGGCTGCGGCATGAAACAACGAAAAGGCCTCCTCCAGACTTCGCGATACGATTCGCCCGTCCAGAAAAAACCAGGCAAGATGTGTCATGGCGGCAGGATGGTTGTCGGCAGCCGCCAGACGGAACCATTCCAGGGCCTTTTCCTGATTGGGCGGAACCGCGATTCCCCGTTCATGCATGACGCCCAGATTGTTGCGGGCACCGGCATGACCCATTTTGGCAGCCTTGCGGAACCATTCAAGAGCCGCCACGGGATCCCGGGACACCCCCTGCCCATGGAAATGCAGGTACCCAAGCGCATGGCATGCGTCCGCATCATTCGGAGCCGCCTTTTGGTACCAGCCGATTGCCTGCTCCAGACTTGCAGGCACACCCCTTCCCCGCTCATACATGAAACCCAGCGCAGTCTGTGCCGGGGAATACCCGCGGGCTGCAGCCCTGAAATACCATTTCACCGCCTCCTGGTCGCTGGGGGCCACCCCCATTCCCTTTTCGTGGAATGTACCCACCATGAACTGTGCCTTGACGTGACCCGCCGTGGCTGCGGCCATCATCCAGCGGGCCGCCTCCTCCAGGTTCCTTTCCACTCCCTTTCCGAGTGCAAGGTACAAACCCGTTTGCTTCATGGCAAAAACATGACCTGACTCCGCTGCCCTGCGGTACCAAGCAAAGGATTCCGGCAAGTCCTCCGGAACATCTGATGCTCCGGAATACAGGATTCCCAGATGAACTGCGGCTTCCACCAACCCTGCTGCTGCGGCCTTTTGGTACAACTCCAGTGCCCGTTGTCCATCCTGTGGAACCAGGATTCCCAGTCGATGGGCATGCCCAAGTCCCAATAGCGTTTCCGGTTCATCCGGGCTTTTCAGGAACAGGGACATTGCCTTTGAAGGTGATGCAGGGATTTGATCCATGCCTTCCAGATACACCAGGCCGAGTGTTGAGGCTGCGGGCGTCCAGCCGAGTTTGAGCGATTGCTCCAGGAGTTGTATTCCCATGGACACGTCCCGGCGGGTTTCCCTGCCGAAAAGATACAGTCTGCCCGCATGGTAATAAGCCTCCGGAGAGGAGAGTTCCATGGCCTTTTTGTACCAGACCAGTGCATTCGCCTCATGGACCGGAATTCCTGTTCCCCTTTCATAGGCCCTGGCCAGCAACAGGATCCCGCAGAGGCCCTGCTCCTGTGCGGCGCGCTGATACCACCGGGCTGCCTCCAGGGGCAGCAGGGCCACCGAATCGCCCCTTTCGTATCTGGTTCCGAGTTCGCACATGGCAGGAGGATACCCCGACGAGGCGGACTGGTGAAGCCAGGCGATGCCTGCAGGGGGATCCCGCAATGCAGGGTCCGTTCCGAGATACTGCATTGCAAGAAGGTACTGTGCACGGAAGTTTTTTTTATTGGCAGCAACCGTGAGGTACCGTATTCCCTTTTGCCTCTTTTCCCCGTCCGGGCTTTGCGACAGGAGAATACCCGCCTCCGTGGATGCACCGACATGACCACGGCCGGCGCCTTCAAGGAACAATTCCAGGGCTTTCTCCTGTTGACCTTCGGTCTGCAATGCCAACAGGCCCTGCCGGTATTGACGGCTGCCATCACCGGCACACGATACCATCATCAATGTCAGCAGAATCATTCCTGGAACACAGGGACGAAAACTTCTGTGGCAGGGACAGTTCAACTTGCCGGATGGGATATGTTGATCATTCATGACGGGCACCTATCACTGGATTAACGTTTTTCCCCAGAAGATCGGTTCAGTCAAGGGCATTTCATGCAAGAGCCTTCAAAAATCCGTTCCGCACCCTGTAAAAGACTATGGAAAAAGCGGGATTTCGATTAGTATGGGCCCGTCTGACCCGTTGCATGGCAGTTCCGGACCGTGCAGGCAACCAAACCCGGTCAAATTGCCATGGATGGCGCAAAAAAAATGCCCGCCCGGGACCATTCCCAGGCGGGCCAGGAGAAAGGAGCCTTGCGCCATGATGGGTATCGCCTCTCGGCGAACTCGAGGGGTATAACGCTTCGGGAAGGAGTTTATTCCGACCCGGAAAAAAATACTGGAACTCATGACACGCAACCCGACCGGACCCCAGACCCCTGTCAACTACGAATCACCAATGCAGGTTTCCGAAAGTTGGTGCCTTTCGGAAATGTCCGAAGGACGTTATGTCCAGAACCTTCCGCATTTGCTTGTCCTTCTGGTGCAGACCTACCGGGAAACGGATCCCTGCTCCCGGTTCCGGGTCCTGCTCCACCTTGGAACAGCCAATATTGAAATCGAACGTTTCCATCCCGCCATGGGCGTTTTGTCACGGGCCCTGCACATTGATTGCAAGGAGGTGGAAGACTCCTACCACCGCCTGAGGGTGTTGCAGGCCATGGCTGCCTTCGGACTGGGGAAGGCCCAGTCCAGCATATCCATTCTGGAAGAAATCTCCACGGACTTCCCTTCCTTCGACGAACTTACGAAATTCAACTACCTGCACCTGATGGGACAGGTGCATCTGGGCTCCGAAGAAACCGACCATGCCCTGGAACTGGCAGGCCAGGCGGCGTCCGTTGTCAGTCGGGATCCCAAACACGGCGCACAGTTGGCCAAGGCCCTTAAACTCTTCGCACAGTGCCATGCCCTGGCAGGACAGAACATGAAAGCCCTCGACTACCTGTACAGGGCCATTTCCCTTGGTTCCAAATTCAACCATGGATTTCTGTTGGGGGATCTGCACCTTACCGCAGCCATGCTCATCGGTCGCATGAAAAACGATCCTGCCAGCGAGATCCACACCCATGAACGCGTACGGCATCCCGCATGGCATCTGGCCCAGGCGCAAAACCTGTTTTTCGAATATGGAACCCTTGCCCGCATCGAGGATGTATCCGCTCAGTTCAGGGAATTCGGTCGCAGGCTTTCCGATCGTGTCATGGAAAAGCACATCCTCGAACCGGCAGACCAGATGGCCAAAGCCTACATCCAGTTGGCGGACAACAGCCTGGAGCAACTCCATGCCGAAGCCCTCCAGATGGCAGATGCCGCACCCCAACTGTCAGGGGAATTCTGGGAGCAGGCACAGAAACTGCTCAGGGATTCCGTGCAAAAACACATCAGCAACTGGCAACTGTTGATGCATCTTGAACGGCTCCAGCAAAATCTCGTCACCTCCGCCAACCTGATCGGCGTCGAGCGCAACCGCCTGTATGAAGTCCTGACACGCAGTTCATCCCTGGCACAGGCATCCGAAGAGGATGAACTCTTTTCGGAACTGGTTCAGTTGGTCCTCGAGATGACCGGGGCCGATGCGGTGGTGTTCAGCCCTGTCAATGAACTCCGGGAACCTTTCATCTGCGGTGAGGTCACAGGCTCCTGGGCTTCGGTTGTACGCAGGGTAACCACCAGCAGGAAGCGGCTGTACCTCACCCTGGGGCTTTCACAACTGGCCGACTTTTCCGATGACTGGTTTCGTCTGTCAGAGCGGGAGAGCGCAAGGGTAATGGCCGCCCCGGTGGGAACCGGAACCCTCCACGGCGTCGTATACGCGGAAAAGAACACGGCGTCCGGACTTTTTTCCATGGTGGACTTGCAGATTATGGAAGCACTCTGTACCCAGGCAGCCACACTGGTGACCAATTTTCATACCGCCCGACAACTGAACGCCACCCGCACCCGGATGGAGACCGCACTGGACGTCATCGGGGAAGGCGCCATAAGCCTGGATACCGATTTGCGCGTTGTTGCCATCAACCGGGCAGCCCTGAACTTTCTGGGTGTGACAAATGCCTCCGGCAGGAAACTGGCCAGGCTTCCAGGCAAGTGGCCTGATTTCCAGAAGTCCGGTACAACAATCGATGGACAACTGCTCGCGCTTCCGGCGGGAGAGGTCCTGCTGTCGGCCCGGCCCGTTGCCGACGAACAGGGAAGTTGCACGGGACATATCCTGACCCTGTCCGAACTGCGCCGGGTCAAGCGGAGTCTGGAACGGCTCGCCGGCTCGTCTGTGCGGTACACTTTTTCCGATCTGATCGGCAAGAACCCCCAGTTCCAGGAGCGGATCAAACTGGCTAAACTGGCATCCCTGAGTGACGTGGATGTTCTGATCATCGGAGAAAGCGGTACCGGCAAGGAAGTATTCGCCCAGGCCATCCACAACCACTCCAGCCGTTTCGAAATGCCGTTTGTCGGCATCAACTGTGCGGCCATTCCCTCGGAATTGCTGGAAAGCGAACTGTTCGGCTACGACGAAGGTGCCTTTACGGGGGCAAAAAAGGGCGGCAAACCCGGAAAGTTTGAACTGGCCGAGGGAGGCACCATCCTGCTGGATGAAATCGGGGACATGCCCTACCAGATGCAGGCAAAACTCTTGCGTGTACTGGAGGAACGGCGTTGTCGGCGCATTGGGGGCACGGAGGAATACGAAGTCAATGTACGGGTCATTTCCACCACCAACCGGCCCCTGGAAAAACTGGTGGCACAGAACCGTTTCCGGGGGGATCTGCTCTACCGGCTGAGGGTCATCCAGATCCGGGTTCCCTCCCTGCGGGAACGGCAATCGGACATTTATCTGCTGGCACAGCATTTCCTGAAGCGTTATGCCCAGCAGTTGGGCAAGAAAGTCACCAGCATTTCCAAAGAAACCAAAGAAGCCCTTGAATCCTACACCTGGCCCGGGAACATACGTGAACTTGAGCACCTCATGGAGGCTTCCGTTCATATGCTCGATGACAACTCCACTGTCCTGGACCGGGTGGATTTCATGACGGATCCGGATTCCGGACCAACTGCTGATGCCCAATCCGTTCCGGCGGCCAGAAAGAACGATTCTCCGGTGGTTGCCCTGCGTGAAAAGGAGGAGGAGAGCATCATACACGCATTGAAACAGTTTGGAGGCTCCGTCACCAAAGCCGCCTCGGCGCTTGGCGTCACCCGGGCTACAATATACAACAAGATGGCCCGTTATGACATCGACCCGTTTGCATTCCGGGCGCGACGAAGAAAGGATTGAACTTGACTGCTCAACCCGGAGCCCGCCGCCAGATTCTCATCAGCATGCTCGTGCAGTTCCTGATGTTGCCTGTTTTTCCGGTTTTTGCCCGCAAGTCCGAACCGGACGACCAATGGATGACGCCTCCTTTGGAGCCTTCTTCATCAATTGAGCCGCAAAGGAATCATGATGCACACGACGGACACCTGACGGATGTTGACCCACGGATGGATCCGCCCTGGCTCTACCTTCCGGGCGTCAGTGGGCAGGTGAATTTCTTTTTTTCCGGCCACCCCACCGACTTGTATTCAGGGGTCGGTCTTTCCGGTCACCTGCACCTGTCACAGGTACTGAGCATCTCCATCGACCTGCGCATCGGAGGCGGCATGGACCGGGACGACGACTTCTACATGCACACTTTGGGTTCCATCGGCGGCTCCGTCCACTACTGGTTCAACGGAAACCGGGCAGAATCCATGATCCAGCCCTATTTCAAACTCGGGGCAGGCCGGATGAAACTCTGGGACGAGCATTTCAACGATGGCAGTGAAAACAACGACGACTGGGACTGGGACAAGAAATCCGGGAACCTGAAAAAGAACGGAGAACCGGCTCCGGGCCATTCCGCCCTGTACACCGAAGGGGCGCTGGGTGTCCGCTTCGTGCTGGTGCCCAATTCCTGGTACATTTTATGGGGCCTGGCATTCGATGTCGAACTGGGCCTGATCCAGGACCATCACTACGGATTTGGTGACTCCGGACTGAAATTCACCTTCGGTTTTTCAGCATTTTTCTAATCCGACCTTACGCGGGGGCAACCAGACGGAACCTCCGAACCAGGAAAAAGAAGAAGACAGGAAAGAGAAGGAAAAGGCCTGTACGACGACCGGAAACCCGGCCCACGGTACAGGAGCAGCCATCATCCTGGGCCTGGGGGCGTGCGAAGCACAGATGAAAACTCTGGCAAGACGGGTCCGCGCAGTCAACTTTTCCGTTCCCGTTGTCATCCATCCCGTTGTTGCAGATCTCCATGCCTGGCTGTTCACAACCGGCGAAAGTACGGCAGTCGGCATCCAGACAATCAATGAGTCCGTCCCAGTCGTCATCCACCCCGTTGTCACAGATTTCCATGGGGATGGGGCAATCGCGGTGTCCCAGGCACTGGGGATCATTGCAGTCAACTTTTCCGTTCCCGTTGTCATCCATCCCGTTGTTGCAGATCTCGCGACCACTGTGGCCACAAGCAGAAAAGCCAATGCAGTCCGGGTCATCACAGTCCACAAGACCATCACCGTCGTCGTCATACCCGTTGTCGCAGATTTCGATCCTTCCCGTACAGGCGGGATGGTGAAAACAATCCGCATCGGCACAGTCCGCCACTCCGTCTCCGTCGTCGTCAAGCCCGTTGTCGCAAATTTCCACCGGGATCCCGCCGGTGCAATTCATGGACAGGGTGAAATTCCCTGGATTCTGGAAGGTATCCACCAGAAGGTAATAGGTACTGCCATCGGACGTGAACTGAATGGTTTCCGCCTGACCGGGCTGGTTGGTACTGGATGCAATGCAGCCACTGTTTCCGCAACTGTTCTTCATGAGGAACATGTCCAGATCCTGATTGGAGGACCCCATGGTCAGGTGCAAGGTGACCTCCTGCCCTACCCCCGGCTTGATACGGAAGGCCACCTCCGGCCCGGTCAATGTCCAGTCGGGAGTGCAGGAACCATACTGGGTGAACATGCTTCCGCCTCCCACCGTGGTTCCCTGTGCCACCTGCCCGCAGGAGATGGAAAACAGTTGTTCACATGCGGAAACCTGGCAGTTCGGAGCCGAGGCACAGGCCGGATCGGCACAGTCCGTCAGACCGTTGCCGTTGTCGTCGATCCCGTTATCGCATATCTCGGCGGCAATTTCGCCGGTATACCCGGTAATCCAGGTCATGTAATGGTCCACCTTGGTGGAAACTCCGTACTGGGTGCAATTCGGATCGCCATAGGAAGTGACTCCCGCCACGTATTCCACATTGTTGCGCCAGAGAAACGCGGGGCCGCCCGAATCCCCGCTGCAGGGTCCTCCTCCGGACTGGCCATAGGAAATGGTTCCCGGCGGCAACTGGTACGGGGAGTTGCTGATATTGCACTGGCTGGTGCTGCTGCACTGGTTGCGCAGTCGTTGGTCCACTGTCAGTTTCACGCCGGAACCACCGGTTTCGGTGACACCGAAACCGACAAATTCCAGCATGGTGTTCAGGTCGTTGTTGGTGATGGCCAGACTTGCCGGGAGCGGTGGGATGGGAGTCACGGTGTTGGGCGCTGCGGAAGACAAACGAACCAAACCGATGTCTGCCACCAGGCTCTGGGAACTGTAACTGGGATGCTTGATCAACTGGGCACTGGATCGCTGGGCGTAAAAGGTGTTCTGATTGTTGCCGAAGTACACGTCCATGGAGGAAACCCGGTCCAGGCAATGGGCTGCAGTCAGTACCCAGGTCGGTGTGATCAGCGTTCCGGTACACATGGAACCTGTCCGTGAATCATAAAGGAGAACCACCGCCTGATGGGCCTGGGTTGTGTCGGGGGTACCATAATATATGAAATGGTCCACGGCGGTTTCGTCGATGAAACTGCCAACGGGTTCGTTTTCACAGGAAAATGACAGGACGAAGAGAGCGGAAAAAAGCAGCAGTGAAGAGCGGCGCATGGATGGCAGGCTCCTTTCTGCGGGTACTTTCCCACACGAAAACCGGCTTGACAAGCTGAGGGGCCTCCCTTGTGTGTTTTTTTGTGGATTTCAGGAAATCACCCCAGGGGGATGGTGGGGATCATGAAAACGGTCTGAACGGAATCCGGTGGATCCTGGGAATCGGTGGTGCGCAGGTACAGGAAATATCCGGAAAGGCGGGTGCCGTTCGGCAGCACAACCGTGGCGGCATCGGCGGTGCTCTGCACCGTGCCGGAAATGCGGCCGGGAGACATGGTCAGGGTCAGCCCGGAAGGAAGACCCCACTGGTTAATCATGGTGGCCAGACCCGAAGGGGGAGTCGCTTCCCTCCAGAAATGAGGCCGAAGTCCCCCTTTGCTCAGCAAATCGACGTCATATTCCACATACGGGACAATGAAAGGCAATACAATGAGTTTGGCGACAAGGATATCCACCACGTTGTCACCGATGACCTCCAGGGGCACCATGTGAATCACCAAACGGGAGTCGGCTGAGGACCAGCCAGGTTTTTCGGATGAATCAAAAACCCGCAAGCGCAAGGAGAACTCGCCCGGCATGAGCGGAACCCCGTGAATCATGCCGGAACTGTCCAGCATCAGTCCGGAAGGAAGTGAACCGGACAGAATCTGCCATGCGTAGGGCTGCTGGCCGCCTGAAGCCTCCAGTTGGAAGGAATACGGATGGTCCCCGTCACCATCGGGAAGAATGTCGGTAAGAATCCGCACATTGCCCTGGAAATTCGCGACACAACGCCCACTCTGGCATTGGTGATCGGGATCACAGGTCCGGGTTTCCCAGAGCATTCCGTCCACCGAGCAGATACGGATCTTGCCTGGCTGTCCCTCCACACAGACCGCCGTACCGGGAAAGCACTCCTTTTCAAGCGCGTTGAACTGGCAGGACGCCAAAACCAAAGACAGGATGAAAAAAACCGGAATTCGCATGATTCACCTCAACCGACTGACCCCTACATACCACAGAAAAGAGGGCAACGCCAAGACCTGTTTGGGGGCGATTCAATGGGAAGCCCGCAGCCTGTGGCGACGGATCAGGAACCAGATTCCGAGTCCCAGCAAAAGCAGTCCCAGACCGGAACCCGTGGCCGTGACGAAAACACAGTTGCATCCGCAACCATGGGCACCACGGGCGGAAGGAGCCCGGTGGGGAGCCTGAACCGCTGTCCAGTCCAGAAAGGACCAGAGGCCGGCACTGTCCCGCACTCCGAACCGGACGGTTCCAGGACGGTCAGGAACATGCCGGGTTCCCCAGAACACTTCATGACCTACAAGAAAATGTGCCTCGGCCAGTTCGTCTCCGTCCGGATCCATGGTGGCTGTTGCGTCATATCCGGCAGGCTTCTCCAGTCGGGCCCCATGAACAACCGGCTTCCCGTCGGCAGAAATCCGGATTTCCGGAGGTCTGTTCTCCATGGCCCCCGAGAGAACCAGATCCAGGATTCCCGGGGTTCCGAACGGGGTTTTTCCCGGTGGCGCCTGCAAGCGGAAAACCATGCGGCGGTTTCCATTTTCGACGTTCGGAGCGAAAAGCAATTCCTTCGCGGTTCCGTCCCCGGTGCGCAGCCGGTAACCCGTCTGGTTGACGGGAACACATACCGGGATGTGGAGGGTCACCGGCTCCGGAAGCGCATTATGTACAATGATCTCCCCGCTGCCGTCGGAAACACGGGTTTCCACCCAGAAGTTGCCCCCTGGAATGCTGAGCCGTCCGGAGACCAGCGGGGCAAGATCCAGTTTGCCGTCAGGCCTGGCAGTGAACAGCCTGTATCCCCAGCGACTTCCATCCTTCGTGGAACCTGCGGCCGTCGTCACCTTGATGAACGTCAGGTCCTTCTGCACGGGAATGTCCAGGGGCAGTTTCTCGCCGGCCCGGTAGCTCCACTGGGCATCCTTGTGCAAATGACCGCTGATGTAATATCCGCCGGTCTTTGCCAGCATGCGCATCAGGGAGACCCCGGAATTGTCCGTGGGGCTTTCCGGTCCCCGCCCGTCGTCCGGGTCGGAATCCCAGTCCTCGTCATAGTTCCATTCCTCGAAATGGGAGATGCCAATGGGATCGGTCGGAAACGCCTCGTTCTTGTGATACCGAACCTGATCCATGTTCCCGCGGGGATCGTGGTGACCAAACACCACCGGAGTCAGGCCCTTTCGGGTGGCATCGTCCAACTGGGCCTGTACGAACTTCAGATCCGCCGGGGACAGTGTCCCGCCGTAATTGTCCACCATGGGAGCACCGATGTGCCGTTTGAACATTTTGACATACACTGAATAACTGTGCCGGCGCCGGTTGCTTCCTCCATAGGTGTTCAGGAAAATGAAATGGAACTTTCCCCGGGAATGGGCGTGGTTTACGGGTCCCAGCGTTGCCTTCCAGTGTTCAAGACCATCGGCAACCAGATGATTGAACAACTCTTCCTTGATCCCCGAGTACACGCAACTGATGAAGGCCCAGATTTCCGGCCAGTTGGCCCGGAAATCCAGATCTTTCGGAACGAGGGACCGGCAGTGGAGCAAACCCACCGCCAATGCACCCATTTCGGGAAGTTTCACGGAATAGGTGGCATAGGCGTCATGGTTGCCCGGAATGTAGAAAACCGACAGGCCGGAACGGGCGATGCGACGGAACATGGTTTCGTATTCAACCGGAAAATCCAGGCCGAAAAGCAGGTCTCCCAGATGGACAACCATGTCCGGATCCAGAAGGCGCACCTCGTGGAAGATTTGCTCGGTCATGATGAAATTGGCAGCCTTTTCCCCGTGTGACGGGCGTTGGGCCGGCGCCAGGGCGGTTTTGCCAATCTCCCAGGATGGGTCAAGGAGTTGGTGATCCGCCATGACCGCAATGGTGAACGATCCATCATGAGGGGGACCCGTCACCCGGACCGCCAGCGGCTCCTCCATGCGGGAGCCGTCCTCCCGGAAAACTTCCAGATGATAATTGCCCCGGGGAGTCAGGGGGGGAATCCGCATCACATTCCGGATGAATGCTTCTTTGGGTGCATTGGACACGGAAAGCAATTCCACGGATTCCATGCAGGCATCTGCCGGTTTCAGGAAAGCCCTTGTAATTTTACCTGTCGTCCATATGGCCATGTGTCCGCCGGAATGCACCTGGGCCGGGTGACCAATGGTCGGGGAACGAAGATCCCGGATTCTTCTGGCAATGGGTTTTTCCTGTACATCAGTGATTTCATGAAATCCCGACTCGGGAAGATCCCCGGGGAGAATCTCCCGTGGGGAAACATTGGCAAATGATGCGATCAGAAACAGCAGAAGACCTGTCATTGTTTCAATTCCTCCGGATGCCACCGGCGCACGACAAACCGCAATCCGGAAAGATGCCTTTTGTCCCAGTAATTGTTGACCGGACGCCTGCGTGCCATAATCTCGCCCAGACGTTCCTCCACCGGGGTGCGTATGGTCTTGCGGATGAACTTCCGACGCAAACGGTTGACTGTTTCCACCACGGTCCCGTCAGGTTCGACAATCACCATGTGACCCTGCCAGACGATGATGTCCAGGGGGCGCAGGGAGGCGATGATCTGTTCTGCCGTCCGCCCGGCAATGGGTACGGGAACCCCGTAATCCAGAAGGCGGGAAGTATCCCGTGGAGTGGCTCCCCCGGTGGCGCCGTAGAGGAGCCCGGAACAATCGAGTCCCTTGAAATCCCATGGATAGCGCTTGAGTTGCTTCTGGGTCAACTGGAAATCCTGAATCATTCGCGGAACCCCTGTCACGAAGTTGCATCCCCAGCAATAGGGCACCCCTGCCTTCACCGCATCATCGAAAAACTTCAGGATCACCGACTTCTTCGGCATGACGGTGCGTCTGGTTGGAAATGGTTTGGAGGAAAACTTCAGGTGACGGGAATCGACCCAGCACGTTTTGCAATTGTATTCATTGGTCTTCACCCGTACCAGGATCAGTTTTCCGGACTTCCGGGTCCCTGCCACTTCAAATGCAGTACCGGGAAAGGCCGTAAAAAGAAGACCATGATACAATCTGGCCCTTGGGTGAAGGTGGGTGTGGTTCCCCAAAGCCCCCGGAAACCTGTGGTTGTTGAACACCGGGGTGGGACCAATGGCCATTGCGAATTTCTTTTCCCCGGCGGCGGCAGCGGCTGACAACCATCCACAGGAAACAAACAGGAAGACTCCCCACGCTGCCGGAGTTCGGGACAGGCACGCCATCACAGACTCTGATAGCGCTGCAGATAATCTGCAAGCAAGGGCGGAAAATGGTCCGCCACATCCAGTACATATGTCTGGCGTTCATTGGCGATCTTGCAATAAAACCGGTTTTCGCGGACCATGTATCCAAGCAGTTCCCAAACCATCCGGAGTTCGGAGCAGCCCAGTTCAAGAATGTCGCCATACCGGCCATGCCCCAGCAACCGGGCCACCTCGACGGGATTCCAGAGAACCCTCCTGCCACAGGTGGCTTCAAGAAGGTTGCGTACGTCAATGGACTCCCCCGATATGGTTCCCGCCACTCCCTGGAGGTCTACAATTCCCCGGTCGGCGGACAACCCCGGAAAGGCACGGTCAAAAAGCTCCCTGAAATTGCCGGAGGAGCAGGTGCCCACTACAACCGGACTCCCGAGAAGAAGTTGGCCCAGATGACCGAAATGCTCCTGGGTCCACCCCATGGACAGTCTACCCCGTGGCTCGATGACGATTGTGAAAACCAACTCGTCGACATTGTCCTGTGCGGGCTCCAGATGAAGGAGGATTACCGTGTCCTCAAAATCTGACAGGCTCGTTCCCTCGGCAAAAACCTGCCCTTTCCGCATCTGTGAGGATGGACTCGGCGAAAGGTTTCTGTCCGAAGAGGTGGAGATGATGGTGCGCCCCCGGGAGGTTGTGCGTTGCACTTCATGGGCGCTTTTGCTGCGACTGACCACCTTTCGCTCCCTCTGGCTGACCCGGTCGACCTTGACCGTCTGACTGGAAGAAATGCGTTCTTCCCTTCGGCCCGCAAGCTTCCGGATCAGTGTACGAAGGTTACCGGTGTCAATCTTCGCCGGGTCCATGTCCGCTTCATCGATCCCGGCTATCAGATTGGGAAGGGTCTCCATGACAACCAGTCCGCACTCTTCCAGGGAATTGCTTACCACAAAATTGTATTCCACGTTGAAAGGAAGGCCGGAATGATCCCATACGTTTTTTCGCCTGTTCAGAATGTTTTTGTCCCAGGCATGATCCAGATTCATCACCACGTCCAGACCTGAAATGGTGAAATCCAGAGAGGCGTCCGAGACCAGTGCCACCTGGACTCCCGATGTTTCGAAATCAATGGCCCCCCTGGAACTGGTGACTTCCATGGAATCCACGCGCCCCAGGGACTTCCTGATCAGGGGAACCAGTTGCGGCCAGTGGGTGAAAATGCCCACTTTCCGTCCACACCGGATTTCCATGGCAACCAGGTGTGCGAGCCTCTGCATCTTGATGGATTCCCGAGTTTGTTCAAGTCCCAGGAATTCCGGAAAGCACATTCCCATGCGGATGAGCGTGAGTCTTTCCAGGACATGGGATACTTCGCGGGATGTCCATGTAAAATTGGCCCCTGCCAAGGCCACCAGTTTGTTGAACTCCTCGTTCATTGCCTGCAGTTGGTTACGGGAAGGTGGCACGATGATGCGAAGCTTCGACCGTCTGGAAGGAATGCTGGATTCGACGGGTCTGGAAAGGACATGCGGTGAAAGCCATTGCCAAAGCTTGAACAGGGAGTCTCCCGGCTGCCATTCTCCGGAGGGTAGCCTGTGACCATTCTGTTGACGGAACTTCCAGATGGGTCCCAATTTATCCGGCACCACACTCTGAGCCAATTGCAAAATCATGTCGGGACGTTCTTCCAGCGGGTCCGAAGTCAACCAGAAGGTGTGCGGCGCCAGACAACTCTTCATGACTCCCCCGAGAAGCCCGGTCCAGTTCCCCAGCATCCAGAATTCGTCCATGACCAGGACAACCGGCTTGATTCTCTGAATCCAGCGAGCATCCCGAAGCAGATTGTTCATGTCGCAAACGTAATATTGAAAACGTTCCTCAAACGGTACCGCTGCCCGACCCCGGGGTTCGCCGAACTGGTAAACCGGCTTTGGATCAAAAATCTGGACAAGTCTTTTCCAGTGAGCCATCATGACCGAATCGGTAATGATCACTACGGGGGCTTCCGGGATGAATCGGCGAATCTGGGCAATGGCGGCCAGGGCACTCACACGCTTTCCGGTGCCGGATGGCTCGGCGATGACGGCATGGGGAAAAGAAAGCAGGTGCCGGGCGGCAACGATCTGGGAATCCTTGACAGGTTTGGCCAGAAGTGTTTCCGGTGACTGAAGGGCAGGCAATTCAGGATTGCCATGGAGACTCAATGGAGTTCGCTTCAGATCCCTCAGGAGTCGGCGGGTGCTTTCCATGACGCTGAAGCGGAACTCTCCTGCGCGCTTGACAAATTTTTCAAACATGGATCGGTCTGAAATGGAGCAGATTCCGTCAAGGATTTCCGCACCGAAAACGCTCTCCAGCGTGGGGGCATGAATCATGGATTCCCTGGAAAGACGAACCATCAGCCGGGGCTTTCCTGCAACACATCCGGCATAAACCGCATCCGTAAGATGCGTCATTTTCTGGAGGGTCCACTGGAATGCGGTTGGACTCTCAACTTCCAGTTTGTGAAGGACTGCCTCAATGTGTTTGCATGTTCCCAAATCATTCTGGCGGTAATCCATGCAAGAACAGGTGTTCGATGAATCAGAAATCAAAGAATGTATTTCCACAAAGTAAGGGATATTTGACCTGGACTTGACACAGTAGGACTGGAAAAAAGGGTGATCCCCACCCTTGTTCACTGAAATATTGAAATTTTCTTCAGTTCCACGGGTTTTTCGCTTTTCAATTTCAGTGATCCGCACATTCTCGTTCTGATTCATTATGGTATCCTGTACCCCCGGCTTCCGCCATGAGCGGGCGGTTCGTCCATCCTTCAGGAATCGGCCCCTTTCCAGAAATCTTTAATTTCTGGCACCACAAAACTGGGGAAAACATGACGCAATGTGCGTCAACAGGATAATTGCGTAACAGAAAAACGACCATGAAACAACCCATTTTTTCGGGAAAACACGAAAATCTCCCACGATTGTTCACAGTCAGCTTGCATGAAACCGCATTTTTCGGCACATAATGTACCCCTGCCTCCCGGAGGCAATGAATATCACTTCCGTTCCGGCGTCCTGACGCTGGCTTTTCTTTCAGGAGGATGATCATGAAAGCATCGAACTTTGT
>CAZTZR010000034.1:0-36464 GCA_964618145.1 uncultured Kofleriaceae bacterium
ATTCCCGATCACACAAGCCCCACTGCGCTCTCTTGCTTCAGGAACTTCCGATTAAAAGTTCTGTTATTGCAAATGCAGTTCCATTGGGTCATCCTGGGAGTTAATCAATTTTCCATGAAAGATGAATCATTCTCAGGTTGACAAGTCTACAAGGAAGCACTAAAATAGAAAAATTCCAGTATGGAGGCTGGAATCGTGTACAAGGAACTGTACAGTTCATATCAAATTCTTCTTTTGACATTCCTTTATCCCGTTCAAGGAGATTTTTCATGTCCCGCATTGAAAGATTAAACAAAGCCCTTTCGTCCCTTCAGTCATCATCAAGCGATCTGGAAGCCTGTGCGGTGGTTTCCGAGGATGGACTGATCATCGCCAGTTCCCTGCACCAGGGGATTGAGGAGGCACGGGTTGCCGCCATGAGTGCCGCCATGCTGAGTATGGGGCAACGCACCGCCGCCGAACTCAAGCGTGGAAAACTGGAGCAACTTTTCGTCAAGGGAGAAGAGGGCTTCGTGGTCATCATGAATGCGGGACCCCATGCCGTCATGCTGGCCCTGGCCCGTCGGGATGCCAAACTGGGTCTTCTGTTCCTGGACCTTTCCAGGGCCGCCGAAGAAGTGAAGGACATCCTGAAATGACACGCCTGTGGCAACGCACCGGAGGATTGGCATGATCACCATTTTCGAAACACCCGAACACCGCAATGTCATGTTCCATGACCTTTCCGAAGGATCCATGGTCCAGGCCAACCAGCACATGATCATCCACAACGAAACCGGGATGCTGCTGGATCCCGGCGGCCACAAAACCTACATGAAACTGTTTTCGGCGGCCACCGGGCTGGTGGCACCCAGCCAGTTCAGGCACATCTTCTTTTCCCATCAGGATCCGGACATCATCGCCGCGGCCAATGGATGGTTGATGGTCACGGATGCCAAAGCCTACCTGAGCAGCCTGTGGATGCGTTTCATTCCCCATTTCGGAGTGGATGAACTGGTAATCAACCGGATTCACCCCATTCCGGACGAGGGTATGATGGTGGATGTGGGGGGCGCTCCCATCCTGCTGGTGCCAGCCCATTTCCTTCATTCCGGAGGAAATTTCCAGGTCTATGATCCGGTGGCGAAAATCCTGTACTCCGGAGATCTGGGAACTTCTTTGGGTGCACCCTACACCATGGTGGAGGATTTTGCTGCCCACATCCCCTACATGAAGGGATTCCACGAGCGATACCTGCCTTCACGAAAAGCCATCGAACGCTGGGCCAACACGGTTTCAAAACTGGAAATCGATATTCTGGCCCCCCAGCACGGAGCAGTGATGTCCGGGCGGGATCTCGTTTCCCGGTATATCGAATGGGCCACCGGGCTGGAATGCTATCTGGACCGGGATATGGACGCCTATCCCCTGCCAGGACTTCCGGAATGACATCATGCAGTTGTTTCAGGACACCCTGCGCGCCTTGTCGTTGGCACTGGATTTCGATGAAGGGCTGAAACTGCATCACGCCTGGCGTGTGGCATTGCTATCGGTCCGGGTGGCTGAGCACTCGGGATTGTGTCTTCCGGAAGTCCTCTATACGGCCGGGCTCCTTCATGATCTGGGAGGACTGGGTCTTTCGGATCATCTTGTTCACCACGCCCGGCGCGGTTTTACCGACGAGGATGCCCGGGGTCACGCCCACCGGGGAGCCCGGATTCTGGAGCCGTTTTTGCCTTTTACCGCCTGTATTGAACCCATCCGGGATCACCATGAACGATTCGATGGTCGCGGATTTCCCCTGGGAAAATCCGGCACCGATGTGGCGGTTTCCGCATACATCCTGCATCTGGCGGATCATCTGGATGTCGTACTGCGTTCCTTGCCGCCAAAGGAGCGGGTAACCGTCGCCCGTCAGGAGTGCCACACCGCCAGCGGAACCCTTGTCTCAGAAGAGGTCGCCAATGCCTTTTGTGATCTTTTCGATGCCTGGCCGGAGGGGGTGGATATCCTCTATGACGACGCCCGGCTGGAAGAGGAACTGAAATCACTGGATGTATCGGATCCTCCCATGTCCGGATTGTCCACGACGGAAGCCTTTTCCCAGTTATTGTGGATCCTGGCCCGGGTTGTGGATACCAAACATGCTTATACCATGGGGCACTCCGTGCGGGTTGCCCATCACGCCTGGCGCATTTCCAGGGCGCTGAAGTCCACGCGACTGAATCCCTGGGATGTGGTATGGTCCGCATTGCTCCACGACATTGGCAAGGTGGCGGTTCCCCGTACCCTTCTTAACAAGCAGGCACGTCTTTCTTTCAGCGAATGGGAAATCATGAAATCCCATGCCCGCCATTCCATGGAACTGATTTCCCAAATCCGCGACCTGAAGCATCTGGCCTATCCTGCCGCAGCCCATCACGAACGGTATGCCGGAGGGGGATATCCTCTGGGCAAGGCCCGGGAAGACATTCCGCTCATCGGGCGCATCCTGGCTTTTGCGGACGCTTACGATGCCATGATCTCCGACAGGGGGTACAATATTGCTTTGACCCACGAACAGGCGCTGGAAAGCATCCGTGCGAACGTGGGTACCCAGTTCGACCCCCGACTGGCACCCCTGGCCATGCGGGTTCTGGACGAGTGGGCGGCGACTCCGGACAAACTCCTGCATGACATGGGGGGATTCACGGACTTTTTCCATCAGGAGGAAGTTTCGTTTTTATCTCTTGTAAGGGAAACGGATACCACTTCCTCCGTGCTGGATACGGAGGATGGTCCCGTGTTGCTGCATGCCCATTCCTGGCATGTGATTCGGGTTGATGAAAGCTTCCGGGTTCTGGAAGGCAAAGACGAACTGATTTGTTCCCTGCTCAATTTCAATTCCGACAATTTTCTGGATTTTCTGGATGTCCGGGATCATCCGGCCTTGAAAAAAGCCTTCGGGAAATTGCGTGTCAGCGGACACGAAGGTTTGTTTGTGGGCAGTGCAAGCGGGTTGCCCCTGGAGGTTCTGTTGTTGGGGGCGAATCTATGCGAAGGGTCTGTAACCGTCCTGTTCCGGTCCGCGGAAGAGGAGGTTCATTCCGCCGGCCAACTGGCCATGGTGTACACCAATTTTTCTGCGGGAACGGATGCCACGGCATTTCTGGATCCCGGATTTGTGGTGCTCGATGTCAACCACCGGTTCGGGGAAGTGACCGGGTGGAAACGGAACAATCTTCTGGGGCGACCCCTGGAGGTGGTCCTGTCCCGTGATCAGGTGGAAAAACTTTTGGAAAAACAGGAATTTTCCGGAGAAATACCCTTTGTCCGGGCAGACGGTTCCCGGATGGAAACGGATACCACACTGATGCGTCTGCAGGATGCCACGGGTCGGCATACCGGCTACATGCTCCGGGTGGTGGACATCACCGAACGCAAGATGCAGGAAGCCAGACTCCGTGCACTTACGGAGGAACTGGAAATCAAGAACAGGGAACTGGTGGGACTCAACCGCCTGAAAAGCGATCTTCTGGCCATCACTTCCCATGACCTCAAATCCCCACTGGCATCCATCATCACCCAGGCACAGTTCCTGCAGGATTTTCCGGACTCCGGGCGGGAAAAACTCCAGCGGGGACTCAGTCGCATTGTGGAGTCGGGCGAGAAACTGCTCCGTTTCATCCAGGATCTGCTGGATGTGGAAAAAATGGATTCCGGAACATTTGTCTTCGAACCTTCCACGGAGGATTTGATTCCCTTGATCCGGGAAGCCGTGGAAACCGCCATACTGGCTTCCCCCGGACTGGACATCAGTTTTGAAAGCGAGTCGGATAGTCTACCGGTTCACATGGATTCCAGGCGGTTGTTGCAGGTTTTGCACAACCTCCTTGGCAACGCCGTGAAGTTTTCTCCCCCGGGGGGTCGCATCCGGGTGACCTGCGACACTTCAGGGGACCGGATCTGCGTATCCGTGGAAGACGAGGGTCCCGGGATTCCGTCCAATCAACTGGAATCCATTTTCGATCGGTATCACCAGGTCCGGCATCCGGGAGGAGATGCCCGGGGATTTTCCGGTGCCGGACTGGGCTTGTTCATCGCAAGCAGCATTCTGAAACTTCATCAGGGTCGTGTCTGGGCGGAAAACCGGCCTGTCGGAGGCAGCCGGTTCCGGTTTGAATTGCCCCTGTTGCCTTGTTCCGGGGCTTTGGGTACAAGGGCTGAAGGTGAATCAAAATGTGTGCATCCCAAAGAGCCGGCATGACCGGTTATCGCATTCTCGTCGTTGATGATGACCCGCAGCAACGGGAGTTGTTGCGTGACATGCTGGAAATGTCGGGCTTCTTCCTGACAGAGGCTGAAAACGGAAGTCACTGCCTGGAAATTGTCAGACAGTCACCGGAATCGTTTGATCTCATTCTGCTGGATCTGCAGATGCCTGTCATGGATGGATTTGCCACCCTGTCTGCCCTTTCGGCCGACCCGAACCTGTCGGACATCCAGGTTCTCATGCTGACATCCCATGATCGCCCCAACCTGCGGGTCCGGGGTCTTGAACTGGGGGCGGAGGACTACATCGCCAAACCCTTCCATCACGCGGAACTGCTTGCCAGGGTCAAGGCTGCGCTCAGACGTGGCAACCGGTACAGGAACCATGCGGGAAAACTGTCCGGGGATCTTTCTTCCATGCACCTGTTTGACCTGTTGTCCACGCTGGAACTGGGTGGTCGCAGTGTCCGGGTGGAATTGGCGGACATTTCGGCAATGGTGGAGATGAAAAGCGGACGGTTTTCGGATGCCAGATTCCTGGAATTTTCTGGCCCGGATGCGTTGTTCCGCATTTTTCTTGAGGCAAGGGGTTCGTTTTTCGTCCAGTTCGATCCGGCGGATCTGGAATCTCCTGTCGGCGGTTCCATGGGTGCGCTGATGCTGGACGCCGCCCGGGCGATGGATGAATGGACGCGGGTGGTTCCTGAACTGGCGGATTCCGCGATCTGGTGGGAAGCCGGACCCGGCCATTTGCCGGAATGGGTGAACCGGATTTTGCCTGCCCGACTGTCCTCCATCATCGCCTGTTCCCCGGATTCCCCGGATGTATTCGTCCCCGAACTGCGCCGGTGGCTGGATGAAAAGAAACTGGTGCCCGTTGTTTTCGAAGGTGAAAGGAAACCAACATGACACAGATACGCACGTTTGCGTCCCCCGTGAACGGGGTCGGCAAGACAGTGACCCTGCTGAATACCGCCATTGCGCTGGCCCGCATGGGACAAAGGGTCCATTGCGTGGATACGGATCCGGGACATGGACTTTTTGCCGCCGGAGGACTTCCGGTTCCGGACGGACAAACGCCGGTACTGGTGGCTTCGACACGGATTCCCGGTCTTTCCTTTTTTGCGCCCGCGCACAGACAGATGCCTGCGGACCTGTCAAAACATCCTGATGTCCCGAAGCCGGACTGGGTGTTGGTGGATACGGCGGTACGGCTTCCCGCCACCTGGATGCTCCCGGAGAATTCCCGGATGGTGGCCTGCACCGATGCATCGGGGGAGGTGCTGGAACTGATGGCCCCGTGGCTGGAGGATCTGGCTACCCTCCGGCGGAAGCATCCCGCGTTTTCCCTGGACAGGATCCTGTTCACGCGCATGAACTGGACCCGCCTGCCGGATATTGATCATCTGAGAACCTGGCGGCGGGAACTGGGAGAAGAACTGTGGCACACCCAGATTCCCCAGGATCGTTCCCTTGCCTTTTCTCCGGGTTCCCTTTGCCTGGCTGCACCGGACTCCCGTCTGGGAACAGCCTGCACCCTTTTGGCGCTGGAATGGCTGAACTCACTGCCTTCCGGAAATCCGAGGTTTCAGCATGTCGATGCACTCGTTTGACTTTGCCTCCCTGCGTGAATGGATCCATGTGTTGAAGGAACCGGTGGCCCGTGTTCCGGCACCGGAAAACGTTTCCACCCGGCAAGAACGCCTGGATTCGGTGTTGCAGACTTCCTGTCTTCGTGGGGGTTTTTCCTCCCTGGCACTCTGTGACGCGGCCGGATTGCCCCTGGCCGTGCAATCGGATACCATGAATGACGACCGGCTGGCCGGTCTTACGGCAGTTCTCGGCGAAGCACTGGAAAGGGTCTGCCGGCTGTGGGATGGCCCTGCTCCGGAGACCATGTCCATTGACATCGACTACTCCGACAAGTTGGTGTTCCGGATTTTCCGGGTGGATGACCGGGGATATGCCCTGCTGGGGATCTGTCCGCAGGAACTCGATGAGCGGGGGGAAATGGAATTGACGGTCGGGGAGGTGACCGGGATCATCTCTTCCGGTCGTTCTGGAGGTTAAGGCATGATTCACGTGGTGGACGATGAAACCGTTCAGTTGGAACTTTGTTTGGACATCCTGCAGGAAGCCGGTTTTTCCGTAAGGGGTTTTTCCACGGCTGCCGAAGCGCTTTTTGCCGCACGGCAGGAGGAGCCATCCGCCATTCTTTCGGATGTCCGGATGCCCGGCATGGACGGATTCGCCTTTTTTCGTGCCTACCGGGAAGCCTTTCCCCGGCGTTCCACCCCGTTTCTGTTCATCTCGTCCATGGACTCGGATGATCATGTGGCGGCCGGTCTGGATCTGGGGGTGGATGATTATGTCACCAAACCCATACGCCCTGCACTGTTGCTCGCCCGCATCCGGCGTGCCCTGAGATTCCGGGAACGGGCACCGGTGGCATCCTTTGTCGGGAACCTGGAGAAGATCGATCTGATGCAGGTGTTGCAATTCTGCGAGAACCAGAAAATCCACGGCGAATTGCATGTGAAAACTGCGGAGCACCAGGTTCAATTGCATTTGAAAGGCGGGGAGATCTCCGATTGCGATCTGGACCAACTGGATCGTGTTTTCGGAGCGAATGCCGGAACCTTTTCCATCCACATGACGCCGGTGGATTTCGGCGAAATTTCGGATTCTGCGGTGGAATCCGGACCTGCGGCAGTCCCCTTGGAAAAACCCATGGGTGTATTGTCGGGGGTCCGTCTGGATCGCCGACTGTTTCAGATCCAGACGGAATTCACATCCATTCCCGTTCCATCCTGTACCACCATCGTGGTGCTGGATGGACGTGCCATCCACAAAAAATCCACCCCGGCACCCCTGTCGGCTTCCCGTGCCGAACTGGAAGCCATCATGCAACAGCAGCATCAGGAAACCGAAAACACCCTGCGTCGCAAATCCATGCCGGAATGGACATCCGTGGAGGACAAGGGGGAGTCACGGACGGAAACCTTTCCGGAATTGCTGGATGAAGGATATGAAGCCCTTCGGGACCGCAAATTCGACATCGCACTCCGGGTTTGGGAAAAGGCCCTGACCCTGCAGCCGGATCACAAAACCCTCCAACTGAATCTCGAAATCCTGCGCCGGAAAATGAATCAGTGACCTCTTTCGTTGGTGCAGAAATTCAAAAAAGGAGATCCATAGCTCTGGCGACAGAGGATACACTTGTGATTTGCAGTCGAGAAATCTTCGATGGAATGTAGGTTCCCGTATTTCACAGGATCTGGCCGGGTTCGAAATCCCTGGGGAGGGTCACGGGCAATTCCCGGTCTTCCCGTCGGCGGAACACTTCGTACACAAAGTGATCCAGGGATTTTTCATCCAGGGGTTCCCCGTTGAGTTGGAACACCACGAAGGGAAGGCCGGTCTTGCGGCGGGCGTGGGGGAACTGGGCCTCGCAGATCTTGTTGGGCATGCATTCAAGGGGACCCACGGAAACCACGCCGTCGATGACGCCATGCAGGTATTCATGCACCGGTCCCCCCAGGGTGAGCACGGCTTCGCCAATCAGTTGCGGCCGGATCCACGGGGCGGCGGCATTCATGGAATCCCGGGCGGTGGTCCGTGGCGCCCAGCCCAGGGGGTCGGAAAAGGCGCGGTACAGGCGTTCGGTGATGGAACGCTGCAGGAAGGTGGAAACGGCCCGGGCCCAGTATCGGTCGGGGCTGTAGAAACGTCCGTGGCGGATTTCCTGTTCGTTGGCGGTATCCGTGTATTCCAGCCATTCCCCCAAAGGAGCCAGTCGCACCCGCAGGCCCCGCTTTTCCAGTTTGTCGATGACAAAGTCGTTGGAGAACGGATCCAGGCGCACATAGATCTCCCCCACCAGGGCCACCGTGGGCACCTGCTTGCCGGGAATCCGGATGCGGGCGAATTCCGCGGCGGCCCGCTGGCAGATGGCCCGGATGCCGAACAGCCCGCCGAGGGTTTCCATGAGGGAATTGCCCAAAGAAGGAGACGGGCGGCTCTCCAGTTGCACCACCATTTCCGCGTGGGCCCGGTCATACACCGCCTGTGCGGCTCCCGGGCGGCATTCCACCGGGCGGGTGTACAACAGCGCCTCGGTCAGAAAGTCCCCGGCCGTGAAGGCGGTGAAGGTCTTCAGGGCGAGGCCCTTCGAGATGCCCGCGAAATAGTCCGAATCCGGCTGGGAAACGAGTTTGACCCGATCCAGGAGCCCCAGGCGCTTGAGGACGGTCTTGTGCAGCAGGTTGTACATGCCGAAACGGCAGGGACCCGCTGCGGTGGGCATGAAAAAGGCGAACCGGTCCTCGTGCCGGGCCGACTGCAGGCGGGCCAGCAGGGATCCCAGCGTGACCACGGCGGGCAGGCATTCCTTGCCGGAGGTGTACTTGCGTCCCAGGCGCAGGGCATGCCGGTCGGGCATGGGGAGTGCCTCGGCGACAAAGCCGTCCCCCCGCATGGCCGCCGCTGCCAGGGGTGCATTCTCCCCCATGCGGGGAAACAGGAGAATGTCCTTGCGACGCAGCACGTCGGCCAGGGTCAGGGAATCCAGTTCCAGTACCTGCAACTGGGGACGCGGCCTTTGCAGGCTGGGCCGGCCCTTTTCATGATCCTGCTTCACGCAGTAGAGAAAGGCTTCCAGGCGCGTGCGGGTTCCCGCATCCCCGGCGTGGCCGTCGGTTTCGATGACCGTCCAGGGTTTCCCCTCCATGATGGTGGCGTAAAAGTGCAGGGCAAAACTGTCGGGTCCACAGGAGTAATTGCTGCAAAAGACGCTGTAGTGATCCGGGGTCCGGCGGATTTCATGGGCTGCCCGCAGGTTCTCCTGCCCGTACCCCCAATAGACGGAGGAAAATACCGGTACGTCCGGATTCACCGGATAGCAGTCCACGGGGACCGCCACGGCGCCGAGTTCCCGCAGCAGGCGCGGCACGTTGGAATTCAGCACATGGTTGAAGAGGGTGTAGCCGCGTCCCAGCACCACCACCACGGGGCGTTCGTGATCTTTGGCCCATTGGATGGCCCGTTTTCCGAGTTGCTGCAATTGTTCCTGGAAGGTTTCCTGTTCGTCCAGGGCTGCTTCAAGGGCCTTCCGGACGCTCGTGTCGTCGGTGACCCCCACCGCTGCGGCCGCCTGCCGGCAGGAACGCCGGAAAAGGTCCGAGCGCAGGTTTTCCATGCCCATGTCGATGACCGGCTGCACGAAGCGGACCTTGGGTACATGGGCAAACAGGTGCAAAAGCAGATCGCCGCTGGCCTGGGCCAGGGGACACACGGTGGAGTGGGGTTCATCCTCCATGCGGGGGACATCCCTGATCATGGGCAAAAAGGCATAGTCCGGCCGGTCCAGGAGCATGCGCTCCACCTGTCCGGTGTACATCTGCATGGGGGCGCACATGGGTACATTGGAGAGCGCAATGCCCCGCCGCAGGGTTTCGGGAAGGGCCGCACCGGGCACCCTCGGGTTCAAGCCCAGTTCATGGAAGAAACGGGCAAAAAAGGGAAACAATCCGGAGAGTAAAAACTCGTGGGTCATGGCGATGGTTCGTCCACCGGGCCGATCCGCCAGCCGGGCCACGAGAGCCGCCAGCAGTTCTTCCCGGGAGGCGAAGGGATCCGGGGCGTGGGGATCCAGGGCGGTGCGGTCCGGACTCTTGTCATACAGGGAACAGGCGCCTCCCCAGAAGAAGGTGCGGCTCTGGCCATTGACGCCCACCTGCAGACGGTCGATGCGGCAGCGGTTTCCGGGAGGCGGGCAACCCTTGGTGCTGCGGCAGACAAACTTTTCCCGTTTTTCCACTTCGGCTTGCAAAACCGGCTCCAGTCGCAGGGGTGCATCGGTCATGGCCAGATCCCGGCGGGCCAGCAGCGCGATTCCCAGCGCTCCCATGAGCCCGGGACGGGGGGGCACCACCACATCGCAGCCGGTTTGCCGCACCACGGCGGCAGAAAGGGCCATGGAGGAAAACGGCATTCCCTGGCAGAAGATCTTCTTGCCGATGTCCCGGGCGCCCTTGACCCGGTTCATGTAGTTCTGGATGACGCTGTCGTAGATGCCGGCCATGATGTCGGGCAGGGGGACATGGGCGGTTTTGGCCTGCTCGATCACTTCGGCCATGAACACCGAACAGTGCTGGCCCAGGGAAATGCCGTTTTCCGCGGACAGGGCGAGTTCCGAAAGGGTTTCCAGTTTCACGGCATCGCCGTTTGTGGAAGAATCGAACAATCGCAGTCCCTGCTCCTCAATGAAGGAGCCCGTTCCGGCGGAACAGGCCTCGTTCATGGCCACATCCACGATCTCCGCACCCGCCAGGCGGATGTATTTGGCATCCTGACCGCCGATCTCGAAAATGGTATCCACCCCGGGATCCACCGAAAGTGCGCCGGCGGCGTGGGCGGCGATCTCGTTCATGATGAAGATGTTGGGGGAGTCGCACACGGACCGCAAAAGAGCGCCAGTGATCTCCCGCCCGGATCCGGTCACCCCGGCGGCCAGCACCGTGACCCCGGGAGCGGCGGCCAGAAAGTCTGCGATGAGGTTTTTCGCGGCACCCACGGGATCGCCTCCCGTGCGCCGGTAGGAACTCCACAACAGGGTGCCGTCCGTGGCGTCCACGGCGGTGACCTTGGAACCGGTGGAACCCATGTCCAGACCCAGGATCACCTCCGGATGTCCGTCCAATCCGGGCTCCGGGGCTCCGGGCAACAAGGTGACCCGGGACAACGAGCGCACCAGGGGCGGCACCTCCTCGAAACAGTTGTCCACCTGTCGGGAAAACCATTCACCGGGCAGGGAAAACCGTCGAGTCATGGCTTCGTGCGCCGCCCCGAGGGCTGCATAGAAGCGGTATCCCTTTTCATGCAGGGGACACAGTTCCATAGCCGAAGCGGACAAAAACTCCTCCATGCGGGAACGCAGGCGGGCGCTGGCGCAGACCTGTCCGGAGAGCACCACACGGGAAGGGGCAGAATCCGGCTTGAGGAGAACCTGCAGGTTTTCGGCCACGGCGTCAAAGAGGCCGGCCAGGATCCGGGTGCGGTCCTCCCCCCGGTTGGCCAGGTGGGTCATGTCCGTCTTGAGGATGACCGGACAGCGGCCGGACAGGGGCAGGGCATCCTCCACCCCCGCTGCCAGGGCATCGGCACTGGTCACGTCCAGCCCGAACCGGCCGGTCAACTGGTTCAGGAAATTGCCCGTTCCCTGGGAGCACCGGGTGTTTTCCCGGAAAATGCGGGTGTTGTCCCGGTGGACTTCCAGCACCGAAAATCCGTGGGCACCGGCATCCAGGACGGTAAATGGCCCTTTTGTGCCATGCACGAAGGAAACCCCCAGTTCCAGGGCCAGGGGCAGGGGCACCCTCGGAAGGGTCAGCACGGACTCCATGCGACCGGTGACGGCGGCTCCGTCGAAGGAAGGTGCGGTTTTCAGCCATTCCTCAAGAACTTTTTGCGGCTCCCCCTGGTGTTCGAGGACTGTACTCGATGTCCATTCGATGGATTCTTGACTGTTCTCGAGAACGGCAATTTTTATCGTTTCTGCACCAATATCAATTCCCAAGTATTTGTAATTATTCATTTTATAACCATCCAGAATAAACTAAACAGACGTTCTGGTGAACTAGAACGATGTATCAGTCTACTATTATTCCCGTCTTGTCAATGAAAAAAAAGATGACAGGCCACCGAACGATCATCCCGGCCGGAAAGTGCCGGTTTTTCGGTGTTGCAGCGATCCAGACGGACGCGGCAGCGCGCTGCGTACGGACACCCGGTGCCAGAGGGTCCGGGCAGCCGGCTGGACGAAGGAGGAGGCAAGGGACCCGTGGAGGCTTCCAGCAGATCCCGGGTATAGGGATGCATCGGGTCTGCAAACAAATCTTCGGCAGGTCCGGTTTCCACCAGATGTCCGGCGTACAGGACAGCCACCCGGTCGCACAGGTGGGCCACCAGCGGCAAATCATGGGAGATGAACACCAGGGTCAGTCCCTGCTGGTCATGCAACTCCATGAACAGGGAGAGGATCTGCCCCTGCACGGAAAGATCCAGCGCGGCCGTGGGTTCATCCGCAATGAGAACCTCTGGCTGCAAGGTGAGCACCCGGGCGATGGCCAGGCGCTGTCTCTGGCCACCGGACATCCGTCGGGGATGCACAGCCAGCAGGTCCGGCGACAGTCCGACGGCTGAAAGTGCCTTTTCGCAGTTGGCAAGACGCAGGGATGGATCCTTGATTCCGTGGATTTTCTGGGGTTCCTCCAGAATGTCCCGGTTGCGGTATCGCGGGTCAAATGAGGCAATGGGGTCCTGGAAAACGGGCTGTACCCTGGCCCGCATGGTTCGCAATTCAGCGGATCCCATGTGGTGGATGTCCCGGCCGAACCAGTTCACCTGACCGTGTTCCGGTGGAACCAGCCCCAGCACGGAGCGCATCCAGGTGGTCTTGCCGCTTCCGGATTCGCCCACGATTCCCCACTTGAGGTTCCGTTCGATGGCCAGGGAAACCGTATCCAGGGCCCGCACCGGGGCCCGGGGAAACCGCACGCACAGACCCATTGTCTCCAGTACAGGTTCCAGGGGAGGGTTTTCCCCGGACAGGGGCGTTGGATGGGGTTTCAGGGTGTTGCCGGACATGATTCGCAAGTGTATTTGATTTCCGGAAAAAGGGAAAAAACCGGACCTGTCGAACATGATTGTTTTCACCGTATCATTTTTATGCTATTACTCTCTGGCAAAATCGGGTGGACACCTTTGCGTGTCAGGGCGTTGTCAACCGGAGGAACGTAAGATGCGTAGATTCTTTTTCGGGTGTTTTTCAATTCTTGTTAACTTGATGTGGATTTCCGGAACGTTTGCAGTGACTCCGGAAACCATGGAAGAAGGCCAGCCTCCCGTCCTGGCGGAAGAAACACCGGCAGAGCCGGAAACGGAAAAAACAGTTGAAAACCGGCCCCCCAGCGAGATCTATGTCAAACTGTTGCCCCCGGTCATTCATCCGGTTTCCACGCTCATGGCGGGCACCGGCTTGTTCCAGACCCTTTCGGCTACTCCCGGCACGCCATGGACCTTCGGTTTGGCCTTCCACGCCGAATTTTTCCGGTACAGCGACTTTCTGGTGGCCAACCAGAACGAAACCAACAGCCGGACGGCGGGCGGCCTGCATTTCCACTATTTCTTTCCCCATAACATCGAAGTTTTTGCCACTTTGTACAGCGTGAGCAACATCAACCGCCGGGATTACCTCTCCGAGACGGACGAACCGTCCACCCAGGTGGCCATGGGGGATTTCCTGTTCGGAGCCAAATACAGTCACAAGGTGATGCCGTTTTTGCATGTGGGTGGTGCCCTGGCAGGTCGACTGTATTCCGGTATGGCCCAGGTGGGGCCAGAGTTTTCCGCCACTTCCATGGGTGCCCATCTGCTGGCCACCTTTGATGCAAGGCATCTGGAAAGCAAACTGCCATTCCGTTCCCACGTGAACCTGGGTTTCATTTACGATCCTTCCGTCAAGCTGTTGGGCAATGTTCCGGTTTCGGCCAATTACACCAATGTGGAACCGCTTTACGGTTACATGGTCCAGTCCTTTGCCATGGGGGTGTCCCAGAACCGGTTGCAGTTCAGCCTGGGTGTGGATTTGCCATTCCATGTGGAAGGCATGACCGTGGCTCCCATCGTGGAATACGGTTTCCGATACCATCTGACCGGGGCCAACGACACCCTCATGGGCTGGCGGGACCGGGTAGCCGTCAATGGAAACGTGGCGGCAGATGACGTCTTCTCACAGAACCTGGTGTTTGGTGTCCGCTGGAACATCCGTCCCCATGTGGCCCTGTCCGCCGGGGTGGATTTTGCCATTGATTATCCGGGATTCGCGGTGGCGGCGCCGCTTCCGGTGTACAACCTGTTTGCCATGTTGTCCTACCATGCATCCGGGGCGACCGTTTCTGAACCCTGCGTTCCCCACAGACATGAAGTGATGGTGGAAGTCGTCCGGGAGCCCGAAGTGGAACCCACAGGGTTGATCGCGGGGGTGGTGACGGACGAGAAGGGGGAACCCGTGGAAGGAGCCACCGTGGATTATGTGGGAACGGAACTTCCCCGGCAGGCCACCGATGCCCAGGGACGGTTCACCTCCATTCCCGTCAAGCCGGGGGAATATACCGTTCGTGTCGGCCGCAAGGAATTCCATCCCCAGGACATGCAGGTCACCGTGGTGAACACCGAGGCTCCCACGGAAATCAAACTGCAACTGAAAATCAAGGGGCCCGAACTGTGCTCCATTTACGTCTTTGCCAAGGATGAGGCCGGCAATCCTGTCACCGGGACGATCCGGGTCGAAGGCAAGACCATGGATCAGAAAGATGTAAAGCAGGAAAATCCCCTTTCCGAAGAAGGAAAGGCCGAAGTCAAGGTGTTCCCGGGAGCCTATGAGTTGACCTATTCCAATCCCGAGTACCTGACACAGTCCGCCACTGTGACCATGCCCCGGTGCGACCCCACTCCTGTGGAAATGCAGGTATCGAAAAAGCCCGTCAAGTCGGTGGCCAGCATCAACCGGCGCCAGAAAGCCATCAACATCACCGAGCGTGTGCAGTTCAAACTGGATAGTGCGGAACTGCTTGCCGAAAGCCTGATCATTCTTGCAGAAGTGGCTTCCCTCATGATTGAGAATCCGGAGATCCTGGAACTGGAAATCCAGGGCCATACGGATGACAAGGGTTCTGCATCCCACAACCAGCAACTTTCCCAGGAGCGTGCCGATGCCGTTCGGGAATACCTGATCAAGCGCGGCGTAAAGGGCGATCGGCTGGTGGCCAAGGGTTATGGGCAGACCAAGCCCCGCTATGGAAACATTTCCAGGCGGCTTCGGGAGAAAAACCGTCGCGTGGAGTTCAGGATCCTGCGACTGAAAGAAGATTGATTCGGAACACGATAGTCAATAGACCCATTCAAGGAGTTCATCATGGCTCAGAAAAATGTTCTTGTTACTGCCCTGCCAACCCTGGTGACCGTATTCACGGCGGCCATTGTCCTGATTGTAGGTGTGACCTTCGACGGTCCCTCCATCGGAGCTCTCTGGCCGGCCATTCCCATGGCACTGTTCTTCTCGCTGGCAGCAAGTGCTTTCATCAACGACACCACTGGCTGGATGCCCGGTGCAGTGTTTCTGGGCAGTTTCTTCCTGTTTTTGCTGCTGCACACGCTGGACACGCTGCGGTTCGGAAAGAGTTGGCCATTTCTGGTGCTCATCACCGGCCTCATGATTGTGGTGGGTATCCTGCTGGCGAAAAGCGCGAAGGAAAAACAGGAATAACCAGGATTCACCCTCAGATCGAAGGAGTTACTCATGGCGGTACTGGATTACATCATTCCCGGATACAAAGGATACAGACAACGTACGGAAAGCCGCGCCACCGACCGGGCTTTCCGGGAATACATGGCTGCCAGGCTCAAGGAATCCCATGATCATCTGGAACAGTTGAAAATGCAGATTTCCATGGATATCGGCAAGATTGATCTGCTGACCGATGCCGAGCAGGCCACCGCGCTCATGACCAAGGTGCGGGACCGATTGCGGTGGGCCAACCAGGGCTTCGCCGGCAACCTTTTCGGGAGTTCCGAGGAAACCGAGGCCATCCAGATGGTGGAGAAATTCGACCAGGATCTGGAAAACCTGCGGGCCAACGTGCAGTCCCAGTTGGAAACCCTGGTGAACACGGTTCTTACGTCCGAAAATCCGCGCCCCCTGTTCTTTCAACTGATGGGCGCCTTGCGGCAGATGGACGGACACCTCAACGAGCGGGAGAATCTGATCCGCAAGTTGTTGCATTGAGCGATACCCAATTTTTTGGATTTCAGCTTGCCTGTCCCCGGGTTTTGGTGCTTTCATGCCAGAGGGGGAAGCGGTTGAACCTGAACGATGCGAGGAAGGAATTCCTCGGGCCAGGAGGATATGATGGCTGTTATTGATGTTCTTGATTTCCAGGATCAAACCCGATCCGTTTTGGGAAAACGACTGCCGGAGGATTTGCGCTCGGACATCAAAATCGGCGCGCAGTTGATTGTCCGGGAAAGCCAGGTGGCCATTTTCTATCGTGGGGGACAGGCGCTGGATACGTTCGGCCCCGGACGTCACACATTGACTACGGCCAATCTTCCCTTGTTGAGCAGGGCTCTCAACAAACTGTTTGGGGACAAGACACCGTTCCAGGCAGAGGTCGTATTTGTTGACACCGGACTGATTGACGACGACACCTGCAAGTGGGGGACCAAGGAACCGATGAACTTTGCGGATTCCACCATGGGAATCGTGCAGTTGCGCGGTTTTGGTACGATGACCTACAAGATTGTCGACCCGCAGTTGTTCATCGGCAAGCGCATGAAGAGTTCGGCCATTTACAAGACCACCGATTTTGCCAACTGGGCACGGGACACAGTAGTACAGAACATGCTGGGTGTCCTCGGCGAGATCATGAAAAGCATCATTGATCTTCCGGCTCTGTTGAACAAGATCAGTACCGCCTGCAAGGCGCGCGTGGCCGCTGATTTTGCCAAGAACGGTGTGGAACTGGAAGATCTGCGTATCGGAGGCATCAGTCCTCCGCCCGAGGTTCAGGCCAAGATCAACGAGTTTTCCGGATTTGGCCTGTTCAAGAAGGATCTTCCACAGTTCCAGCAGTATCAGATGGCCTACGCCGTGCGCGACGCCGCCCAGAACGAAGGCGGACCCGCAGGAGCCGGCATGGGCATGGGCATGGGCATGGGCATGGGATTCATGATGCCGGGAATGATGGCCCAGAGCATGGCCCCCGGAATGGCAGCCGGTGGATATCCTCCGGGCGGCTATCCGCCCCAGCATGGCTATCCGCCCCAGCAGCCCGGGTATCCGCCCCAGCAGCCCGGGTATCCCCCCCAACAGCCCGGGTATCCCCCCCAGGCTCCCATGGCTGCCGCCGCCCCGCCGGCTGCCGCTGCCGCTCCCTGCGCGGGATGCCAGGCCCCCCTGGCCGCCGGCGTCAAGTTCTGTGCCAATTGTGGCAAGCCTGTAGTGGCCGAACCGGCCACCGTGCCTTGCGTGAAATGCCAGGCCCCCCTGGCACCGGGATCCCGTTTTTGTCCCCAGTGCGGCTCCACCCAGCAGGCGGCGGCTCCATCCTGTGTGAAGTGTCAGCAGGAACTGGCGCCAGGTGCCCGCTTCTGCCCGCACTGTGGAACGGCACAACCTGGCTGAACAATTCTTCACCCATTTCCCGGAGGATGGCATGACCAGTCAATCGGAATTCAAAGTTGATGTGATGTATCAGGATGTCCCCATTGCCCAGGATCTGGATTTTTTGGATGTTGGCATGGAGATGGCCACGGTATCCTTTGGCGAACCCATGCCGGTGGCGACGGAATTGACTTTGTTGATTCAAGGGGTTTCAGGGCAGAAAGTGAGCGCAAGTGCCATAGTCACCCGGGTCAGGGAGGCACGTGGCAGCGAATCGCCTGCACAGATGCAGGTTCGCTGGGTGGAATTTTCTGATGAGGACTTCTCTGTGTTTTCGGGTTGGCTGGGGGAAACCGCAGCCGCAAAGCCTGAAAAGAAATCCCGGAAAAAGAGCAAGGCGGTTGTGGCAGAGCCTGTGGTCGAAGAACCTGTGGCGGCAGAGCCTGTTGCGGTCGAAGAGCCTGTGGTCGAAGAGCCTGTGGCCGAAGAGTCTGTGGCCGAAGAGTCTGTGGCCGAAGAGCCTGTGGTCGAAGAACCTGTGGTCGAAGAGCCCGTGGCCGAAGAACCTGTGGCTGAAGCCGTGCCGGTTCCGGTGATGGACGAGGAAGACAAGACCATTCCGATCCAGTCGGAACCATCCGACGATGGGGACCCGGAATCCGAGGAATCTGCCGAAAACGGAACCAACGATTCGCCGGAAGGCGAAAACGGGGATGGCAAGAAGAAACGTCGTCGCCGGACCCGGAAAAAATAATTTTTCCTCTCCTTCCTCTCCCATGTTTCCCCTTCCCGGTATCGTTTTTCCATCCAGTCCAGTCTCCTCGGACCATCTGGAATCCGGATTGCGGCTTTTGCCGGGGTATCGCCTCTTTTCTCCAGACCAAGCCGAACTTCCCTTTCTTGCCGGTTCTGATGAATCCCGGACCGCCACCATCTGCGAAGCCCTGGTCGATTCCGGAACCGGGATTCTCGTTGCTGCACGGGGCGGACACGGGGCGTTGCGTTTGAATGCGGCGGCCATTCTGGAAACCCTGGCTCGTACCCCCAAACCCCTGGTGGGTTTTTCCGATGTCACGGCATTGCATCATCTCTGGCGTCGGGCCCGGGTGCCTTCCGTGCATGGACCGGGAATCACCCAGTTGTCGCAGTTGCCGCCGGAACATCTGGGTCGTGTGCTGGGTTTTCTGACAACCGGAGAACTCCCTGAACTGAGGGTGGAACTGGTTCCTCAGCATGTGCCGTCGGGCTGCGGGTTGCTGGAGGGTGATTTGGTGGGGGGCAACCTGGTGGTGGCAGCCAGTGCCGCGGGTACCCCATGGTCGATTTCCTATACGGATAGCGTTGTGTTCTTCGAGGAAATCCGGGAGGCTCCGTATCGGTTGGATCGTTGCCTGTGGCAGGTGTTCCATGCCACGGATCTTGCCAGGGCTGCGGCCATCGTGTTCGGCGAGTTTACGGAATGTCCCGGGTTTGACCTGCAGTTTCTCGTTCAAACCTGTCGGCGATATGCTCCAAAGTGTCCGGTATTTTCGGGGTTTCCAGCCGGACATGGTACGTTGAATCTGGCATTTGCCTACGGCCGGAAAGCCGAACTGGAACCATATACCGGGGAGTTGCGGCAAAAGGCCCTGTCAGTAGCCGGCATGTCATGAAACTGGATATTGCCCTGATTGATTCAAGCCTTGTGTTTACCCTGCATGAAACGGGGCAACGCTACGTCATCCCATGGGAACCGGATCGCGTGGAACCCCTGTGCAGGGATTTGCTGAATCTGGCCAGCCGATTGGTTCGGGGAACCGGGAGCACGAAACCGGATTTCGGTCAATTCGAGGCGCTGGCAGGAGTTCTCGCCCACCGGATTTTTCCCGGGGAATTGTTGCAGGTACTCAGGGAGAGTTCGGGAACCCTGAAATTGTCTGTGGACGGGCAATTGCAGGGGATTCCCTGGGAATGGCTCCATGACGGAGAGGAATACCTCTGTCACCGGTTTCACATCGGCCGGATACAGGGAACCCCGGCACCTCGTCAGGACAGGGATTCAGAAACTGCGATGCTGGTGATTATTTCCAATCCGGGGGGGGATTTGCGCGCTGCCCTGTCAGAGGGCCGGGAACTGGTGAAAAACCTGGATCGGGGGGGAGTTTTCAAGGCACGTCTGATGGTGAATCCCACGGTGGAAGAGGTTGTCCGGAACTTCAATCTTGTGCCCTATGTACATTACATTGGGCACATGCACGAAATCCAGTGCGAAAATGGTCCCGTTCCTGCCTGGAAACTCCGAAACGGCTCGTTTGGCATTCCTGAAATCCGGGCCTGCCTTTCCGGAGTGGTTCGGGTACGGCTCGTTTTTTCCAATTCCTGCCCTGGGTCGGCGGCCGATCCCGTCCGGTCCCTTGCCTGGCCCCAGGCTCTCGGTCAGGAAAAGGTGCCCGCCGTAATCAGCACGATAATGGATTTGCCCGACCAGTCAGCAGGCACCGTATCGGCGGGCTTTTATGAGGATCTGGCATCCGGAGTACCGGTGGGAGAAGCCCTGGCGCGGTCCCGGGAGCGGACCCGCACCCTGCTGGGAAAACACAACATCACCTGGCTGTTGCATGTTCTGCACGGGGATCCTGACAGGATTTTTTTTCCCACACAAAACCTCCAGGACAGCCCCCACCGCCTGCAGGTTCGTGGAGCCATTCCTTACAAACCTCCCCGAAAACATCCAAAGATTCTGAGTTGGCGTCGGATGGAGTTGATCCTGCTGGTTCTTTTGTCCTTGTTGGCCATTGGTTTGTTGATTCGACCCATGGTGCAACCCGCTCAGAAGTGGCCGACTCCCCCCATGCGAAGAACGGGGGAGCCTTTCTACGGCCGCATCCTGTTCACCGGTTTTTCCAGCCCGGCATCCACCGAAATCACAGGGCTCCCCGAAGCGGAACTGTATTTCATACGCTCTTTGACCTCCCTGCCCGGCATTCGCCTGCAGGACGGACGGGAACCTGTGGTATCTTCCTTCACTCCCTTCATGGAAATTGGCGGCCAGGTGGTCATCACCTCCGAGGAGACCCGCATCCTGCTATTGGTCAAACGGGTCTCCGACCGGGTGGTGCTCTACGCCGACGATTTTCCCCTTCCCATGCATGACGAAACTCCCTGCCAGCGCCTGCTGGACTGGATCCGCCGCAACCTGGAGTAATTCCTCTCTCCGATTGGGTTCGAAATCGTCGATAACCCTTTTCTTTTGCCGGGTTCTGGTCTAGTTATATGGCAGGCGTGCCTGGCCGAAGGTGAATTGCACAGACAAGGTGCGCCGGATACTTTTCATGGATCCTCACGAATATTCCTTTCAGTTTCTGACGGAAACAGACTCCACCAACCGTGTCTTGAAAGAGCGGGTTCAGCAGGGGGAGGTTGTGTCCGGTGCCGTGGCCGCCGGGCGCCAGACTGCCGGTCGGGGCAGGGGGAGCAACCTGTGGGTTTCACCGCCTGGAGGATTGTATCTTTCCGTGGCGCTGCCGATGGAAGACCCCGAACATCTGCGCTGGGTGGGACCGGCCCTGTCCTGCGAGGTGGTCCGCTGGTTTGCAGGGCATTCTGTTGATGCCCGGATCAAGTGGCCCAACGACTGGCTGGTGCAGGGAAACAAAATCGGTGGCATGCTTTCGGAACTGGTGCGGTCACCCCGGGGCCATCTGGTGGTGGTGGCCGGGATCGGGCTGAATGTGTTTGTCTCACCCGAACTTCCCGCCGCCGGGGAAGTGTTCCCAAAAGCATTCACGCCCACCTGCCTGGCCCATTGGACGGATACCTCCGGAATGGATATCCAACCCATGGCCAGGGATCTTGCTACCCGCCTCGTCAATGCGGCGCGGCGGATACCGCAGGACATGACCGCCATCCGGAAAACCATGAACGAATGCAGCGCCACCCTGGGGCAGTTCGTGGTCATCCGGCTTCCGGGGGGAAGGGAAGTTGCGGGAACCGCCGTGGGATTTGGCGAAGATTTTTCGCTGCAGGTGGAAAACAACGGATTACTGACCCGGGTGGAAGCGGGCGACTGCTTTTTCGCATCCGCTGAAACCTGAAGGAGGATATCGTGACGCAGGCATTGATACTGACCCTCATGGGAATGTCGATTGTGTTTCTCGTTTTGTCCATCATCTATGCAGGTGTGGTCGCCCTGGGTTGGGCGGAAGCCCGGTTCGCACCTCCAGTGGCTGCCTCGCCCGCCAATGCGGGCACGGTTTCTCCGGCTTTGCCTCAATCCGCCGGAATCACCGAAGAAGAGTTGGCGGTCATTCATGCCGCATTGTCCCATCATCTGAATCTTCCATCTGAAAGTTTTCATATCAATATACAAGAATCCAACAAGGAGTCCTGAATCATGGTCAAAATCACCGAAACGATCCTGCGCGATGCGCACCAGTCCCTGATTGCCACACGTCTTCGCATTGACGACATGATCCCGGCACTGGAGATGCTGGACAAGATGGGATACCACAGCCTGGAGGTCTGGGGCGGGGCCACCTTCGATTCCTGCATGCGTTTTCTGGCCGAGGATCCCTGGGAGCGGCTGCGCACCATCCGCAAGGCCGTGAAAAACACAAAACTCCAGATGCTCCTTCGCGGGCAGAATCTGGTGGGTTACCGGCATTACGCGGATGACGTGGTGGACCGCTTCGTGGAACTGGCCGCCAAAAACGGTATCGACATCTTCCGCATTTTCGATGCCCTCAACGATATCCGCAACATGGAACAGGCCATCCGGGCCGCCGTGAAGACCGGCAAACACGTGCAGGGGACAATTTCCTACACGCTCAGTCCGGTGCACACCGAGGACCTGTTCCTGCAATTTGCCGCGGAACTGAAGAAACTCGGCTGTCACTCCATCTGCATCAAGGACATGGCGGGCCTTCTGGATCCGGCGGCCTGTACCCGCATGGTCACCCGCCTGAAAAAGGAAATCCAGTTGCCTGTCCAGGTGCACACCCACTGTACCTCCGGGCTTGCCCAGATGACCTACTTCGCCGCCGCTGCGGCCGGTGCCGACGTTGTGGATTGTGCGCTTTCCCCGTTCTCCGGGGGAACCTCCCAGCCGCCCACCGAAAGTGCCGTGTTCGGATTCGCCAAGACGCCCCACGACACAGGCATGGATCCCGCCGCCTTCAAGCCCCTGACTTCCTATTTCAAGGAGGTGCGCAAGAAGTACGAGTCCATGTTCTCCCCCATTGCCGAGCGCGTCGATGTGGATGTGCTGATCTACCAGATTCCCGGTGGCATGCTGTCCAATCTGGTCAGCCAACTGGAAAAGCAGAAGAAACTCGACCGTTATGAAGATGTTCTTCTGGAAGTACCCAGGGTGCGCGAGGATCTGGGGTATCCTCCCCTGGTGACCCCCACAAGCCAGATTGTGGGCACCCAGGCGGTTATGAACATCATTGCCGGCGAGCGGTACAAGATGATCACCAAGGAAACCAAGGAGTACGTGCGGGGCATGTACGGTCGGACCCCGGCCCCCATCGCGCCGGAAATGCGCAGGAAAATCATTGGCGACGAACCGGTGGTGGACGGCCGCCCGGGGGATCACCTGGAACCGGAACTCCCCGGAATTCTCGCCAAATACAAGGATCTCATCAAAAAGGACGAGGATGTGATCTCCCTGGCCCTGTATCCCGAAGTAGCCGCCAAACTGCTTCGTGGCGAAGCCGAGCCCGAGCCCATGCCGGGAGCCCAACCGCCGAAAGCCGCAGTTCCCGCAGCCCCCGCAGTTCCTGCCGGTTCCGCGACTCCTGCCGCCGGTCCCGGCCGGTATCAGGTGCATGTGAACGGCAAGGCGTTCACGGTGGATGTGATTCCTGCCGGTTCGGCGCCCATGACGGCCCCTGCGCCAGCCCCCGTGGCGACTCCATCCGCTCCGGTGGCTCCTGCGGCAACAGCCAGGACCATCAACAGCCCGCTTCAGGGTTCCGTCTTCAAGATTCTGGTCTCGCCGGGTCAGACTGTCCAGAAGGGCCAGGTCCTGTTGATTCTCGAAGCCATGAAAATGGAAAACCCCATTGAAGCCGAGGGCCCCGGGGTGGTACGCGAGATTCTGGTCAAGGAGGGACAGAGCATCGATCCGGATGCACCGCTACTGGTGATCGGATAGGAGGCCCCACATGTCTGGAGTGGAACAAATCATCAATTCCCTCGGTGTGGTGAACTTCACCGGCGGGCAGATTGCCATGATCGGCATTGGTCTGGTACTTCTCTATCTTGGCATCGCGCGCCAGTTTGAACCATTGTTGCTGATACCCATCGCCATGGGTGTCATCCTGGCAAACGCACCCATCGCTGACGTCATGGGACATCCCGATCTTTCCCAACCGTTTGTTCCGGAAAACATCAGTGCCTGGGGTGTCATCTATGTGGTGTATCTCTGGGGCATCAAATCCGGATTGTTTCCCCTGCTCATTTTCATGGGGGTGGGGGCATTGACGGATTTCGGGCCGCTGATTGCCAACCCGAAGATGGTATTTTTGGGCGCTGCTGCCCAGTTCGGGATTTTCGGAACCCTGATAGGGGCCGTGGCTTTGGGTTTTACCGCCAATGAGGCTGCCAGCATCGGCATCATCGGGGGGGCCGATGGACCCACGGCCATCTTTACCACCTCCAAACTGGCACCCCATCTTTTGGGGCCCATTGCGGTGGCGGCCTATAGTTACATGGCGCTGGTGCCCATCATCCAGCCCCCCATCATGCGTCTTCTGACCACGGAAAAGGAACGGCGCATCCGCATGGAGCAAGCACGGCCGGTTTCCAAGCGGTCGAAGATACTGTTTCCCATCATTGTCACACTCATTACCATCCTGCTCATTCCGACTGCCGCTCCCCTGGTGGGAATGCTCATGTTCGGAAACCTGCTCAAGGAATGCGGCGTGGTCGAGCGGTTGTCCAAGACAGCCTCCAACGAATTGATCAACATTGTGACCATTCTGCTGGGACTCTGCGTGGGTGCCACCATGGAATCGAAAACCTTCCTCAACCTGAACACCATCAAGATTGTGGTGCTGGGTCTGGTGGCTTTTTGTGTGGGTACCGCCACGGGACTTCTTTTTGCCAAGGTCATGAACTGGTGGAGTGGTGGAAAGATCAATCCCCTGATCGGTTCGGCAGGGGTGTCGGCAGTCCCCATGGCGGCACGGGTGTCCCAGAAAGTGGGTCGCGAAGCGGATCCCTCCAACTACCTGTTGATGCACGCCATGGGTCCCAATGTGGCCGGCGTCATCGGTTCGGCCATTGCTGCCGGTGTGCTCATCGCCGTGGTGGGCGGATAGGCGATGCAACTGATACTAGCGAGCCGTTCCCGGTACAAGGCCGATAGCCTGAACCGACTTGGCCTGTCCTTTACCTGCGTGGATCCGGACATTGATGAAACTCCCCACGCCGGCGAAAGCCCGGAGGAACTGGTTCTGCGTCTTTCAGGAGAGAAAGCGGTAAAAGTGGCCGGACTTCACCCACAGGCACTGGTCATTGCCGCGGATCAGGTGGCCGAAATGGACGGGCGCATCCTGACCAAACCCGGAACCGCACCCAGGGCAGTCGAACAACTGAAACTCCTTTCCGGCCGGACCCATCGCCTCCTGACAGGACTGGCAGTTTGTCAAAACGGGGTTCTGCACCGGCATCTGGAAGTGAACCATCTCTCCATGCGTCCCCTTTCCGAAGATGCCCTTCGCCGCTATGTGGAACGGGATCAGCCCCTGGATTGTGCCGGTGCCTACAAGATTGAACAGGCGGGCATATCCCTCTTTTCTTCCGTGGCCGGAGCGGATCCCTGGGCCATTGTGGGCCTTCCCCTGATGGCTTTGGTGCAACTTCTGCCAAGGTGTGGCGTCGAAATTCCATAACCTCTGCCGCGTCTGGTTCAGGGGGTCTCCCAAAAACCACATTGTATTGATAAATAAGTTGATTCAGGCGAAACAAAATGCGTAGAATGGGGCGCTGTTTTTGAATTCGGAGTGAGTTGTGGCGTTTCGCAAATTCGATAAATACGGTATTGTCAAAAGACTGGCCATTGGCGGAATTTCCGAGATTTTCCTGGCCCGCGAAGATCAGGGGCAGGGATTGCTGGATCGGCAAGTTGTCATAAAGAAGTTGCTTCCTCAGTTTGCCAGCGAACCACGCATGGCGGCAATCATCCAGCGGGAGGCCCGCCTTCTGGCGGCCCTGTATCACGCCAATATCGTGCAGGTGGTGGACGCCGGAATCACGGAAGAACAGGAACCCTATCTGGTGCTGGAATACATACAGGGTCAGGATTTGAGGATGTTGTTCCAAGTGATCCGGGAGAGCAGCGAATCCCCCGCCCCGTCCATGATTCATTACATCCTCGAACAGGTGTTGCGCGCCATCGTCCATATGCATGAACTGAAGGATCCCAGGGGCCGCCCCTATCAGTTGATCCATCGTGACCTGACTCCCACGAACATCATGTGTTCCATGAACGGGGACGTGAAATTGCTGGACTTCGGTCTGGCCCGCCGGGCCATGGAGGTTACTTCTTCGGGGAACCTCACGGGGAAGATTCCCTACCTGTCTCCGGAACAGATTTCCGGCGGCACCGTGGATATGCGAAGTGATTTGTTTGCCCTGGGAACTGTGTTCTATGAACTGTGCGCAGGACGCCACCGGTTCCTCGGGAATTATGACACGGAGATTCTCCAGCAGATTCAGGGTCGGGCGGATCCACCCCTGGCAAAGGTGGCCCGTGGACAGCCCCCGGAACTGGTTGCCCTCATAGCACGGGCGTGTGAACATGCCCCCGATCGCCGGTTCAACAGTGCCCGGGACATGCTCAATGAACTGACAAAATTGCCGGCTGTGGTTCCGGGTCTCCATGGGGGACGCGGAGAACTGGTGGATTTCATGGAATTCCATTTCGGTGCCACCCGTATCGATTCCACCCTGCCGGTGCAGGTGTCTTCCGAAAAGCCGGTGGCGGTACACTCTTTCAATCTGGGTTCCCTGGACATGCCGGTGGTGGAAGAAATCCGTCCTGCTTCAAATCCTTCGTCTCCGCCCCCGCCCATACCTGCAGCCCCCCCGGTTTCAGCATCAGTGCCAATTTCCCCTGCGGTGGATGGTCCGGCAGGCGACTGGTTTGAGCCGCTGTCGGCGGACAGGGAACCCGGCCCGTCCGAGCCGGACGATTGTACCCGCCCGGGTTGGAAGGCGACACCCCAACAAGATCTCCAGGCAGTAGTGGATGATGCCACCCGCCCAGGCTGGAAAGGGTCGCCTCCCGGTCCGCCTCCTGGCCCGCCTGCGGGGATGCGCCCTCCTGGTCCGCCCCCTGGTCCGCCTCCTGGCCCGCCTGCGGGGATGCGTCCCCCTGGCCCGCCTCCTGGCCCGCCTGCGGGGATGCGTCCCCCTGGTCCGCCTCCCGGTCCGCCTCCTGGCCCCCCCGGCGGGATGCGCCCCCCAGTGGTTCCGGCTCCCGGCGTTCCCGTGGCCAGGGCGTCTTCGCCCCAACTCATGGATGTGACGGCACCGGTGCCACCTTTGGAGTTCAATGCCTTTGAAGACGAAACGGTCCATCTTCCAGGGGAGCATCCCCTGCGAAAGCAACCGGACCTTTCCTTGCCCCTGTTTTCCCATCCGGTCATGCGTATCGGGGTGCCGGTGGTGATGGGTCTGTTCCTGCTGGTGGGAATTTTCTTTCTGGTGAAGCCTGATTCAAAAAAAGAAAAACCTGTCATTATTTCCTTGCAGGGGGATGTGCCCGGGGCGGTGGCCTATCTCAACGAAGATCCCCTGGGATCCCTGCCCGTGACTTTCGAGATGCCCAAAGACGGAGCCACCCATGAACTGGAGGTTCGTGCTCCCGGCAAGATCCCCTGGAAAAGGAAATTGAATCCCGCTACGGTCAAGACGGAAACCATCCAGGTAAAAATGGAGGATCTGCTGGCGGACATCAAACTTTTTTCGTCCACAGCAGGGGTCAGGGTACGTCTGATTGAGCACGGTTCCGATGACAGGTGGGAACTGCTTCCGCTTTTGATGGAAGCCTTGAAACCCGGATTGACCTTGCGCATGGAAGCTACCCACGCTAAGAAAAAATGGGAGTTCACCATTCAGGTTCCCGCTGTCACTTATACGGAAATTCCCGTGGAAGTGCCTTCGGGCCGGAAATGAACGAGGAGGTTGGAGATGTTACACAGAAGCCTTTGGGTCGTGCTGGCGTGTCTGTTGTGGGCAGGATGTGACTGTTCGCGGAACAAGGATCCCCAGAACAACCAGTCGAACAACAACAACCAGAACAGCGGAAACTGCGTGGAAGGCGAAAAAAAGTGTGATTACAACAAGGTGCTCCTTTGCGAGAACGGGAACTGGCGCATCTACAAGGAATGCCAGGTGGGGGAACTGACCGGTCCCTTGTGTGATCCCGTTTTGCTCGACTGTGTGTTCTGCTACTCCAACGGCACCACCTGTGAGCCGGACGGACACGTGTATTACTGTCTTCCCAATGGTTGGGTGGGGGAGAAAAAGGAAGACTGTGATCTCGAACGCGAGGAGCATTGCATTGAGTGGGTGGCCGGGGAAGCCGTCTGCGGAACAGCCTGCAACAAGGCTCGCCTGACAAAAAGTTACCTTGGGTGCGATCTGGTGGCCGTTCCCACCGCCAATGCATCCCTGCGACCGCAGTTTGCGGAAAATTTTGGTATTGCCATTGACAACGCCAACGATGTGGATGTGGAAGTCCGCATCACCGGTCCCGGCGTGAACACCACCGAATGGGTTCCCGCACAGACACTTCATGTGTTCACCCTGCCGTATCATGAGCCCTTGCGGACCGGGTCCAGCCCGGACTTTGGTTTGTCACTGCGATCCGGGTTGTATCCCCGGTCGGCATTCAGGATCACAACGTCCGAACCGGTCACCGCCTATCAGTTCAATCCCTACGATTACCTGATCCATACTTCGGGAATCGACTATTTCTCCTATACCAACGACGCAAGCCTGCTTTTGCCCGTGGCATCCCTGGGACAGGCCTACATGGCCATGAGCCGGGCCACCGTGGCGTACCAGACGGTGTTGCCTCCCATCAGCAACAAGCACAGTCCGGGTTTTCTCACCATCGTGGGGGTAGAAGACAACACCACGGTCATTGTGACCTCCCGGGCCCACACGGCATCGGGGCAGGACATTTCCGCCCTGACTCCCGGCCAGCAGCAGGTGTATGTCCTGCAGGAAAACGATGTCCTGCAACTGGTGTCCTCCCAGGACTTTGTGGCATCGGAATGTCCCCAGACCCATGGATGGGGAACCGAAACCGACGAACGATACGTGTACTGTGATCCGGGCGCCGATTTTGACCTTACCGGCACCCGCGTGGAGGCCGACAAGCCCGTGGCCGTGTGGTCAGGACACAACTGCGCCTTTGTGCCCTACCATGTATGGGCCTGTGACCATCTGGAGGAAATGCTGTTTCCGGAGGAGACCTGGGGCAGTCACTTCGTCATAGGGTTTACGCAGCAGGTGGATATCGGCAGTGCCGAGACCAATCTGGTGAGGGTGGTCGCAGCCACGGACGGCACGGAAGTGACCTTTTCACCTTCCACCATCTCCGCGCCCAGAACCCTGGCCAAAGGCGAGTGGATGGAGGTTTTGCCTTCCCAGCAGCAGCACTTCGTCATTGAATCCAGCCATCCTGTGATGGTGGGGAAATTCATGGTGGGACAGAACTACTGGACCACCCTGCAGAACGCATCCGGAGATCCCTCCTTTGGACTGGTGGTGCCCACGGAGCAGTTCCGCAGCGAATACCGGTTCACCGCCCCCCCGTCTTTTGAGGTTTCCTTTGTCAATGTGCTGGTACCCCCCGACATGACGGCTTCGGACACCATCACGCTGGACGGGGAGATCATTGGTCCGGAGAACTACATCACCATCGGTACCACGGGATATGCCGTGGCACAAATGCCTCTGGGACCCGGAAATCCCACGGGTTCCCACAGCATTTCCAGTTCCCGGGAGAGCCTGCGATTCGGTATCGAGGTTTACGGATTTGCCAATTACACCTCCTACCTGTATCCCGGCGGTCTGGACCTGTATCGCATCAATGTCATCATGAAGTGAAAAACCTTTGAATATTTCCCACTCCCAGCGTATGGTTTTCCGGTGCGACAGGGTTCCGGCGAATCCGCGTTGCATGTCCGGAACCGTCCGGAAAAAGGAGTTTCCATGAAACGCGCAGCCCTTCTTCTTGCCGTCATTCTGATGCTGGTGCCTGCCATCTCCGAAGCCTGCATCCAGAAACTCAAAGCGGATAAGGATACTGTCAAAATCGGCGACCGGGTGACGGTGACCGCCTCCATCAAATGGATCCACGACCGCTGTGAACTGGAGACCAAGGACGTGAATTTTGATTTTCGCGGTCTTGTGAAGGTGTCCCAGACCAGGTGGCGTCGCACCGGCAAGGGACAGTACCAGTCCGAGATGGTGGTCCGCATCACTGCTCAAAACGCCGAAATCCGTATGTGGCGCCGCTGCAGCCGGGCCGGTCGGCACGGTACCGAATTGAAGTTCAAGTATGCCGCCCCGAAAAACAAGAAGTGACACGCCTGACAGCGCCGGTCAAGTCCGTGGATTCCTGAACAAGGTTGAATGGAAAGGTTTGACAACCAGGGGGTGCGTCCGGATAATCGGCTCCGGAGGCGGCCATGATGTATGACGTTGCGATTATCGGCGGTGGCGTGGTGGGATGTGCCATCGCCCGGGAGTTGTCCCGGTACCGGTTGGGTACCCTTCTTCTGGAGCAATACGCCGAGGTGGGTTTTGGCACCACCAAGACGAATTCGGGAATCATCCACGCAGGACAGCAGACGCCCTTGGGGACCCACAAGGGAAAACTGGAGGTCCGGGGAAACGCCATGTTCGACCAACTGGCACAGGATCTCGGATTCGGGTTCCGCCGGTGCGGCGAACTGGTGGTGGCTGCTTCCGAAACCGAGATGGAAACGCTGCACCGCATGAAGGCCGACGGGGAGAAAAAGGGGGTTCCGGGCCTGGTGATGTGGGATGCCGCCACATTGCGCCGGGAGGAACCCAATCTCAGTTCCCGTTTGGTTGGGGCCCTGTACGCACCGTCCGCCGGGGTGGTCAACCCTTATGAATTTGCCTTTGCACTGGTGGAATGTGCCGTGCAAAACGGGGTTCAACTGCGTATCAACAGCCCGGTCAGCGCCATCGTACGGCAAAAAGAGGGACATTTTTCCATCACTGCGGGTGAAAACGTGCATGACGCCCGGTTTGTCATCAACGCAGCCGGAGTGCATGCGGATCAGGTGGCGGCTCTTGTGGGTGCAGCGGATTTCTCCATCACCCCCCGGCGCGGGGAGGAATACCTGCTGGACAAGCGCCTCGAGGGAATTGTTTCCCGTCTGATATTTCCCGTTCCCACGCCCCAGTCCAAGGGCATTCTCATCATACCCACCTTTGACGGCACCCTGATGGTGGGTCCCACCGCCCAGGATCAGGAAGACCGCTTCGATGTGCCCACCACCGTGGAAGGAAGCGAAGCGGTGTTCTCGGCCGTACGTCGCGTCTGCCCTTCCATTGATGCCCGGTTCACCATCGCCGAGTTTGCCGGCCTTCGGGCGGTGTCCAACACCGGGGATTTCATCATCGGTCCTTCTTCTGTTCCCGGTTTCTTCCACGTGGCAGGCATCCAGTCCCCGGGACTGACAGCCTCTCCGGCCATCGCCTGCCATGTGGTGGAGCTGCTGGGAGCTGCCGGTCTTCCATTGGTGGAACGGGAAGATTTCAATCCCACGGTGGCGCCCCCCGCCCGGTTTGCCCAGCAGTCCAATGAAAAGCGCATGGAACTGGTGGCCGCCGATCCCCGCTTTGGTCGGCTGGTGTGTCGTTGTGAACTGGTCACCGAAGCCGAGGTGCACCAGGCCGTGGATCACGGTGCCGTGACCCTCGACGGAGTGAAGTTCCGCACCCGGGCCGGCATGGGTCGTTGCCAGGGAGGATTCTGCACCACCCGGGTCATGCAGATCCTTTCACAGAGGATGGGAATTGACTTTCACGAGGTGACCAAACGGGGAGGCGATTCCTGGATGGTGATCCCCATGCAGTCCAACCCGGAAAACCAGGAGGAACCATGTTCGGACGAATGAGCCGACGCTATGACGTGGTGGTGGTGGGTGGCGGACCGGCGGGAATGGCTGCTGCCCTGGGTGCCCTGGATGCCGGGGTGTCTAGGGTGCTCATCGTGGAGCGTGAACCCGAACCCGGCGGCATCCTGCGCCAGTGCATCCACGCGGGATTCGGGCTGCATCATTTCCGCGAGGAATTGACCGGCCCGGAATATGCGGAACGGTTTGTCACCCGGGTCATGGAACGGGACGTGGATGTGGTTCCCCACAGTTACGTCACCGGTCTGGCGGTGGACAGTTCAGGGACGCGACTGGTGCGGGTGCTCAACGGCCGGGGCGGTCTTTCCGGCGTGGAGTGCCGGTCCGTGGTATTGGCCATGGGTTGCCGGGAACGCACCCGGGGGGCCGTGCGCATTCCCGGATCCCGGCCATCGGGGATCCTCACCGCCGGGCTGGCCCAGAAACTCGTAAATCTCGACGGCTATCTTCCTGGCCGGCGGGCGGTCATTCTGGGGTCCGGCGACATCGGACTGATCATGGCGCGGCGTCTGGTGCTGGAAGGATGCCAGGTGGAAGGTGTATTCGAATTGATGCCGTATTCCAACGGTCTGACCCGCAACGTGGTGCAGTGTCTGGATGATTTCGGGATTCCCCTGCACCTGTCCACCACGGTCACCCGGATTCATGGCCGGGACCGGCTCGAAGCCGTCACGGTGGCGCCTGTGGATGAAACCGGTACCCCCGATGTTTCCCGGGCCATGGATGTCCCTTGTGACACGTTGCTGCTTTCCATCGGCCTGATTCCCGAGAACGAACTGTCCGAGAGTCTGGGACTGGAACTGGATGTGGTCACCGGCGGGCCCGTGGTGGATTCCACCCTGTGCACCAGCCTGCCCGGCGTGTTCGCCTGCGGCAACGTGCTGCATGTCCATGATCTGGTGGACTATGTGACCGAAGAAGCCCTGCGGGCCGGTCGTTTTGCCGGAGAATATGCCCGCCAGATCCGGCGCCCGAAGGACTCCATCTCCTTGGTTCCCGGGGCCAATGTGCGCTACTGCCTGCCCCATACCCTGTCGCCGGATCGTCCGCACACCCTCTACATGCGGGCGAAAAAGCGCATGTCGCCCTGCCTGTTGCGGGTGGGGAACCTGATCGAACGAAAACTGCGTTTTGTGGTGCCCGCCGAAATGATCCACCTGACCATCCAGCCGGACCTGCTGGAGCGCTTTTACGAGGACCGGCTCCAGATTGACCTGTTGCCCCTCGGGACGGAAGGTGACGCATGACGGAGGTAAAAAACTACGTATGCATCAGTTGTCCCATCGGCTGTCCCCTGCGGCTGGTGCACGAAGGAGACTCCATTATGGAAATCGAGGGGGCCCAGTGCAACCGTGGCGCCAAATACGCCCGCATGGAGTTCACCGATCCCCGTCGGGTGTTTTCCACCACCATTCCCATCGCAGGCGCCCTGTACCGCCGGCTTCCGGTGAAACTGTCGGCTCCCCTTCCCAAAGACCGCATTTTCGATGCCATGGACCGGATCCGCAGGCTGTCGGCGGTGGCCCCGGTGCGACTCGGTCAGGTTCTTCTGGAAAATGTGGCGGGAATCGAGGGTGTGGATGTGGTGGCCTGTCGCTCCCTGGACCGGCGACAAGAGATGTGACTTTCACCATGTGCTGTCAGTGATGGTGGTGATCTTCTTCGCTTTCTTTGGCGGTCTTGTGGACCGTGGCCGGGGCGTGTTCGGGGGGAGTGTAGATGGAGTAAACCTTCAGATCTTCTTCCCCGATGTTGATAACGTTGTGCCAGTATCCCGCCGGGATGAAAATGGCCCAGTCATCCTCGATCTCCTTCACGAAATCCATGGATTTTTTGCATTTGCCCATCATCACCTTGGCCTTGCCTTTTTCCACCCGGATGAACTGGTCCACATCGTCGTGTTTTTCCAGCCCGATTTCCCCATTAGCAGGAATGGACATGACCGTCAGTTGCATGAAGGTTCCTGTCCACTTGGCGGCCCGGAAATTCGTGTTTTCCACGGTGAGTTTTTCGATGTCCACCACCCATGGTTTTTTCCCGAAATCTTCCCCTGTGGAGTATTTGCCAGGCTTCCGGGTGGCTGGAGTGTTGCTACAGGCGCCTGCCAGAGCCAGAACAGAAATGAACAAAGTGATTTGCCAATAACGGTTTTTCATGATCACACCTCGTTGTGAAAAAAGAGTCAAAAAACATCAACGCAAACGAATGTGACCACGATCGTTCTTTCGTCAAGGGTAAAAGCGGAATCTGTTTACCGGAATCACTTCTCAGATTTGATTGGTATAGATGGGATCGTCGGCACCTTCGGTGACCGTGACGTACAGGATGGTGTCGGCGCGCACGGCTTCGTCGATCTGGTACCAGGCATCATAGACGGCTGTTTCGTGGGCTGCCGTGTCTGCCATGACGGAAAGCACCTGTTTTACCCAGCGATCCTGTTCCGATACGTTTTGCGTCGACAGCAAAATGTCTGCAAGTTTGCGCTCGATGGTGTTCCGGATGGCTGCCGGATCCGGCGGTTCTGTCCGTGGATACGTCATTGCACGCACCACCGAAACACCGATCTTGTAGCCGTCCACGCTCACCAGTATGTCCGTGATCTTGCCCTGGATATCGTAAATGATTTCTGTTTCCGTCTTGAGCAGATCTGCCAGTTCGCATCGGGCCAGAACCTCGAAAGCGAAGGTCTCGGACCAGCCGGAACTGCCTCCGGCATTGGCCGATTCGGCGAGGATTTGCCCCCCGGGTGTGAGATGAATGAAGTCTCCTGCGTCGTAGACGTCATCGGCAAAGTCCAGCACGTTGGCAAAGTATACCGAATCCGGCCCGGTCAACTCGAAAGTGTCGAGCACGCCACACGCGCCCGTGATGGTGCCGAAACCGGGCAGCGGCACCGTCCATTCCTCCAGACAGGCGGTCAGGTCTTCTGAGGGTACATAACCAGCCTCGCATTCCCATGCGCAGGTTTCCGGCAGGGACCAGCCGGTTTCCGTGTCCCAGTGGATCAGCACATCACCGGAAATGGTCTGGGCATTTGGTGGACTGATGTCGTCGCAGGGTACCCACTTCTGGTTGATGCAGGCGTCCAGTTCGGAGGTGAACCCGATGTCGCATACACAATCTCCCGTGGCCGGATCACAGGATGCGTGTTCCGGACAGTCCACATGAGCGCAGGGGTCCACATTGTTCTGGTTATTCTGGTTGTTTGGGTTGTTGATATTGTTTGTGTTTTTCTTGTCGTCACAACCGGAAACGGCCACGGCCGCCAGAACGAGAACCAGGAAAAACCGGAAAAAGAATGATGTTTTCATCAGGCAACTCCTTTGAACCCACCCAAAGGGTATACTTCAGTTTATACAGACGAGCAACCACCGCCATTGCAGATCCAGGGCAAACTCTCCTGTTGCGTTTACCCGCGAGAAAAAGTGCATGCCCCTTGCCTTTGCCGGCATTAGGGACTATTTTCCCTCCTTCCGGCATCCGGTCCCCATGGACCGGGCCTGTTGCGAAGGTGAAATCATCTTTGAGGAGAGACCATGGAACCCGTGGAACTGATGAAGGTGGCCAAAGCCGCCATTGAAGAGAAAAAGGGCGAAGAACTCGCCGTGTACCAGGTGGCGTCGAAACTGGGATATACCGACTACATCCTGGTGGCCACCGGGCTGAACCGCCGTCATGTGGACTCCATCATCGAGGAGGTCCGCGGGAAATTGTTGCAGAACAAGGCGGTCATTGTGGGCGTGGAAGGACAGGAGCACAGTGAATGGGTGCTTCTGGACGCCGGAGATCTGGTGGTGCACGTGATGCAGCCGGTGACCCGGACCTATTACCAACTGGATCAGGCCTGGTCGGACTGCCGCATCGACGTCGCATGAAATGGCACATCTACAGCGTGGCAAATGCCCGGGGGGACGAACTCGAACCCATGGTGCAGGAGTATGCCGCCCGCATTGCACGCAAGGTTCCCCTGGAGGTGCGGGTGTTTCCCGACGAGGAAAAACTCGTTCGTGCCATCGGGTCCGGCTGGGTGCGGATCCTGCTGCATGAAAAGGGAACCCAGCCGGCGGGGTCTGTGGAATTTTCCCGGCACTTGCAGGATCTGTTGTCCCGCCAGAGCCGGGATCTGGTGTTCGTCATTGGCGGCGCCCACGGCCACTCCCAGGTCTTTTTGCAAACAGCCGATGAAAAACTCTGCCTGTCCCATTTGACCTTTCCCCACCGGCTTGCCCGTCTGGTTCTGATGGAACAACTCTACCGTGCCCTGTCCATCGCCGCCGGCGAACCCTATCATCACGAGTGAATGTTGCAGTTTTCCGGATCAGGGATGGGTGACCCGGCCCATGAACAGCGGCATGCGGGTGCGAAGATCCATCAGCACGAACACGAAGGGATGGTCCGCAATGAAGGTAGGCGGTTGCGGTTTCGGACGTTCGGTGGAGCCGTCGGCCACCATCACTGCCGTGGCGGCGGCAGCCTCCGAGCCTTCTTCGTTGACTTCGATGAATGCCTGGTGAACCACATCGGAGATGGACAGACCTTCAGGCAGTTCCGCCATGTTGGAAAAGTCCGCGCTCCCTTGAAAAGCCTTCCTGATTCCCAGGGATTGCAGCACGGGCACCAGTTTTACCGGGGGCGGTTCCAGTTTGAACCGGGGAATCTGCACCCGGACTTCCACCCTCCGGGTGGCGTTTCGCCACTTTTCCAGGTTTTCCATGGAGAGTTGGCTTTCCAGCGCGGCCAATTCATGTTTCTTCACCGGCAGCAGCCAGATCATGGACAGGTGCTCGTTGGCATACGGGGTTTCCAGAATGTACAGGCCATCCGGATGACGGGCCCAG
>CAZTZR010000035.1:0-36286 GCA_964618145.1 uncultured Kofleriaceae bacterium
GGAAATCAACCGCGAGGATCAGGTCAAGCAGGTGGTGTTGCGGGCTGACAAGGTGGGCATCTCCTTGAGCGAGGCCCAAAAACGCATTGACCGGATGCTCGAAGCCATCCCCAGACCCCCCGGCATCACCTGGCGCACCAGTGGACCAGCCCTGATGATGGCGGAAATGCAGCGGGACATGCTGGTGATCCTTCTGTTTGCCCTGTTTTTCGCGGGAATCGTGCTCACCGTACAGTTCAACCAGGTGAAGTTGCCCCTCCTGATTCTGGCGAATCTGCCCGTCTGCCTGGTGGGTGTCATTTTTTCCCTGTATGTTATGAAATTCCCGGTGGGGGCCACCGTGATCATCGGGATGCTGGTGGTAGTGGCTGCCACCGTGAACGATGGCGTTCTGTTGTACACCTTCGCCGAGGATCTGCGGATTGGGCAGGGTTTTTCCGCGAAAGATGCCATCGTACAGGCCGCTGCCGTACGCCTGCGTCCCCGGGTCATGACCACCTTGTCCACCCTGGTGGGCTTTTTTCCCCTGGCAATCAACATGGGCGGTGGAAACGAAATGTTGCAACCCATGGCCGTGGGTGCCATCGGTGGGTTGATGATGGAAACCCTGGTGGCCCTGTTCCTGATGCCGGTCCTTTACCGGATGGTATACAGGACGGATCGTCCAGGGGAAGGGAATTAGCCAAGAACCGTATGTTCGATGGCCCGGATCTGGGCGCGGTACAACGCACTGATACGCTGACCGTAATCCGCGATGAGCGCGATGATGTCCCTGGGGCTCTCCGGCGGGTCCGAACCGTTGATGCGGTCACCGGCATCCCCCACTCCCGGCAGGATGTATGCCTTGTGATTCAGCGAGGGATCCATCCAGAGCGTGTAGACATCCACGTTTTCGATGGCACGGGCGATGCGCAGGCACCCCTTCATGGCGGAAATGACATTGAAGAATTTCACCGAACGGGGCCGTACGCCCTGATCCAGCAGGAACTTCACCACGGTGATCATGCTGCCTCCGGTGGCATTCATGGGATCCGCAAAGAACCAGTCCTTGCCGTCGAGTTGCTCCAGTTTGAAGTAACTTTTCTTCAGGTCCAGCACATAGGCCATCTCCTGCTCGTCCTTGCGGTCATCCCGGCCGATCTTGAACAGGGCGAACGGTGTGACATACCCCTCGGAGTGGTATTCCTGGATTTCCTTGGAAACAATCATGGAGGGCAGCAACGCGGCCCGGAGCATCACGCACATGACCGCGTTGCCGGTGCGGTCGTCGATGCGCGGGATCTTGTGAATGGCGTACTGGGGTGTGGGCACATTCACCGGGGTGCGGATCAGGATGTGGTGCTTGGATCCGGGCTCTCCGGAAAACGCCATGTTGAAAAGCAACTCATAGGCCCGTTGAACATAATATACAAACTCCGGCTGCCCCGTACGGATATCGCGCAACTTGGCCACCAGCCGGGAAACCTCACCATGGATGAATGAAGGTGTCTCGAAGGAAAAGACATGGATGTTCTTCTCGTTTTTGAGCATTTCCTGCATCAGGTGCCCGAGTTCGGAATACAACTGCACCATCCGGTCCCGAACCTGACCACAATCGGCACCGTCCGGATCATAGGTCCTGAAGATGTCCATGGCCTCGGCATATCGTGCGTCCAGAAGGGAAATCCTCTCGTGGTCCTCCCCGGTGAGAAATCCGTCCAGATCCATGGCTCGAAGTACCAGTTTCGTCATCATCGTGTCTCCTTAGATCCAAAGTGGGTTATGCGACCCATTCCTGTCGCTTCAGCGCAATTGCAGATACATCAGGCCCATGCCGACGATCAGTCCCAGCAAGAAACCCAGCACCACCAGCCAGACCCCCTGGCCGGGATGGGACAGGGCATGCTCTTCAGGCATCGAGGCCGGTGCCACCTTCATGGTTTCGGAAGGAACATGCACCGGGGGTGGTGTCACCTTCCTTTCTTCGAAATCCTCGTCCTCGTCCCCCGGAGCCGGGGTTCCGTTGGCACCCGGGTTCTCTCCGGAATCGTGGTTCTCGATTTCAGGGGATCCCCCTTCGGCCATGGAAGCTTCCTCACCGAGTTTGAAAGGGGCCAGAGGAGGAAAGATCAACTCCAGCGCTGCGATGACCTCCTGCATGTCCTGGGGCCGGTCGACCGGATTCTTCTCCAGGCAGCCGAGAATCAGTTCATCCAGCAGGACCGGACGGGCAGGAGAAGGTGCAAGTTCCACCTTCTCCCGAAGGTGCATGTGCATGACCTCGGTGAGATCCTCATGCAAAAACGGTAACCGGCCGGTGATCATTTCGTAGGCCAGCACACCCAGTGCGTAGATGTCGCTGCGGGCATCCACCGGCTTTCCACGGCACTGCTCCGGGGACATGTAATAGGGTGTCCCCAGGGTGATCCCCTGACGGGTGCGGGGAACGTCCTGACCATCAAAGGCCTCGAGCAACTTGGCCAGACCGAAATCCAGCAATTTGGTGCGCGGTGGCCAGTGCCCGTCGTTGGAGGGAACCAGAAAGATGTTTTCCGCCTTCAAATCCCGGTGGATGACCCCCTTTCCGTGGGCAGCCGCCAGGGACAAAGCCAGCATGCGCAACAATTGGCCTGCCGCGAAAGGACCCAGTTTGCCGTGACGCTTCATGAATTCCAGCAGGCGCTCGCCACGCAGGTACTCCATCACGAAATAATAACGTCCATCCTCGTATTCTCCGAAACCGAAGATATCAACGATTCCCGGATCGCCGATGGCGTTTACCACCATGGCCTCCTGTTTGAAGCGCTGGATGTTCTCCGGATTCTGGGCGATATGGGGATGAATCAGTTTGATGGCCACCTTCTTGCCAATCACCGGGTGCACTCCCGCATAGACCGTTCCCATGCCGCCGGCATCCACCCGCTTGCGGATGACATATTCCCCCAAGCGGGTTCCCGCCGGCAAATCCGGGCATGAACTCTTGTATGATCCGGCACCTCTTGCCATGGGTTTCACCGTTTCTCCTGCCACTTGCCGAGAACTTCCTCCAGACAGGTATCCATCCGGGGGCAGTCCATATTCACACAGGTCATGAGTTTTCCAAACAGGCCGGCGTTTTCTTTCTGCAGTTTCTCACAGTCCTCGTACACCCAGTCCTTGATTTCGTTGAAGGAGAAACGGGCCGTCACCTGCTTGTTGTTCATGCACTCGCTGAGTTTCGCCACCAGATGGGTACAACTGGTTTGCGGTGGAATGGCGGTCACGCCATCGGATTTTCCGGATTCCTTCTTCTTCTCCCCGCAGGAAACTGCCAGGGAAACCATCACAACACAAAGGATCAAGGTTTTCGCCAATTTCATGTCATACTTCTCCGGATCAGAATCCCTTCATGGGGGGCCAGTTCGACCTCCCCATCCATGTTTTCCCATACCCACTGGCCGTTTTCAGGATGAAAAGGCCGGCAAATCTCCCCGGAAACCCACACCTTCGCAGGCTCCTTGCGACTGAGGATCAATTCCCCCGAATGACCGTCAACATGCTTTTCCAGCCGTACCACCGGCCCGTCCAGGGAACCTGCCAAACGCACCGTACCTTCGCCACAGAACAACGGATCCCGGGCGATCATGTGGTTGCATGTCCGGATCAGATGGGCGATGCCGCCTGTTCTGGGTTCCTGCTGTTCCACAGTGGACTTCGCGGCGTGCAGGGGATTTTTCCAGCAGTATTCATACCCCATGGTCATCTGCATTGCCGAGGAAAACCAGGCCGAAAACAGGTATCGTCCGAACTGGACCACCGGATCCCCTGCCAGACGAAGGGTGTCATGGCTCTCCGGAAAGGACACGGTGGGCGCCACCTTCTGCAGGCGGGCATGCTGCTCGATGGCCCATCCGGAATCAAACCGCCACCAGCAGGAGGAGTTGTACTGAAAATCAAACCCACCCGAACCCAGTTCCGCCAGACGTTCCGTGGACACCCCCAGGGCATCGGCCACGAACAGGACAGGCTCTTTGGCCCTTGTTTCCGCCCTTTTCCTGCATTGATGCCAAAGGTCTGGCGGAACGGAGGCCGCGTGCATGCAGCGAAAACCGGAAAAACCCCACTGTACATGCACATCCAGTCTTTCCAGAAGGGCCTTGCGTATCCCCTCGTGTGCTTGCGCTCCGTTCAGAACCACCTGCACCCGGTCATCCCACAGGGTCATGCTGTCCGGATCCAGCGGATCCGGCAAAAAGGGATGGACATACCGCCCATCCGGTTCGCGAAGAAACCATTCCGGATGGCGTTTCACCAACGGGGCATCCACGGCCACATGCAGAAGATCCAGATCCGTCATGAACCGCATGCCCCGCTGCCGGTGGTGAAGAAGGAACCGCTGGAGTTGCGTTGGTCCGGATTCGGCACTCCCGCGGGGCACCAGGGATGGATGCAGGTCATAGGGATCCGCCACGGCATACAGGGAGCCGGAAGCCCCCGGCCTGAAGGGACTGTTGATGTATACCCAGTTGAACCCCAGATCCCGGGCATGGTTCACCCAGTCATCCCACTGGTCCAGCGGACCGGCCAGTGTGGGAAAGAGGTTGTAAATCAGGGTTTTTCGCATTCCGGCTCCCAAGTGCGCATACTGTATTAAAACATGGAACTTCTGGCAAACCTTTTTTCAGGCACTTTTCCGATCAGGGAACACCCGGCGCCGGAGTGTGAACATTGACAGAACCCGGAACCAGTGGAATACTGGCTTGAGTGTTCATATGGCATGTTGCATCTGTTTTGAACGGAATTTTGATGCATTTGAAATTTCCCCCTTTCCTCCTGCTCGTCGTGATCCTGGTCCCCACCGGGGGTTGCCGCTGGATGATGGACATCCCCGAAGGGCCGCCGCCCTTCTGCCAGCCTGACGGGGTGCTGCAGGAACGAGAACTCTGTGACGGAGAGGAACTCGGAGGCGCCACCTGCAGCGATTTCGGCTTTTCCGGAGGTCTACTGGCCTGTCTGCCGGATTGCACCTTCGACACGTCCGGTTGTGGTGGCGTTTGCGGAGACGGTGAAGTCACCCCCTATTTCGAAGAGTGTGAGGGAGAGGACCTTCAGGGCAGCACATGCCTCAGTCTCGGGTATTACGACGGCCCATTGTTTTGCTCGGACCACTGTCAGTTCGATACGTCCTGGTGCAGCGGCATCTGCGGAGATGGTGTTGTCCAAAACCTGCATGAACAATGCGACACCCAGAATCTCGGTGGATTCACCTGTCGTGATGTGTCCATGTTTTTCGGGGAACTCGCCTGCTCGGCCAATTGCGAACTGGATTTTTCCGGATGCAGCGCCACACGGCTGTGGGGCACCAGCGGACTGGAAATCGGAGGCGCCGTCACCGTTGATTCCGCGGGGAACGTGTATGTGACCGGTCCCACCAGTGGTGCGCTGGACGGCCAGACTTCCGCAGGCAACTTCGATATCTTCCTGACCCGGTTCGATTATCTGGGGCGCCGGATCTGGACGCGACAGTGGGGAACCCCCGGAAACGACATCGGTGCGGGTGTCCGGACAGATGTCCACGACAATGTGTATGTCCTGGGCGCAGTCACCGGCGCACTGGACGGTCAGAATCGACCAGGGGGAGAGGATGTCTTTCTCACCCGGATCTCCGGGGAAGGCGAAAAAATCTGGACACGACAGTGGGGAACCCCTGGCAATGATCAGGGTGCCGGAATCGGACTGGATTCGGAAGGATACATCTATGCAACCGGATACGTGGCGGGTTCGTTGCACGAACAACACCACGAGGGAGGTGATGATGCGTTTCTGGTGAAGTTCGACGGGGATGGAAACATCATGTGGACACGACAATGGGGAACCCCCGGCAACGATGCGGGATATGCCCTGGCGGTGGACAGCGACGACAACATTTATGTGGCCGGTCGTACCCCGGGGTCCATGGATGGACAACCTCACACGGGAAATTTTGACTTGTTCCTGACGCGGTTCAATTCCGACGGCATCTGGATCTGGACACGACAGTGGGGAACCCCCGATGAAGACCGTGCCCTGGGAATTGCCACCGATACAGAAGGCAACATTTACGTTACCGGCTTCACCGAAGGTTCGCTTGACGGGAATCCGGCACGGGGAAGCCGCGACGGGATTCTCACCAAGTTCACCCGGTTCGGGGTAATTTCCTGGTCCCGGCAATGGGGTACTACAGGAGATGACAGGGGTTTCGGCGTCGCAGTGGACGGGGCCCAAAACGCATGTGTTGCCGGGCACACCGAAGGTTCCCTGCACGGACAACCCCACGCCGGTTCCGATGACATTTTTCTGGTCTGCCACGACATCGCAGGTTCCCTGATCCACACCTCCCTGTGGGGAACTGCTGCCAGCGACAAGGCAATGGCCCTTGCCATGGACCGCGATGGAAACATGTTCCTGACGGGATACACCGAAAGTACCCTCAACGGTCAACCCAGCAACGGGTTGTACGAAATCTTCCTGCTCTACGTCCCCGCCCTGCCATAGAACCCGACGAAATGGTGAAGTCCCGCTTATGGTTTGGGCTGGCGCATGGGCGGAGCCACCTTGGGGGGACTCACCCGCACTTCGATGCCTGGCTTCATGCCAAAATCCGCCGAGCCGGAGTTTTCCGTACCGGAGGAAGAATCCTTTCCTTCCCCGGAAGGCACCTTTGTTTCCGGGGGAGCAGGAACCGGTTGATCCGGGGGGGGCTGGGGTTCGGGGTCCGGAGCCACTTCGGGGGGATGATCCCGCACTTCCACCGGGGGATCCGGCTTGTACCCGGGGTCGGGGATCGGCTGGGCCGGGGGCTGGTCCCTGACTTCCACCGGGGGACTGGCCTTGTTCTCCCCGGGCGGACGGGAACAGGCTCCCACCGAAAGGGCTCCCATGGCAATGATTCCCGCCGCGGCAAACCGGGCCAGCGTGGAAGGGACCGGCTCCTCGAAATCCAGGAATCCCGGCTCGTGCACGGAGCCGGTCTGCCCGTGGACATGGATCCGGTAACACATGCCCGGAAGCAACAGGTAATCCCCGTCAATGACCACCACGGGTTTTTTCACTTCCAGTTCCACCGCCCGGCCTGCGCGATGGATCCGGGCACCGGGCGGGGAACCCGGATCCCGGCAACAGATGAGTTTTTCATCCCCGGAAACCCAGATGCGGCAATACCCGGGTTCGTCCACCTTCCAGTGGACTTCCCCGGTGGTGGAAACCACCAGACCCGGATGGGCTCCTGCAATGGCGGTGCAGCGCAGATACCGCAAACTTTCATGGACCGGATGGCAGTTTTCGATGCAGATGGCAATGGGTTCAGGCATGGGTTCCTTCCCTCCCTTGTTTTTCCGGTTCAGGTTTCCCGCAGGTGACGGGATACCCCTTTCGGTTCGACTTCGGGCGTGTCAATCCCCCGGCGGCGGGCTTCGGCCGCCAGGTGGTGAATCGGCCAATCCAAAGCGGACACCCAGTCCTCGGCCAGAAGTTCGCACAGCACCCGCACCCGCCAGGTATCACACAGGGGGGTATCCCCGTCTGTGGTATACAGGTAGTTGTCGGAACGGCAGCCCGCCCCGCACAGGGTGGCCAGATCACAATCACGGCACAACGGCAATGCCGATGCCGGATGGGGATGGTTCCGCACATGATGAAGGGCCGCCTCGAATCCGTCCTGCCTGAGGTGCCCCACCTTTTCTTCCATCTTGAAGCAGGGGAAAAGCGAACCGTCCGAACGCAGGTGCAGATGATACCCCAAAGCACAGCCACAGCCTTCCCGGCGATGGGCCAATGGGTTCGGGCGGGTGGCGCTGATGGTTTCTCCGGCTTCGAAGGCAATGCGGTCCAGGGCCTGCTCCAGTTCAAACCGGGAGGGAAACACGTGATCCCCGGTTTCCCGGCCCGACAAATACGCAATGCCCAGGGCAATGCGGATGCCTTCGGGCAGCCTCTTGCGCAGGGTGTGGAATTCCGTGGCCACGGCATCCACGTGCTGGGGAAACAGCATCAAATCAATGACGGCTTCCCCGCCGGCATCGTACAGTTTATGAATGGCAGCCACTGCCGTTTCAAACCTGGAAGTTCCCGAAAATGCGTCACAGGTTTCGGGCGTCGGCCCGGCCAGGCTGATGCGCACCTGGGCTCCCCTTTTGACCAGGTTCGCCACTTTTTCTGCCAGATCCCCTTCCACCATGGGCATGCCGTTGGTGAACAGCGTCAGATCCAGTTCCTGATCCAGGATTTCGTTCGCCAGATCGCAGGCCCAGGGAACCAGCAAAGGCTCACCCCCCAGCATGGCCACCCGTCCCCCCTGGCCCAGGAGCTTCCGGACGCTGTGCACCACCGGAACAAGTTCATCGAAGGTCAGTTCGTCGCTGCGGGCTTCGCCGGAATTGGTGCAGCAATAATGACATGACAGATTGCAGGCGTTGGTGAGTTGGATTTGCACCGTGGGGGGATCCGCCTTTTCCGGACGGGGTGCATCGAAGAAGCCATGCCTTTGCAGATCTTCCAGCAGACCGGGATCCGGATCTGTCAAAACTCCGGCAACCAGGGCTTTTTGTACGGCATCCACCTGTTCAGGGGGAATCCTGCAGAACACGGCATGACTGCGGGAAAGCAGCAATTTCCCGGAAAACAGATCCATCAAACGGCTATCCGCCGGAAAACAATAGTGGTTGGATACCTGCATCATCACTCCTGCATCATCATTCGGGCATTTTGGTGGGGGGCGTATGCCGCATGGGAGGCACTGGCGCCGGGGGCCGGACCCGCACCTCGATGGGGGGCTTGGGGGGTGGCTTATTTTCCGACCCGGCCTCTTGGGCCGAATCTTCCTTGTCATCCTTCTTCGGGGGATCCGGCTTCTTCGGAGGTTCCGGTTTTTCCGCTTCATCCGGGCGAGGAAACACAACGGGAGGTTGCACCCGAACCTCTATCTCGGGCTCCGTCTTCTTTTCTTCCTCCTTCTTGCCTGCGTCGTTGTTCCATTCCCGATCCGGTTCCACGGCGGGCGGTTCATCCCGCACTTCCACCGGGGGACTCTTCTTGTTCTCGGAGGGCGGACGGGCGCAGGCTATTGCCGAAAGCGAACCCAGCGCAATGATTCCGGCGGCAGCATACCGTGCAAGCGTGGAAGAGGAAGGCTCTTCGAAATCCAGGAATCCCGGCTCATGCACCGATTTTGTCTGCCCATGCACGTGAATCCGGTAACACAGATCCGGCAGCAGCAGAAAATCCCCGTCGATCACCACCACCGGTTTTCCTTCCTCGAGTTCCACCTCGCGCCCCGCCCGGTGAATCTTTGCCCCTGCCGGAAATCCCGGCGGACGGAAGCAGATCAGGCGTTCATCCGAAGACACCCAGATGCGACAGTATCCCGGCTCATCGGACTTCCAGAGGACTTCACCGCTGGTGGAAACCACCAGACCGGTATCCGCCCCGGAAATGGCCGTACAGCGCAAATACCGTAAACTTTCGTGGACAGGGTGGCAATTTTCAATGCAAATGGCTATGGGTTCTGGCATGGCGAACTCCCTTCAGGGTACCGGAGCTTGAAATCCGGATCGTCAAAACTCATCATCATCCAGGGGGGGTGCCGGAACATGTTCCCGCACATCAATGGGATCTTCTCCCTTGTCATCCGCCTCCTCATGGGGTGGCGGGTCCGGTCGGGGCGGCAGGGGACGATCAACGGTGACATCTCCGGGTTTTTCATGCACCACGGTTTCCCTCACACACCCGACACCGAATCCCAGAAGCGCAATGATTCCCGCTGCAGCCAGTTTCGGCAACACCGAGGAGGCTTCCTTCGCCTGCAGGTACTTCGGCTCTTTGGGTTCGGCAACTTCGCCATGGATGTGAATCCGGACACATCGGCCCGGCACCGTGAGAATGTCGCGGTTCCGCAGGATGACCGGCTTTCCGGGAACCAGATCCACGTGGCGGCCTGCCCGGTGCACCCGGGCTCCTTCGATCATTTTGTCGGTACGAAGGCAGGCGGGCCGTCCGTCCCCGGTGACCAGGATGGCACAAAATGCGGGAGCGGGATCCATCCACCCCACCGTGCCGTCGACACGCAGACTCAGTCCCCGGCCGGACACCGCCGTGCAGGACAGATACCGCAAACTTTCATGGGCTGGATGACAATCTTCCAGGCAGATGGACAAAGGGAGGGGATTGTTTTCCATGAAGGTCACCTCACAAACCCTGTAAATTCAAGTTTACCGGAACAAACCGCATGACACCCGAAACGGTCCCGCACCGTTTGCCGGTTTCCTGACGGGAGCAATCATAAACCATCACGGATTTTTTTTCCTTTCTTTTTTTCAACCCTTCCACGGCTTTACTTTTCCAGTCGATCTGGTAGGGTGAACCCATGAAATCCCTACAACAAAACCCCATTGCATTGTTTTTTCTTTTCACGGGATTCGCGGCCATTTTTGCCTGTACGAAGCCCGTCAAACCCGTTTCCATGCCCGAGGAATCACCCCGCAAGGCACCACCCGAAGCGCAGCCTGAAGAACAGCCCCCCCCCCGGGTCATCGGTCCTTTCAATCCGTTTCCCGCCCCCCGGGAGGATGCCGTGGATGACTGGCATGGCACAAAGGTCCCGGATCCCTATCGCTCCCTGGAAAACATGGACCTGCCATCCACGAAGGAATGGGTGAAAAAGCAGGATGAATACACCCGTTCGTTCCTGGAAAAACTTCCCGATCGGGAAGCCATGGAAAAACGGCTTTCCGAACTGAGTTACATGGAATGGATCAGTCCTCCCGTACGCAAGGGAACCCGCTATTTCTTCAGCCGCCGGTATGCCGATCGGGAAAAAGCCGTGTACTACTGGCAGCAGGGTCCGAAGGGAACACCGAAAGTACTGCTGGACCCCAACACGATGAGCGAAGACGGGAGCCTCTCCATTCGCGGCGTGTTCCCCTCCCATGACGGTTCGAAGGCGGCCTACCTGCTCAGCCGGAACAACGCGGATCATGCGACCTTGCATGTCATGGAAGTGGCCACCGGCAAGGTGTCCGAAATCGATGTCATCGAAGGGGCGCGGTATGCACGGCCCTCCTGGGACAAGAACGGCCGCGGATTCTATTACACCCGCATTCCCGTGGATCCGTCCATCCCGGCCATGGATCTTCCCGGACATCAGGCCATTTATTACCACAAACTGGGCACCACCCCGGACAAGGACGAACTCATCCGGGAAAAAACCGGGGATCCCCGGACCTTTTTGCACGCGGAAAACTCCCGGGATGGCCGCTACCTGATCCTGTACACCATGTTTGGATGGACCAACACGGACATCCATTTCAAGGATCTGTACGAACGGAAACCCGAATGGCAAACCCTGGCGGCGGGGCTCAACGCCGTGCACCAGGTGGAAGTCCACCGGGGACAGTTCTACGTGATTTCCAATCACGAAGCCCCCAACTACCGCATCTTCCGGGTACGGCCCACCCGGCCCGGCAGAAATGACTGGCAGGAAATCGTGCCCGAGCAAAAAGACAAGGTCCTCGACGGATTCCGCATTGTGGGGAATCATCTGGGACTGCATTACCTTCACCGGGCGAGTTCCCGGCTGGAACTCGCCAACCTCAACGGGAAGGTGGTCCGGGAGGTGGAACTGCCCGGCATTGGCACCACCTGGGGACTGCAGGGACATCCCGATGATGACCGGGCGTTCTTCAGTTTTTCCTCGTACACAAGCCCCCCCATCGTGTATGAAACCTCCGTGAAAAAGGGGGGTTCCTCGTTGTTCTTCCAGGTGAAACTTCCTTTTGACGCCTCCCCCTACATCACCGAACAGGTGGATGTGACATCGAAAGATGGCACGAAGGTTTCCATGTTCATCATCCGTCGAAAGGACCTGCAGCGCAACGGGGACAACCCCGTTCTGCTTTACGGTTACGGCGGATTCAATGTCAGCCTGACGCCCACGTTCTCCCCCGCCCGCATGGTCTGGCTGGAAGCCGGGGGCACCATTGCCATTCCCAACCTGCGGGGCGGCGGCGAATACGGGGATGCCTGGCACAAGGCCGGCATGCTGGACAAGAAGCAGAACGTGTTCGATGACTTCATCGCCGCGGCCATCTGGCTCATCGACCAGAAATACACCCGGCCGGAACGACTGGCCATCCAGGGCGGCTCCAACGGCGGATTGCTCGTGGGTGCCGCCATGACCCAGCGACCGGATCTCTTCCGGGCGGTGTCCTGTCATGTGCCGCTGCTGGACATGGTCCGGTACCACCTGTTCGGCTCTGGAAAAACCTGGATCTCGGAGTATGGTTCCTCTGAAGATCCCGAACAGTTCAAGGCCATTTTAGCCTATTCGCCCTACCACCGGATTGTGGAGGGAACCCAGTATCCGGCCCTGATCATGATGGCCGCCGACAGTGACGACCGGGTGGATCCCATGCACGCACGCAAATTCGTGGCCGCCATCCAGCATGCTTCGGGTTCCACCCACCCGGTGCTGCTTCGCGTGGAAACCAACGCCGGGCACGGTGGCGGAGACATGGTCAAAAAGCGTGTTGAAAGTTCCCGGGACGAATATTCGTTCCTGTTCCACCAACTGGGCATGCGTTTTTCCTCCACGCCCGCACCCGTGGCGGAACCCGGAACGTGAGACCGGACAAATATACCCTCCGGGAAGATGCCGTCATCCATCCGGAAATCGCCCGGATGGTGGAAGACGGCATCCTGTTGTCTCCGGAGACCCAGGACTGGCTCTCCGGCGGACACCGGGTTTCCGACTGGGACGAGGACATCCGGAGAAACCTGCTCTCGTGCATTCCCATTTTGCCCCTGGTATTCATCCAGCGCCAGATGGATCAGGTGCGGGCCATGATGGACAACGTACTGCAGCACGCCGAGTTGACCGGCAATCCCAATCTCCACACGGAAGTGGAACGCACCTGGACGTTGCTTCAGGAAGAGTTGGACCGGTTGGTCAGGCATGTGTATCTGGCCGGGTTTTCCGAACAATCGGAAATGTTCGCCATGATGGCCATGGAACAGACCCGATCGGTATTCAAGAAATTCAAGGTACTGTTTTCCACCCAGCGCGCCAACCTGCATCGCATGGAGGAAAACCTCCTGGAATATCTGGGGGGTTTCGTACAGGAACCCCCGTTCACGGAGCAGTGACAGGCACCGGAAGGGAGCGGTGGGTGGTGGTGCCATCGCCGATACGCCCGGAATCGTTGTTTCCCCAGCACCAGGCCCCACCCCCGGAGGAAACCGCGCAGACATGGGCACCACCGGCATGCACCGATGCCATGTTCGCCGGCAGGGACTGGACCTGCACCGGAACCAGGCTGGAAGTGGTGGTGCCGTCCCCCAGTTCTCCGAAGAGGTTGGGTCCCCAGCACCAGACGCTCTGGTTCGTCTTCAATGCACAGGTTGCCAGCCCTCCCACAGACACCGACAATACCCCGGAACCCATTCCGGAAGGGGTGACCGGCGTCAACCTCTGAATTTCGGTGCCGTCCCCCACAAAACCGTAATCATTGCGACCCCAGCAACGCAGGCTGCCATCCGTGAGCACTGCACATGTGACAAAGCCACCGGCACTTACACTGGCCACCCCCGAAGACATTCCGGAAACCAGCACGGGAGAGAGTCGGTTCACGGTCGTATTGTCACCCAGTTGACCGTATTCGTTCTTTCCCCAACAACGCAGGCTGCCATCACTTTTCCGGGCGCAGGTATGGAAGTCTCCTGCGGACACATGGGTCACCTGCGAGTTCATGCCGACCACCAACACCGGGAAAATGGAACCCCATGTGTAATTGTTGCCCAGTTGACCGTGATCGTTCTGCCCCCAGCAATACAGGGCTCCAGAGCGGATGCCACAGGAATGGTAAGCACCCGCGGACACGGCAGTGACGTTTGAAGCCATGTGGTACACGGGATCCGGAACAGTGGACGCATCGGGGGTTTCGGTTCCGAGTTGGCCATCGGAGTTGGCTCCCCAGCACCAGGTGCTGCCATCGGCAAGGACGGCACAGGTGTGATGCCCACCGCCTTCCACGCTGGAACCATTGGAACCAACTCCGGTTACCCGGCTGGGTACCAGTTGGGGTGTAATATAGGTACCATTGCCACAACGGCCATCCCCGTTGTATCCCCAGCAATACACGCGACCGTCCGACCGCACCCCGCAGGTATGACCACCTGCTGCGGAAAAAGCGGTCCAGCGCCGACATCCGGAAACATCCCAGTCGCAGGTGGCACTGCATCCGAGGGTGCCGCCCGGATTCCCCAAAGAACCACAGGTTTTTCCTCCCAGATTCGAGCCGTCACACACTTCGTGGGCCGACTGGATCTGCCCGTCCCCACAACGTCCGGTGCAGTTTTCCGGATTCAGGCTCATGCAGTCCGCGCCGCAGGTCAGATGTCCCCCATAATAGCCGTAATTCAGACAGGAGTCCGGTCCGGTATAGGTGGTGTCGCACAGTTCGTCCCCCACCACCAGACCATCCCCGCAGACGGACGTGCACACCGAAGGGCTCCCTGAACAGGTCCATCCGGTTTCCACCTGGCATTCCGCATTGCAGCCATCCCCCGGAACCAAATTTCCGTCATCACACTGCTCGTTGGGATCCATGGCACCATCCCCGCAACCGGTTTCACACAGGCTTTTGTCAAAACGGCAGTTCTCCGTGCAGAACAGGACACCACCCACAAGCCCCAGTGTCAGGCACGTCTGGCCATCCAGATCCTCCTGGTCACATTCCTCGTAAAAATCCCGGATGCCGTTGCCGCAACTTGTGTGGCAGTCTTCCGGACAGTTATCGACGCCTTCGGGATTTTCACAGACTCCATCACCACACATGGAAACATCCCGGCGACATTCGGCATCGCAGGCCCCCACCCCGGGAGGATCACATTCCTCGGGGGCAGTCACCTTTCCGTCACCGCAGAACGGCAGCTTCTCTTTTTGTTTTTCACAGGAAAAACCGAAAACAACGACCAGAACACAGGAAATCAGCGAAATCAGATTGTTGCACATGATTCAACTCCTGTGGATCCAGTCACCTCAATACCACTCGACAACCGGAACCCCCGTTCACGGAAACGTGACAGGCACCGGCAGGGAACGATGGGTGGTGGTGCCATCGCCGATACGCCCGGAATCGTTGTTTCCCCAGCACCAGGCGCCACCCCCGGAGGAGACTGCGCAGACATGGGCACCTCCAACATGGACCGATGCCATGTTTCCCGGCAGGGACTGGACCTGCACCGGAACCAGACTGTCGGTTGTATTGCCGTTACCCAGTTGTCCGAAGTTGTTCAGTCCCCAGCACCAGATACTCTGGTTCGTCTTCAATGCACAATTCTGGTGTCCTCCGGAAGCGACTGCCTGGACCCCTGAACCCATACCGGATGGAGTGACCGGCGTAAGTCTCTGGGTGGTGGAGCCATCTCCCACGAAACCATAATCATTGCGTCCCCAACAACGGAGGCTGCCATCGGTGCGCACGGCACATGTGAAGAAGGAACCGGCACTCACCATGGACACCCCCGAAGTCATCCCGGAAACCAGCACGGGAGAGTACCGATCCACCGTGGAATTGTCACCCAGTTGACCATAATCGTTCCGCCCCCAGCAGCGCAGGCTGCCATCACTCTTCCGGGCACAGGTATGGTTGTCACCGCAGGATACGTGGGTCACCCCCGAGGTCATTCCAATCACTGAAACCGGTGTGCTGGCATTCATCGTGGAGTTGTCGCCCAGTTGGCCATGTTCGTTCCGGCCCCAGCAATACAGGGCCCCGGAACGGATGCCACAGGAATGATATGTGCCCGAGGACACGGCGGTGACGTTGGACCCCATGTTGGTTACGGCCACCGGAACATTGGACGTGGTGGTGGTGCCGTTGCCCAGTTGGCCCGAAGAATTGGATCCCCAGCACCAGGCACTGCCATTGGTGCGGATGCCACAGGCGTGGTGCCCGCCGCCTTCCACTTTGGAGCCGTTGGTGCCGATGCCGGACACCTGGGTGGGAACCACAAGGGGTGTGGTGTAGGTGCCGTTTCCGCACCGGCCATCCCCGTTGTATCCCCAGCAGAACACGGTGCCGTCCGAACGCACCCCGCAGGTCTGACCGCCTCCCGTGGAAAAGGCGGTCCAGCTCAGGCATCCCGATACATTCCAGGCGCAGGTGGAACTGCACCCGAGGGTACCCCCCGGATGCCCCAGGGAAACACAGTTTTTTCCTCCCAGGTTCGATCCGTCACACACCTCGTGGGCCGACTGGATCTGACCGTCCCCGCAATACCCCGAACATCCCGTGGTGACAAAATCCTGGCAATCGGCCTGGCAGGACAGCGTACCGCTGTAGAATCCCTGTGTCATGCACGATTTTCCCCCCAGATTGGTTCCGTCACACACCTCGTGGGCCGACTGGATTTGCCCGTCACCGCACCGCCCGGCACAGTTTTCCACGGACAGGCTCATGCAGTCCGAACCACAGGTCATCTGTCCTCCGTAATACCCGTAATTCTGGCAGGAATCAGGACCGGAATACGTGGTGTCGCACAGTTCGTCCCCCTTCACCAGACCGTCCCCGCAGATGGGCGTACACACGGAAGGGGCCCCCGAACAGGTCCACCCGGTTTCCACACGGCATTCGGCATTGCAGCCGTCCCCTGGAACCTGGTTTCCGTCATCACACTGCTCGTTGGGATCCAGCAGACCGTCCCCGCAGAGTGTTTCACACAGGCTGGTGTCAAAACGGCAGTTGTCCGTGCAGAACAGGACACCTCCCGCAAATCCCAGGGTCGCGCAATTCTGGCCATCCAGGTCGTTCATGTCACATTCCTCGTAAAAATCCCGGATACCGTTTCCACAGTTGGCATGACAATCTTCCGGACAGTTGTCGATCCTTTCGGGAGACTCGCAGACCCCGTCCCCGCATTTGGAAACATCCCGGCGGCATTCGGCATCGCAGGCCCCCACTCCGGGGGGATCACATTCCTCGGGGGCGATCACCTTTCCGTCCCCACAGAACGGCCGCTTGTCCCCGGCCTTGGCACAGGAGAAAAGGAACGCCACAACCAGAACACGGGAAAACAACAAAAACAGGCGGTAGGACATGATGTGACTCCGAAAGATGAATGGTCCGATAGCACTTGTCATTCTTACATCAAAAATGCATTTGTGCAAACAGAATCCACAAACAAAAATAACAGGATTTGACCGGCAACCCAGCCTCCGGGACAGTACCCACTGGAAGCCCAAAACATGTGGTGGCCGGCACTCGGGCTATTCGTACAGGAGGGTGGATTTCCAGGCGGGAAAGGCAGCCACCAGACGCCGGACCCCGTGTTTTCCCAACACAAGGGCCAAGGTGGTCAGTGCGGCAATCTGCAGGTCTGTAAAGAGGTTTTTCCTGCGGGCATACTCGTTTTCCACCCGGATGGAAAAGGCGGCTCCCCGGGTGCCCAGAATCTGGAGGATGCCGGTGATCCCCGGGCGTACCGCATACCGATCATCCAGGGCGGGGTAATCCGCCGACAGACGTTCGTGGTCCGTCACCGACAGGGGTCTGGGGCCGATCCAGTTCATCTCCCCGCAAAGGACATGGATCAACTGGGGCAATTCGTCCAGGCCGGTCTTTCGCAACCAGTGCCCTGGCCGGGTGATGGTTTCGTTCCGCATGGTCCGGAACTTGTACAGGGTAAAAGGCTTCCGGTGCCGCCCCAGCCTGGTTTGAGTGAAAAAAAGGGGTCGACCGTCCAGGGCGAAAATCACCCCCATGCACCCCAGGGACACCGGAGAGATGGCCACCATCGCCCCGGCGGCAAGGGCCCTGCGGAAGATTTCCCCGGGAATCCTCATGACGGATGAATCCAGCAAAAGGGATCCGGCCCCAGAAAATTGCCACAGTGATGAAACGCCGCCCCCCGGCATCCGTAGCACTCGCCAATCCACTCGCATTCACGACAGGGTCCGGTGAGGTGCTCCCGGATGGAACGCAGTTTCCGGAATTCTTCCGACAGGATGATCTCCGACAGCGTTGTGCCGTTTGAGCGATGTCTGCCCACCGCTAGTTGGCCGAAGGAAACCTCGACACCCGCACAGGGCTGAACGCTTCCGGTGTGGGTGATGTAGCAGTTGCGGTCCCGATCAATGAGGTTGCAGGTACCGGCGGGAAACGGCGGCCGGGGCTGCCATTGATATCCGAACTCCTCTTTGTCGATGCGGGCCAGTTCCCCGAACAGTTCACGAAATTTCTCCACGGCTTCGGGCAGGGGAAACACCAGGTCTCCGGCATGCTCCGCCGCCCGGCCATGGAGGGTGGGAATTTCCACCTCCGGAACCAGATTGTGACGGCGAAAAAACCGCCACAGGTCCGGCAACTCCCCATAGTTGGGTTTCGTGATGACGGTTTCCACGCCCAGCCGGAAATCTTCAGCCAACCCCACATCCATGAGGTGATCCAGTCCCCGGCGAATGGCGTCATACGCGCCGGGAACACCGGCCAACCGGTCCTGCACCGCAGGGTTCAGGCTGTTGCACTTCCCTATGACACTGACATCCATGCCGGCCAGTTGGCCGGCCTCTGCACCACCGATCCGGGTACAGTTGGTATACAGGTAGGCATAGCAACCCAGTTGGTTGGCAAAACGCACCGGACAGGTGTCCCTGGACAAGATGCCGGGATACACGAAGGGTTCGCCACCCCATACAAACGACACCAGAGTTGCCCCCAACTCCACCGCCTGACACAGGATTCCCGTCACATCGGCGGAACTCATGACCGTGGGTACCGTGGATTCTGCACGACTGTAGCAATACATGCACCGCAGGTTGCAACTGCGGGACACTTCCAGCGAAATGCGGTACAGGGGAGTTTCCGGGTCCAGCGGTCGTGTCCGCCGTGACCGGCTTTTCAGTTTCGGCAATTCCTTCATGGTTTGTCTTGCATCTCCTCCCACAAAACCACACGGTCATCGAAGGGGTGTTCCCCGTCGGCAAACACCTGCGTGTTTTCATGGCCCTTTCCCGCCACCAGCAGTACATCCCCGGCAACCGTTTCCCGCAGGGCCAGGGCGATGGCGGCCCGCCTGTCGGGCTCCACCATAACACATCCACAGGACGGGGGAATCCCGCGCCGGATTTCCCCGATGATTTTTTCCGGATCCTCCGACCGGGGATTGTCGGACGTAAGGATAATGGATTGGGCCAGTTCCGCAGCCACCGCCCCCATCATGGGACGTTTCTTTCGGTCCCGGTCCCCGCCGCATCCGAACACCACCCGGACCCGGGGACCATACAACCGTACAAGTGTCTGCAGGACAACCCGCAAGGCATCGGGGGTGTGGGCATAATCCACGAACACATGGGCTCCACCGGGATGATCCACCCGTTCCAGACGGCCTGGAACCCGCATGTCTTCAAAAAAGTCCCCGCCGACCGAAAACTCCTTCGCCTCCCAGGCCGCCAGCAGTTCGGGCCGGGTGGCCAGTGCCCCCAGAAGGTTTTCCACGTTGTACAGACCCGGCAGGTTCGTGCGCAGGGTGATCAACGACCGGTTGCGGAACACCACGGTAAAGACCGTCCCTCCTGCGCAAAGCCTTACCGATTCGGCCCGTAGATCCCCCCCGCCACTTTCCGGGTGAAACCGGATGGTCCCGAGTCCGGCCGGCACCCCCTCTCCGGGTATCGGAAAATCCTTGTGCAAGGCCAGTACCGGTTGTGGTTTGGGGGAGCGGTCCAGGGTGCGGACCAACTGCCACTTGGCAGAGGCATAGGCGTCCATGGTGCCGTGCATGTCCAGATGATCCCGGGTCAGCCTCGTCAGACAGACGCGATCAAAGGCACAACCGGCCACACGATCCATGGCCAACGCCCAGGAAGAACATTCCATCACCACACTCTGGAAACCTTCATCTGCCAGTTCCCTCAGCAGGCGCTGCAAGGCCGCTGGCGGCGGCAGTGCATGGGAAAGGGGCACCGGCACCGGCGCATACTCCCTGAACAACCCCAGGGTGTTGATCACGGCCGTTTTGCGTCCCAGGGCCCGTTCGATCCGGGCGCAGGCAAACGAGGTGGTGGTTTTGCCGTTGGTGCCGGTGATACCCGTCAGAAACAATTCCAGGGAGGGATGCCGGTAAAAAGGAGCTGCCAGAAGCGACTCGACCACCCGGGTATCGGGTACGGCGATGAAACACGATCCCGATTCGGCCGGGAGGGAAAAACCCGCCTCCACGAAAATCACCTTTGCACCGCGCACCAGGGCTTTGGCCACGTGTTCGTGTCCGTCATGAACCTGCCCCCGGACAGCGATATAGCAGGCCCCGGGAACCACTTCCCGGTGGTGGGTCACCAGATGCGTACAGCCGCCCACGGCCGCCGGATTCCAGCCATTCGAACGGCATACGGCGTCCAGTTCCGGTGTCATCCGGCCCGCTCCTGCAGTAGGAATTCCCGCGCGATGGCCACGAAAGCCTGTCCCCGCTGTTCATAGTTGTCAAACTGGTCCCAGGAGGTGCATCCCGGACTCAAAAGCAGGCATCCGGGACGGGGCACCCGAAAACAGGCCTCTTTCACGGCTTCGGCAAACCCGTACCGGTACACGGCATCGTCCCTGCCCAGTTCCCGGCGGATGCGCTCTCCGGCTTCCCCGTAGGTGACCACCCCGGCCAGGGTCCGTGCTTTTTCTGCCAGACCGGTGAAATCCAGATGTTTTTCCCGGCCCCCGAGAAGAACGACTGTCGGCAGCCGGCACGACCCGATGGCGGCTTTCACCGCCTGCACCGAGGTGGCCTTGGAATCGTCAATCACGGTCACACCCTTAAATGTTCCCGCCGTCTGGAACCGGTGGGGAACCCCAGCAAACGACTGCAATTCGCCCAACACCGTCTTCGCATCAAAACCCAACTCACGGGAAAAGGCCAGAACCGCCAGGAAATCAGGCGCAAAATGCTCCCCCGAAACCATGCAATCCGCTGCGTGCAGGGTTTCCCCGCCATATTGGAACACCCGGGTTACAGGGTCATACCAGGGAAGTCGGCAGCCATAATCCCGGATCATCCCTGCTTCGGGATTCAGTTTCGCCACATGGGGATCCGACAGGTTGCGCAAAAACACGTCGGTATTGCGCATGTACCGGAACAGCCGGCATTTGGCCTCCAGATAATCAGACAGGTGCGGATACCGGTCCGTGTGATCCTGTGCCACATTCAGGATGCAGGCAATGTCAAACCGCAACCGACGGGTCCGCTCCAGCATGAACGAGGACACTTCGGCCACCACGAAATCGGCCTGGGCCAGTGGTTCGGCAACCCCCAGGACCGGAACACCGTTGTTGCCACAGACCACCGTGGCACCGAACCGGCGGCACACCTGCCCCAGCAAGGTGGCGGTGGTGGTCTTGCCATCGGTACCGGTGATCCCCAGCAGTTTCGGTTTTTCCAGAAGCGGAAACAGCAGATCCAGATCCCCCCAGACCTCCATGTTCCTGCGTTGGGCCTCCTGCAAAAGGGGGATGTCCCGGGGCACTCCCGGACTCACCAGTACACCGGTAAAACCATCCAGTTGATCCGGGGTCTGGCCCCCCCCGAACATCACTTCCGGACCCAGGTCCGCACAACGCGCGTGAAGTTCCTCAGGGGACATGCAATCACTGATTCCATAGGGAATATCGCAGGATTCAAAAAAACGGGCTGCAGCCGGCCCGGTCAATGCCCCGAATCCCACTACGAGAAACCGTTCCCGGCCGAATTTTTCCCTGAAATCCGAAAACACCTGATGCATGGTAACTTGATCAGAAGATATCCGAAGCCGAGCGTGGGGACACTTTGGTCAGCCCGTCGGCCCGGCGCACAATGCCCGAAAGAACCATCAACGGAGTATTCAGGGATGGAGCGGGATTCATCTGGTAGAGGAATCCGTCCACCCGCACTCCACCGGTCACGATGAATTCCCCTGCGGGATCATGCCCGGGCTGCCCGGGGTCCGGATCCACTCCGGTCACCGTGACGGAACCCAGATTCACCAGCACTCCCTCCAGGGTTTCTGATTTGGAACCCCCCTGTCCCACATCGGAAGGGCTGACATATTGGGGAGCCGGTACGCCTCCGCTGTAGGAAGAATCGATGGTCACTTCCACCTTCTTCCAGATTTGCCACTGTCCTTCGAACAGCCTCACGGTACCAACCAGGGTGACCCGTTCTCCCGCCACGGGCATGGATCCAGATATACCTCCATAAGCATTCACAAACAGCCCGGAATAATCCGGCCCTTCCCATGTGGCCGGAGCCTGGGGATCCATCTGCACGAAAAAGCCCCGTCCCCCCGACGCCACAGCCGTAACAATCACATCCTGCAGCATCACCCGGGTTCCCGGAAGGATGTCCTGGCGCTTCACGTCATAAATCGTGGCGGGACAGGGTTGCCCGCCCGGATTGGCAAAGGCGGGACATCCGTCGCAGGCGTCCCCGATGCCATCTTCGTCTGCATCTTCCTGGTCGGGATTATGGACATCCGGGCAGTTGTCCATCCAGTCAGGCACCCCGTCCTGATCACGGTCGTAAGGGGAGATACGGTCACAGGTGGTTCCCTGCAACCAGGGACACGGGTCACAGGCATCCCCGATGCCATCGCCGGAAGAATCCGGCTGTACCCCACCGTCAATTCCCGGACGCACGGGGTTGAAGACAAACGGGCAGTTGTCCAGATCGTCGACAATGCCATCTCCGTCCCTGTCCTGCCCTGCGGACAGGGGGTATTCCCCCGGACGCATGGGAGTGCACTCGGGTTCATCGTCCGGAACACCGCAGAAAAACGGGGCATACGCATTGGGATTGGTTCCCAGCAGAGCCGAAAGGGTGAGGCCGGTATCGGCTTCCAGGCAGAGGGTCTTGTCCGTTTCGCACACCACCAGGTTTTCACAAGCCAGTTCCCCGGCCAGAACCGCCATGATGCCCTGATCCCCCAGCAGGGGAAAACCACCCCGCATCACCAACACCACATCCCTGGCTTCCGCATCGATCACCGCCCGGTATTCCCGGTTCACCCGACCATCGAAAACGGTGATGTCCGCAAAGCGACCAGCGGACAACAGACCCAGCCGATCACCCACGCCCAGGGCTGCTGCTGGCAGGTGGGTCACCATCATCCAGAGATCGAAATCCGAGAAAAACCGTCCGAAATGATCCCGGTTGAGTTGATCCGCACACTTCAATTCCCGCAGCAGGTTCATGGATCCGGTGGCGATCCAGTCGGTTCCCAGAACCACGGGAACCCCCAGGTTCCACAACACGGTAACCGGCGCCGTGTTCCCGTACAGGTGCATGTTGGATCGGGGGGACCAGGCAAGCCGGGCGCCGGCTTCGGCCATGGTGCGTGCATCTGTCAGGGTCAACCCGATTCCGTGCATCACCAGGGTGTTGTGTCGCACCAGTTTCTGCCCGCCGTCTTCCATGGAAGAAGCGCACAGGAATTCGTTCCGGGCTTCAGGACCGATTCCCTCGGCCAGAATGCCCTGGTAGGCGTCTGCCACCTCGGCCATCAGGGCATTGTCGATGCCGGGATAAGCACATCCTTCAGACAAAAGCACTCCGGAAGAATCCCCCAGGGGAAAGGATCGGAATCTTGCGTCCACGGGTGGAAAAAGACCTTCCTGGTGGTTGGCACGATCGATGTTCCGCAACAGTCCGGATGAATTCGAACCACCCACGCCTCCCGAGATGGAAGTGGCACCTCCGAAAAGCATCCGAAGTTCGCTGAAACGGGGATTACCTCCCCCCGAAACACTGATTTGTGTGTGTCCGTTCAGACCGCGTCGCCATTCATGGCGGTGGGAATAACGTTCCTGGTTCGTCTCCACGGGGCCGTTTTCGCCGAAGGTCACATGATCCAGGGAATTGATCAATCCCGGGGAAATCACCCCTTCGGGACAATTGACCACAGTGGCGCCGGGAGCCTCGCAGTCACATCCCGCACACAGGATCCTGGCCTCACCCGAAGTGGAATCGATCACCACACGTCCATTGACGTAAATCCAGTGCCCGGAAAGCACCACGCCATCGATGGCCACGACATCGTTTGAGCCGCCGGTCACCGAACACACACCTTCGGTTACCTCTGGAAGATCCCGGTCACACACAACCCGGTAAGGATTGTCCGGCTCCACAAACACACAGGCGTTCTCCACACAGTCTTCCCCCTCCGCACAATGATCCGGATCCAGGCACTGCACGCAGGTGTCCACCAGACAATGGGGCGTATCTCCGTCACAGGCAGGATCACAGTCCGTACCCACCGGCATGCATTCGTTATCAACACAGTCTTCGCCCTGCGGGCAGTGATCCGGATTCAGACATTGCACACAGGTGTCTACCAGACAATGGGGTGTGTCTCCTTCACAGGCAGGATCACACAAATGCACAACAGGTTTTTTCTTTTCCTTCCCCTTGCAGCCGGGTCCGACCCCAAGGAACAACGCCAGGAATCCGGCCATACACAGAAAAGGTCGTGCCCTGAAAAAAACTTTCTGCATGTCGATCTCCCATTATCGTTTGTCAAATTCGACGGATGGACGGACGGCCATCAATTCACCAAGAATCGCCCGGGGATTTTCCACCGGCAGGAAGTGTCCCCCGTTTTCCACACAGACCAGTGTACCCCCCGAAAGGGATTCCGCCAGTCTTTTGGCCACATGAAAACGGACCAGCCGGTCCTGCAGGCCGGCCAACACTTTCACCGGCTGGCGAATGTGATCCAGATGACGTCCGAAGGACTTCACCAGGCGAGGATCGGAGTCCAGAAACACCCGCAATAGTCGTGACCGGGCACTTTCACTGTTGAGAAAAGGCCGCCAGAACTCCTCCACACAGGTCCGGTTCCAGGGTTCCTTCGGTTCCACAAAGGCATTACGAAGATGCCGGGCGACATGGGCTCTGGCCCACCCCGAAGAGAAAAGGCCTTCCCAGGCCAGTTTCGACCGGGCAGCCCACAGAAAGGGACGCACCAGGGGGTCCGGGAAGTTGTCCTGGAAAACGGGAGCCACCAGGATCAGTTCCTTCACCAGTCCCGGCTTGATCATGGCCAGCATCAGGGCAGGAATCGCACCGTGGGCATGGGCCACCACGGTCACCGGCTGCAATCCGAAACGGGCATGCACCAGTTGTCCCAACAGGTCCGTCTGGCGTTCGAAACCCAGATCCGTGCGTGCCTGGCTGTGGGTGTCCCCGAAGCCTTCCAGATCCAGGGCCAGAAAAGAGAAATTTCCGCCTTCATCGGCTTCCATCACCCTGCGCCATACAAAGGAGGAAGTGAAAAAACCATGCACAAGAAGCACGGGTTGGGCACCCTCCGTCCTGAGACAGGCCACGCGGGTGCCGGAGAGTATTTCGAAGGATTTTTCCAGAAGCATCGGCTAATACAATTCACCAACCAGATGAATCGTCCCCTTTTCCACATGCACCCGGATTCCCTTGCCTTCCGGGGAAGTCGACGGAACCAGGGAGGTATTGTTCTGGATTTCCGGCGCAGAAAGGAAGATTCTTCCCGTATAGCCGTGCTGGATCTCCAGGTGAACCTCGCCGGACTTCAGTTCCACCACCACATCATCCATGGGTTCCTTCTTGCGCTGGGAAATGGATATTTTTCCTTTATCCATCCGGATACGGCCACCATGCAGGATGTTGCCCAGGCTCACCTCGCCGGTTTGGGCCTCAATGTCAAAATAACCCTGGTAGGCCCGCACCGAAAGCGTGTTTTTGCCGATGGATTTGACCTTGAGATCCCCCTGCGTTCCCGCCACTTCCAGATTGCCCCGGGTGATGGCCACGCTGACGGGAAGTGGCTGATTCAGGGGCACCAGTACCGTTGCATGCACGAAGACGCTTTCTCCGGAAGCCACTTCGGGAAACTTCGGGGAAAGCCTGAGCAGGCCTCCCTGATCCATTTCGGGAACCATGGCGATCCGGTCAAGCAGTTCACCAGCACGCACCCGGTCCCGGGCCCGGGCCTCCCGGTGGATCTGGAACACTGTCTGATCCGGCATGGACCCCTTGATGGACAGGTTTCCGATGGTTTCCAGTTGCAGGCGTGTCTTGCCTTCCTCGGGGGTGTGGAAGGTGAACTGGGCGTGCTGCTCCGTCTTCTCGGTCACCATCGGTGAATCCTTTTTGCAGGAAACCGGAACGAGCCAGAGCCCAGAGAAAAGAAATGAAACAAAAACCCGTGCAACACGGGACGAACTTCGGGGGGGGATGCAGTTCATGCAGGACTTCCTATTCCGAAACCACCACGTTGGTCGTGTGCCAGATCAGGCGGGCGGCACCCGGGGATCCGGTAAAACGCAGCCGGATGATCCGCGCGTCATGGGGCAACACTTCCCTTTCCCCGACTCTCCGGGGAAACCGCACCAGATACAGGCGATGGAAGTGACCGGCATGGGGAAACATGCGACGGTGCAATTTCGTGATGGGTTCAATCAACTTGATTTCCATGGGCAAAACGGGGTCGGCCCGATCCACTTCCAGGGTGATCCGCCAATGGGATCGGGAACTTTTGCGGCCGGATCCCTCCAGATCGGGTGTCCCTTTTTCGAGGTCGTTCAGAATGTTGTCGGAACTGGCGGCCGCCACCACAAAGGACACGCCCTGGTTCAGATCCTGCTGTTCCCGGGCCCAGAGTTGCTTCTTTTCCGTGGCCGTCAGGCGGAACATGCTCGACACCGCAACGGTGTGGGCCCACCGGAATTCCCAGGACAACAAGGTGGCATGCACGGCCAAGGTCGTGTCAAACTGCTGGATGATCCGGTGTTCCCGGGTCCAGCGCCGAAGCACCATGTCATAATCCGACGAAGTCAGGTGAACCGGCGAATGACTGATGTTGACGTAGGCATCCGGTCGTCCGCATGCAACAAGCAGGAAAAAAAGAATCAGTAGCCGGCCTGGTCTCATTCGGAATCATCCGCTCCCTGTGCCGAAAGGATATCGGATTTCCGGAAAACGGCAAGAAACGGAAGCTGGGCCGACAGGGTGGCCGCCGCCTCGTTTTCCTCGCGGTCCACCAGAGCCACGACCCCGAGGACCTCCAGCCCCTCGGCCCTTGCACCCTCCACCGCCTTGAGGGTGGACCCCCCCGTGGTGACCACGTCCTCCACCACCACCACCTTCGTTCCGGGGGCCACGGGTCCCTCCAGCAGTTTTCCCATCCCATGTCCTTTGGGTTCCTTGCGCAGGTAAAACGCGGCAATGGGTCTGCCCGCCAGGGCGCTCTGCATGGACACTGAGCTGGCAATGGGACATGCCCCGAGAACCACGCCGCCCACGGCCTGGGCCGAGGGAAAGTGTTCGGTAATCATGTCATGAAAGACGCGGCCGACAGCCACGTGACCTTCCGCCCTCAGCACGGTCTGGCGACAATCCACATAAAAGTTGCTCTTCTTGCCGGAGGCCAGCGTCACTTCCCCCTTGACATAGCTGTGGCGAATCAGCAGATCCAGCAATTGTTTCCGATCATTGTTTGACATGTTTTTCACCTTGTCTGGAGGGTTTTACAGTTTTCCGGGGTATTTTTGCACGGCATCGCCCAGGATATCCATGGCCCTGCTGCACTGGGCGCTTTTTAGGACATAGGCCAGCCGGATTTCCTGTTTTCCGGCACCGGGCGTGGCATAAAAGCCGGCACCAGGAGCCACCATGAGGGTTTCCCCGTCCATGGAATAATCCGTCAACAGCCATTCGGCAAAGCGATCCCCGTCATCAATGGGTAGCTGCGCCATGATGTAAAAGGCCCCGTGGGGCTTCTGGCAAACGACTCCCGGAATCTTCATGAGACCGTCGTAGATGGCATCCCGACGACTCTGGTATTCCCGGCGGACCTCTCCATAGTAGTCCTCACCGAGATTGTACAGGGTGATCGCCCCCATCTGTTCGGCCGTGGCCGGACACAACCGGGCCTGACCGAAACGCAAAACAGACTGGAACACCTGCGGATTTTTGGTGGCCAGGTTGCCGATGCGCGCCCCGCAGGCAGAAAAGCGCTTGGAGATGGAATCGCACAGGATGATGCGGTCCCAGGCACGCTCGATGGCCATCATCGACGTGGGCATCTCCCCTTCGTAGGCGAACTCGCGGTACACCTCGTCGGAGATCACGAAAAGGTTCCGGTCGATGGCGATGTCCGCCACCATCTCCAGTTCTTCCCGGGAGAGGACTGTCCCTGTGGGATTGTTGGGGGAACACAACAGGATTGCCCGGGTTTTCGGAGTGATCAGTTTCTCGATCTCCGAACGTTCAGGAAGATGGAAACCATTTTCCGCCTTGGTGGTATAGGGTACCAGTTTCACACCGGCGTAGATTCCGAAACCGATGTAGTTGGTATAGAAGGGCTCGAACACGATGATTTCGTCCCCGGGATTCGCCACGGCCAGAAAGGCAAAGAACAGGGCTTCGGAACCCCCCACGGTGGCCATGATCTCGTTGTTCTCGAAGGGAATTCCCAACCGCCGGTAATACTCTCCCACGGCCGCCTGGAATTCCGGCAGTCCCTGGGAAGGTCCATACCCCAGCACCGGGGGCAGATCCGTACTCAATGCATCGAAAAAGGATCGGGGCGTGGGAACATCCGGCTGTCCGATGTTGAGTTTGTAGATATGGGTTCCGCGCTTTTTCGCCTCCAGTTCGAAAGGCAGCAACTTGCGGATGGGGGACGGCGGAATGTCGATGGCACGCTGGGACAGAAGTGTGGTCGTCATGCAGGGGATCCTCCTTCCCTGCAAGAAGTACACTTGTAAACCGTTCAATGCAAGCTATACCGCACCCGGAAACGGGGGAAAAACCTCCGTCGGTAACCGGCGGATTTTCAGGATTCACAGCGACGGTCAAGTCCGTTGATCCCGGTGCACTAAATGAATTTCAAAGACCGGCGACAAGGGACGCCCGCAAAAGGGTGTCCCGTTGAAAGCGACAACGTCGCCGGATGAACACCATACCGGGGGAAATTACCCAGTGGGGACCTGATCAGTGTTGTCAAATGGACAGGAAGAAAGGAAGGAACGGTTCGGAAGAACCGCGGTGGCGATAACGGTTACTGGGAAACGCAGGCGCCCCAGTTGTTGGGCAGTCCGACATCCGCACATTGGCCGGTGCCTTCGGGGCAGGGATTGTTGGTATCACAGAGTTTGTAGCAGTTGCCCTGGGCGCCGGAACCCGCGCAGATGGAGCCGGGGGCGCAGTCGTTCAGGTACTGGCATTGGGAACCCACTTCACCGGTGCCGGCGGGAACGCAAGTGGAGGATTCACCAACAATATAGCAGCCATTGGGGGCGTCGCAACCGGTGTTGGCGATGGGATCACAGTTGTCGGGAAGCGCGCAGAGCATGAGGTCGGAACCCTGCAGCCCATACATGCAAATGCCGCTGTTGGGGCAATTCGTATGGGTCTGGGAGCAGAACGGCATGCAGGACAGGTCTTCCTGGGAGGAACCCGCGCAGATGGAGCCGAAGGGGCATTCGCCCTGGGCGCCGCAGTCGCCGTAGAAGGTGCCGCCGGCGAACATGGCGTCGGGCTGGCAAGTGGCAGCATACTGATCGTTCACGGAACACTGGGAACCCGCGGGGCAGGTGTTGGTGGGGCTGTCATAGAAAACGTATTCCAGCGTGCAGGACAGCTGGTTGTTGGTGTTGTTGGTGTTGTTGGTGTTGTTGGTGTTGTTGGTGTTGTTGGTATTGTTCTGATTGTTCTGGTTCTGGCAATAGGGGCTGCTGTGGCAATCCGGATCGGCGCAGTCGATCAGGCCATCGCCGTCATCGTCAATACCATTGTTGCAGATTTCGGTCTTGGTGGTTTTTTTCTTTTTGTCATCACAGCCGACGACCACCAGGGAAAAAATGAAAAGTACGGGGAGAATCACGCGTAAAGACTTCATTGAAATGCCTCCTGTTTGCCTTTCCGGTCAAGGGAAAGGCGGAAAATGACCCCATGTGAATACCGCGATTTGAGAACCTGTCAAGAAGAAAATGCATATGATTCTTTCACCAAAAGCACATGTTACGCCAATGAACCAGAAAATTCCGCGATTTGGAAGTGACAACATGAATACGGCTGGGGTACAAACCATCCGATGAGCAATCCCTTCCGGAACCTGTTGTTTCAATGCACCCATTCCGGCGATTTTCTGGAAGAACTTCTGCGGGAACTTCCCCGGGTGCAGGCAACGACCACTGATGCATCGGCATGGCTGAAGGCTTTTCCAGCAGACAATCCGCAAAAACAGGTTTACTGGTTCCACACGGGCCTGCGCTTTTGGGACATGGGACAACTGGCATGGCAAGCCCCTGCTCCTGGACAAAAAAAACGCAGCCGGATCCCGGAAGGACCGCTGGGCGGCTGGCGTGATCTATGGCACACTCCGGTGGACGTGTTGCCGGGGTGCGGACCCGCCACCGCTGCAAACCTGGGCGAAGCCGGCATCCGCTCCTGTGCGGACCTGCTGTTTTTCATGCCGAAAAATTACCTGGATTTCCGGACCATTTCTTCCGTGGCCGGTTGCAGGGAGAAAGCCCCGCAGTTGTTCCGCCTGCGGGTGAACCGGGCGCGTCGCATGGGACGCAAGTGTTTTGCCGAAGCATCCGATGACACGGGGACCATGCACCTTTTGTGGTTTCAGTTCGTGCCGGGACTTTCAGCCATGCTGACGGTGGGCAATGAGTTGTATCTGGCAGGGGAACCCCATTTTTCCGGCAACCGCAGGCAACTGATCCATCCACGCCTGTTCGCGGAAAAACCGGCCGGCATATTCCTGTTCTACCCTGTGGTACCGAAGGTGGGAAACGGCACCCTGCGCAAACTGGTGCACGCTGCCTGCAAACTCCTGCCGGACACCCCCACCCTGCCGGAACACATCGTGGAATCCCAGGATCTGGTTCCCCTGGATCAGGCCCTCAGGACCATCCACCTGCCCGACGAAAGCCTGGGAACAGAAGAACTGGCAGCCCTGCAGGAGGGAACGCACCCGGCCCGGCAGAGGCTGCTCTTCGAGGAGGTCTTCGGACTGCAGTGCGCCATCGGACTGGCCACGGGCCGGGTCGGACTGCAAGAGGCCTGTCGCATCCGGGAAACGCAAACGGAAAAATACGCCTCCGTGTTCGGTTTCGAACTCACTGGTGCCCAGAAACGGGTCATCGGGGAAATCCTGGCGGATTTTTCCTCGGGACATCCGGCCCGTCGTCTGCTGCAGGGGGACGTGGGATCGGGAAAGACGGCAGTGGCCTTTGTGTGTGCGGCCCATATTCTGGCCATCGGCCGGCAGGTGGCCTTCATGGCCCCCACCACCTTGCTGGCCGAACAGCAGGCCCGCACCCTCAAAACCTGGTGTGAAGCGTTCGGATTTTCCATGGCCCAGTTGAACTCGGATACGCCGACCCCCGTGCGGGAAAGCATCCTGGCGCTGCTGGAGGCCGGAAAAATCCAGTTGCTTGTGGGCACGCACTCCCTGATCCAGGAACGCATCCAGTTTGCCGACCTGGGTCTGGTGGTGGTGGACGAGCAGCACCGGTTCGGGGTGGACCAGCGCGCCAGGCTGGTGGAAAAGGCCACCGGGGAAATTCCGCACCTGCTGGTGATGACCGCTACTCCCATTCCCCGCAGTCTGGCCCTGACGGTGTACGGGGACCTGGAAAGTTCCCAACTGGATGAACTGCCCCCGGGGCGCCCTCCCGTGATCACCCGGGTGTGTCACACCAAACCCCAGAAGAAAAAGGCCCTGGAAGAGTTCGCGGATCTGTTGCGGGGTGGTGAAAAGGGATTTGTCATCGTGCCCCTTATCGATCACGTGGAGGAACGGGAACGGGCCAGCATGGAAGTGGCCGTGCAGACTCTGGAAAAACTGTTTCCGGATCTGCGCATCGGGCAGGTCCACGGCCGCATGCCCCTGCGGGATCGCGAACCCGTACTGCGGGATTTTGAAACGGGTGCCCTCCAGGTGCTGGTGGCCACCACCGTGGTGGAGGTCGGCATGGACATCCCCGACGCCAACCACATGATCATTCTGGAAGCCGACCGTTTCGGCCTGGCCCAGTTGCACCAGTTGCGGGGACGCATCGGCCGGCGTCAGGCCAAAGAGGCCCGGTGCACGTTGTTTGCCTCACCCAAGCCCACCGACGACGGAAAACTGCGTCTTGAATGGATGGCCCGCACCACCTCGGGCTTTGATCTGGCAGAAGCCGATCTGGCCATGCGGGGTCCCGGGGATGTGCTGGGAGGATCCCGCCAGGCGGGTCTGTTCAATCCCGCCTGGATCCGGAACGTGGAACTGTTGCGCTGCGCCCGGCAACTGGCCAGGGAACTTCTTGCCACGGATCCTCTCCTGGCCGCTCACCCGGATCTGGCCTTTTTGGTGCGCACGCGGTTTTCCAGCGCGCTCTTCGATGAAAGTTCGGGATAGATTGGGGATTGGGGATTGGGAAGAAGAATCAGCCGCGGCCGATGATCAGGGGGGCGATGACGAGGGCGACCACGCTCATCAACTTGATGAGAATGTTCAGGGAGGGACCGGAGGTGTCCTTGAAGGGATCGCCTACGGTGTCGCCGATGACGGCGGCCTTGTGGGGCTCGGATTTCTTGCCGCCGTGATGGCCGTCTTCAATGTATTTTTTGGCGTTGTCCCAGGCGCCGCCGGCGTTGGACTGGAAGATGGCCATCAACACACCGGACACGGTCACACCGGCGAGCATGCCGCCTAAGGCATACTTGTTCCAGAAACCCACGATGACAGGGAGCGCCACGGCCAGAAGGCCCGGGATGATCATCTTGCGGATGGCGGCCTTGGTGGAGATGTCCACGCAGGCGGCGTAGTCGGCCTTGCCGGTGCCTTCGAGCAGGCCGGGGATTTCCTTGAACTGGCGGCGGACTTCCACGATCATGTCGTTGGCGGCTTCACCTACGGCGGTCATGGACATGGCCGAGAAGAGGAACGGCAGCATGCCGCCGAAGAACAGACCGGCCATGACCACGGGATTGGAGACATCGATCTTCTCGACGCCCGCCTGCATCTGGAAGGCGGAGAACAGGGCCAGGGCGGTGAGCGCGGCCGAGCCGATGGCAAAGCCCTTGCCGATGGCGGCAGTGGTGTTGCCCACGGCATCCAGTTTGTCGGTGCGTTCGCGCACTTCCTTGGGAAGTTCACTCATCTCGGCCAGACCGCCGGCGTTGTCGGCGATGGGACCATAGGCGTCCACGGCCAACTGGATGCCGGTGGTGGAAAGCATGCCCAGAGCGGCAATGGCAATGCCATACAGGCCCGCCAGTTTATAGGAAACCAGGATGGCGGCGGCGATCCAGATGATGGGAAGCGCGGTGGAAACCATGCCCGTGGCCAGACCGGCGATGATGTTGGTGGCAGCGCCGGTTTCGGACGCCTGGGCGATCTTGTGCACGGGAGCATGGTCCTTGGAGCAATAGTATTCGGTGGTGACACCCACCGCGATACCGGCCAGAAGACCGATGATGGTGGCGCCGAAGAGTTTGAGCCAGGTGACCTTCACGGCCCCGCCGAGGAAGTTCAGTTGCACTTCCACGGGAACCAGCCACCAGCAGATGCCGGCAGTGGCGATCAGCATGAGGATGGCCGCGCCGAAGGTGCCGATGTTCAGCGCCGTCTGCGGATTGCCGCCTTCCTTCGTGCTGACGAAGAAGGTGCCGATGATGGAGGCAATCACGCCCACACCCGCGAGCATCAGGGGAAGCAGGACCAGACGCATTACCGGGGTGCCTTCGAAATTGCCCACCCAGGCGGCGCCGAAAGCCAGCACCATGGCGCCGACGATGGCTCCCACATAGGACTCGAACAGGTCCGCGCCCATGCCGGCCACATCACCGACGTTGTCGCCGACATTGTCCGCGATGGTGGCAGGGTTGCGCGGGTCATCTTCGGGGATGCCGGCTTCCACCTTGCCCACCAGGTCGGCACCCACGTCGGCGGCCTTGGTGTAGATGCCGCCACCCACACGGGCAAACAGCGCGATGGAGGAGGCGCCCAGGGAAAACCCGGAAATGATGGTGATGGTGTTTTTCAGGCCCACTTCATCGGTGCCGATGAGTCCGAGCATGTAGTAGAGCACCAACAGCGTACCCATGCCCAGAAGGGCCAGGCCCACCACGGACATGCCCATGACGGTACCGCCGGAAAAGGCGACGCGCAGGGCCTTGTTCAGGCTGTCCCGGGCCGCGGCGGTGGTGCGCACGTTGGAATTGGTGGCCACGCGCATACCGAAGTATCCGGACAGACCGGAGCAGAAGGCACCCACGATGAAGGAGAACGCCATCAGGGGATGCTTGAAGTTTTCCGGCGTGCTCTTGCCGGTGAGGTTCGCGACGAGCAACAGTCCGGCCACCCCGAGGACAAACCAGATCAGGACGCGGTATTCCGCGCGCAAGAAGGCCATGGCGCCTTCACGTACATATCCGGAGATTTCCTTCATTTTGTCAGTGCCGGCGTCCTGCTTGTTGATCCACGTCGATTTCCAGAACGCGAAAAGCAGTGCCACCAGCCCGAAGACGGGCACAACATAGAAAAGTTTGTTCATCAGCGTACCTCCTTAGGGGTGTGTGAGAGAAAACTGGAAAAAACCTTGTAATTTCAAGGACATATCAAGTTTCCGGGGTTCCGGGAAAAAACGGGGGGAAGGACAAAATGGAAAAATCATGGCGTCCCATTGAACGCATTCATGGCACAAGTCACGCCCTTGTTCAAGATCGTTTCCACAATCTTTACCGAATTCTCCAGAATCTCCGGAAGTGCCTGTCTTTCTTCGGCATCAAAGGCTCCCAGAACATACTCCGTCATCTCCCGGGGAGGGCGTCCTACCCCCAGACGGACCCGGATGTATTCGGGGGTTCCCAGACAGGCGGTAATGGACTTCAGGCCATTGTGTCCACCGTTCCCGCCACCGGATTTCACGCGGACCCGACCGAAGGGAAGATCCACATCGTCATGGAGTACGATCACATATTCCGGATCCAGACCCAACTGGCGCACTGCGGCCGCCACCGAGCGACCGGAAAGGTTCATGTAGGTTTGCGGAAAAAGGAGGGAAACCTGTGCCGTCTCCAGGCGAACCTGGGCGAACAGGCCGTCAAAACGCCTTCGCAACGGAGCGGCATTCCAGGCATCTGTGCAGGAATACAGAAGCCTTGCCCCGAAATTGTGGCGGGTGCGGGCATATTCCGGTCCCGGATTGCCGAGACCTGCCAGTAAGTAATGAGACAAAGACACCTTGCGGGTCGTCCCGGAGAGGAAGGGTTATTTCTCGGGGGTTTCTTCCGAGGAACTTTCGTCCTTGCTGCCGGAGACGAGAACCAGCGCCTGACGGGGGCTCAGACGGACTTCCAGACCTTCGGGAACCGGAAGATCACTGACACGCAACACGGACCCCAGGCCCATGGATGTCACATCGTATTCAATGTAGGCCGGCACTTCGGAGGCCGGACATGTGACCGCCAGATTGCTCATGGTCATACGCAGGGTACCACCGAGTTTCACGCCTTCGGCGCGACCGGAGATACGGAATTTCACAATGGCCGGAACCCTGTCCGTGGCCTCGGTGCGCAAAAAGTCAATGTGCTTGATCTCGCCGGTCAGGGTGTCGAACTGCACGTCACGGATGAACGCCGTCACGGACTGTTTGCCCTCGATGTCCAGCGCGAAGAACGTGTTGCGCTTCTTTTCGGCATCCATGGTTTTGATCAAGTCCCGGGGACTCAGTTTCAGGGATACCGCAGGTTCCTTCTTGCCGTACAGCACTGCGGGGATCTTCTTCTCCGCACGAAGACGGTTGTTGGCATTCTTTCCAGTTTCAGTTCTCAATTCTACAGACAGTTTCACCGGTTCCATAACCATACCTCACTTCAGAATCATCCGGGCGCCCGGAACACTCCGGCGCGCGGGACGAACACATATACCTGAAAAATGATCTCAAATAAAGAGGGAACTGATGGAATCTCCATGATGGATGCGTTTTATGGCCTCACCGAGCAACCGACCCACGGACAACTGGATGATCCGGCCGCATTCCGCCGCATCGGGGGACAGGGGAATGGTGTTGGTCACCCATACCTTTTTCAGGGGAGATCCCATGATGTTCTGCACTGCCTTGCCGGAAAGCACCCCGTGGGAGGCCGCTGCATAGACTTCCGTGGCACCCTGTTCCACCACAGCGGTTGCCGCCTTGCTCAGGGTTCCGGCCGTATCGATCATGTCATCGATAATCACCGCCTTTTTCCCCTTGACGTCACCCACAATATTCATGATTTCGCACTGGTTGGCGTCCGG
>CAZTZR010000036.1:0-34980 GCA_964618145.1 uncultured Kofleriaceae bacterium
CGGTCCCGATCGGGAGAAGGAACTGGCCCGCCTGGAACAGGCCGCATCGGCTGCAGCCCGGGTGGGGCTGGTGCTGGCGGCCGGTCACGGACTGGATTACACCAATGTGCAGGGAATCCTGCACCTGAAGGATCTGAAGGAACTGAACATCGGACACGCCATCATCAGCCGGGCTGGTCTGGTCGGGCTGGACGGGGCGGTCCGGGAAATGCTGGAAGCCATTTCCGGGAAATGAGGTGACAGATGCTTCTGGTATCGGCACAACAGATGAGGGAGATGGACCGCCATGCCATCTCGACCCTGGGCATCCCGGCCTTTGCACTGATGGAACTGGCCGGAGCGGGGGCCGCGGCCGAAATTGTCAGCCGCTGGCCCGTGGCCGGTCGCAGTGTCAGGGTTCTGTGCGGTCCCGGCAACAACGGCGGAGATGGCTGCGTGGTGGCCCGGCATCTGGCCAACCAGGGGGCGGACGTGAAAGTCTACCGCTTCCCGGGCCGGACAAAAGCATCCCCGGAATCGGTCATGAATCTGGAGATCCTCCGGAAGATGTATGTCTTCCTGGTGGACGTGACCGATCACGAAACCCTGGACGCCATCGCGGGGGATCTGGAAGAAGCCGACATCCTGGTGGACGCCCTGTTCGGTACCGGCCTGGACCGTGCCCCCACAGGACTCGCCGCAGAAGCCATCCGCGTGATGAACGAAGCCAATGGAATCCGGGTGGCCCTGGACATCCCCTCCGGCCTGCACGCGGACACCGGCATGCCCCAGGGGGAGACCGTGCGTGCGGATTTGACAGTCACCTTCGGCGCGCCCAAGATCGGCCTGTACACCTCACCCGGATTTGAATGGGCAGGCGAGATTGCGGTGGTGGACATTTCCATTCCCCCTGTGGCCCTGCCTGCCGACGAGGCGGTAGTGCTTCTGGAAGACGGCTGGATCGCCGATCACCTCCCCCTGCGGCGTCGCTCCTCCCACAAGGGAACCTTTGGACACATCCTTCACCTGGCAGGCTCTCCCGGAAAAGCCGGTGCCGCCATCCTGGCCGCCGAGGCATCCCTCTCCATGGGAGCCGGACTGGTGACCGTCCTGACCGAAACCGACCTTCTTCCGGTATTCATGCAACGCTTCACCGAAGTGATGTGCCAGGCCGTTTGTCCCGCCGGACGAAGCCCGGCGCCAGCAGATCTGCCTGTCATCCTGGAGGCCTGTACCAACCGGGAAGTACTCTCCATCGGACCGGGCCTTGCGGACACCCCTTCCATGGCGAAACTGCTTTTTTCCCTGGTTCCCAAATGCCCGCTTCCCATGGTCATCGACGCCACCGGCCTCGCACTGATCGCCCAAAAACCACAGATTCTGAAAAAGGCAAAAGCACCTGTGATTCTCACTCCCCACCCGGGTGAAATGGCGCGACTCACCGGGCTTTCCATTCCGGACATCCAGAAGGACCGCGTCCGGGTGGCCCGCCAATTCGCCCAGGCCCACCGGGTGGTGCTGGTACTCAAGGGGGCCCGCACGGTCATCGCCTCCCCCGATGGCCGTGTCGCCATCAATCCCACGGGCAATCCCGGCATGGCCACAGCCGGCTCCGGCGATGTCCTCACCGGGTTTCTCGCCGCCTTGCTGGGTCAGGGGATTGCCCCGCACACCGCCGCCTGCATCGCCGTTTTCCTGCATGGGCGTGCCGGGGACCTGGCGGCACAGGAACACGGGGAACTTGTCCTGCGTGCGTCGGACCTCATCAAATACATTCCTGCAGCCATCTGTTCACTGGAACCGGCCAACCACGAACTGTGAAACCTTCGGAGGAACGAATGAAACATTTATTATTAATTTTTGCTTTTTTGATTAACTTTTCTTCCTGTGACAAGAAAAATGAAAAAGTCGTACCCGATGCATGCCTTCAGTATGAAGAAAGAACGTACGACCCTGAAACCGCCCGGGATCCCTGGGCAGGGCGTGAACGCTTCTACCGCATGGATCCTCAGGAATTGTGTGAAAAAGTCACGGACATCTATGGGCAGGTGGAGCATGCCGATGAACCTGCCGAGGTAAAACTGGTCATCAGTCCCCATGCCGGCTGGCAGTATTCGGGAATTGTCACGGCTGCCGCCCTGGCCCGTATACAAATACCCGATTTGATCATCCTGCTGGGAAGCAACCACAAGGACGCCGGGCCGGTGTTCTCGGTGTGGAACACCCTGCCCTGGGCGATTCCCTTCGGAGACATTCCGGTGGATGTCGATCTGGCAAACCGTTTTCTGGACGCTGTTGCCGTGTTCAATGCGGACACCCTGGCCCATGAGCGGGAACACTCCATCGAAGTGCAACTGCCCTGGCTGTTCCACATGAACCCCAACATCCGCATCGTGCCCATTGCCGTGGACAACATGTACAACACCGACCAACTGGCGGACATCGCCGTACAGATGGCCCAGGTTCTCGGAGAACTGGAAGAACCGTACCTGGTGTTGGCCTCCACGGACATGACCCATTACCAACCGGTGGATGTGCTGGAAGAAAAGGACCTGCCCCTGCTTGAAAAAATGGTGCAGCGGGATCCGGACGGACTGAAACAACTGCGTTCGGAACTGGGCTCCAACATGTGTGGTCTGGAACCGGTGATGCTCGGTATCCACCTGGCCAACGAACTGGGAGCCACCGAAGGCGAACTGGTCATGTACCGCACCTCCGCCGACACCAACAATGACACACAAAGCGCCGTCGGCTACGGCTCCGTTCTCCTGTGGTGAACATGGTTTTGTTTCTTGACCACGCCTGCATGACCGAATATCCTTACGGCGTCGGGGAATTCTTTTTTATTCAACCCGCAATACAACCCCCTGTCGGAGGTCAGTTGCCATGTGGAAAATCATCATTGTGCCCGTGTTCCTTCTTTCCGTCTTTTCCGGCTGTGACAGTCAGTACAAGGAATCATTGGCCAACGCGAAAATCAACGCGTGCCAATTGAAGAAGGCGATGGCGGAAGTGGAGAAGGACCCGAACAACAAGAAAGCCCTGGAAGAGGTCAGGGAGTATACGGAATTCCTGAAAATGCACGAGGAACAGTCCGGGAAACCGGAAAAACTCCGCAAGGAAATCGCGAAGTTCGTGGAAGGCGGAGGCTGCAAGTAACTTCTTGATCTTTCCGGGGAGCCCGACTATACACCCCTTCGGGATTTCCGGAGAAGGCGGACAGGCGATCGCCGGCGGATTCTTCCGCGGGAGGAAAGTCCGGGCTTCTCCCGAGCAGGGCGCTGGGTAACACCCAGTCGGGGCGACCCGAAGGAAAGTGCCACAGAGAACAGACCGCCGGTCTCCGGGCCGGTAAGGGTGAAACGGTGCGGTAAGAGCGCACCGGGTCCCCGGTGACGGGGATCGCATGGTAAACCCCGCCTGAAGCAAGACATACGGATTTCCGGCGCTCGGGCCTATGGATTTCCGGTAGTCGCTTGAGCGTCCGGGCAACCGGACGCCTGGATGAATGATCGCCACCTGCTTTTGCAGGAACAGAACCCGGCTTATGGCCGCTCTTCCCGGAAATCCCCCTTTTTCTTCACTCCCCCGGCAACGGGAAATCAGCCCTTGGAAGCCGAGTGGACTCCCTTGATTTTCTTGAGGTTCCGCACGGCCATCTCCAGTGCATTCTGGGTGGCAGTGAAGTGGAAATGACAGGCCACCCGGTGGTTCCGGAGTTGTTCCGTGGTAACCTTGCGGATGTTGATGGAGAGGCGGGCAAACACCTCGCTCATGAGGGCCAGCAAACCGGGTCGATCCTCGGTGACCACCCGCAGGCGCACAGGTTCACCCATGGCAGCATCCAGAATCCAGGTGGCCTGCGTGAGACGCTGGCTTTCCAGTCCGCTGATCCGGGGGCAGTTCTGCCGGTGCACCGACACGCCAAAGGCCCGGGTGACATACCCGATGATGGGTTCTCCCGGCACCGGATGACAACACTGGGCCAGTTTCACCAGCACATTGCGCATCCCCTCGATTTCGATGGGAGGGCCATGGGTTCGGTGCTTTTTCCTTTTGGTTTTTTCAACTGGTTCCTCCGGCGGTTTTTCCTCCACGGGGAGTAGCACGGCGAAAATGCGATCCACCGGCACCTTGTTGTCCCCCACCGCCAGAAACAAATCCTCGGCACTCTGGAGCCGCAGTTCTGAAAGCACCACATCCAGACTGTCCTCCCGCAGGAACCGGGAAAAGGAAATTTTCTTCTTCTTGAATTCCCGTTCCAGTATTCCCCGTCCCCGGATACGGGTCTGCTCACGTTCCACCTGGTTGAGATAGTAGCGAATCTTGTTCCGGGCCTTGCCGGTCACCACGAATTTCAACCAGTCTGGATTGGGCCATTGATGGGGACTGGTGAGGATTTCCACCACATCCATGGTCTTCAGGGGCGTTTTCAGGGGAACCATGTGCCCGTTGACCTTCGAACCCGTGCAGTGTACCCCCACCTGGGAATGAACGGCAAAGGCGAAATCCACCGGGCAACTGCCCACCGGAAGGACCACCAGTTGCCCCAGGGGAGTGAAAACGAAAATCTCCGTCTGGAACTGTTCCAGGGACCAGAAACCGGAATCCAGACGGGCCGGATCCAGACGGGCGGGGTCGGAACCCGAAGTCCTCTCCTTGTACAGCCAGTGTGCGGCCACTCCCTTTTCCGCGATTTCATGCATCTGGTGGGTGCGGATCTGGATTTCAATGCGCCGGTTTCGAGGTCCCAGCACCGTGGTGTGCAACGACTGGTACCCGTTGGGTTTGGGCTTGGCAATGTAGTCCTTGAATCGACCCTCGACAGGCTTGAAGAGCGCGTGGATCAACCCCAGCGCAGCGTAGCACTGGCCCGGGGAATCCGTCAGGATCCGGAAGCCGATGATGTCATGGATATCCTCCAGTTGGCGGTTGCCTTCCTGCATCTTGAGATGGATGCTGTACAGGTGCTTGGGGCGTCCGTACACGTGGACGGGAAGTTCCATCTGGCGCATCCTCGCGGAGATGATCCCCACCACTTCCTCGACGTAACTCTTGCGGGAACGCTCGAATTCCCGCACTCCCCGGTCCAGTTGGTGATAGGCGTCCGGCTCCAGGTACAAAAATGCGAGGTTCTCCAGTTCGGACTTGATGGACTGAAGTCCCAGCCGGTTGGCCAAAGGAACAATGACATGACGCACTTCCCGGGCCACCCGTGCCTGTTCCCCGGAGGGCAACGGGTGCAGTGTACGAATGTTGTCCAGCCGGTCCGCAATGCGGATCAAAACCGCCCGCAAATCTGCCCCCAGCGCCAGTGTCATCCGCCGGTAGGATTCATATTCTCCGGTAGTGGCATTTTCCGGGCGGATCAAGCGCATCCGTTCCAGGTTCTGGAGCAGTTTTTCCAGGGTGGGGTTCCACAGTTCCACCAGTTTGTTTTTGTGTTTGTCTGTCAATGGCGCATCATGGAAAAGTGCGGCCAGTATGGCGGACTGCTCCAAACCGATTTCGGCCACGATTCGGGCCACGGACAGTGCATGTACTACATAGGGTTCGCCCGAAAGGCGTTTTTGTGGTGCATATACCTCGGTGACAACAGGCAATGCCCGGTCCAGAAAAGAGGAGTCCGCCTGGGGAAAATGCCTGAGAAAATGTTCCCGTATGGGTTCGATATCAATTTTCATGCGTGTCCATGCCGGGGTTCACCAGTTCTGCCCGGTACAGGGGACGATAATGGCATGCCAGATAGACGTTGCGCAACTCGGAAATCGCGACCTGCAAATCATCGTTGACAACAATGAAGTCAAATTCGGAGCAGGCCTGCATCTCGGCACGTGCATTGTGCAGTCGCAGGGCCAGGCTTTCGACACTCTCGGTGCCCCTGCCGGACAACCGCCTTTCCAGTTCCCCGAGGGAAGGCGGAGCGATGAACACATGGTTGGCCTTCTCTCCCAGTTGTGCACGGATGCTCCGGGCTCCCTGCACGTCAATGTCCAGAAGTATCTTCCGTCCGGCCTTCATGGCCTGGTCCACCGCCTCCCAGGAAGTTCCGTAGCGGTTACCATGAATAGCCGCCCATTCGATGAATGCGCCTTCTTCAACCATTCTGGAGAAAACCGCATCCTCCACAAAGTGGTAATCCCGTCCATCCACTTCCCCCGGTCTGGGAGACCTGGTGGTTGTGGAGACGGAAAAACCCAGTTCGGGAAACTCCTGACGCAGGGCGGAAATGAGGGTGGTCTTGCCGGCACCGGAAGGTGCGGTAATGACAATCAAAAAACCCGGATTCATGCTTTACTCCACATTGGCGGCCAGTTCACGGACCTTTTCACAGACGGTTTTCAGGGAAATGACCAGACGGGAAATCTCCCGATCCTGGCTTTTGGAACCGATGGTATTGGTCTCCCGGATCAGTTCCTGGCAGATGAAATCCAGTTCCCGGCCCACCGGACGGGAGGTTTCCAGCAACTCGTTCATCCTGGAAAAATGTGCCTTCAACCTTTCAATTTCCTCCGTGATGTCAAGTCGTTCCGCCAGTTGTGCAATCTCCCGTGCCACCTGTGGCTCCAGGGCATCGCAGTCCGGAAGACGCTTTTTGATGCGTTCGGCGAAGGCTTCCTCCTGCACGGGCACACGCAGGGCCACATGGGACAGAAGTCCCTCCATCTCCCCCAACAACCCCAGAATGGACTCCTGCAACAATACCCCTTCAGAACGCCGGTATTCCAACGCCCGCGCCACCGCCAGTCCCACAGCCAAAACCACGGTTTCTTCCGGAAGCCGAATCAGACCAAAAGATCCTTTTGGTCCTTGAAGCGTCAGAATGAGCCAGGCCAGCAGTGCCTCCTGCAAAAGGATGTCCCGGTGGGCGATGCGTTCCTTCAAATCCTCCAGAAACCGGACTTCCGAGGACTCAGCGGAACCCGTATCCCCCTCCATCCGCAAGGAGATGTCCACCCGTCCCCGGGAAAACGACTTCGTTGCCAATTCCCGGCAGGAAGCTTCGGGAATTTCCATGCCGTTTCCGTATACGTTGATTTCCCGGCCCCTGAGGTTCAGGGTCCGCACTTCCACCACCAGCCGTCCCTGGGCCAGGCTTTCTTCGGCCCGGCCGAAACCGGTCATACTGAACAGGGTCATCCTGCATACCTCCTGGAAATCCGTTTGCCGAAAAACATCGACATGCGTCATTCACCTGTGGAAAACTACTCCAGAGTCCCGGCAACTTGCAAGGGTCATGTACACCCGCTTTGGGTTCACCTTGACAAAAAGCCTGACAAGTCCCATGTTGCCAACCATGTATCTTTCCACGGATCTTTTCGAACTCCATACCAAAAAGCCCCGCGGTCTGGCACGATGGCTTCTGATCGGATGGGCCGTCATGCTGGCGCTGGTCCTTCTGGCGCCAAACACCATGGACAAACTTCTGTGGAATCCCGGGGAGTGGTTTTCCGTGACCGGTCTGTTCCTGCTTCCCTTCGTCTGGGGGAATTCCGTACACATCCAGACCCTGGGCGCCCTTCTGGCCGGAATCACCATGTGGTTCTTTGGATCGGATCTGGAATTCCGGCTGGGACGCCGCCGCTTTCTTGCGTACCTCTCGGTGGCATCTATGGCAGGTTTCGCCGGTTCCTGGGGATGGGCGCGCCTGTTCCAGGGACAAGTGCCCTCTTTGGCCCCCTACATGGCCCTTTCGGTGGCCTACGGCGCCTGTCGCCTGCACCGGAAAAAAGTGCTGGTATGGAGACAATACGGACTGGGCAAGGTTTCCGTATTGTTCCTGCTCCTGCTCGGCGGGGTTGCACTGAACCTCCTTCTCACCGCTTTTTCCGCAGAACCCCTGGATCAGGCCATCGGTTCCCTGTGCACCCTGTTGACAGCATCGTTTTTCCTGGAGCCCCGATGGCCGAAAGGTTTGCGGGCCTGGTGGATTCTCAGGAAAAACCGCTTCGGAAAACACAAGGGACGCTGGGGATACAACTGATCCTTGTCAAACGGGAGAATCCCATGAAATCTTTCACCAAAGAACTGACCCTGGAAATTCCGCACCGCATGGACTTTGTCAACATCACCCGACAGGTGGAGCAGGCCGTGCGGGACAGTGGTGTCGCCGAAGGCCTGTGCCTGGTCAATGCCATGCACATCACCGCATCGGTATTCATCAACGACGATGAGCCGGGACTCCACCAGGACTACAAACGCTGGCTGGAACAACTGGCCCCCCATGACCCGGGACGCTATCTGCACAACCGTACGGGGGAGGACAACGGAGACGCCCATCACAAAAGACAAATCATGGGCCGCGAAGTGGTGGTGGCCATCACCGGAGGAAAATTGCATTTCGGCCCGTGGGAGCAGATCTTTTACGGGGAATTCGATGGTCGGCGGAAAAAGCGCCTTTTGATCAAAATCATTGGGGAGTAGCGTTTTTCTCCGGGTAAAAATTGCGCACCAGTTTCTCCCCCCGTACCGGATCCAGTTGATACGCCCTCTGGGCCCAGGGCTTCGCCTGGTCCCGTTGACCATTTTGCAGGAGGATCACTGCCAGGTCATGGGTGGCATCAAAGAAATTCGGATCCAGGGAAATGGCGTTCAGCAGGGAATGGATTCCCGCTGCCACATCTCCGAGTGCTGCCAGACACACGCCTTGCCCCTTGAATGCATAGGCGTGTTCGGGAGCCAGTTCCAGTGCCGCCTTGCAACACTCCAGTGCACCGGCCGGATCCTGCATGCGGAACCGGGCAAATCCCAGATTGTCCAGCAACCACAGACGTTCGGAGGTTGCCAGATCCTCCCCCTTGATGCAGTCCTCCATCAACGTACAGGCCAAGGAAAACTCCCCGTTGTCCAGGGCTGCCTGGATTTTTTTCTTCTGTTCTGCAAAATTCATTTGTCACCTGCCCGCCGCATGGATGGCCGAAAATGCGAACTGGTTTTCAATAACCCCTTCCGGCAAAAAGTGCAATTCATTTGTCGGTCAGCCGGTCTGCCGGTTTTGCTTGACATGTCTGCCTCTTGTTCATTAGATTCAACTCCTGTGAGGGAGAACACCTGAAGATGAAACAACATGTCTTGTCCGTCGTTCTTTGGCTTGCCCTTCTTGTTCCGGTTTCCTGCAAGGATGACAAGTTGAAGGTGTGTGAGAATACCTGGAACCGCATCAACGAGTGCATGCCCCAGTTCGCGCAGAACAAGGAAATGCACATCAAGGTCTGCAGGGAAACTTTCGAGAAGAGTTCCACTCGGGGAAGCAACCGCTGTGCGGCCGACTTCACCAACTGCGAGCAGTTCAAAAAATGCCTCAGTTTCGGCAACCGCTGCAGGGAATACGAGGGCAAGGAGTTTGACAACTGCCTGGTTTCCGCTCCCCTTTGCTCCCGCTTCAACCAGGCGGAGTTCAAGCACTGCATTGCTTGTGCCCAATCCGGCTCTGAAGGCGAACTTGAAACCTGTGTGAAAAGCCGCATCCGCTCGGCCCGTCCAGACGCAGTGGAAGAAGAAGTTCCCACCCCTGACGCGAAACCGGAAGCCAAACCGGAAGCCAGTCCCGGGGAAAAACCCGAGGAAAAACCTGAGGAAAAACCTGAGGAAAAACCTGAGGAAAAACCCGGCGAAAAACCTGCTGAATAGTTCTTCCGGCTTTTTTGACCTGCCTGGTCACAGCACTGATCAAGTCCATTGATATCATCCCCCGGTTTTGAAAAACACGTCGGTGTCTTGGGTTCACAGGGCGATCGAGTTCTGTTTTTTTGGGACAAGGGCCCAAAAGTCTGATCCTGTTGTTTCTGCCGTGTCCCTCCGATTTCCGGTGACGATGCCGGGAGCCGGTTGCCGGTGTACTGAGGCGTCAACCAGCCACCGGCACTGGACCCCTAATCTCTCAACGCCCATAATGCGTTTGACCGGCGCTGTCAGTCCTGATTTTTGCCCTTTACGAAAAAGCATGGTAATTCCGATGTTCGGTATCGACCCGTGTCGGTATCGGGGGTCACATGGTGTCTTCAGTATCCGACAACAACAATCAACGCGTTCCGGTCATCACTGCGGTGACCTGTGAATTGGGCCACGGAGTTCCCCAGCGCATCCTGTCCATGCTGGATCTGAGCGAAGGGGGTTTCTTTGTTCAGACCGCCTATCCCCTTCCGGTGGGAACCCGTGTGAAATGCACCTTTCATCTGGGCGACCGACCCGACCCCATTCATGTGCAAGCAGAGGTTGCATGGATAAGGCCCGGACCCGAGGATCTGTTTCCCCCACCGGGCATGGGGCTACGCTTTTTACGCCTGAATCCGATGCAACTGGACCGGATTCGCACCACCATTGCCGTACACAACCATCAGATTCAATTCTTCCAGCAACACCACCGGCTTCCCGAAGACGGCATGATGCTGTCCCCGCCAAGAATCCAACTGGAACCCGAAGGGGGCGGAAAACTGGAAACACGCCTGGAAGCCTTCAGCGCTTCCAGTCTGGTGGTGACCATGGCCCTGCCGTTTGAATCCGGACAGAAAGTCCGGGTGGGCTCGGAAAACCTCTGCCCGGAACAAGGCGTTGTCAACTGGATCCAGTTTGTTCCCAACGGCCGTTCGGGGCCCGAACTTGCGGTTGGCATCGAATTGCAGATGCACAACTGGGGGCAACAGGATGTCCAGAGACAAGGAAGGACCGATGAACTGTCGGTGCAGACCGGCGAAGCGGAATGGGATTACGAAATCCTGGAAGCCATCCCGGCCACCGCCCAGTCGGGGGAAACACTTCCCCTGTGCGACAGTCCCGCCACCGTTGGCGCGTTGACCGATACCAGCCATTGTGAACCAACTTCCGGACCGGCGGCAACCTTCACAAACACCACTCCCATGGCAAGAACGCCCCTGCCCAATCCCGATTTCGGAATTCCCCGTTTTCCGGGGCCGGTCATCACCACGGACACCTATCCCGTTGCCCGTAGCACCAGTGCCGGAACCGGGCCCTTCAATCTCCGGGCCGTGGTGCTTTTGTTCCTTTTGATGGCCGGTGTGCTGCTGGTCATCGGCCTGCTGCACAAAACCGAAAAGGACATTCGCAGGACCTCCCCGAAAAGCAACCGGATCCTGTCCCTGAACCAGTTGATGGAAGTTCCGGAACCTTCATTCAAACCCTGCGTGGGTACGGCTGTGGTGCGGGTTTCCACGCAAACCCCGGAACCGGAACCCAAAGAACCCGACATTCAAAACCCCAAAGAACCCGTGGCACCACCGAAGGAAATGGCCTCAACTCCGGAATATTCCGTTTCCGGGTCTGTCACCCGTTTCCGGATCGCCCTGAAGGATGTCCCGACCTCAAAAAACCACTATCTGCTGGCCAATCCCTCCGGGGTGGTGATTGACCTGGAAGGTGCACAACTGGTTCACGGCGCCGGTTTTCTTGCCGGAGACGGAAAACGGATCCGCACCATGAAGGTGGTACCCATGTCCACCCGGGGACGTCTCATCGTATACACACACGTGGCGCCCGGTCGGGTGGTACTGGAGCACGAAGGAAACATCCTCACCGTCAGCCTGAAATTTCCCGAAGCCGTCGCCTCCCGTTACAGCGCCGGTCAAGTCCGCTGATCCCAGAAAACTGACAGTATTTCAAAGACCGGCGACAAGGGACGCCCGCAAAAGGGTGTCCATTTGCAGGCGACAACGTCGCCGGATCTATTCCTGCCATACCTGGGGAAGGTATCAGTGGACCTGATCCGCGCTGTTGTAGGCGGAATTCCCGGCGCCGGTCCGGAGGGCATCGAGCACCTCCTCGGAATCCTCAATCATCTGCTGCAACTGGTGATACCCGATTCCCAGCATGGATTCCCGATTGCCCCGGGTCCGTTCCAGCATGAGGTTAACGCGCATGAACCGTTCACGAACCTGCGGATCCGCCAGCCGGTTTGCAAGTTTTGTCCAGATTTTCCGGCCAAGCGTGTAGGCCGGCGCCTCCAGTTGAAGTTGGCGGGAAACCAACTGTTGCAGCGCCAGAATGCGCAGCCAGAGACGGGCCATTTCCATGGAAGTGGAAACCACCGGAGGACGCCTGCGGGGCCGGGGAGGAACCCGGGAAAAAAACCAGAGCATGGCATACAGGAATGGAGCCAGCAAAAGAACGGATAGCACCCTGGCTCCCATCCGGTTCTCCAGTGCTGCCGTCTGCACGGATTCTGAAAGTTCCCGGAGGGTTTCCCGAAAACCGGATGACTTCGGGCCGGTGTTTTCGGATCCGGGTGGCCAGTGGCGTTCATCAAAGTCCGTCAGGACGAGAACGGTTTTTTTGCCTGCCCCCAACCGTTGAAGCAAACGCATTGCAAAACTGCGGTTATCCCCCTGATGCAGCATGTCGTTGATGAACAGGCTCGGATCCGAGATCAGAATCAACCTGCCCTCCCCGATGGCTGCTTCGAACACCAGGGCCCGTGTACTTCCCGGAAACGCCCACAGGGGCGTTTGTACCGGGTTGAACGATACCGCATGGTTGGTCACCAACCTGACAAGCCCCAGGGTCAGTGGATGCTCCGGAACCACCGGGACCGCCTGATCGAAACGTTCCGTTTCGTCCATGGGCACCAGTCCGAGTTCCAGAAAAACCGGAATTCCCTCCCGAAAATCATCTGCCAGAACCACATGTCCGCCTCCGTGCAAAAAGGCCCACAACTTCGGAGCAGGAATCGGCCGGTTTGGACTTAGAAAGAAAAGTGCGTGGGAATCCGCCCGATGTTCCTGCCAGTCCAGGACCGCTGGAAATTCCAGGTCGACCTTGACTTCCAGGGCCATCTGAACAACCCCGGACAGGCCGTTCCATCGGGTGGAAACGGGATCATAGTCCCCGGTTGCAAGAATCCCGCAGAACACCGGAACCAGAAAGGACATCATGAAACAATGGTTCCAAAGGGACCTATGGACATTCGTTGTTGGGCAAACCGGGGGTCATTCCCGCAGCATCACACTTCGTGCACCAGTTGGCCGGATCGTTGTTGCCGGCACGGGTGTGACTTCCCGGAGCCAGGGAGTGGGAGCATCCCTCCAGGATTCCCCACGTGGCTTCATAGAAGCAATTGTCAATGGCCTGACCACCGGAAGTCCGGATGCCAAAGGTATCGTCCTCCGTATCATTCATGATGTTGGTGGCATTCCATCCCCACACCACCCGGTCGAGACCGCCATTGAGATCACGGCTCGTACTTCCCGCAAACAGAAGACGGTGGCCATAGCGCAGGAACACATCCTCGTTGATGGTGTAATCCGTGCCGCCGATGCGTATTCTGGCCCCGTTGAGGTTGAAATGCTGCGTGGCATGAACGTTGGTAATCTCGAGCCACTCCAGATAACCGTCATTTCCGGAAACGGGATTGGCCATGAACTCGGAAATCAGGATGTTCTTGTTCTGATCCAGGTTGCTGATCGATCCTGTGTACACGTTCAGGCGGAATGCCCCCTCGTCCAGCGCCGTCACCCCCTGGACAATGATCCGGAAGGGGTTATTGTTGGTGCTGCGATAATGCAGTTGTTCGAACGCACCTTCGGCGTTGCGGTTGACGTAACGCAAGGGAACAATTTCATTGGAGGTCGGACATGCCTGGACCAGTGCAATGGACAGATCCAGCAACGGATCCAGCGGTTCCACCTCGACAATCAAATGATTGCCGTTACCTATCGTCACCTGGAAGAACATGTCCGGACCGCCGGCATCATATTCCAATCCACTGACGATGTATTTCGTGATGGAACGTTCCAGGTTGGTGTTGTCATACACCGCGGAGTGTCCGTTCGAGACGGGTACAGCGCCGAATGGAGTGGTGCAGTTGTCACCATCGACCCCGACACAGGAGTCGCTGTGACACTGTTGCCCAATGGGACATGCCTGATGCTCCAGACAACTGCACACGGAAGTGCCTCCCAGAGGTGCCGTGCAGGTCCAGTAGTCTTCGATGGCACAGGAGGCCGAACACCCGTCTCCGTCAATGAGGTTGCCGTCGTCGCAGGCTTCACCTGACTCGACCACGTTACCGCAGGATACCGCGCAACCACTGGCATCATAACCGTCACAGGTGGTCAGACAGACCAGACCATTGGGATTCTCGAATCCGTAGTCGGTGCAGTCCGTGCCGCCCAGATCCGTGCCGTCACAGGTTTCGTGACCGGGCACCGCATAATCATCACCACAGACGGGAGCACAGATGGAAGGAACACCACTGCAGGACCAGCCGGTTTCGATTTGACAAACGGACGAGCAACCATCGCCATTGTCGGTGTTGCTGTCATCGCAGGTTTCACCCGGCTCGATGACCCCGTTGCCGCACACAGGATTGCAATTGGAAGTGTTGTAATCGGAGCAGTCGCCCTGACAGCCCAGTACTCCGGGATCCGCATAGCCCAGATCGGTGCAGTCCAGCAACCCGTTCAGGTCGGTGCCATCGCAGACCTCGGAACCCACTGCGTGGTTGTCCCCGCAGACGGGATTGCACATGGACGGTTCGTTGATGCACTCATAGCCGAATTCCACCGTACACGTGGCAGAACAGCCGTCACCGTCAAGATTGTTGCCATCATCACAGCGACCCGCATCCATTTCGGTACCCACCAGCAAGCCGTCCCCGCATGACTCGGTACAGACCGAGGGATCGGTTCCCACGCAACTCCAGCCGGTTTCCACCGTGCAGGTGGGCGAACAGCCATCGTTGGGAGCTAAATTGCCGTCATCACAGGCTTCAGTGCCCCTGACATGACCATCCCCACAGGGGGTCGTGCAAACCGAAGGCTCATTCATGCAGGTCCAGTGTTCTTCCACGGTACAGGTGGCCGAACAACCATCACCGCCAGTGCTGTTGTTGTCGTCACATTGTTCACCCCCGCGAATCAGGCCGTCGCCGCAGACGGGGTTGCAGGAAGAAGGCTCTCCCGTGCAGGACCAGCCGGTTTCCACCACACAGGCGGAAGAGCAGCCGTCTCCATTGTCATTGTTGCCATCATCGCACTGCTCGATTCCCCGGATCAGGTTGTCGCCACAGATGGGATCACAAATGGACGGTGTACCCGAACAGGTCCAGCCGGTTTCCACCTGGCAGGTGGCCGAGCAACCGTCACCGTTGTTCAGATTGCCATCATCACACTGTTCACTGCCTACGATCTGACCGTCACCGCAGGAGGCCGTGCACACAGTGGGATCGGTTCCCACACAGCTCCAGCCCGGTTCAATGGTCAGGCAGTCCGCCGAACAGCCATCCCCGGAAACGTTGTTGCCGTCATCGCATACTTCGGCACCCCGCTGGTGGCCGTCACCACAGGTGGTATTGCAGACCGACGGTGCCCCCGAGCAGGTCCATCCGATCTCCACCTGGCAGGTGGAGGAACAGCCGTCCCCGGGAGTGGTGTTGAGATCATCACATTGTTCCGATCCGCGAATGAGTCCGTCACCGCAGATGGGAGTACACACCGTGGGATTGTCCCCCACGCAACTCCAGCCCGTTTCCACCGTGCAGGTGGAAGAACAGCCGTCTCCATTCACCAGATTGCCGTCATCACAGGCTTCAGTACCCCGCATGACCCCGTCACCACAGGTGGTATGACAGACCGAAGGCTGTCCGACGCAGGTCCAGCCGAGTTCCACCTGGCAGGTGGTGGAACAGCCGTCCCCGGGAGTGGTGTTGAGATCATCGCAACCTTCCGGTCCGACAATCAGTCCGTCGCCACAGACCGAGGTACAAACGGTGGGTTCGGCACCATCACAGGACCAACCCGGTTCCACCGAACAGATGGAAGAACAGCCATCTCCGGATGTGGTGTTGTTGTCATCACAGGTTTCCCCTCCACGAATCAAGCCGTCACCACAGATGGGGTTGCAGGCGGAGGGCGTCCCCAGACAATTCCATCCGGTTTCCACGTGACAGGTTGGGGAACAACCATCCCCTGCAAAGATGTTGCCATCATCACATCGTCCCGGATTGGTTTCGAAACCCACCCGGATGCCATCACCACAGATGGGCTGGCACACCGTGGGATCGGTACCCACACAGTTCCAGCCTGTTTCCACCCGGCAATCGAAGGAGCAACCGTCTCCGGAGATGTTGTTGCCGTCATCGCACTGTTCGGTGCCGCGCCGGTGTCCGTCACCACAAGGGGTGGTGCAGACCGATGGTGCCCCCGAACAACTCCAGTGTGGTTCGATCTGGCAGGTGGGAGAACAGCCGTCCCCGGCCAGGGTGTTCCCGTCATCGCACTGTTCACTGCCAAGAATGACCCCGTCACCACAGGAGGCCGTGCAGACCGATGGTGTTCCCGAACAACTCCACCCGGGCTCGATCTGGCAGGTGGAGGAACAACCATCGCCGCCGGAGGCATTGCCATCATCACACTGCTCACCACCCACTATGCGTCCATCCCCGCAGATGGCCCAGCAATACGATGGCGTTCCGGAGCAACTCCAGCCCACTTCGATATTGCAGGTGGCGGAACAACCATCATTCGGTGTGACATTCCCGTCGTCACACCGCCCTGATCCGGTTTCCGCGCCAACGCGCAAGCCATCGCCACAGATGGGAGCACATACGGACGGTTGTCCGGAACATGACCATCCTGTTTCCACATGGCAGGTGGAGGAACAACCGTCTCCGCTGGTGTTGTTGCCGTCATCACAACGTCCTGGATTGGTCTCAAATCCACGCAGCAGTCCGTCACCGCAGATGGGGGTACACACCGAGGGACTGCCCGAGCAGGTCCAGCCGGTCTCCACCTGACAGGAAGCGGAACAACCATCGTTGGGGTTGGTGTTGCCATCATCACAGGTTTCTCCCCCGAGAATGGTGCCGTCGCCACAGATGGGCGTGCACACGGAAGGTGTTCCGGTACAGGTCCAGCCGGATTCCACAAAGCACTGGGAGGAGCAGCCATCGTTACCGTTTGTGTTGCCATCATCGCAACGGGAGGGCTGTGTTTCCGGTCCGACACGCAGACCATCGCCGCAGATGGGGGTGCAGGGTGCGGGGTTGTTGTCACAATTCCAGCCCGTCTCCAACCGACAGGTGGCGGAACAGCCATCACCGCTGATCATGTTGCCGTCATCACACTGCTCCACACCGACCACAATGCCGTCACCACATCCTTCGAAGCAATTGGAGGGCATGTTGTCGTCACAGGCCCACCCAGTTTCAACCTTGCAGAACTGGTTGCACCCGTCCCCGGGGGTGGTGTTGCCGTCGTCGCATTCCTCGGAACCCCACTCGGCCGCGTCATCCACCAGACCATCACCACAGCGGGGGGCGATGCAATCGGTACGGCAGACATTGGGCTCCCACCGGTTGTCCCCGTCGTCGCATTCCTCCCCGTACAGATTGTCACGAACATTGTCGCCGCAAAATGGCAGCGAACAATCCGGGCGGCAATGATTCGGATCCCAGGTATTCAAGGCTTCGCCGTCATCACATTCCTCATCGCTGTCTTCGATGTCATCCCCACAGAACGGCAGAAGGCAGTTCAGACGACAGGCATCCGGCTCGTTGGCGTTTGCAGAACCGTTGTCGCATTCTTCTCGCACCGGATCCGCGCCGCCAATGGAACTGACGTTGATGTCGCCGTCCCCGCAAATGGCAATCCGGCACAGATTGGTGCACTCGTCATCATCAATGTCGTTTCCGTCATCACATTCTTCATTGGCATCCTGCACCCCGTCTCCACAGAACGGGCTGAAACAAAGGTATCTGGGAATGTCGGGGGTTTCGTCCGGATTGACATAGGCTGGATTATCAACCTGCCTGCAAGCATTGGGCAATGTATTGGAGTTGTCCTCCCCATCATCGCATTCCTCACCGGGATCCAGGATCCCGTCTCCGCAGTCCCTCAACAAGCAGTTGGTACGGCAGACGGCCCCCGGTGCGTTGCTGTTGGCGCTACCCAGGTCACATTCCTCGCCCCGCTCGATTACCCCGTTGCCACAGCCGGCATTGGTGCAAAAGGGCGTTCCGTCGGGACGGATGTCACACCGCATGCCTTCCTTGCAAAAGCCGTCCCCGCAAGGGGTCAGCTCCAGTTTCTTCGCGCAACCGAACATCCCGGAAGAAAAAAGCAGTGTGGCGAACAGAAGTGAGGTCGTAAGTTTCATGGCGCACCTGTAGGACAAAAGTTATTTGACCTTTGCATTGCTTTTCCGGGAATCCGCGCCCGGCGTCACCGTTTCGGTAACGGTCTTTTTCTGCATGACAAACAGTACCGCAGCCGTCACCAGGGAGGTGACACCCACGCTGAGAAGTCCGGAACCGACATTCTGCATCATGACCGGCTTGTCCTGCCGGCTGAGATCAAAATCAAATGGCCTGCTGCCCTCGCGGGAAACGATGTCGTTGATTTCATCATTCAAATCATCGATTTGGGCTCGTCCCGAATACAGCATGTAGCCACCGGCTCCCATGAGTACGGCTGCAGCCACGGTGGTGGCCACCGGCCAGCGCATGGAATAGCGTTCCACCTGCTTGAACCGGACCACCTGTTCGAACCGGCGCAGTTCCACGGATTTTTCGGCCACCACGCCGGGGGGCAGGAAGATGTCTTCGCTCACCGGAATGAATCCATCCTGGTTTGCGGTAAACAGGTGACGTCCCGATGTGAGGGTGACACTCTTCTGGAACGGGCAGACCGCCAGGAGTGCACCGTCGATGTAGACTTTCGTGTCTTCCTGGGTACATTTGACGGTCAACACGCTCAGCGTTCCCATGAGTTCCAGATATTTTTCCTGGGCTTCCTTGTATCGGTGTTCCTCCACCGGCTGAGGTCCGTATTCCAGCACGATCTTGAACATGTTGGCGGCTTCCAGCGGCCGGCTCATCATGGACAACGTCACCCCCATGTTGAAAACAATGCGGGGATGCGGCCAGAGGGCATAGGCCTGCTGGTACAGTTCCAGTGCCTCAACCAGTTGCCTGTCCTCGAATTTGGCGTTGGCTTCGACGAACATCCCACGGGCCTTTTCCGCTTCGGCCTTGGGCGTCACATCCTCGTAATTCATGCTCTGGGTAGGCAACACTATGCTCTGGGTCACGACAGTGACACCCTGGGCAGTCACTGCGGGCTTGGATTCTTCAAGATCCAGGGGTTCTTGTGCCGCAACCGATTGAATCAGGGCAAAAAAGCAGATACAACCTAGGAAAAATGTCAATCTCGCGTGCATCGGGCACCGTATCCTTCAGAAGTATAGCACGTGAAACGCAGGGTTCCTGCCGTTCACGAAAAAACTGTCACACCATTCGGCTTACCTCTCGGGCAGCGTCTGGATGATGCGGGAACGCAGGGCCTGAAGCCTGCGGACCGTCTCACGCTCACGCTCGAGCAATACCGAGAGTTTCTGCCTGGCCTCGTCGGCTGCCAGACGGGCGTTGCGCTCGAGTTCCGCGCTGCGCTTGACCTGCACTGCCGCCGCCTGGGCCCGCCGGGTGGCTTCCTCCGCACGCCGCTGGGCTGCCTTGGCATCCTCCAGCGCCACCACGAGGGCTTTGTTCGATTCTTCAACCTTTGCCTGGGCCGCCCGCTCCTGATCGCGGGCCTTTTCCGTCTCCTTGAGCCGGGAACTGGCCAGATTTTCTGCAGAACGCGCGCGATCGGTTTCCTCGGCCAGCAGCACCATCTTCTTTTTGACCTCCTGCTCGGCTGCAGCGGCACGATCCGCCTCGGTACGGGCCACTTCGGCCTGCTGGCGTGCCTTCTGCTCTGCCCCACGGATCATGAACAGCGCACCCACCGCGCCCACCGTAACCATGGCCATCAAAATGATGGCGGTCGCAATCAGGTATTTCTTGCGTCGGGCTGAACGTTCGGACAACCTGAAAGCGCTGTCCAGAAACAACCGTTCCAGGTCTGTCAGGCCGCCCTGGTATCGTTTGAGCCAGAGGCGTGCTTCATCCAGTGCATCACCGGACCACAGAAGACCGTTGGGCCGATTGCGCAGATCCCACTGTTTCGAGGCATCCCGCAACTGCTGAAGCATGGCTGCGTTTTCGTTGTCCTCTTCGAGCCATCTTTTCAGGGTCTGCCACCGGGAGATCAGGGATTCATGCACGATCTCGACCTGGGCATCCTCGCCGTGCTCGCCGATGTTGGACACCGTGAGCAGACGGGCCAGGGCGAGGGTTTTCAGGATCCGTGCGGCAACTTCCTGGCCCATGATGGCCCGGATCTCCGAAACAGTGATGACCGCACGGGTGCCATCAGAGGTGACCAGCCGCTGAAACAGCCGCTTGACCGCCGTCTGGTCCTGGGTGGTCATGCCGGAGAGAATCGAGTCCGCATGCCGGGCCAGCGCACCACCTACACCCCCCATCTCGTCATAGATGCGGCGGCTCAGCAGTTTGCGTGTCTTGTCGCGGTTCTCCCACAATTTGGACGCCGTGAACTGCAAAAGCGGCAATGCCGCGGGTTCGTCCCGCAGGGAGTTGACCATCTCGTCCACCATGTGGGGATCTTCGAAACTGTACCCGATCAACTGCGCCGGACGCACGATGGCGTCATGAAGTCCCTGGGAGTTGGGCGCCTGCAAAATGGTGACATCCCGGGTGACCTTCTCCATGAGTTCGGGAAACTCCGCCACGCGGTCGAGGAAGTCCGAACGCATTGCCAGCACCACCCGCACGGGGATCTCCGGATCCTCCCCTGCCCCCGAAAGGGCGGTGGTGAACAGCGCTGCTTCATCGGTGTGCACCAGGGTGAAGGTTTCCTCGAACTGGTCGACGAAGAGCATGACCGGGTGGCCGGTGGACCGCGCCCGGGCACGCAGCAGTGTCCCCAGTTGGCCCGGTTCCTTCTGCAGTTTCTTCGCCAGCAACTGCTCTTCCTTGGCGGACTGCAGGTTCATCTGGGATGACCCGCCCCCCCGCAAAAGTGCATTGGCCAATGCCGAGAAGGGATCCCTGCCGGGACGCATGACCACCATGTCCCAGGGTTTGCGTCCCTGGCGCTTGATGGCCGGAATCACCCCGGCCCGGATGAAGGAACTCTTTCCCGCACCCGATGGGCCGATGACCGCCAGCAGGGCGTTGTCCTTCATCTTGGCGATGAAGCGCGAAGTCTCCATGTCACGGCCGAAGAACTTGTCGGCATCACGCTCCTGGAATGCGGACAGTCCCGGGTAGGGCGTATCGGTTTCCGTCAGGCGGCGACCCACATTCTGGTTGGGGTCCGCCTGTTCCATTTCGCGGATCAGTTCGTTGACGTCCGGATACCTGTACTGCTTGCGCTTGGCCAGGCACTTGGCGATGACTTCCGCAATCTCCTGGGGAATGGTCGGGTCCACATCCCGGACGGAACGATAGGCAATGTCCAGGCTGCCGGCGGCATCGGCCAGTGCCTGCGCGGCCCGGGTGCCGGTGGGATGCTCGTTGGTGAGCATCTCGAACATGATGACACCGAGGGCGAAGATGTCACTCTGGAGGTCAACCTTCGCCACACCCCACTGCTCGGGGGACATGTAGGCGTAGGTTCCCATGATGGCCCCGGCCTTGGTAAGCCCCTGGCCGCCGTCTGCGGCCAGTTCCCTGGCCAGTGCGGCCTTGTCGATGCCGGGTGCGTCATCGGCGGTGTCGATCATCTTGGCCAGACCGAAGTCAAGCACCTTCACGCCGCCATCCTTCATGACGTAGATGTTGTCCGGCTTGAGGTCGCGGTGGATGATGCCCTTGGAATGGGCTGCCCCCAGTGCCTTGGCCACCGGAATCATGTAGTGGAGCATCTGGGAAACAGGCAGTTTGCGGCCCTTGATGATCTTGGTGAGCGGACCCCCTTCGAGATACTCGAGCACCAGATAGGAACTGCCCTGGAACTCACCCACATCGTAAATGGTGACGACGTTTTCATGGTTGAGTTTTGCGGTCGCCTGCGCCTCGATCATGAAGCGCTGGCGGAATTTGGTCTTTCCGCTGATTTTGCGGTTCAGGAACTTGATGGCCACCTTGCGGCCCAACTTGGTGTCGTGGGCCACATACACGGCGCCCATGCCGCCGCGCCCGAGGAGTTTGATGATTTCATACTTGTACACCATGGTTCCGGGGGTGAACACATCTTCACCCTGAGGGAAACCGGGCTCGGTGGCCCCGGGTGTCACCGAACCGAACTTCTGCTTCCCTCCGTCGATGACCCGCTGTCCGATGCGGCTGTCGGAAATGCCCGACTGGCTGGCGGACACCTTGCTCTCGCTGTGCGACCCGTCCTGGTTGAAGGAAATGACCCAGTTGTCCTCGACTTCACCGCCCATGGCAGCGGTTTCCTGCTCCTCAGAGTTCTGGGAGGACTGCATCTGGGTTTCCATGTCGTGGAGGGGCGCCGGATTCGGCAACGGGGGTGGTCCACCGATGGGGGAAACGCCCATGATCGTTTTCTTGAACTTGCCGGCGTTCTTGGGATCCTTGTTGTTGTCGTTCATGAAAATACCTTCACAACTGTGCATTTCCGACGCCGTGTCATCACGGTTCCGGGGGATTTGTCTTCAGGCGCCTGATTGTTTTCCGGTTCTCGCTTCAATGCAAGACCTCAACTTTCCCAAACAGCTGTGCCAGTATAGCACTTTCTCGTTTTTTTTCCGACTTTTTTGGATGAAAAAAGACCTTTTATGGAAAAAAATTCGGCGTCCGTCACGGCACCCCTGCAGGAGGGGATACAGAAGGGGCCGTTTCAGTTGTCCGAACCGAATATTTTGGAAAACAGTCCTTTTTTCGACGCCACCGGGTGGCCCTGGAGTTCCGCAAGTTGACGGATGAGGGATTCCTCCTCCTGGGTGAGGCTTTCGGGAACCTGTACCCGCACGTGCACATGCAATTCACCCCGCCGGGAGGCACCCTGTTGGCTTCCATCCATATGGGGAACACCGCATCCGGGCAAGGCGAGAACAGCATGGGGCTGGGTGCCCGGGGGAACGGTCAGGGGAACCGTCTTCTCCCCGTCCGGGTCCGGAACCTGGAGTTCCAACTGTGTACCCAGTGCAGCCTGCGGGAAAGACAGGATGACCACCGTATGCAAATCCACTCCATCGCGCTGGAATTCCGGATGTTCCTTCACCTCCACGGTAATGTACAAATCACCGGGCACCCCGTTTTCCGGAGCAGGCTGGCCCTTTCCGGTCAGACGGATGGTGCGGCCGGTGTCAATCCCGGCCGGAATGGTCACCTTGAGGGACTCCTTCTTCTGCACTTTGCCCTTTCCGCGACAGTCCGGACATTTGTGCCTGACCACCGACCCTTCACCCTTGCAGGCGGGGCATGTCTGAGCAAACATGAAAAAGCCCTGGCGCAAGGCGACCTGTCCCTGCCCCTTGCAGGTTTCGCATACCTCCCGGGAGGTCCCCTCCTTCGCTCCGGAACCCGAACATGTGACACATTCGACCCACCGGGACACGGACACGCTTTTTTGTGCACCGAAAAGGGCTTCATGAAAGGACAGGTTCAAACTGTTGACAATGTCCTCTCCCTTGCGCCGCATTCGGGAACCCCCGCCGAACAGGTCGCCGAAAAGATCTCCGAAACTGGAAAAGATGTCGTCCATGCTGGAAAATCCCTGAAACGGATTTCCCCCGGGAGCCTGGAATCCGAACCGGTCAAAAGCGGAACGCTTTTCTGGATCGCTCAGTACGGAATAGGCTTCGGCCGCCTCCTTGAACTTCTCCTCGGCCTGGGAATCCCCCGGATTGCGATCCGGATGATACATGGTGGCCAGTTTCCTGTAAGCCTTCTTGATTTCGTCCGCCGAGGCATCGCGCCCCACTCCAAGGACTTCGTAATAATCTCGTTTCGACATGGGATTCGTCCGGGTTACAGATTGGGAATATCCGGGATGATGGTGATTTCAATCCGTCGGTTGAATTTCTTGTTTTCTTCCGAATCATTCGGTTTCATGGGCTGAAACTCGGAGTAACCCGCCGCTGATAGCATTTTCGGGGGCACCCCGGCTTCCTGCAGGGTCCGCACCACATGCACCGCCCGTACGGCGGACAACTCCCAGTTGTCCTTGTGCACGGAACGGCGAATCGGATCATCGTCCGTGTGTCCGGCCACCTGGAAGTGCCGCCCCTTGAACTGGGCCAGCACCGAGGCGATGTCCCGAAGCGCGGTCACACCTTCGGGACGCACCTTGGCCTTGCCTGGATCGAACAGGATATTGGCGGTCAACTTGATGATCAGTCGGCCGTTGAAGTTGACAACCTCCAGATCCCCCGCCTGGATCATCTTGCGGAAACGCTCTTCAAGTTGCCTGAGCGTGCGCACCCGTTCTTCGGCTTCTTCCCGGGCCTTGCGGAGGATTTCCAGTTCCTCGCGGGTGGCTTCCAGTTGGTCCTTGAGGTGTCCGGCTTCCCCGGCCACCCGTTCGTGTTTCTGCTTCCACTCGGACAGTTCGGTTCCGAGACGGGAATTTTCCCCCCCCAGGCGCTTGTTGTCCGCACTTTTGAGATCCAGCTCCTTTTTGAGGCTCTCTCTGGTCTGCTCCAAGGCGGTGTGTTCCATCCTGAGTTTTTTATATCGCGTCACCTGTTCCTCATACTTTCCCTTGGTGACACACCCCGTCACCCCGGGAATCAGGAACAACAAGCCAAAGGCTACAATCCGGATCGCTGATGACCCGCAAAATACCGGTTTTCGCATGGCGTCCTCCAGACGGGAACTGCCGGCCGGAATCGGGCCGGCAAAAAACCACCGGACCCGATCAGTCCCGGCCGCTCAACTGGGTCAGCAGGCTCAGCAGGTACATGAACAATCCAATCAGGTCGATGAACAGCATCCATGCCGCCGTGACCACCTCGTCCTCGTGGATGCGGTGAATCACCTGGGATGTATCATACAGTATATACATGGAAAAAATCGCGGTACCCCCCACGGCAAGTCCCAGATGGTATACGGAGGACTTCATGAAGAAGCCCACGATTCCGGCACCGATGAGCAAAAGGAGGGCTACAAATAAAAATCCACGCAGAAAACTGAAATCCTTCTTGGTGATGTGGACAAAGGCGGTCAATCCGCCAAACACCAGAAGGGAAAGGACCGCTGCCTGGGCGAAGATGCTGCCCAGTCCCGCCGCCACATAGGCCTTGGCAAGCAAACCCAGGAAAAGCCCCTGCAACCCCGCATAAACGGCAAACAAAACCAGGTTCAATCCCTTGACCCGGCTGGTGAGCATTCCCACCAGAAGTACGCCGAGGGGGGCGAACATGAGGCCGTAGAACATTCCCCTGGAAATGGGCAACTCAAAAACCCGGTAGGAAATGAAGCCGGCCACCACCATGAGCGCAACGGCGCCGAACAGGTAATTGTACACCCGGGCGATGAATGCCCCCCTCTCGCTGATGTCCAGCGAGGATACGCCGTCTGCAAGTCTGTCTCCGCGTACTGATTTCAACATGGCCATGATGAAACTCCTTGGGGCCTTGCCCCCCGAATGAATCCGGACACCCGACTATAATTCGTATAAAAGAATATTCAAGTCCCCCGGCGACAATAGTCGTTGCGGGGCGGCTTGACCATCTGGCGATCCACCAGATAGCGGTCCTGCAGGGCCCGGATCCACTCGGTCCCTTTTTGCTGCAGCAAACGCGCGGAGAGTTCTTCCTTCATTTTTTCCCGGACCTGCTCGTAGGGAAGATACCCGGCTTCCACCCGTTCCAGAACCTCCAGATACCAGACACCGGCAGGAGTCTTTACGGGTCCGAGAATGACTCCTGCCTCCGGAGCCTTGCCGGAGGAGGGAAACAAAAGTCGATCCACAGCCGGTGGATAGGATCCGGGAACAACATCCTCGTGCATGCCATCCAGGGCCACGCTTCTGGCCCGGCTGTACTTTTCCACCAGGTCCACAAACGGGGTACGGGCAGCGATGGCCTTGTCAATGGTGGCAAGGGTGCCGGTATCGGCTTCCTTTCCGGGAATGAACAACTCACGCACCGTTACCTTTTCCTCGGCGTTGATTTCCCGGAGTTTCTGCTGGTAGTAACTGCGAATGGCCTGTTCCTCGACGCTGACATGCAGTTTGACCACCTCGTGCATGAGTCGTTGCCGCAGAAGTTGCCGTCGCAAATCCTTGCGCCAGAGCAGAAATGGATAATTCTGGGCTGCGAGCCTCTCTTGCAGATCCGCGATGCTTTCCATGTTCGGGTTCTGGGAAATGATCAATTCCACGGTAGCATTGATCTCGGAGGCATCAATGTAGACATTGTGCTTTTGTGCCTCCAGTTCCATGAGGACATTGCTGATTTCGTCCTCCATGGCCCCCCGCCAGAGATCCTCCAGCAGGCGTGCCTGCTCTTCCCTGGAGGGCACCTGGCAGACCTGCGGGAGATGGGGTTGCATTTTCTGGCTTATATCGCTTGCCAGAATGATCTGTGAACCTACCACCACGGCAACCCCTTCGATAATCCGTGGTCTGGCAGGAGAAGAAACCAGAAGCAGGGCAAAAAGGAAATTCATGACGGAAAGGTTTCCTTACTGGGGTTGCGGACCCGGAGCCGGGGCCGGGCCCGGAACGGCTGGACCCCGCCCTGCGGGACCGTGGTCATGACCGTGCGGCCCCGGAACCGCCGGTCTCATTTTCGGCCCTCCGGGCATCTGGGGCGGCATCACCCGCGGGGGCATGCCCTGGGGGCCACCGGGCTGATGGAAATCCCCTCCCGGTCCATGTCCTGCAGAGGTGTCCACCTTGACCAGTGCCAGTTTTTCACGGTTGATGCGGATATTGGCCTTGGCCCGAAGTTCCTCCAGATAGCGCTGGAATTCCTTCTGCTGCCGGTCGGTCAGAATGCGGCGCTTCAGTTGGTCGGACACCTCGGCCACCTTCTTGTCCACCGCCGGGCTGATGCCGGAGAGGCGCAAAATCGCGAAACCCTTGTCCACCTTGACTGGACCTGCCACATCTCCTGCCTTTGTCATACCGAAGGTGGCGTCCACAATGGATTTTTCGATGGTGGAACCTTCCTTTTCGAAGAACGGAAGAAGACCCCCGCGGCTCTTGGTGTCCTCGTCAATGCTGTTGTCTTTGACCAGTTGCTGGAAGGCACGGAGATCGCCGCTGTTTTTGTCCACTTCGGCACGAAGTTGTTTTGCCTTGGCCTCGTCCGCCACCACGATGATGCCCACTCTGCGACGCTCGGGGCGCTGGAACTCCACAAGGTGTTTTTCGTAGTAGGCGTTAACCTCGTCATCCGTGATCTGCTCCAGACTGACCCGGGTTTCTATGATCAACTGGCGTTGACGGTGAATCATGACCCGCTTGGCGGCATCCACCACTTCCTGGTTCTTGTCAATGCCGAGTTTGCGGGCTTCCAGGGCAAGGATTTCAAAGTCCACCGTGGCTTCCACAAACTTCTTCATTTCCTCTTCATTGGCGTAACGCTTGCGGACAAAGGGTATCTGCGCGTTGATGCGGCGCTCGATCTCCCCCACCGTGAGAAACCGCTCCCCGATGCGGGCAACCGGTTGTGCCTTGTCCCCTTCATCCACCACCTTCTCCGGTCCGGCATGCACATGCGTGCTCTTTTCGGCAGCGCGCACAACGAAACCGAGGGTCAAAATGCCGATGGCGGCAACCAGAAACCAAGCCTTTGCAATATGTCGGGATGTCTTCATGAGTCACCTGTATCCTTGATGCAATCCGCCCGGCCCCATGGACCGGACCTCGGGAATGAATCCTCTCCTGTATGCCACATCAATGGGAATGCCCATGGTGGCTGTCCTTTTCCGGGGTATCGTCGGTCATGTCCACCTGGACATGCTTGAGATTCTCCGGAAATTCCTGCACATTGTTGTCCTTTTTCAATTGATCAATCCACGCTTGGTATTCACGGGTGATGACCTCCCGCTCCACCAGTCGCAAAAGGCGCTGCTTGGCCTGATCGAAACTGATGTTGATGGCTTTGCGCAGGTTGTAACGGCGGACAATGTGCCAGCCTTTGGATGTCTGCACCGGAGGACTGACGGAGTTGTCCTTCTGGAGTTTCCAGAGAGCGTCCACCAGGGGTTTTTCAAAGTTCTTGTCATTCTGAAGCACGGCGCGGTGCTTCTCGTCCCCCAGCAGGCCGCCGCGGCTCTTGCTCTGTTCATCGATGGAATGCTTTTCCACGAGTTCCCGCCACAGTTTGCTTCGCACCGCGTCATTGTCCTCCGCAGAAGTGATCTCCCGGTAAATCCGGTCGGCTTCCGCCTTGGTTTTGACCAGGATGTGTGCGGCTATCAGCCCTTCGGGCTGGACAAACTGTTCCTTGTTGTCTTCATAGTATTTCTGCATGTCCTCGTCGGTGATGCTGAGGTTCTTGCGGATTTCGGCAATCTTGTCCCGGCGCAGGATGTCCACCATGCGTTTTTCGGCGGCTTCTTTCACCACGGGATCTTCTTCCATATGGGCTGCCTTGGCCGCCTCGTACAACAGGATTTCCTGGATGATGTTGGTGTTCAGGAACTCTTCTTTCTTGTCATCGGTGGCATACATCCGGCGCCATGCGGGAGGACGCGCATTGATTTTCTCATGCAGTTCCCCCACGGTGATGGAAATGCCGTTCACCTCTGCCACAATTTCCTGCTTTTCCGCCTCGGTCAACTCGGCGGAGGCCGCAGGGGCATCCTTCGGAGGGGTGATTCCCATTTCAATGAAAGCCTTTTGCGGGAAATAAAAATGTTTGCCATCGGCACTCTGATAGGGTTTCTGTGCCTCCCGCAGGGACTCGAAACCCGGGGCCGCCTTGGGCGCACTGGCCAGGGAAGCCACGGGAGCATATTCCTTGCCGTCCACTCCCTTGTAGGGTTTTCCCTGCTCCAGATTGGCTTTTTCGGCCGGTGAACCTGCTTCCACAAAATATTGCCGGTCCTTTTTCTTTGGAGCGCACGCACCCATCATCAACACGAGCGTCAGAATCCAAAATTTTTTAAACATATGTATCTCCTTCGTGATCCAGACTTTCATAGCAATCAGGCTGCAATCCACGGAAAAAAGTCGAAAAGCAGATGCATTCGTTATTTTTCCGACTCGTGGGTAACACAGGATAACAGTTTTTGCAAGTGTTCCATGGACATGGCAAGCCGTTCCCCATTGGAGGCACAACCTTTCAGTGTAGCCGTCATCCGGTTGGAATCCGCAAAGGTGAACGGGAAAGAAGTTTGGATCCTTTCAGCCACCCGAAGCGGGTCCAGTCGTGCATGGCGGTCCAGATGCACGGTCAACCGGCTGCCCTGGATCCCTATTCCCGTGGCATTGATGGCACGGGCAAGGATTTTGATTTCCATAAGTGAAAAATACGTCTCCCCCTCCGGCTCCAGCATCCCGTACCGATCCGTTAGGACCTCCCTGAGACCTTCGAGTTCCTGTACATCCCCGGCCAGCGCCATCCTGCGGTACCAGATCAGTCGTTCAGCCGGTTCCGGTATCATTTCTTCCGAAAAATATGCAGGCATGTCCACGTGCAGTTCAGGATCATTCAGAACTGGCAGCGGTTCATCCCGCAATTCGGCTGCCACCTGCTGCACGATTTCCATGTAGGTTTCAAACCCGACCTGCGACATCATTCCACTCTGTCTGGCACCGAGTACCTCCCCGGCCCCGCGGATTTCCATGTCTTCGGAAGCCAGGGCAAATCCGGATCCCAGGCTGGAATGCCTCACCAGCGCAGCCAGACGCCTGCGGGCTTCCGGAGTGACGGTGGCCTTTTCCGGCAGGAAGAAACAGGCGAACGCCCTTACGCTGGACCTCCCCACCCTGCCACGCAATTGATACAACTGGGCAAGACCGAACAGGTGGCTGTCCATGACCAGAAGGGTGTTCGCCCGGGAGATGTCGAGGCCGCTTTCGACAATGGTGGTACTGACCAGCACATCGACGGAACCATGCAAAAAAGAGAGCATGATCCGCTCAAGCCGGGCGGGCTCCATCCTGCCATGGGCCGCTTCCACCCGCACTTCAGGCACCCATTCCCGGATGAGTACCGCCCAGTCATCCACCGAGCGGGAAGTCCCGGTTCTTTTTTCCAGGCCAATACGGGGAACCACCACGAATACCTGCCCTCCCCGGGCATGTTCCCGCCGGATGGCATCGACCACCGTGGCCCGGCCCAGGGGAGCCACCAGGGAACGCACGGCCAGGCGATCCCGCGGCGGCGTGTGGATGATCGAAATGTCCCGCAAACCCACCAGCCCCATCTGCAACGTTCTGGGAATGGGAGTGGCCGTAAGGGTCAGCACGTCGACGCCAGGCTTCCAGAACCGGAATTGCTCCTTCTGGGCGACACCAAATTTCTGCTCCTCGTCAACAATAAGAAGGCCAAGATTTGAAAAATGAACATCCCGGGAAAGCAGGCGGTGCGTCCCGATGACAATGTCCACGCGGCCCAGGGCCAGTTGGGCCAGGGTTTCCTTTTTTGCCGCAGGACTGGTAAACCGTGACAGGGAGGCCACCCGCACCGGAAACCCGGCCATGCGTTCGGAAAATGTCCGGGCATGCTGCTCCACCAGCAATGTGGTGGGAGCCAGAAGGGCCACCTGCCGCCCGCCGGCCACCGCCATGAATGCCGCACGCAAGGCGACCTCGGTCTTTCCGTAGCCCACATCACCGCAGATGAGACGATCCATGGGCTTGTCCGAACGCAAATCCCTTGTCACATCATGGATCGCCCGGATCTGGTCCTGGGTTTCCTCGTAGGGGAACGTGGCTTCAAACTCCAGAAGCATTGCGTCGTCCCCGGACAGGTCCAAAGGTGGCCGGGACTCCCGGGCGGATGCCGCCATAAGCAGTTTTTCCGCCAGATCCCGGACCCGGTGGGAAACCTTCTTCTTGGTTGCCGCCCACGTCTTGCCACCAAGCTTGTCCAGTTTGACGGTCGTTTCCTCCCCGGCAATCCTGTATCTGGAAAGCAGGGAAACGCGATGGGCCGGCAGATACAACCGGTCTCCACCCTCATACTCCAGAAGCAGGTAATCCCCGGGGATCCCGGCGGGACTCTCGCGGTAGAGTCCTCGGTAAATCCCCACGCCATGCACCGCATGCACGACGGCATCACCCTCATTCAAAACCTCCACGGAAGCCAGTGACGGGCGGGAGGAAGAGCGTTTCGGCGGTGCAGTTGCGGCCTTGACACCCACCCATTCCTCCTCGGAGAAGACACTGACCTCCGGACAGTCAAAACCACGCCCGAGATGACCGCGCCGCAAGAGCACGACCCCGGAAACCAAAGGAAAGGAAAGGGGCTCTTCGGGGGGCAGGACCTGCACGGGAATTCCATCCTCCCCCAGGATGCGGGCGATGGCGGAGTGTGCGGGAGCATCCACGGTGGCGAACACCAACGGCTGCCCTGTTTCGAGACATTTCCTGACCCGCTCCCGAAGCGGTGCCAGACCCGCATCCCGGCCTGCAGGCAACACATGGTGGGACGTACATCCCATGTCGACATCACCGGGGTCCAGCGGTTCCTCGGGATACGTACCGATCCCGGGCCAGCGATCCAGACAAAGTTCTTCCAGGGTGCAAAGGTGCTCTTCAGGAGGAAGCACCAGTTGGCGATCCGCCAGCCGGACCTGGAACCTGTTCCGCTCCTGTTCGAAGTGGCCATCCCATTCATGCGTGATCAGTCCCGGGTTCTCCAGGATGATCGTGGACTTCTCCGGAAAGTAGTCTGACAGGGGCACTAGACCGTCATGGTACAGGGGCGCGAGCATCTCCATTCCGAAGAAACTTTCCCCTGCCTCCATGCGTTCCAGGATGAAACGGGTTTTCGTGGAAGGAAAACCGGCCCGGTCGGCAGCCCGGTACAATCGTTCACGCAACCCGTCCGGGTCCCCCCGGACGGCTTCATGAACCGGATGCAGCAACAGTTCCGGAACCGGCAGGTACCGCTTTTGCGTCTGGGCATCAAACAGGTGGATGTGTTCGATCTCGTCGTCAAACCAGGTGATTCGGGCCGGGGACGGCTGCGAGGGAACAAATACATCCAGCACCTGTCCCCGGACGGCAAAGGTGCCTTCATCCTCCACCACCTCCACCCTGGTGTAACCGGCATCCACCAACCGACCGGCCAGTTCCGTGATGGCAAAGCGCACCTGCGGACCCACCAGGACACTCAGGGCATCGAACACGGCCCGGTGGAGGGTACGCCGCATCAGTGCGGCCACCGAAGCCACCAGTACCCGCGGAGGTTCCCCGAAATGCAGCCTGGCCAGCAGGGACATCCGTGCATGTTGCACTCCGGGATCGGAAAGCCCTTCCATGTAGGGACTTTCCGATCCCGGAAGCCATTCCACCCGGCTGGCATCCTGTCCCAGGAACAGGCGGCAGGCCTGGGCACTTTCCCGGGCACGCGCCTCGTCCGCGGTTACCAGCACAACCAGCCGGCAAGCCGGGACTTGGCGCAATGCCGCAAACGCCGTTGACGCGCCTTCGGGCGCCCTGTACCAACTGTGTGTCATGGACATCATGGAGCCGGATTGTTTTTCAGCCAGACCAGAAAGGTCCGCACGGCATCGGCCCAGATGGAATCCGGAGTCCTTGCCAGAAAACCATCAAAAGCCGCATTCGCTTTCCCCCAGCCCTGACCCCATTCTGCCAGGGCCAGGTGGAAGGACAGGGATTCTGGATCCCCACGGTACCAGATGAACCCGTCAGAAAGCATTTCTGCAGGAGCCGGACTGCATTTCCTGTCCAGAATCTGCTGCCAGGTGCATGGAACCGGGTCCACCACCTCCAGAAGATCTCCCGTACCCAGCCAGGACAAAAAGCCGAATGCCTTGTGGTACTGACCCTGCTTGAAATGGATTTCTGCAATGGACAGGACCGTGTACCTGAAGAAATCCCGTTTGTCCCGTCCCCGCATGGTGAAAAACTGTGTGTGGTTGTGTTCCAGGATATGCAGCGCCCGCCGATAATAGGTGTATGCCTGTTCAAGGATTCCGTAACGCAACAGATGGTTTCCCAGAATCAGGGAAACATGGAACCGATCATACATGTTCAAATTCAGGTTGTTGAAGAGAATCAGCGCCTGTTCCATGTCTCCGTACTTGAACGCCTCGAAAAAACGCAGAAAGCCCAACCGCCAGTCTTCCATGCGTCGCTCATGCATTACGGGCCTGTTTTCCAGGAAAATCCTCAGGTACAACTCCAGGAATTGTCCGTCCCGGCTGTCGTTGTCCAGTTCGTTGGCCCTTTTTGCCTGTTTCAGCAGGGACTTGTCCACCCCGTCCAGCAGGGCGGCCTTGACCTGGTTGCGCAGGGTGAATGCATCGGGAAGACGTTTCCCGTCCTGAAGGGAGTACCGAATCCACTGGGGCGGGATTCCGGCGGGACGACCGGCCATGTTTTTCCGGGGTGGTGTCGGCTGCACATTCATTTGTGCGGGAGGGTGAAAGCGCGATCCCGGAGGACGGGGCGGTCGAATGGGAGTGGCGGGCTGAGCCATCCAGGATTGCCAGAAAAAGACCAGGACAAACCAGTTCATCCGGCGCCTTCGCCTTCCAGCCCCAGAAGGCAATCACGCACCTCGGCTGCAGCCGCATCGGATTCCAGATCCAGAAACATCTCATGACCGCTCTTGCAATACCAGGACACCGATTTCCGTGCGGAATCGGCAGTTTCCAGCACAATGCGCGTGGAACGGGGGGAAATCACCCTGTCCCGCAGGGAATGCATGAGATGCACCGGCACCTTGAGCCGGGGCAACCGGGCGCGAACCTCCCGGGAATAGATGAACAGGGACGCAAAGGTTTTCACGGGAAACCTGGGATAGTTCCGGTCAAACCGCTTTCTCAGGTTCTGATCTTCATAGGCATTCGGCGAGGGCATCCAGGGAATCACCCCTGCAAGAAACGGGGAAAACCCTGCGGCGGGATTGGAAAACACCAGCGCCGGCGTCACGGCAACCACAATGCGGATTTTTTCAGGATAATGGATTCCCAGGTCCAGGGCCACCAGTCCACCCATGGACAGTCCCACCACCGCCACTGCACAGCCATGCTTTTCATGCAATTCAAAAAGTGCCTTTCGGGCGTCCTCGAACCAGTCGGCAGCCGTCACCCCCCGCAGATCCTCCCATCGGGTGCCGTGGCCCCGCAGAATGGGAGTTTCCACATCAAATCCGGCCTCCCGCAGCAAATCTGCCGGCTTCTTCACACAATCCAGGCTGGATGTGAAACCGTGCAACAACAATACTGGTATGTGACTGCTCATGGGCACCCCGCAGATTCCGGGCATTCACCATGAAAACCCTACGGAAATCCGGACATGCAAAACCCTACACATCTTCCGTGTTCTTGTAAAGGGTCTGTGCATGAAACCCCAGGGTGATCGCAAGAAAAAAGGATTGACAAAGAGCCGTGATCGAAACCTGATGCTGCGTCCAGAGCAGCATGTGGAGTTTGGAAATGGCATTTACAAAGCAGGAATCTGTGGACGAATTGGTATCGAAATCACTATTGGCTGCGGGCACGTTGGTTGATCATTTGGGAGCAGTTGAGGACCCCCGGGGTCGCCAGGGAAGGCTTCACGTATTTACGGACATATTAGCGATTTTGGTACTTGGCACGGTTTGCGGATGCATGGTATTTCATGGATGGGTCAAGGAGTTGTTTCAAGCCCTTGGGATTCCGGGACAGGTGGCCGTTGACGGGAAGACCATTCGGGGTTCCAGGCGAAAAACCACCACAAAGAGTTCCTCCGGTGCCGGTGACGGGCGCCGGTTGCCGGTGTACTGAGGCGTCAACCCTGACGCCGGGGAAAAGGTTTGCGGGTCGTTCGTTTGCGTTGTCGTTTACTCCATGGATTTCATGAGGCCCCAAATCATGCCGCCGATGCGGTGCAGGTCGCGGTACCAGCAACGGCCGGCTGCCCGGCATCGAGCCGCACACACCCGGCGTCCAGGCAGGACCGCGGCCCGGGACTCGGCCACAGAGACATCCGGCCCGCAGGGCCACCTTGTTTCGAAGCCTTGCGAAGAAACCACCGTCCACCGGCCGCCGGCACCGTCTGCCGGCACCGATTAGAAGTAAAAAGATGAAAAACCCGACTACACTGC
>CAZTZR010000037.1:0-32757 GCA_964618145.1 uncultured Kofleriaceae bacterium
CCGGGGCGGGGTCGGATGGGTTTAGCGGGGGTGGATGCGGATGGGGGCGGTGAGGCTACTTGGCGAGTTTGACCTTGAGGTCGGCGACCTTGAGTTTGGTGGCCTTGTCACACTTGTCGGCGTCCTTGACTTCACCGTAGGGGATCAGGAGGCTGGATTTCTTGCCGGGTTCGACAGAGTGGCAGGCGGCGTGACGGACTTCTTCCTTGTTTTCGCATTCCACCACGATTTCCCAGCAGGCTTCGGCCTTGGCGTTGCCGTCCACATGTTCCAGTTCGCAGTTGAACCCTTCCTGGGTGCCACTGCAATAGACCTGGACATTGGCTTTCTGACAGCCAAAGGCCATCAGGGCGAGAAATGAAACAACGAGTAACTGGAATTTTCTCATGGATGACACCTTCCCTTTCAGACCATCATCATCGGCGTTGACGGGAGGAATGTCAAGGGGCAGCAGACAGCGTTCGACAAAGGGAAACCACCACAATTTCCGAAGCATCCGGGATTGCGGCGGCAGCAGCGGCCACCGTGGCGCCGGTGGTGATCACGTCGTCCACAAGAATCACCCGATGACCGCTCACGGGTTTGCCCGAAAATGTGTGGCGGCTCAGGCTCCGGCGCTGCTCCAGATCCAGGGACGCCTGGGCGGGACCGTCCTGCTCCCGCCGGAGCGTTCTTTTCACGGGAAGGATCCGGCGATCCAGTTCCCGGCTCGCCGACCGGCACAGTTGATCCACCGGAGAAAACCCTCGCTGGTTCCAGGCCTTTCTGGAGGTGGGCACGGGAATGATCCAGCCGGGACCGGCCGCTTCCAGCAACGGTGCCAGCAGTTTTCCCAGCCGCGGGAAGATCCACGGCGTGGATCCATACTTGGCCCGGCGGATGGCCGCCGCCACAGGTCCCTCATAGGGAAAACAACTGAAGGCGCAGGAATACGGCGGCGGTGAAACCAGGCACCGGCCACAGCGGCCGGGGCTGTCCACCGGAATGCCGCAGGCATCGCAATACGGCGGCACCAACGGCGATATCTGGATGGCGCAGTCCTCGCAGAACACGCCGTTGTCGTAGATTTTCCGGTCACACGCGGGACAATTGCTCAGGAAGAGGAAATTCATGGTTCTTATTATCGGAATTTCCAAACATTCGTTGCAAAGAAAATGCATTTTCCCTAAAATGCCGGTCATGAAAAAGATTCTCTTCGTCTCCTCTGAAGTCCGGCCCTTCGCGATGTCCGGGGGTCTTGGTGATGTGCTCGGGGTACTGCCCCGGGTGCTTTCTGAACTAGGCCATGACGTGCGCGTGGTCATGCCCCTGTACCGCCAGATTTCCAGGGCCAACCTGGAAAGCCTGCCCCTGAGTGTGGGGGTGCCCACCGGCGTGGGAGAACGCTGGTGCGGCGTGCGCTCCGGAGTTCTGCCGGGCTCCACGGTCCCGGTGTACTTCCTCGAACACGACGCCCTCTACGATCGGGACGGCCTCTACGGGACCGCCACCGGCGCCTATTGGGACAACTGCCTGCGGTTCACCGTGCTGAGCCGTGGTGCGCTCCAACTCTGCCACGCCCTGGGCTGGTATCCGGACGTCATCCACGCCAACGACTGGCAGACCTCGCTCATCCCCGCCTACCTCAACACGGTGGAGCGCAACACGCAACTCGGAGCGGCAGCATCCGTATTCACCATCCACAATCTCGGTTACCAGGGGCGTTTTCCCAAAGGGGATTTCGTGGTTACCGGCCTGCCCTGGGATCTTTTCACCCACCTGGGCTTCGAATACCACGATGAACTGAACCTGCTCAAGGGCGGTCTCTATCACAGCACCGTCCTGTCCACGGTGAGTCCCGCCTACGCCCGGGAGATCCAGTCCCCCACCCACGGGGAAGGACTCGACGGCATCCTCCGGGAGCGCTCCGGTGTGCTGTTCGGTATCCTCAACGGCATTGACGACCGGGAATGGGACCCCGAAACGGACCCCCACCTGCCCGCCCATTTCTCCGCGGACCACCCGGAGGGAAAACGTCAGTGCAAACAACACCTGCAGCGGGATCTGGGGCTTCCCGAACGCGAAGACATCCCGCTCATCGGACTGGTAACCCGCTTCGCCTGGCAAAAGGGAATTGATGTGCTGGCCGAATCCATGCCGCAACTTCTCGCCCTGCCACTGCAGATGGTCATCGTGGGTTCCGGGGAATCCTGGGCCGAAGACTACTATCGCCGACTCAACGAAGAGTTCCCCGACAACTACCGCGGATTGATCGAATTCAACACCGGCCTCGCCCACCGGGTGGAAGCCGCCTGCGACATGTACCTGATGCCCAGCCGCTACGAACCCTGCGGACTGAACCAGATGTACAGCCTGCGCTACGGCACGCTGCCCATCGTGCGGGCCACCGGCGGTCTCGACGACACCGTGGACAATTACAATCCGGAAACCGGCTCCGGCACCGGATTCAAGTTCTGGGATCTCACCGCGGATGCCATTCGCGGCACCGTGGCCTGGGCGGTGGACACCTGGCACCGCTCCCCGCAGGCTTTTGCCGCCATGCAGGATCGGGCCATGCGCATGAATCTGGGGTGGCACCAGACCGCTCGCCAGTATCTGGACGTATACGATACAGCGACGACCCTCCGGGGCGTCAGGAGATTCACATGAACCGGCATTTTCCCCCCCACCGTTCCGGGTCCCCCCACCGTTGTTCCGGTCCCCGCCACCGTTCCGGGTCCCCGCCCCTTCCTCGCCCACTGTTGCGCTTTTATCGTCTGCTCCCCGTCATTGCGCTCATTCTTGCGCTCCATGGAATGGCCGCCTGCCGCCCGACACGCCTGGAGATCGACCCCGCCGAGGTCAAGACCCTGCAGGTACGCCGTGCGGATTCCCTCACCCGTTTTTGTCCCGGGGAGGTTTTCCAGGTGGAGATGCTGGCGATGCTCAAGGACGGCACCGAATGCAGTTCCGTGCGCTCCGACACCGGTTGTCGCAAACAGAAGCACTCCGTGCTCTCTCCTTCCTCAGTGGCGCTCTTCGCCCAACCCGGCGAATGGGTAGCCATCGAGAAATATCTCTTCCGTCCCCACCCCGATCCCTGGAAAACCATGCGAAACGGGATCACCCTTCGCGGATGGGTGCAGGGAACCGCCAAAAGCCGCCAGGAGCGCAGCCAGGAAGTCCGCCAGCGACTGTTCCCCGAATACACCTGCCACAGCGCCACCCCCCGCGTGTACGAACCGGCCCACGCCCCCACCGGACGCCCCGGGGGACGCGGACCCACCCTCACCGTCATGGCGACGCCGTTTTCCACCCCCTATTATCACGACGCGGTCCTCATCAAGGTGCTCGTCGACGGCGTGGCGCATTACTACATCTCCCAGGATCCCGACCACCCCGTGACCATCATTTCCCGGGGCCAGAGAGGCGGGAGCGGCTACGACGGCCGTGACGGCATCAGCGGTCTCGATGGCAGCAACGCCTCTTCCGACTGCCAGGCGGGCGGCGACGGCGGTGACGGCGGTCACGGTGAAAATGGAGGCCCCGGATATCCCGGCGGCCCCGGCGGCGAAATCCACCTTCTCATCGACCAGAACGCCGTGCGGAAACTCGAGAACCGGGTGTTTGTGCGCAGCGACGGTGGCCTCGGTGGCCCCGGCGGACTGGGCGGTCGCGGAGGTCGTGGCGGGTCCGGCGGCTACGGCAAGGGCGGAACCAACTGCACGGCAACCAACGGACGTCAGGGATCCCAGGGACACTCCGGACACGACGGGGCACCAGGCCCCGAAGGGCCTCCCGGAAGCGTGCAGATGTCTGTGGCTCCCGCCGCCGAGATGTTTTCCATGGAATTGCCCCGCATGAAGAAAATGGCACCCAAGGGTATCTGAGTGTGCCGGCATCCATGGACTTGACCGGCGCTGTGACCCCAAGCTTCCCACCCGGCCCGGCGGCCCCATGATCCAAACCATACTTTAACAATTATCCGGCTGGCATTCCGTTGCAGGATCGTGTATATTGCCGTCCGTGATTCTGTGGACCAACCCCATCCCGGGCATGCGTTTTCCGCCCATTTTGTTTTTTTGCCCGGTCTTTTTGCGGTCTTTTCATGGTTCCACGCTATACTGTTGCGGTGTTACAGAGGTGACGCATGGTTTTCGCCCCTCCTGAAAATGGATATTTCCCCCGACGCCTGTTCCGGTCCGGCCTTTTCCTGCTTCTGCCGGCGCTTTTTGTTTTCTCCTGTGATCCTTCCGGTTCCGCCAAGGCGAAATACGGCGCCGTTTCCGACTTCGGAAAGGCCTGTGCCTCCGGGTCCCAGTGCCAAAGCCTTCGCTGCATCGAGATGAACGAAATCATGGCTTGCACCCGGTACTGTGAAAAGGCCAACGACTGCCCCCTCGGGTTTTACTGTGCCCTGGAAGAACCGGAGCGCAACCCTCCCCTGGGACTTTGCCGCCCCCTGGATGCCAATGCGGTCTGCAAGCGTTGCTCCAACGATACGCAGTGCAACCTCATCGGCGGCACGTGTCTGCCCACAGGACGTTCCACCTACTGCCTCATGCCCTGCGGACTTTCCCCCTGTCCGGAGGGTTTCACCTGCACCCCCTTCGACGAAGTGGCCGGCGATTTCTGCACCCCCAATACGGACGAGTGTGAATGCAACACCCTCAAGGAAGGCGCCCGCCGCAGTTGTTCCAACGAGAACGAATTCGGCCTTTGCTCCGGTGCCATGACCTGCATGGGCGCCGCCGGATGGACCAACTGTGACGCCGCCGTCCCCGGCCCCGAGGTGTGCGATGGCATTGACAACAACTGCGATGGCCAGATCGACGAGGGCATCCTGGGCACGGTGAACCACTGTTCGGAATGTGGCCATGTCTGTCAGGGCGGCGGTTTCCCCGGCACCATGCCCGTGTGCGAAAATTACCAGTGCGGTCTCTCCTGTGCCGCCAACTACTACGACTCCAACACCAATCCCCAGGACGGATGCGAATGCATGGACGACACCTACGGGGCCAAATCGGCAAGCACCGCCATCTCCATGGGCAACTTCACCTCCTGTGACTTCAGGCACCAGATCACGGACAGCCGTGTTCCGGCGGATCTCGACCGTACGGCTTCTCCCGATTATTTCCGGTTTGCCTACCAGAACGTGTGGAACTGCGTGCAGGAACTCGAAGTCCACCTCCGGATTCCCTCCTCGGCAGCGCCCCATACGCTCTGTGTATCCTCCGCAAACAATACCAACGAGGCCACCTGGACCTGCCGGGTGGTGACGCCCAGCAGCACCGTGAAAATTTCTCCATACAACAACGGTGGTTCGTATTACATCAAGGTTGCCCTGCAGAACGAGGGCCAGCCCAACTGCTCCAACTACCTTTTGACCATCTGTGACGGCAACTGTCCCTGACGTGGAGGATCCCATGCGTTCCGGTTGTGCCCTCTTGCTCCTGCTTTTCACCGTCTCCTGTGCGGGGGGATCCACCACGGAAAACAAGAACAACGGATTCAACTCGTTCAATCACAACAATCACAACAATACGAACAATTTCAACAATGTCCCGGGGGATTTCGGAAAAGTTTGTTCCTTTGTCTATGAATGCCAATCCGAATTCTGCGTTCCCTTCACCGGTCCCACGGACAAACGCTGCACCATCACCTGTACAAAACAGGACTGTCCCAACAATTTTCATTGCCGCCCGGCTTCCAGGGAAGCCGGCGCTCCGAATATCTGCCTGCCCATATCCCCCCTGTCCTGCATGGCCTGTGAACAGGACAACCAGTGCGGAATGTTCTCGGACCGTTGCGTGGATACGGGAGAAATGGACGCGTGCCTCATGGACTGTTCCGTGGAAGCCAAGTGCCTTCCTGGATACACCTGCACCACCGCCGATACCACTGCCGGGTTCTCCTCCTGGTTCTGCTTTCCCACCACGGGCTCCTGCGACTGCAGCGCGTCCAGTACGGGAATCACCCAACCCTGCTCCACGGTGAACCAGCACGGCTCCTGTGATGGAATCCGCACATGCATGGGAGATGCCGGATGGTCCGAATGCGATGCGCAGGTTCCCGCTCCCGAAGTCTGCGACGGTACCGACAACAACTGCAACGGCCAGATTGACGAGGGTCTTCTGGGTGTGACCCTGGAACACTGCACCGCCTGCAACACGCCCTGTACCGGCACCGGTATGGAAGGCACCAACGTCCAGTGCGTCCAATCCGTTTGCCAGATGTCCTGTTCCACCGGATATTTTGACCCCGACCAACAGGCCGCCAACGGCTGCGAATGCAGGGATGACCATGGTGCCAGCGCCCCCGGTTCATCCACCGGCAACGCCCGGCATCTGGGCAACTTCAGCGACTGCGACTTCGAGTACCCTGCGGGAACCTTCCGGGTACCGGTGGATGCCAACAACCGCGGACCCAACGATTATTTCAAATACAATTACGACAACACATGGGGTTGCATCGCCTACAACTATGTCCGCATCAGCATTCCCTCCGGCAGTTCCCCCATGCGCCTGTGCGGCGGGCCCGGAACCACTGAATCCGCCTGGAACTGCATCACTGTCAGCCCTGGGCAAACCCGGGATCTGGAAATGCTCCCCCTGCCCTCCAACGGCAACTCCACGGTCATGTACTTCAAGGTGGAGAACATGACCAATGAATATCTTCCCAACTGCGGGGAATACCAGATACTTGTCTATGACAATTAGTTAAAAATTCGTGATGAAATAATTTGCCGCCACCCGGTCCAGGATCTCGCGATCCAGCGCCGGCTTGTGTCCACGGTACCGGGAGAGATCCACCACCTGGGCCAGCAGATCCCGTGGCTCGCAGGCGTTGAAAGGCCGGCCGGGACGCTTGTAGTGCTGCTCCACCAGGTATTCCACCATGTCCGGATTCCATGAAATGCCGCGACGGATGCATTCCTTCCGGAAAATTTCAGCGAATACCCCTTCGTCCGGACGGGCCACTTCCAACTTGTACCCCACCCGCCGCAAAAAGGCGGCATCCACCAGTTGCCTGGGCTCCAGATTCGTGGAAAACACCACAAACACATCGAAGGGAACCTGCAGTTTCTTGCCGGTGTGCATGGTCAGATAATCCACTTCACTTTCCAGGGGCACAATCCATCGGTTGAGCAGTTCGCTGGGGGAAATGCGCTGGCGACCAAAATCGTCTATCAGCAACATGCCGTTGTTGGCCTTCATCTGGATGGGAGCTTCATAATAACGGACATTTTCCGAATAACTCAGGGTCAGATCGGTCATGTCCAGTTCCCCCCCCACCACCACCATGGGACGTCGGCATGGGACCCACCGGGCATCCAGGGAACTGCCGTCACCGGTCGACACCATTCCCTCGGCCGACACTGCCTGATGAAGGTTTTCGTCGTACAGTTTGACCACGAAATCGTCCACCAGAACGGCGTAGGGAATGAAGATGTCTCCACCAAAACAGGCCGTCATGCGCTGGCAGATGGCGGTCTTCCCATTTCCCGGGGGACCGTGGAAGAACAGCGCCTTGCCGGAATTCATGGCCGGTCCGATGGCGTCGAAAACCGCAGGTTTGAGGACCATGTCGTGGAAGTGCGGCTCCAGATCGTCCTTCATGAAGGAGTTGCCCCGGATGGTCTGCACGGCCACGGCCTGCAGGTAATACGTGAACGGCACCGGCGCCGGTCCGGTGTAGCGATCGCGTTCCAGCAGCCGGCTGACAAATTCGTGCCCCAGTTGGGTCATGCTGAACAGCATGTTGCTGCGACCGAGTCCGGCGCCGGAGGACCCAGTGATCTCCACGAATTTGTTCCGGCGCAGCCGCTCCATGATGTGTTCGATGATGGTGGGGGAAAGGCACAGGCGGTTCACCAGATCCGTACCACGCAATGCCCCGGCCTGGAACAGGTGCTTCATGCACAACTCCTCGATGAATCCCGGAGACAATCCGGTGCCGGCGATGGTGGTGGGCATCAACGGCAGAAAGGACGGTTCCGACGGCCGACGCGGGCGGGTGACGGGCACCAGTTGGGAAACCTGGATCTTGGGTCCTGCCTCCACGGGCACATCCGTTTCAAAATCATGGATCTCGATGACCTCGGCGCTTTCCATTTCGGGCTCCGTCATCACCATGCCCACCAGGGTGCGGCGCATCTCGGGATTTTCACCGGGGTCCTGCGGGGAATTGGGGGAATCGGAATCGTCTCGGTTCATATCGGCCTCCGGCGCGGGGAGTCAGTTTCCGCCCGTTTTTCGTACCATACAGCGCCGGTCAAGTCCATGGATCCCTGAAAACTGGATGTTTTTCGATGACCGGCTACAAGGGACGCCCGCAAAAGGGTGTCCCGTTGGAGGCGACAACGTCGCCGGATCAACAACGGACGCCCGCCAAAGGGTGTCCATACCGGAGAAAGGAATCAGTGGACCAGATCGGTGCTGTGACTTTAGGATATTCTGCTTTTCAAGACCGCCAAACTGTGTTTTCCTGTCGTCACCTATTCGCGTGGAGGAGGTTTCCATGAAAAACCCTGTTATTTTGAGTCTTTTGTTCTTCGTGTTCGCCTGCACCCCCGGTCGCAAGGATCCATCCCCTCCCTCCCAGGAAGCCGCCGCCCGGGGAGCCGAAACGGCCCCGGCCAAAGATCCGTTCACCGGCCTTCTGGTTTCCGACAAACACCTGCCCTGGGCCTTCAAGCATGGTGTCGGGCCCAAGCCCCCCCAGTCCGGCCTTGAAAAGATGGACGCCTTCCCGCAGCCGCCGGCACCGCCCAGCGCCGTTCCCGTCACGCCCCTTGCCGTCACCCGGGTCCAGCCCACCGGCGAGATCGGTCCGGCCGCAGCCCTGACCGTGGCGTTCAACCAACCCATGATTCCCCTGGCCAGTGTAGGGGATACGCGGGAATTTCCGATTCCGGTACAACTGGAGCCCCGGATCCCGGGCCGATGGCGCTGGCTCGGCACCACCCTTTTGGCCTTCGAGCCTGAACTGCGCTTCAACTTTGCCACCCATTACAACGTCCGGATTCCGGCAGGAATCAAAAGCGCCACAGGCGCGACTTTGGCATCCGAGGCCCGCTTTACTTTTTCCACCCCGCCTCTGGCCGTCGACTGGACCTATCCCGGCAACGGTTCCACCCACGCCCGGCCGGACTCGGTCATCGTCCTGCGCTTCAACCAGAAGATCAATCCGGCCCAACTGGAACCCTTCATCCAGATGACCCGGGCAGGCACCTCCCCGGTGGCAATGAAACTTTTAACTCCCGAAGAGGCTGCCGCCCACCCCTTCGTCAAGAAACACCATGTACGGCTGCCGGAACCTGATCGGGGAATGGTGTTCCAGCCGGTGGCGCCCCTGCCGCTGGCTTCCCCGTATTCCCTGATGTTGAAGAAGGATGCACCCAGTGCCGAAGGCCCCCGCAAAACCGAACGACCGGTGGGCACCGGGTTCACCACCTACGGTCCGCTGGTGGTCCGGCGGATCCGCTGTGGCTGGAGCAATGAGCCCTGCCGCCCCGGCTATCACTGGCACATCGAATTTTCCAACTCCGTCGTCACTGATGAAAAGGAAGTCCTCAAACGAATCCGTGTGACTCCGAAGGTCGCGGACCTGACCCTGGAAATGCACGGAGGTTCCGGTTCCCTGCAAGGAAGTTTCAAGGCTGCCACCACCTATACCATCTCGGTCAACCCCGGACTCGAGGACATGTTCGGGCAGAAAATGACCCAGGCCTATACCACCAAAATCCAGGTGGCCGACCATCATCCATACCTGATTCTCCCGGCCCGCCAACAGGCGGTGCTGGAAGCCACCACCTCCAGGACCATTCCGATTCCGGCCATGAACATCACCTCCCGTTCCACGGTGAAGATGTTCCGGGTGGAACCGGAAAACCTCTTCCGGGCCCTGGAAAACGCGGGACGTCATTATTACCGGGAATCCAAAAACACGCCGTCCGACGGACTGGGCAAACCTGCAGTGGAGATGCAGGTTATCTTCAATCCACGCAAGAACCTGCGCAACATCGCCCAACTGGGCCTGGATCGGGCGCTCAACAAGAAAAACGGCATTGTATTCGTTGAAATTCATTCCCCGGATCTGGCGAAGGATCGATGGGATTCCCCCTGGAACTCCCTTTTGGCCCAGGTCACCAACATCGGGCTGACGGCACGGTATGACGCCCAGGCCATCCATGTCTACGCCACCAGTCTGACCGAAGGTCGCGCCCTGCCCAATGTGCCCATACGCGTCTTCCGCAGGGATCCCTCTACCAGTTCCGCGAAACTGGTAGCCGAAGGATTCACCGGAACCGACGGTCTTGTCACCCTGCCCGGCCCCGTTCCCAACAAGGAGTTCGGGCAACACGTGGTGGTAGCCACCCTGGCGGATGACACCGCCTTCGTCCTTCTGGACGGCGGCGGAGATGACGGCGGATACGCCTCTTCGTATTCCTGGGGTGCCACCTCGGGTCCCCGGGAAGAAGACCTGCGCGCCTTCATGTTTACCGACCGGGATCCCTATCGCCCCGGCGAAACCGTGGAAATTTCCGGATGGCTTCGTCGCATTGAATACGGCCCCACCGGAAGCATTTCCTTTTTGCGCTACAAGAAAGCCGAAGTGGAATGGGAAATCCGGAACCCCCAGGGGGAAAGCGTGCAAAAGGGAAAAAGCCCGGTGGATGCCAACGGCGCATTTTCTGTCCGCTTCACGTCCGCCCCGGACGCGACCCTGGGCCGGTACAGCATCCAGGGACGGCTGCTGGGGGTACCCGGCATGGAAAACCGGAGCGTTTATCACGGATTCTCCGTGCTGGCCTACCGCACTCCCGAACACGAAGTCAATGTACGTATCAAGCCGGCGGACTATTTGTACGGGCAGGAACTGGCCGGTGACATCGAAGGGCGCTACACTTTTGGTGCTCCCATGCGCCAATCGGATGTGAACTATTCCATTTTCATGGAAGAATCCCATTACCGGCCGCCCCGGCATCCGGAATGGACCTTCGGTATCCCTGCCCGGTTCCACTGGGGTGGTTGCTGGGGACGCAGATGCCCATCGTTGCAAAGGACAATTGCCAGCGAGAGCGGCAACCTGGATGACAACGGGTTCCTCCATGTCAAACACAAGTTGCCCGCACTTCAGAATCCGCAGGAGCCAAAGCCCTCCCTTCTCACCCTGGAAGCTTCCGTCACCGATGTGAACCGCCAGAGCATCTCCTCGCGCACCACCACCCTGGTGCATCCCGCCGAAGTCTACGTCGGTGTGCGTATGCAGAAGAATCTGGTGCGGGAAAACGAAACGTTCGAACTCGAGGGCATCCTCGTGGGCATTGATGGCACCCCCGCCAAATCGGCCCACATCACGTTCACCGCCTTCAAGCGGGAATGGCGCAGGCGGCCGCAGGGAAAGGCACCCACGGAAAACCCCTGGGAAGAAGTGGATGATCACCAGGGCGGATGCGGATTCATGACCGACACCGACGCCCGGGGCAAGTGCGACATGAAACTTCCCCGCGCCGGATTCTACATCATCAAGGCGGAATCAAAGGATCGCCACGGCAACCTGGCGGTGACCCACCGGCACCTGTACGTGGCCGGCAAGGACGCCGTTTCCTGGCGCCAGGACAACATCAACCGCATCGAGATGGTACTGGACAAGGAAACCCCCTACAATCCGGGAGAAACCGCCCGGGTACTCATCCAGGCGCCGTTTTATCCGGTCACCGGCATGCTCACCGTGGAGCGCGAGGGTATAGTCTCGAACCGCCTCATCCAGGTGAATTCCTCCACCCATGTGGAAGAGATCCCCATTATCGACAGCCACATCCCGAACCTCCATGTGGCTGTGGCACTCATCCGTGGCCGTGTGAAAATGAATGATCCCGCCGGGGATGATCCCGGCCGGCCCCTTCTGGCCACCGGCCGCGTACGGATCCCGGTTTCCGTGGAATCCAGGAAAATCAACATCACCGCAAAACCATCCAAACCGGTTGCCGCTCCGGGAGAGACCATCGAACTGGATCTGCATACCGTGGACGCTTCGGGAAAGCCGGTGGCATCCCGCATGGCGGTCATGCTGGTGGACGAGGGCGTTTTGAGCCTTCTGGGATTTTCGACACCGGATCCGATGGCGGTGTTCTACACGGATCGCAGCATCTGGTCGGCCTTGCGGGATCTTCGTGTCCACCTGCTCAAACGTACCAGTCTCAAGGATGATGTGACCAAAAAGGTACAGGAACAGGAAAAATCCGCCGAGTTGGGCATGGCCCCCGGAGGGAGAACGGCCGGTCGAGGGGTGATGCCCAAGACCGCCATGCGCATGGCGGCGCCCATGGCCGATGCGGCCCCCGCCGAAGAGGCCCAGACCGGTGGGGATTTCGGCGGCATTGCCATGAGGGCGTTTTTCGCCACCACGGCGTATTTCAACAACGAGGTGCGCACCAACGCCCAGGGACGGGTGAAACTCTCCATCCAGTTGCCGGAAAACCTCACCACGTTCCGTATCATGGTCGTGGCCATGGATCCAAAGACCCCGGACCGCTTCGGATCCGCCGAAGACCGGGTGACCGTGCGCAAGGACTTCATGCTGCGCGCAGCGTTGCCCCGGTTTGCCAACTTCCGGGATCATTTCGAGGCATCCGTGGTGCTCAACACCCTGCTGGACGGCCAGGGTACCGCGGAAGTCAAAATCGACGGCAGCGGATTCGAACTGCAGGACGATGCGGTGAAATCCGTATCCCTGAACTCCCAAAAGACCCAGGAACTGCGCTTCAGGGTGCGCACCCCGAATCCGGGGGAAGCCCGGTTCACCTTTGCCGCCCGCTACCGGGATCAGACCGACGGCGTCGCTGCCCCGGCAATACCCGTTCACGTGCCGGTCACTACGGAAAACACCGCTGTGTACGGCATGACCGACAAGGCCGTGGCCCAGCCCATCGCCCCTCCGGCGAAGGTGCTGCCGCAATTCGGCGGACTGGATGTGCACATGAGTTCCACCGGGCTCATCGGCCTTCAGGACGCCATCGCGTTCCTGATCGACAATCCACATAATTATTCGGAATCCATTGCCTCCCGGCTTGTTCCCATCTTCGCGCTCAAGGATATCATCCCGGCGTTCAAACTGGGTTCCGCCGAAGACGAAAAACGCCTGCATGAACTGGCGATCAAGGGTATTGCCGAGTTGACCACCTATCAGGACTACAGCGGCGGATTCAAACTGTGGCAGGGTAGTTACCATGTCTGGCCGTTTGTCACCGCCTACATAACCTGGGCGCTGATTCGCGGAAAAGAAGCCGGATTCATGGTGCCTGACCGGGTGCTCCAGAACGCAGCCAATTTCCTTCGCAATTACCTGAACAACAACCGACTGGATCATTACTGGTACTATTCCTGGACCACGCAGATTTATTGCGCCTGGGTACTCACGGAGATTCAGCGCCTGAACTTGTTCACACCGCAACAAATGGATCGCTGGAGGCTGAAAACCCACCTCCACCGCCTGTATGGCGTACGTGACAAGGTGGGATTCCTTGGGCGCACCTGGTTGCTGCATGCCCTCTGGCGCATTGAGGGCAAATCCGACAAGGTGCTCGAACTGCTGCGCAACCTGGAAAACAGTGCCGTGGAAACGGCGGCCGGAGCCCATTTCGCCGAGGTCACCACCGAAGGACAGGCCCTGCTCATGCATTCCCAGGCACGTACCGATGCGGTGGTGCTGAGGGTACTTCTGGATGTGGATCCCGAACATGTCCTGTTGTCCAAAATCGTGCGGGGTCTCATGGCCTCCCGGGTGCGGGGCAGTTGGGAAACCTCCCAGGGCAACGCCTTCGTTCTGGATGCACTCGCGGCGTATTTCCGGGTGGTGGAAAGTGAAGTGCCGGACTTCCAGGTGCACGCCTGGTACCGGAACCTGTTTGCCGGATCCAAAAAGTTCCAGGGTCGATCCATGGATCTGGTGCACGCCCGAATCGGTATGCATGATCTGCTCAAACAGGGCGCCGGAAACCTGATTCTCACCAAGGACGGCCCTGGAAAACTGTATTACCGGCTGGGGCTTGCGTATGTCCCTGCGGATCTGAATCTTCCCGCCGAAAGCCAGGGTTTCTTCGTGCGCCGGACGTACGAAGCCATGGACGACGAAAAAGCCGTACAGCAGGTATCCCCGGGCAAATGGCGCATCAAGGCAGGGGAAACGGTGCAGGTAAAACTGACCCTCATTGTTCCGGACCGGCGTCATTTCGTGGCCCTGGAGGATCCCTTCCCGGCCGGATTCGAAGGAGTGGACATGCGCCTGAAAACGGCGCCGCAATCCCGGCGGGACAAGACCGGATCCAACCTGAAGAGTCCCTCGTATTCCTGGTGGTGGCATCAGCCCACCCACAGCGAGATGCGGGACGACCGTTTTGTGGCATACTATGACCGGTTGCACGCTGGTGTGTTTGAATATGTATACCTGGCTCGCGCCACCACCATCGGCACCTTTACCGCCCCCCCCACCCGGGTGGTGGAAATCTATACCCCGGAAGTCTTCGGTCGCGCCGCCGGGGAACAAGTGGAAATCATCCCCTGAGCATGGCCCAATCCTGGGCCATGCGACCGAGGGAACGAATGTGACCGGATTAAACCAGAGCATGGGCGTATCTTAGCCCATGCGATAGAGGGAACGAATGTGACCGAATTAAACCCCACTGGCTCAGTAATTATTAACGGAGTTTTGACATGCCTGATTTTTCCCGTGAAGCCGAAGAAGTCCTTGAAAACCATTACCCCCTGGATGAGATCGAAGGGCACCTGGAAGTGGAAGTCAGCCTGACGGAAAACTGGGGTCGCACCTTTTTCATATTGCACCGGGATGGATTTTTCGCCATCACCCGCAAGAACCTCATGGATCCCTTCGAAAAGATTCAACTGCTGCCCCGGGTGGAGATCCGGGAACGGTCTTTTGAAACCTTCATGACCGTGTTCACCCCGGACGGGGGGAAGTATCAACTTCAGTTGTATCCAAGGGATGCCCTGATCGCCCGGAATCTTGCGGATTTGGTACATGCCAAAGCCCCGTCTCTGCCGGCGCCCGAAGTATCTGCCCCCCCTGCCCCATCCGGCGGTGTCGCAGCACCAGGACGCCGCAATCCGGGCACCTCCCGGACCGGGGGCGATCTTCCCATACCGGAAGTCCTTCCGGATCCCCATGATCCCCTGGACCGGGCCGGCAACTCCATGCAGAATTTCTTTGAACGCATGGTGGTGAAGTTTTCCGGATCCCCGGAGGATGCTGCCACCGGGGACATCCGCCAGGAAAACCTGGATGAAGCGCCCTCTCCCGAATTCATCTCCCTGGTGGACACCGGGGATGTGTTCTCCCGGATGCCGGCCAAGACCGCCCAGGCCATTTCCGCCTACATGTCTGCCTGGGAGCGCCGGACGGATCCGGAAGTTGCCCTGAAACTGGCTGCACTCTATGAAAAAACAGGGGATCCGGAACATGATTTGCTCTGGCGGGAGCGCGCCATTGAACAGATGAAGCCGGGAGATCGCCGCAACGGACTCATTGATCGGCTTTCAGAGCGCCTCCGGGAAATCGGAAGTTCCAAAAAGGCTGCCGAATGGCAGTCCAGAAAATCCTGAACAGATGACGGAAAAGTTATCCCAACTGGCCGGTTATCCGGCTTTGCCAGGGTTTGTTCTGCTGGGCATCTTTGCCCTGGTGGAAACGGTGGCCCTGGTTCTTTCCCGGCGCTCCGGAAAGCAAAAAGAACACCAAAGCATGTTCGCCATCGGAGCGTGCTCGATTATCTGGGTCGTGTCGGTGGTGGAGTTTCTTTTTTTCCGGATGCTTCCCGGGGAAACCGCCGGACCTGGGCTGTTCGTTTTTACAGCCGGAATCCTGATCCGGACCGTGGCGTTTTTCCAGTTGGGGAAATTCTACAACCCCTACGTGACCCTCCACGACGACCACAGAATTGTGGATACGGGCCTGTACCGCTTTGCCCGGCATCCTTTGTATGCCGGCTCGTTATGCCTGTTTCTGGGGTTTCCGCTGATTTTTTCCAGTGCAGCGGGGTTGTTCCTGTTCTTTGCGATGGCGATTCCCGTGTTTTTGTACCGGATCCGGGTGGAAGAGCGCATGCTGGCCTCCCATTTCGGCGATGCGTGGTCTGCCTACGCCAGGAAAACCCCTGCCCTGTTCATCCGGTTTGGCAAACGCTGAATCATTCAGCAGATTCGATCAGCGCGACTTCACCACAGCGAGCACGAACAAACAAGATATTCTTGATCTCGGGACAAATGAAGAATGGCTTCGATCCATGTTCTTCAAAATCAAATGCAGAAAACCCGGTGAAAACCAGATCGGCATTCATGGAATACCGTGAAATCAATTTCTCCAAATCCACGGATTCGCTGGATTCCAGAATATGGATGTTCTTCATGGAAATGGGAATCCGCCCATGATGGATCAATTGGGCCAATTCGGTCTTCCGCTTTTCCATGGAGGCGGCATCAATGGCTGTAAAGACTTCAATCTCACTGCGTTTCCACTCCGGATGCCCCATGATTATGAAAGCAAGAAGAATGAGCAGGTTGGCGTTTTCCCAATGGGTTTCGGATATCCAGATGTGGATGGAAGATTGGTAGCCGAAGTTGTAATTTCCTGAACGGAGAACCAGGACGTTGTGGTTCAGGCTGAGTGCCATCCGCACTCCCTTTTCCATGTCCAAAACAGAAAGGTCATCCATTCCCAGATTTGCGTCAAACTCCAGGATGATACCATTGTTGTCCAATCCAACCACCCCGGGTACCTGGACGATCTGAGCAAACGCCGAAGTGAAGGAAGGCGACAGAATGACCGCGGAAAACACGCTGGACTGGCTGATTTTTGCAAGTCTTTCCAGCTGCTCCCGACGCTTGTCAACCAAATGGCTGGTTTCCATGGTCAGCAAGCCTTCCTCGAAATGATAATAAGTCCCGAAACCGTGTCGGTGGGCGATCCACCGAAGCAGGTCATATCCGGCAAGCCGGCTGAATGTGTTTCTGGAAATAGCAATGAATGACGGGCGCCAGTCCAGTCCCCGGATTTCCGAACGGTTCTTTTGAATCCAGAGAAGCAGTTTCCGGATGAGTTGGAACATCACACCCTTGAAAATGACAGCAACGTCGCGTTCGTCTTCGTGTGCCCGCCCCATGGAAATATAAATAACCACTCATGATAGACAACGCCACGATTGCCGTAATGAATCCCGACAGGAACATCATGACAAAAGCGCCAACTGCTCCAATCATCGAAATCCACCATCTCGATCGAAAGGACGGCCTGTATGCAGGGCTTGCAGCGAAATGCTCCAGAAGGGAGATTAGACACAGGGCCCCGAAAGTCACCAGATAGAACTGGGAAACCAGGCCGGCGACCAGATTCAGTTCACCAATGGCCACAAAAACAAGCGCACCCAGAACCGTTACCAGAGTTGCGTTTCTGGGTTCATTCTCATTTCCGATCCCGGCAGACAAAAAACGATTCAATGGTTTCCAGGGAAGAACCCCATCCGAACAGATGGCTTGGAGGGTTCTAGGAGCCACGAGAATGGAAGAAAGACCGGACGAAAAAGTGGCTGCCGCGATTCCAATGGGCACCGCCGGCCCCCAGACTGCGATTTCCGAGAGAACCAATTCGTTTCCTGGATCCGCCAGAACTTCGGCAGGCAGATTGATGGCACTTTTCAGGATAACTACCACGTAGATGAGCATCCCGGTGAAGGTTGCTGCCAACGTACCCAGCGGGATGGACTTTCTTGGGTTGGCCAAATCCCCGGAGAGACCGGCACCACTGATCATACCTGTAAAAGCCGGAAAACAGATGATGAATGCAGAAAACCAACTGACGCCACCCTGCCCCCACGTGTTTTGGGCAATTCTGGTAAAATCCCAGTTTCCGCCAAGCAGGAACATGGATAAACTCATCACAAGAATCGCCACGACTCCGTACAACAATAACATCCCGATGGAGGCACCCTTCTTGAACACCAGCCAGGAAACAAAGAGTACCACAGGAATGGAGACCATCCGCGGGTTTGGCATGAACCCGGTCAGCCCATGAATCCTGTCAAAGACAGGAGTGAATGCGGCTGCAAACGCTATGAAAAAGAAGGCGATGGCTATGGTTTGGCTGATGTACAGGGAAATTCCGATGGCTCCACCCAGATGGATGCCGAAAGTCCGGCTGATCATGAAATAGGCACCACCGCCTTCCACTTTGCGATTGGTGGCAATCTCCGCGATGGCCATGGCAGTGGGAATGGTGATGGCGTGCCCGACCAAAACGATCAGGAGAGTCATCCAGACACCCTGTGTCCCCACTGCCCAGTGAAACCTGAGATATAACATGGCCCCCAGAATCGATGACAGGGTGGCCAGGTAAAGCTCAGTGGTCCCGAACCCGTATCCTTTTGAGGGACTTCCTTGCGTTGCGCCGGTTTCTTTCAACACGCCATTCCCGGTGCTCATGAAACCCCACTCTCTTTCAAGCCGGAGGTGCGGGGCTTCCGCCGCTGTCGTTCACGGCAGTTCCCGTTTCTGGTTCGCCGGATTGTGGATTTTCCAGGTTCATCTCCGGATGATCATCCTGGGGCCGGTATTCTGCATCGTTCATAACAATTTCTTCGTCCGTCAAGGAAATATCATGTTCCTCGGAGCAAACGAACAGAGTGTCGCGCAATCCGTCAAATCTGGTGAACACCTGCGTACCGAATCTCGAAAACTGGTCTGGAGTAAACCCCATGATCACCATGTCGGCGGATTTTGACGTTTCCACCACCAGCCGCTCGTAAGATTCCCATGATGTGTAGGGAAGAACCCGAATGTTCTGCACAGAAATGGGCAGACGGCCTTTCTGTATCAACATTTTCAGGAATTCCCCCCGACTTGCCTGCAAATCTTCGGGGATGGCGGCAAATACTGTAATCTCGCTTTTTGCCCATTCCGGATGTCCCATGATGATGTATGCAAGAAGAATCATCAGGTTGGCACTCCCCAAGTGATGCTTGGTAAGCCACAAATGAATGTTGGAGTGATAGCCGCACCGGTATTCGGATGATCGAAAGACGCAGATGTTGAAATCACATTGCAGTGCCAGCCGGACACCATTGTCAATATCCATCATGATTCCGGAGTCCACTCCTTCATCATGGGAAAACTCCAGAATCAGCCCATTGTTGTCCATCCCGGCAACGCCCGGCACCTGGATGATCTGGGCAATGGACGTGGTAAAAGATGGAGATACGATGGTATCTGCATAAACACCTGCACCGGAATCTCCCGTGAGTTTGATGATCTTCTCCAGTTCCTGTTTGGCCTGCTGATTGTTTTCTCTGGTCAGTAACCCCTTGATGAAGTGGAAATAGGTTCCGAAGCCTTGGCGATGGGCCATCCATCGCAACAGGTCAAATGCCGCCAACCTTTTGAAAGTGGATGCTGAAACAGCAACAAAGGATGGTCGCCATTCAGCTCCCCGGACTGGTGAACGGTTTCTCTGCAGCCAAACCTGAAGCCGGCGAACCATCTGTTGCATGGCACCTTTGAACAGGATTGCAATTCCCTGTTCCCCCTGATTTGTCCGACGCATGCTCACATATATGCCGACCATAAAAAATACAGCCACCAATGTGGCCAGGAATTCGGTTACGATCATCATGACAATGCAGCCAACCGCCCCGGTGAGGGAAATCCACCAGCGGGACCGGAAACTCGGACGGTAGGAGGGATTGGCCGCAAAGTGCTCCAGTACGGAAATCAGACAGATAGAACCGTAAGTGACCAGAAAAAACTGGGACACAATACCTGCCACCATATTGACGTCGCCAATGGCGATGAAAGTGATAGCGATGATCATGGTGAGAATGGTGCCGTTGAGCGGTTCATTTTCCCTGCCCACACCCTTGGAAAAAACCCTGTTGAGCCCTTTCCAGGGAAAAATCCGGTCCATGGAGAGGGCCTGCATTGTGCGCGGAGCTATCAGCAGGGAGCCGATGGCTGAAGACAATGTGGCAGCTGCCAGTCCGAAGGGAATGATGGGCCCCCATATGGCGATTTGCCGCATGTACAGTTCATCGGTGGCCAATTGTTCAGGGGAACCGTTGATGCCGAGTTTCAAAACCGTCATGAGATAAACGATAAGGCCGAGAAAGGTAGCCGCCATGGTGCCGAGGGGGATGGAACGGCGCGGGTTTTTCAGGTCACCGGATAGACCGACACCGGCAGTCATGCCGGTGAACGCCGGGAAGCAGACTGCGAAAACATACGCCCATCCATGATTGTTTTCGATGGGAGAAGTTACGTTTGACAGGTTGCCAAAGTCCCATGTTCCGCCGGCGAAAAATGCCACCAGACTGATAAACAGGATCACCACCACCGAATAGAGCAGCATCACCCCCATGCTGGCGCCCTTTTTGAACACCAGGACAGCCAGAATCAGTCCCATGGGCAAAGAGAACATGCGGGGATCCGGTGTGAACCCCAGGGTATTTTTGATCCATGGATACAGTGGCGTGAAACTCTGGGCGAAAGCAATGAGATAAAAGGCCACGGAGATGGCTTGGGACAGGTACAGGCAAACGCCAATGGCCGCGCCGATGTTCGTGCCAAACGAACGGGAAATGATGAAATACTCACCGCCACCCTCGACCTTTCGGTTGGTGGCGATCTCGGAAACCGCCAAAGCAGTGGGAATGGTGATGACATGCCCGACCACAATGATCAGCAACGCGCCCCAGACACCCTGGTGACCGATGGCCCAGCCAAAGCGCAGGAACATGATGGCCCCCAGAATGGTGCTGATGGCCGCCAGAAAAACCGGCATGGTGCCGAATCCATGACCTGTGGGAGCCAATTCTGTCGTGGTGGTTTCTTTCATGCAATTATCCTTAGGGGGCTTCTCAATCAATCCCCGCTCAGAAAGCTAAAATACCATAATTTCAGGCCAGGATCATTGTGAAAGTCCAATGAGAAATGAGGAAAATGTCAATCGGGAGGAGATTCTTCCCGGTGCGGTTTCCGATCCAGCATCTCATTGATGCTCTCATAAACGAAACGCATCTCGGGAGCCAGTTGGGTTCCCGAGCAACGCCGCAGCGTATCACCTTTTCTGGCACGACTGAGCACATCATGGATTTCCCCCATGGGAACCAGGAATGCCCTTGTCAAACCCCGGATGGACAGGATGGCCGCGAAGAACACACACAATGCCATGAACACCACAATCCAGGCGCCTGCCTGTCCGAGTTTTTTTGCCCGTCGATCTGCGTTGAACATGGCCTTCTGATTGATGCGCACAAGTTCCATCAACGCGGTGACCGTCAGTTTCGTGGAGAGGGATTCCCCCTCAAGCGCCCTTTCGTGATGTTGTTCTATGATGGCCAGTTGACCGGACTCCCCTGTTTCGGTGATGTTGTTCCGGGCTACTGCCAATGCCTCCAGAAAGCCCTTCCGGATGTTTTCTTCCTCCTCATTGGGTATTCCACGAAGCACCAATGCTTCCAGCATGCGGGTACAGGCATGCAGGGAACGCTCGTTCTGATGGAGGATTTGCTCAATGGCTGGCGACATTCTCTCAAACACCCAGATGCTGGAAAGCGCCATCAGGACGATCAGGACCACCACCAGCCACATGCTGGTTTTCAGTGCAGGTGACAGTTTCATTTCTGTACTCCCCGAAGCAATTCGTCCACGGATGCTTCCTGGGAAACAATGATGAGGGTGTCGTCAGAACGCAAGGGTTCGCCTGGAACCGGACGTTCAACCCTTCCGGTCTTGCCCTTGCGAACCGCAGCAACAATCACCTCGAATTTTTTCGGCAGGGAAAGATCGATGAGGGTTTTCCCGGCAAAAGATGCTGGAACACGGATTTCCGTCAGGTACAAATCATCCCCCAGGGAAGTGTCGGCAATGACCTCTCCATGCAACAGGCGATGAGCGAATCTCCTGCCGAATTCCAGTTCCGGGTTGATGGTGTGATGTGCACCAACCAGCCGGAGAATCCGCTGGAGGGTTTTGTCGTTGGCCCTGGCGACTATATACTTGGCTCCCATCTGGCGCAAAAGCGCCGTGCAGATGATGGAAGCTTCCCGGGAGCCATCACCCATGGCGAGAACGACCGCATCCCTTCGGGCAGGCTCCAGTTGATGCAGATGCTCCTCCACTGTCGCATCTGTGACCACTGCCTCTGTGACAAATCCCGCAGCCTCATCCACCAGGATTTTTTTCCTGTCTACCGCCATGACTTCCACCCCTTTTTCCGAAAGGGTGCGTGAAAGGGACATGCCAAATTGCCCAAGACCAATCACCATGATTTGTTTTGCCATCCTATTGACTCCTCAAATATCAAAGGGAAATCCGGGCCATGGGGGCCCGGGTCTCATCCTGTACCTGCTCACTTCTGAACGCCGTGAACAATGTCACGGGAGCTATCCTGCCAGCGAACATGGTGACAATGACAATGATTTTGCCAACACTATCCAGTTCTGAGGTCCGCCCCGTGGATAGCCCAACAGTTCCCAATGCGGATGTAGCTTCAAATATCAGATCCCGCGTCGGGAGATACTGTGTCACCAACAATGCCAGCACAGCGAAAAACCAGACCGCCAGTGCAGTCATGACGACCGCAATGGCACGATCAATCACCTCGTTCGGAATGAGCCGGTTCCACAGGACAGGTACTTTTGTGTTCTTGAGATGGGACATCAGCAAAACCCAGATGACTCCGACAGTGGAGGTTTTGATACCACCTGCCGTACCCCCGGGGCTGCCGCCGATGAACATGAACACCAGCATGACCATGAGCGTTGGATCCATCAACCCTCCAATGGGCAAGGTGTTGAACCCGGCTGTGCGTAGCGTGGCAGATTGAAACCAGGCATTATGTATTTTGTCCGGAATGGAAAGATCCCGCAAGGCCCCGTTCCATTCGAGGGCGAGAATCAGAAGCAATCCACTCGCCAGCAGAATGCCTGTAACTACCAATGGAAGCCTTGCACTGAAGGGCGTTTTTTGCCCCCGGATTAGTCGCGGCAACAGGATGCTGGTGGCGGGCGCAATTCCCCCAAGAATGATCAATGTACCTACCGTATGCAGAATAAGCGGGTTCTCCCTGAATGCCATCAGGCTATCAGTCTGGAGGGCAAAGCCGGCATTGCAATAAGCCGAAATGGCTGTAAAAAACCCTCGCCATACGGCCATGGCAGGCTCATCGCCGGAATGCAAGAACAGCAAGAACAAAAACAAGGCTCCAGTCAGTTCGGCAACAATCGTCACTTTAAGGATGATGGAGAGGGACTTGAACAAATCCCCATGGTGAGAATCCGCCAGGGTCATCATCACCCGCTCTTGCTGCATGCTGAGTCTTTTCCCCAGGGCATGCAACGCAACTGTGGTGATACTCATGATCCCCAGTCCCCCCAATTGAATCAGCAACAAAATGAAAAACTGGCCGGTGCCGGTGAAGTCTGAGCCGGTATCCAGTACAACGAGGCCGGTCACACACACCGCACTGACTGCCGTGAATGCAGCATCAACCACAGGGAGTGTTCCCTCGTGAAGTACTCCTGGCAACAATAACAAGATAGTGCCCCCGAGGCACAGTAGCAAGAAAGAACTGATGAGGATTCGTGCGTGATGGTTGATGAAAACGTCCCACCACCGATTGGCCCGTTCCCGGATGGTTATCTGGTGGGGCAGCATCACGAACAAAAGAATCAACAGAATCCAGGGATATAACGGCCCCGAAGATCTGTAGAATGGCAATATTGCAAAAAATAACAGAACAAGCCCTGCCAGAATGGATAACTTGCGATGAGCGAAAACTGCCCATCCCAGAAAATGTAGAACCGCAATCATCAAGGATGCCAAACACAAAGAATACGGTATCCGTGAAGTCACTTCCGGCAGGATTCCACAAATCAGAACGGCAATGAGTGCTGCGGATGCTGCCCAGCGTGCCCTGTTTAAATAAAAACGATGTGTCGTTGTTTCAGTCTTCCCGTCTGGAAGATCCATCAGGAAAAAGAGAACCATTACCATCCCGACAAGAACCAGCAATGTCGTGGCAGGATGACCGGACAAAAAAGGGATGCCCAGCATTCCCGTTCCCAGACATGCCAAAACAAAGAAGATTCGGGAAATACGTGCGTGTGTGGAAAAGAATCTGATCCCCACTGCCATCAACAGGGAACAAAAAACTGCGCCCGACAGAATGGGGAATCCAGGTGCACCATATTCCATGGAAATCGTGGCAAACACAAATGGCAGAGGCAACCAGACACCAAATGCGCCGGTCACACCTTCGCTGGAACGATACCACTCATGAGTCCCCATACGGTGCCACTTTCAGAGAGTAAGGGGGATGCATCATTTCCATGAACCGGATTTTTCCCTTAATTGCGACTTTTCCGCAACACAAAATTCTGCCGTCCGGAAAGCACTTGGTTCTTGCCCGCAAAATGAGGTGGAATTTTTCCGTGGGTTCACTAGTATCTACGACCATCATGTGGTGGATCGCTTTTTTGTTATTGTCCCGCATTCCCCTGCCCCCCACGTGGGCCGGGGATCCCTGGTATTTGCCCGTGGATATGGACCCGGTCCTGGAAGGGGACGAAATCGTCCCGGAATACTGGGAAATCTTTGACCACACGGAGGAATCCGACGATGAAGACGAAGAGGATCCGGAGGATGATCAGGAAGCCTCCGAACAGGATCCCGAGGGGTATGACGATGACGGGGATGGCCCCGCGACCGTGCCGGGGAACATTCCTGAACTGAAAATCCTCACCGGGACCGCCTGCATCCGCGACCTGACGCGCCGGGGCATCCAGGTAACCGCCACCCGCGCCACCCGTGGCGTGGAAACTCCCGTGCATGTTTTTGGCAGCATTGGCGGCATTGAATGGCTGTATGCGTGGGACCGCAAAGGATCCATGCACATCGACTGCAAGTTTGTATATGGCCTATTGCGGTTTGCCCCCATCCTCAAGGCTCACGGAGTCAAAAGGGTCACCTACACCAGCACGTACCGCGCACCAGGGCGTCGGGTCACCAGCCAGCACGGAGCCGGCATGGCGGTGGATGTCCGCAGTGTCACCCTGGAAGATGGCCGGGAACTGGTGATCCTGCACCATTGGCGCAAGGCGTACGGAAACAAAAGCGATTGCGTGGGAAAAATCACTTCCCCGGACGCCCGGATTCTGCGGTCCATCGCATGTGCCGCCGAGCAGGCAAACATTTTCCGGCTTTTCCTCACCCCGGACAGTGACTGGGACCACCAGAACCACTTCCACATCGACGGACTCGGACGGCTTGAATACATGCGTCCACGCCATGCCGGACGCCTGGCCGACCAACCCCTGCCCGGAGAACCGGCCTTCGAGAACTGGTGGCGCTGGTACACCTGCTTCCGCCAGCGCACACCCGCCGCCCGACAGCGTTGTTACAGGAACCGCGCCTACCTCAAGCCCAAAGGGTATGAAAAACCCCGAACTGTCCCCAAATCTGTGGAAAAGCCCCGGGAACCCCGGAAAAAGCCCGCCCCCCGTCGTCGAAGAAAGTAGAAGTGACGGATTTACCAGTGGATGGGAGGAAACGGTTCTGCCGGCTTGGCGATGAAATAGCCCTGGAGCAGATCCGCCCCCAGTTGGGTGCACATCTCGCGTTCGGCCAGGGTTTCCACCCCTTCGGCCACCACCAGGATATCCATTCCATGACAGAGATCCGTCACGGAGCGCATGAGTTTCTGCTTGGTGGGGTTCTTGTCCACATCCCGGATGATTGCCATGTCTATCTTGACAATATCAGGCTCCAGTTGGGTGAAACTGTTGAGCCCGGAATACCCGGAACCCAGATCATCCACTGCGATCCGGAACCCGCGTTTGCGCAATTCCGCAATGGTCTTCATGGCACCGGGGATCTTTTCCAGGGAGGCACGCTCTGTGATTTCCATGACCACCCGGGACGCGAAGGGCGCCAGAGACGAACTTTCATCCAGCAAAAGGGGATCTTCCAGATCCGCCGGATGCAGATTCAAAAAAAGAAGTGTGGCACTGTCTGCATCCATCAGTGGCTTTGCGGCAATTTCCCGGATTTTGCGACCGAGTTGGTCCAGTTTTCCAAGGGTTTCGGCTGCATCCAGAACCGCCCCGGGATGCGGCAGGGTTTTGGAAGAAGTCCGCATCAATGCCTCATAGGCGTACAGGGTTCCATCACCGGCATTCACGATGGGCTGATACGCCATCCAGAGGGTGGAAAGCGCCGCATCAAATGAAATGCACAACCCCAACAGATCTTTGGGCCCTGCACCGTAATTTCCCTGCAATTCCGCCGCCCGCCGGTTGATTTTCGCAATGTGATAGGAGAACGCTGCGTTTTTAACTGCCCCCACCAGTTCCTGGGTGTCCAGCGGCTTGGTGAAGTACCGGTACGCTCCCAGTTCGATGGCCTTTTGTGCAGTGTCAAGTGTGGGATCCCCGGTCAGAAGGATGATGGGGATGTCAAAATCGATTTTTCGAATCCGGCGCATCAATTCAATGCCATCCATGTTGGGCATGGCGATGTCAGATAAAATTACGCCGAATTCATTGGTGCTGATGGCTTCAAGTGCATCGTTGGCGTTGTCGAAAAATGCCGTTTCAAATCCTTCGTGCTTGAGAAGGCGGGATACTGCACGGCCAATTTCGGGCTCATCGTCCACAATGAGAACCCTGGAAACAGTTCCTGACTCGTTTGCGACTTTCGTGTTTTCCATAAACCACAACCTCCGTGGATTTCAGACTCAGAAATTGTCGGTATAGGCGAAATTGAAGGGATCCAGTTCCATGGATTCCTTCGCCCTTGTGCGGGCAGACTCCAACTGGCCGTTTGCACGGGCCTGGCGACTGTCCTGCCACAGGGCCATGGCGCGGGCCACACGGTCCGGGAATTTCTGGTGCCAGAAAGCCGAAAAGGGTCGAACATCCACATTGTATTCATGGGCAAGCTGCCTCACCACCCAGGGATCCACCTGCCCCTGGGAGAGATCGTAGGCCAGCCGCTTGTGGGGATTGCACAGGATGTCCGTGATCCGGGTGACTGACGCCAGGGCGTCTTCCATGACCTTGCGTTCGGACTCCAGCATGCCGTCTGTGGGCAGGCCCATTTCCCCCAGCAGGGTATTGCGCATCTGGACCAGTTGGTCTGTGGTCGCCGTATAGTCCAGCCCCATCAACTGGTAGTAGTTCATGAATTGCAGGTTGTCCTGGATGGTCCGGGCGAGGGCTATCGCCTTTTTCATGTCAAAGGTGGATGCCGCCTGTTCCCTGGCGGCAAAGCCCGGCAGCGCCTGCTGGTTCTGCATGAGATAATCGCACAGTCTCCGGATTTCCGGAGAAGATCCAGGCATGGTGAATTCGACACCCAGCGCACAACCGTAAGGAGCCTCGTCGAGAATGCGGACAATGCTGCCGGAAACCATCACGAAAATGCCATCCAACAGATTGGCGACCCGGAACTGCACCTGGATGCGGTCGGTTACGATCTGCTTGGTACGCAGGAAAACGCCCCCCACGGAGATGTCCGCCAAGGTGCCCACCGACCACAGGGCTTCTTCGGGAAGTTTGAAAATCACTGGTGCAACATAGGAAAATCTGGGATATCTTCTCTTGTCGGTGAACATCGCAAACCTCGTGCCGATCGCAAGTTCCCATGATAGGCCCCTGCCTGTAGAAATTCAACCCGAAAACCGAACCCGAGGGAAAAACCTTCATGAGCTTCCATGCAAAAAAAAAACGGAAGCGCGCAAAGTGACGGGATTCAGCAAAATTCTGGTTTTTCATTTGACAAGACTTGCAGATTGCACTAGATATTGTTTTTTTATAAAGTCTTTTTTGTTGAACTGTTTTTTTTATTTAACTGGAAGCATTCTTTTTGCAAAAGGAGCCATAATGTTGGTAAAGAACCTTAATGGCACATCCCGAAGGGCTTGCCGATGTGGCAACTGGCTGGAGCACTGGAGGAGATTCAGCGGCGAGTTGGGCATTATCTGCTCCTGTTGTTTCTGTAATGAAACAGCCACGGAAGGCTGCCATGTGCAAAAAGCGACCTCGCCTGATGAAAACTGGTACATCATTCCCGTTTGTCATGCCTGCAACATGAAATCGGGGGAGAACCTGCATATCTGGGACCAGACCAGTCTCATTCCGGCAACCGAACATCCGTTATGCGGTTAAACGTTTTTTTTGTAGATACAGGAATGAAGGAATTGTCATGATCAGGATTTTCGTTTCTCATTTCAATTCTCACAAAATTGCCAATGCCGCGATTGAAGTTGCCTCTCGAATCCGCCATTGCATGGGGGATGATCCGGTAATGATGGAACGGGCCCAACGCATGGAAGAAACCGCAAACGCCGTGCTGGCTGTCCATGAAGCCGGTGATACTCGGCCCATATCCCTGGAAATCATCGACATTGAAGACCGAATGGAAGACGATTTCCATGTCATCACCCATATACTTGAAGTGCACATGTTGTCTCCCCTGCATGAAGACACTGCAGATATTGCCAATGATCTCCATCGTCTGATTGCGGGTTGTGATTCTGAACAGATCCCGGTGGCTTCCCACAAGGCAATCAGAATCCCTGAAATTATTGATCTTCTGGATAAAAATCGTTCACAGGCAGAACGAATCGGCCTCTGGCCTTATGTGGAGCAACTGCGCTCGTCACACAACCTGTTGGAGGCAAAGATCAGGGAACGGGGACAGCTCAGGTCTGAAAAACCTGAAGACATTTACACAGTAAGGGGCCCGCTCTCGTCGGTAATCCGCACATTTTTCGGCCTCCTTGCTGAAAGGGAAACAAAAACGGATGTCCATTACATTGCGGATCCTCTGAAACCGTTTTGCCAAAAGTCCACAAGTGTAAAAAAAACGGAACAGGAGCCCGTCGCATAACAGGATGTTTATCAAAAAACCGGTGGCGGGGATGGGAGTTCGGGTGGATGAATCCAATCGGGTTCAGTTTCTGATTCGAGTCGTTCCTTGCCGTGGTCTGTCACCGGTTCAGGCGGCACGATGGCATTTTTTAACGCGGGTTTCCTGATGTCCACTGAAAACACAAGCCCAATCACCGGTCCGGATGCAAGCGGGTTTTTCTTGACCGACTGGTAGACGCTCAGTGTGAGATGCCAATTCTCCGTAAATGAATATTCCGCGCCTCCACCAAAAGCCACATTTCCTTCATAATCCAGGGGATTGTGTTCTGTGGTGGACAATCCCTCGGTCTCCACAAATACCTCTTCGTTGAAGCGGGGCATCATTCGTAGATCCATACCTCCAAAGAGAACAAACCTTCTGGATATCCGATAGGAAGGAATCACGGAAATTGCAAAACCCAATCCACTGTTCCTGTCCAGACTCCCGGTGCCGCATCCTTCGAATTCATCGTCCGGTGTGCAGGAAGATGCCCCGAATTCCTGATTTGGCATGACAAACAAAAGTGTTTCCATGGAAAAAGCCAGCCTGAACCAATTCGAGAGAGGCACAGAGTAAGAAATATCAATGCCGAATGCGAAAGGAACACGATGAGTTGGAGGCGCCGGAGGCATTTTCTCTGCCATCTGGTGAGTCCAACGGCTGGAACCAACCTCGAAAAGGGGACCGATATCCCAGTTGTCACCAAGTTTGATGCGAAAACCTCCCCCTCCGACATATCCCGATACCCGATTCGCCACAGTATTGTCGGCCCCGGATTCGGACCTTTCCATCCATGTCAGAACCGAACTGTGATGATAAATCCTTGTGCTTCCTTCTGCAAGGTTCTGACCGGAACGCGTCGGAGCCCTGGGATGCATGATCACCCCGGACTGTCTGAGAACCCGGCTGGAGTAACAGCCAGAAAAGTTGGCAACAACCAGTATTGATACGGAACACAGAATCGCGGTGCCCATGAAATTGCTTCCAGGAACCCGGTGGGATTGTTTCAAATGCTTCATTCCCCGATCCTCCTTCGATTGGAACAGATTCATATGCAGGTATCCTCCAGCGCATGCCCGATGCTTTCCGCCAAATCTTTCTGCCTTGAGCATGCGAACCTCCTTGTCCAAATTGCTGTTAATAGCGCGCCGCCTCTTTCTGCAATACACGCACCCTTTCAACGATTCCGGCGGGACATCCTGTCATTGTGAAAGATTTGCACAGATGCCCAGTAAATGCAACTCCCGCATTGTATTTATGCGAGTTTCTTTTGGATATCCTGGAGGCCGGAGTTTCTTTGTAACTCTTTTACTTACTCTTGTTTATTTTTTGTCGGCTGCAGGCGATTAAAAACATGTAATCATTTCAAGAACATTTGGTCAAATCGTGCTGGTCATCTCCATGGTTCCGGAAACATTGCATTCCCCATCCAATTCTCCGGAAATCCGGAAATTTTTTTCAAAGACACTTAACTTCCCGGCAATCAGACCGACTTCATGATCCTGATACCGGACCGGTTTCTCCGGTTCATCCCGACTTTGGACATCTGTTTCAGGAAGGGACCATGACTGACAAAATCTGGACCGATGGAACAACTTCAACGGATGGGTTGCAGTTCCTGCTTCAGAACAGGACAAACTGGGAGGACATCATTGATGCCATGCCCGGTGCGTTCTTTGTTCTGGAAGCCCGGGAAACCGCAGACATCGAACATCCCGTGGAATTCCTGTTCCGGTTTGTCAATCGCCGGTTCGAGATCCTTTCCGGCCTGATGCGAAGCGATATCATCAACCATGCCCTCAACCGCATCAACCCCAACTGGCAGCCATTCCACACGGAACTGCTGCTGTATGTGCTGTCATCGGAAGACAGCACCACCATCGTGGATGACATCCTGTTCCCGGGCAAACACGTCAAAATCACCATCTTCCGACCAGCGCCTGCACTCATCGCATGTCTGCTGGAAGACATCACCTCCCTGTGCATTGCGGAATCCGAGGTGCTCCGCCGGCAGGTCATGGAAAAGGAACTGGCGAACATCAGCACCCGGCTGATCCTTTGTACCCGGGAAAACGTGAACGACATCGTCCAGGACGCACTCGAACAGGTGGGATTGTTTTACAGGGCGGATCGCTGCTACGTCTTCACCACCGACAAACGGCGCAAATGGATGTCGAATACCCATGAGTGGTGTGCCTTCGGAGTGGAACCCCAGATCGGCAATTTGCAGGATCTTCCCATTGACGCCTTTGCCTGGTGGATGACACATCTGGAAACCCAGGGGGAAATCCTGATTGACAAGGTCGATCTTCTTCCCGTTGAAGCCGCCATGGAGAGGGAAACATTGCAGGCGCAGGGAATCCAGACGGTGGCTGTATCGGCGCTCCTTTCTGGAGATCAGGTCACCGGCTTTCTGGGCATTGACTTTTTGGAACCAACCACCCTGTTCAAACAGTCCGACATGGCCCTTCTGCGCTCCATGGCGACTGCGTTCTCCAATGCATTCGTGCGGCTTGAAATGGAAAAAACCCTCCAGGAACGCCATGAACAGTTGATGCAATCCCGCAAACTGGAGAGCATCGGCAGGCTGGTGGGCGGTGTGGCCCATGATTTCAACAACATGCTGAGCGTAATTCTGGGTTATTCAGACCTCATCCTGGAGCGTATGGCAGATCCGGACCCCAATCGCCCGGATATGCGCGAAATCCACAATGCCGCCAGCCGCTCCAGACAACTGGTGGGGCAATTGCTGGCATTCGCACGACAGCAGGTGGCCGAACCCCGCGTGTTGAATCTCAACAACCTCATCCACGAAAGCCGGAATCTTCTGGCCAAGCTTTCTGGTGAGAATGTGGAACTGATACTGCAGTTGGATGCTGAATTGTGGGATGTCTCCATGGATTCCACCCAGTTCAATCAGATTCTCATCAACCTCATCGTCAATGCCCGTGATGCCATCGCCGAACAAGGGCATGTGGAAATCAAGACGATGAACATTGAAATCACTCCCAAGTCCACCAGAAATCCCAGGCTTGAACCCGGCAAATATGTGCAGGTTTCCGTCATTGACGACGGCTGCGGCATGGATCAGGAAACACTGGCCCAGTTGTTTGAACCGTTCTTCACCACCAAGCCCGCCGGGATTGGCACAGGACTGGGACTCGCCACCGTTTACGGCATCATCCATCAACACCATGGGCATATCCTCGTGGAAAGTTATCCGGGAGCCGGTTCCCGTTTCCATCTGTTCTTCCCCAAAGCCACCGGCAATCTGAGTTCCTCCACCCAGAACGTCCCCGGAATCCGGGGCAGCCGTGGTCATGAGGTCGTACTCATCGTGGAAGACGAGGAAAGCCTGCTCCGCCTCGCCACTTCGGTGCTCACCCGGAGCGGCTATCATGTCCTGTCCACCAATTCACCGGAGGATGCGATCCGCATCGCTGCGGAAAACCCCACCCTGGATTTGCTGGTCACGGACGTCATCATGCCCGGCATGAACGGCAAACAACTCTGGGAATCCCTTTGCAGATACCGGCCTGACCTGCCCTGCCTGTTCATGTCCGGCTACACCGCCGACATCATCGGGAAAGAATACATTCTGGAAGAAGAGTTCCACTTCCTCCAGAAGCCCTTTCGCGCCACAAACCTCCTTCTCAAGGTGCGCGAGGTTCTCGACCAGATAACATCCTCCGAATGACTCCACCCACCCCCTCCCAATATTCCCCCGACTCCAACTCCCCCCAGCTCCCGTCCCTCCCTCAGAACTTAACCACCCCGCCCCTATATCACAACATCACCCCTT
>CAZTZR010000038.1:0-32728 GCA_964618145.1 uncultured Kofleriaceae bacterium
GCGCCAACCTTTTGTATTTGTGACGGGATCAAGTTTTTTGAACCATTTGGTTCCGGTCAATTCACTTGGAACTTCGAAACCACGGGTAATGACGCCAACCTGATGACCAGGTCCCGTTCGGAGGTCTGCCATGAAAAAAGTGATCACATACTGTTGGGTATTTGCAGCATTGCTGATGTCATGTGATGTCAAAACAACGGGTGTAAAACCTGGTGTTGATGGAGTTGTGCCTGACATTCTTTGCAATCAGTTGGAGAACTGGGTGATTCTTGAGGGTTCCGGGTTTTCCCCCATGCCGGTGGGTGTCCTGACTGATCACACAGGATTGGCATTGCCAACCATAACACTGACTCTCCGGTCCCTTGTCGATGGAAGCACACCTGACGAAAACACTGAATATCTCCTGCAAAACGATCCCCAGGACGGGAGTGGCAGTCATGTCATATGGCGAAGTCCGACACAACTTGCATTCCGGACAACTCCACAAATGAACCTTCCACAGGGGCATTATGATGTACGCGTTGAGAATCCAAATGGAAAAGTGGTCGTCTTTCCGAACGCCTTCACGATGATGGACCCTCCCCGAATCGACACTGTCATGCCGAATCCGGTGTGTACGGAACAGCATGAAAACCTGATTGTCCTGAATGGAGAAGGATTCCTGCGAATTGCAAATACCCTTCCCACCGTCATGGTGGGTGACTTCCAGGCCGAAGTGGTGGAAACATCCGGGTGTACACCTCTGATCGGGCAGACCGCTGACCTCTGTACAAGCCTGGAGATTCGGCTGCCCGTCGACAGTCCCGGGGTCGGGACACACTCCGTCACCGTGACCAACCCTTCCCCCGCGGGATGCTCATCCTCCATTGTACCCGGACTCATTGTGGTGAATCCCCCCCTTGTGCATGGCATCGTGCCCATCCCCGTGTGCCTGGAACAGCAGGAACGAACGCTTCTTGTCCAGGGCGAAGATTTCCTGGTCTTGCCCGACGCCCTTCCCTCAGTCCTGCTGGGGACTTACGCAGTCAACCAGGTCAGTGTCACCCTGTCATCCTGTTCAGAGCTTGACGACATGGAAGGGGCACTGACATGCAGTGAACTGGAAATCCTGCTGGAGGAAGACAGCCTTCCGGCAGGAACCTATCCTGTCACCGTGATCAACCCGTTCCCCGCCAACTGCACCAGTGAACCGGACGGACAACCGTTGCTGCCCGTCCTGGAAGCCCCCGTCATCACCCGTGTGGATCCCAATCCAGCCTGTCTGGCCCAGAACGACACGGTGCTCACGTTGACAGGTACCGGCTTTGTCCTTCATGACGGGCAGGTACCACACGTTACCATCGGAAATGTCAGCCTGTCAGCCGTTCATTTGCCTCAGGAGCACTGCGTCCAGGTGGAAGGCTCCAGCGAAACACTTGTCTGCACGGAACTTCAGGGAATGTTGCCTGCAGAATCCCTGCCATCCGGAACAGGTTCCTACCCGGTCATCCTGGAAAACCCCGCTCCGGTCGGATGCCAGTCCACCGGCATGGAACTGGAAGTGGCACCTCCACCGGAAGTCCTCAACATTACACCCTCCCAGATATGTTCTGGTGGCGGCATTTTCACCGTTACGGGAACCAGCCTTCACGGAATGGACGCCATCCTCATCGATCCGGATGGCGGTATTGTGGAATCCACCAGCATCACGGTGAACGAGGAAGGGACGTCTGCACAGATAGCCTTCGCTTCCGGCCTCAGGACCACTACATACAACCTCCATGTAACCGGTGTTGGCGGGTGCAGTGACATGCTCCTTGCCGCCGTCACAGTGAATCTCGGCCCGGTTGTGTACTACATGGATCCTCCGGCCACATACAGTGGCATTCCCATCCGTGGCATCCTGTACGGTTCCGGATTCGTCACCATGCCCCTGTCTGTTTCGGTCGCTCCTTCCGGTGGTGGTGAAGAAACGCTGCTCACGGACATCGTCTGGGATCCCGTGCGTCCCAACCGCATATTTGCAACCATACCGGCAGGGCTTGAAGCCGGAACATATGATGTTTTCATCCGGGGGTCCGATGGCTGCGACTCCTTCTTGCCGGAAGGTCTGCTGGTGGTATCCGAAACCACACTGGCCCTGCTGGAACCTGCAGTATCGCCGCCATTCGGACATTCCGCGACCCCCACACCCGTGCACATCCTTGCGAAACAGGACACCCAATTGTCAGCCGGAGAAGTCAATTTCCTGGCCACCCCCCGGGTGTACGTTTCCAATGCGGAACTGCTCACCGCCGAGCCCCTCCGTGCGGTTGTGTTCGACTCTTCCTCCCAATTGTCTGCCATTGTGCCGCCTATTCCGGTCGGAACATACGATCTGGTTGTCATCAATCCGGGAACCCCACCCACTGTGGGGTTTTCTCCCGGAGCCTATGAGTCCGTCACCGTGACGCCCCCGGAAATCCATGATGTTCTTCCCTCGAAGATCAACAAGGCCATCGAGCAGGGTGTCATCATCACTGGTTTGTCCTTTTTCCATCCGGAAGTTCGGTTGGAATGCGAGGATGGAACGTTCCCTGTCGCTGTGGTCAATCTGGCAGAATCCACACCAACCAGGCTGGTCGTTCAAATTGACGCTTCCGAAGTATACAATGGTGCGGTGTGCGTGGTGCGGGTCACGAACACGGAAAACCAGACCTGGGACGAGTATTTCTCCCTGTCCGTGACTACACCGGCCGGAAACATCAGCCCGTTCCGTCCTTCTTTCAGCAGCAATCCGGAAAAGGTTGCCCACCTGAACCAGGGTCGTCGCGCCCCCGGATTGGCGGTGGGCCGAGCCACTCGTAAAGCCCGGTTTCTGTATGCCGTGGGGGGAGATGACGGAGATTACCCTGGAGCCATGAATACCGTGGAGGCGTCCAGCCTGGGACGGTTCGGGGAAATCGGTGCATGGAAACAGTTGACCACAACCCTGCCTGCGGGACGCACCATGGCCACTGCAAGAACACACGGCGGCTTTTTGTATCTTCTGGGAGGTCTGGATCCGACCGGTCTCCCCACGGATGACTTTTTGAGGGCACGCATTCTGGACCCCCTGGATGTTCCCCACACAAATGACGTACAACTTCGCTACGCATCCCTTGGCAACGGCCTTGGCCAAGGTACCTGGACATACATGGTTTCGGCAGTACTCGGTCCCATGGACCCGGGAAATCCGGCAGGAGAAACCCTCCCTGGGGAAGCAGTGACGATTTACGCTCCCGCTGTGCCGGATGGTGTGGAAATCGAACTTTCCTGGGATACGTTTTTCGGCGCAGACGGAATGCCTGCCGCCGAATACAGGATTTACCGTAACTTGCATGCCGATGAAGGGATGGAACAGGTCCGGCTTCTGGCCATCGTCCCCGGCACAGCGAACCCGGTTCACACATTCCTGGATACAAACCCGGCCGTGTTCGCCGACGAAAATTCCCGACCCCTCGCGACAGGAGCCCTGGGCAACTGGCATCTGTTCGGGCAACTGAACACGCCCAGGGCAGCCTTCGGATTTGTGGAGGTCAACGAATACAGTCCCGATGGTCAGACCCTGGGTTGTATTTCATATTGGTACATTCTTGGCGGAATCACGGATTTTTCCGATGAGAGTTCCTCCTATGAAGTCATCGACATCACCGGTTCTTTGCCCGGAATTCCCTGGGAGTTCGAGTCGACAGGTGACCTCACCGCCAGAAGGGATCTGGGAATCTGGGCAGCATCCCAGGGTAATTCCACTGCGCTGCAACTGGAAACCTGCGAATTCTACCTGTATGCGGGTTCCGGAGCCGCAGGCCCACTCACCGGACCGGTGCCGGTCACCACTGTTCGGGTAGCCCGGCATACCCTTGCCCCCATGGGGGAACTCGGGCCCTTCGAGCAGGCGATGCAATCTGGAAGTCTGGTGAATTATCACGGATACGGGTCCTTCTGGAGTGGAGACCGGGCCTATAACATCGGCGGCATTCAGGGCGGAATCATCACCTCCAATGTCATGGACGGACGCTGGACTGCCATGACCGAACCACGGATCCAGAACATGACCAGTTCCGGAAACAACTTGAATGAATCCCGGTATCTGTCCGGATTCACAAGATTCGGAAATGTCGTTTACTTCGTTGGAGGGACAAATCATCTGGGGTTTGTGCTTACCTCGTCGGAATACAACGTCCGATGATACAGGAACCACGGGAGGCTGGAAAAATGTCAAAACTGTCTACCATTCTCGCCATGCTCATGTTTTTCAATCCATCCCTGTCCCTTGCAAACAGTAAGGCTCCCGACAAAGAACAGGCTGACCACAGAGACAAAACCACACGAGCCGTCCCGTTCGCGGGCATGATGATCGGAGGCGTGGGATACCTGAACAATCTGGAAACCGGATTGTCCCTCCGGCTGGAAGGGGGCGCGTTTTTGTTGAACAACCGACTGAGTGTTGCCCTTGGCTTTACGGGAATCCTTGCATTTGACTCCGGTTCGGGAACCAATTCCGGTCTGGATTCCGGGTCTTTCAACTGGAGTCAGACCACACGGGAAACAGGAATCGGGGTTTTCGCACGGTATCATCACGAACTGGCTCCCGGACTCAGCCTTTCGGCAGGGGCCGGACCACAATTCCTTCTCCGTCAAGTTACGGTATCCGGGTCATCGGGTTCAGGGGATTTTGGCGAAAACGAGCAGAGCGAAACATCCTTGGCGGTTCTTTGCATGGTATCCATGGAATACTCCCTGGGGCCGGGGGATCTTTCCCTTGAGGCAAATGCGGGAATCGGGCACACCGACGGACTGGTCACGGGCAAATCATTTCTGACCGGAATTGGCATTCTTCTGGGTTATCGCCTGACCTTCTGACAACGACGTTTTTCGAAGAGTATGTGGCCATTTTGAAGCGTTTTGTTCGCCGGGAGGAGCACCGGATCCAAAAGGAAATGAACGGATAACCAGCAGTTCGGTCCCGGGCCCCTGGCGGGCCAATCCATCAATACTGACAATGACAATGGCGTGGGAACGCGATGGTGGCGGTGCGCCTGGCGCGCATAAGGCGTGCATCAAACAGACATTTGGCGATGAAAAACGGGGGATTTGGGGACCGGGTTTTCAATGAAGAGGGTGCCGGCGGAAGGGGGCCAAGGGGGAGGTGCGGGGGGGAAGTGGCGGTATTGTGAAATATGGGCTGTATTGGTTGCCGAGGGGGGGACGGAATTTTCGCGGCGATCTTGCCCAGCATGTACTCATAGAGGTCGCCCTTGGTGTCGCGATCGTCCATAGGCACGTGGTCGATCATGTCCACGACCTTGGCCAGCAGCGCCGGCGTGGGGATGGTGAAGCGCGCGTCCTTCATGTGCTGGGCGTAGGTGGAGTCTTCGCCACCCAGGTTGCGCAAAAAGGGGAACACGTGCTCGGAAACGATGACGTACATCTCCTGGGGGGCGAGGTCCTTGAAGCGGGACCGGCGCAGTTGGGTGTAGGGCCGGCCCCGAGGATCGGGCCCCTCGGGGAAGAGCCTCCGCTCCATGGGTCGTTTCAGCCGCGCGGACTTGTTTTCCTCCAGGGTCTCCAGGTCGTCGATGCGGCGCAGAAACAGCAGGTAGGTGATTTGCTCGATGACCTCCAGCGGGTTGGCGATGCCGCCGGACCAGAACGCATCCCACAGTCGGTCGATCTTGCTCTTGATTTCTCCGGTGATCATGAAGGTCTCCCGTTGTATCCGTCGCCTGCACATGATGGTTTTTTCGCGCGCAAGACCGACAATCCGTTCTATGGCAACGGGTGAAAAAAGTCAAGGCACCGGGTTCGCCCGCCTAGGGCAAATGTGTCATGAATATGAGTGAAGGAGATATTTACCGATTACTACGACATAAATGCTCTGCATTCCTCATGATCTTGCCATGCCCATTCCATTTCACGGCTTGCCCCCCTTCTTCATCTCCGATACTCTTCCCTTAGTTTATCAATTTCCGACCTTCACGACGGCGTTCGGCTGGTCAGAGAATGGAGTTGAGCGGTGCAATTCGTTAAAAACGGACCTGATATTCCAGATTCCCTATTACAGATGCACGAAGACGGACAAGTCGTATTCTTCTGTGGTGCCGGCATTTCCCAACCAGCGGGTCTTCCCGATTTCAGGAAACTCACGGAAATACTCTACGAAGCCTGCGGTGTGGATGCGAATGTTCTTCAGAAAAAGGCGCTCGAAGAGTGCCAGTTCGACAGGGCCATCGGCTTGCTCGAAACCGATCACTCTGGTGGGCGAGCAGCCGTGCGAAATAAGATTGCCGAGATCCTCCTTGCGTCGAAAACCGACGAGGAAGAGTGCACTCAAACACATAGAAGCATTCTCACACTAGGAAGAAGAAAAGGAAAAACCAGATTGGTGACGACCAACTTTGATAGACTCTTTGAGTTCGTCATCCAAAAAGACGCATGCAACCCGCCTAGATTCTGTGCGCCGCACCTTCCCATGACCAAGACCGTGTGGAACGGCTTGGTCTACCTTCATGGTCTGATCTCCGAATCCCCCACGGAAGAGGATTTGGATCGGCTCGTTGTTTCCAGTGGTGACTTTGGCCTGGCTTACCTGACCGAGCGATGGGCGTCAGCATTTGTCACCGAGCTTTTCGGCAATTTCACCGTATGTTTCGTCGGATACAGCCTCTCCGACCCCGTTATACGGTACATGACCGACGCACTCGCCGCAAACAAACTAAAAGGGGAGAACCATCGAGAAATGTTCGCGTTTTCCCATTTCCGAGATGGTCAGGAGGAAGAATGTAGGTTGAAGTGGCGTTCCAAAAATGTCACCCCCATCCTCTACTCTATCGAGAATGATGAGAATCACGAGACGCTGCATAAAACTCTTCGTACCTGGGCGGCCACCTATAGGGACGGGCTCTCAGGGAAAGAAACCATCATTCGCGATTATGCCTCGCTGGACCCCGGTCAATCCACTTCGGTCGATAATTTCCAAGGCCGGGTTGCTTGGGCTCTGAGTGACGAATCGGGTGTTCCGGCTCGATGCTTCGCCGAGATGGACCCCGTCCCGCCGTTTGCCTGGCTGGCTGCAGTCGTGGAGCCGAATTGGGAGCGTTGGAAATTTTGCCGAGAGATACTGCCCAAAATTCATGCATGGCTGGTTCGGCACCTCAACAATCCTGAATTGGCGCTGTTCCTCGCGAGGCACCCTGCGTGGAAATCAACCAATCTGATTTTGCAGATAAATGGTCAACTCAAGAAAATCCACATAAGGGAAGCCGAGGGAAAAGCCGCTGAACTGGATGAGTACCGTGCGCACTCCCCCGACGGAATACCCGGAAAAGCAATGAGCATTTTCTGGCGACTCTATCTGGCGGATCGGATTGCACATTCCAATTCCATTTCATTCAATCTTTCCAGGTGGGCGGACCAAGTTCGGCGAGAAGGCATGACCCCCAGTCTGCGCTCATCCCTGCGCGAACATTTGACTCCACGGGTACTGATTCAGGGAATCTACCACAACGAAGGGAAACGAGAAGAGGAGGTTGAGTTCGATAGGATCTTTTTTCTGGATGTAATACTCGGAGAGGGCCACGCAGAGACCCATCTATCCGACTGGAGTCGGTCATCAAAATGGGGTACATTTATTTCCGACTTGGCTTACGATTTCACCATGCTGCTCCTCGACGCGATGGGTTTGCTTCAGGAGACGGGCACCATCACGAAAAGAAACGATTTCACCAACATCAGGAAGCGTACCATCGCAAGCAATGACAAGAGGAACTCCGAAATCACCGACTGGATCGCCCTGATCAAACCGGCCTGGGACTCCTTCATGGCGCTGGCTTCCTTGTCGCCTGCAAAGGCTGAAGGTTTGGCCAGTTACTGGATGGAGTGTCCCTTCCCGCTCTTTAAACGCCTTGCCTTCTTTGCGGCAACGACTCCGGGGGTCATCTCACCAGAAAAGTCACTCGATTGGCTACTGGTGGATGAGGGCTGGTGGTTGTTCACCCCGGAAACTGCGCAGGAAATGATGGATTTAATCGCGCAAATTCATCCAAAACTGAACATGGAACTGCGAGGCAAACTCGAAGGTGCCATGCTGCGTGGACCTTCCGATGAACACTACCGCAAGGGGCTTGAACCCGAGCGTCTTCAACAGGCAAAAGACCAGTTGGTATTGAGCCGACTGCGCCGAATGCAATTTCTGGGGTTCGAACTGCAGCCGCAAACGATGCAGGCATTGACGGAACTCGCAGCCCGGTATCCGGACTGGAGACCCGATTGGGATCCGGAAGATCAGGAAGAGTTTCTGAAGTTCATGGCACCGTTGAAAACGCCAGAGGGAAGAGATGAATTGAAACGATGGGTGATCGAACACCCGCAAAGAGATCACCGAGGGGACGACTGGGACGAACGATGCATAACCGATCTGACCGCCGTCGTTGGCGTGCTGAAGGAATTGGCCGACGAGGGACACTGGTTTCCGCATCGGTGGAGTGACATTTTATCCACAGTGATCGGGTCGGAAGAGGACAACAAGTTGTCTTCATCCTCATGGCTGGAACTGGCGAAATTTCTGGCCGAACAACCCGAAACGAACCTGCTCCCCATCGCCGGTTCCTTGTCTTGGTGGATTGAGGATCAGGCTAAGCACCTCCCCGAATCGGAAAACGGGACGTTCTTCGCCTTGTGCGATCGTGTGCTTGGTCTGGCACACACGTCAGAATCCAACGACCCGGACCCTGTTTTCAATGCATTCAACCATCCGGTGGGTCGAATCGCAATCGCGCTGCTGGACCACTGGTTGCGAAAAACCCCGCTCAGTGACGAGGGATTGCCCGTACCGTATAGTGGATTCTTCGAACGATTCGTCAACGGACCGTCTGAATGCTTTCACCATGCCAGACTCCTGCTCGCCACCCGAACGGTCACTTTTTTCCTTGTGGATCCGGACTGGACGAAGGTCTTCCTTCTACCCCTTTTCGATTGGAAGAGGTCTGCCGAAGAAGCACTGCGGGCATGGATGGGTTTTCTCCGAAATCCCCGCTGGTTGTTGTCTCTCATGGAACTGTTGAAGGCCGACTTTCTGGAAGCGGCACAACATTATCAAGACTTGGGAAAATATTCGCATCAGTTCGCAATATTACTTCATCACGTTCTCTTCAGATCGGAAAAGTACTTTTCGGTCAACGAACAGAGGGTCACTCTTTCAAAATTACCGAACACAGGCCTTGAGACCATGGCTATTCTAATGGCCCAGAAGTTTTCTGCGATTGAGGAGAATGGTGACGGATATTGGAACCACCGAATCAAACCGATCTTCCAGAACGTCTGGCCAAAATCAAACGAAAAATTGACGCCCCAACTGTCATGCCACTTGGCCCGCCTCTGTGTGGAGACCAATGCTGCGTTTCCGGATGCATTGGACATCTTGAAGAACTGGTTTCAACCTGGTGAGTACCCGTCTGCAATCATTCAGAAAATTATCGAGGTGGGTCTGGCCTCGAGATACCCGGCGGAGACTCTGGATTTTCTCGATCGAATCATAGACACCAAGGGGTCGTGGTGCTTCGATGATTTGGAGAAATGCCTGAAAACGATCTCCGATAGCCACAACGGGTTGGAGCAGGACGACCGGTTTCGCGCACTGAAAGAGTTTCACCAACGCCATAGAGCACCAACAGTGGCATTTTGATTCGTGAATTTTCCTGCGTTTTGGGTTCCGAGGGGGGGACGGAAATTGTTGTTGTTGTGGGAATTGTCACATATGCGACTGAGAACTGTCTTTATGCAGGACGAAGCGTGCGTGTTCGCGGCGCAGCATCTCGAAAGGGGACAGAAACTCAATCGCCAGATCGATGCAGCTATCCGGGATTTTGATTGTATTGATGCTATTTTTTGGTTTTTCAAGAGTAACGATGATGTGATTACCTGCGAGAGCCTGGGCGACCAAGTAAAAGTCCGCAATTTGCAGGAAGGTACTTTTCGCCGCAGGGCTGTACCTCTGATGTGAAATGGCCCATGTCGCAACAGCATTCATCGACGGGATGGTGTCCTGGCCCGGTATCAGGAAGAAACTGGATGGCAGGGTGGAGGCCCATTCGGCAAGCTCATCCTGGCCGGCAGAGAGTTCATCCTCCACTTTCTTTATGCTGAAGAGTTTCCCCTTCTGGTGTGCGATGATGACCCAGTCCCAGAAAGCCGGACAGATGTCCATGCCGTAGTAAAGGTTTTTGGCGGAAATGAATACACTGGAATCAATCAGATAGGCCATCAGTTCAGCACTCCAAGGCTGACACCCAATTCGTGAAGTGTTTTCATATTCCGAATGCCAAGCAGGCGGCCAGCCTCGGTGAAGGAAGAGTGGCCTTCCCATGTCGAGGAAACCACAGCCCGGGCAAATCGTTTCCCGCAGCGGGCAGCAGTTGTGGCGTAGAAGTTGCCGCCAGAGGATTTGCGGAGAGGTTTCAAACGCTCCAGTTCGGTTTCGGTGGCTGCCAGAAACTGTTCCCGGGTGAGACCACCTGCATCGGCTATGCGTCGAAGGATGACCAGTGTGCTTACTTTAAAAAGGCGGGACAGGCGGGCCGTCTCTTCGTCAACCGGACGGGCAGGGCGGTATTCTTGCCGAAGGGCATTCATTGGAACCAGCAATTCGGCGGCGACGCGGTTGCAGGTGACTTCCTGAGCCGAGGCTGCAGTGTCGGTTGTACCGGCATTCGTCAGGGCGCTTTGGCCATACCAGATGTGGGCCAGTTCGTGGGCCAGAGTGAACATCTGAGCAGCCCTGGAGTCCGCACCATTGATGAAAACGAGCGGTGCCAATGGATCCGTCAACGCGAAACCCCGGAACTCGGTCGGATCAAGCATGCGGTGGGTGTTGTTTCCGACGACCCCGCTGACCATGACCAGAATTCCTGCTTCATCGGCCAGTTCAATGAAGCGCCGCAATGCATCGGTCCAGGTGGGAATCCGCCGCCGCTCTTCGATGTCGAAGCCAAGCGTGGCGCTGATGCGGGCTGCAACAAGCACCAAGTCATCCTCACTGCGGGCACTGCCCACAAAGGGAAGTGGGGGCTCTCCCTGCAGGAGGCAGTAGTCACGATACCATTCCTGGCGTTGCAGGCAGCCAAAGAGCGTATCCTGCAGGTTTGGGCTGGGACGCTTCGGAAGTACATTGCCGATTGTACGGCAATCCGGGATGGGAAGTTGCTCCTCTGGTGGTGCCGTGAGAAAAAAATACCCTATGGGCGCATATGTAGCTCGGGCGAAGTCCTCAAGTTGCTTGAGTGTTGGCTGTACAGTGCCCAGTCGCCAGGCTTCCAGGCGGGGAAAACGCGTACCCAGTTGATGGGCCTGCAGGCCGGCACGGATACAGGCCCAGTCAAACAATTCCGGTTTGACGTCAACTCTGGTCATGGCAAAAGTATCCCCCAGGATTGTTCCCAAGTCAATAGTCGACCAGAAGCATGGAGAAGTAGCGTTTCGGCCATATCCTGCATGATGGAATTCAAGAGAAGGGGAAAGCGGCAGGTGACCCTACCGCACTCTCAAAGCGGCGCAAAGCGCCGCGGAGGAGGGGGACGGGAATTTTTATTGAACGTTCTTCCATACCAGAAGCAGGCCGCTTGTCAGCAGCAACAGCGAGGTGAATACCCTGAAATGGGCTTCGGACAGGCGGTTCTGCGCCTTCATGCCGGCGACCGCACCCAGCCATGAGGCGGGCAGAAGCCACGCCACCACGATCAGGGATCGCAGGCTGAAAAGCCCCATGCCGGCATACATGAACACCTTGAGCAGGCTCATGCCCAGCCACACCCGGATCAGGCTGGCCCGAAACGCGGTCTTGTCCAGTTTCAGGGATTTGAAATACACGATCAGCGGTGGGCCCGCCACGCCGAACAGACCACCGAGCAGTCCGGCCACCAGGGACATCGAAACCATGAAGATGCCGGGAAGTCGGCCCTGGGCAGCGGTTCCACCGGAACCGGGTTCGGTGCCCCCGATGGGTCGTCCCCGTTCCATCACCAGATAATACAGGGCCAGCACGGCGATGACCACTCCCAGCAGAAGTGCCAGGATGCGCGTATCCAGACGACCCAGCCCCCACGCACCCAAAAGCAGGGTGGGAGTGGCCAGGGCCAGGATCCAGAGGGCCTGTCGGGTGCTCCCCTGTTTTCGGGTCTGAAAGGTGACTCCCAGTTCGGTGGGCAGGCACAAAAGCAGAAAAACCGGGACGAAAAAACGCAAGTCCCCGAACGCCAGTGCATACAGCGAGATGGACACCATGCCGGACCCGAATCCGGCAATGGCATAGACAAACTGCCCCAGGGCGACAATGCAGCCGGCGAGGATCAGTTCTTCCATGGGCATGGAGGATCAGTGTTCGTGACAGCCGCAACCGTGGCCGCAGGAGTTTTCCTTTTCGTGGGCCTCGATTTCCTTGCGGACCTCTTCCATGTTCAGCGTTTTCACCTGATCCAGCAGTTCCACCAGGGCCGATTCGGGAAGGGCGCCGGGCTGCATGAACAGCAGCAGTTGTTCCCGGAAAATCGCGGTGGTGGGAATCGAGCGGATGCCGAAGGCGCCGGCGACTTCCTGCTGTTCTTCGGTGTTGCACTTCATGAACCGGATTTCCGGATACTTTTCGGAAACCTTTTCAAAAACGGGACCGAACTGTTTGCAGGGTCCGCACCAGGGAGCCCAGAAATCAATGACCACAATGTCATTGTCGGCAATGGTGGCATCCAGGTTTTCGGAGTTGAGTTCTTGTGTGGCCATGAGAAACACCCTTTCTTCGGCAGGAAGTCTGCCCAAATACCGTGTATTGCGCAAGAAAAATTCCCTGCGCATGGTGACATCCGGGAATCTGTCCACACTTTTTGAAGAAGCAACTAAAAAAGTTAAATTTATCAAATTTTTTTCGACGGATGTCGAAAAGACCGGGGTGTCCCCTACATGAACAGATCCCGGTCCCCTTCGCGGACCTTTTTCAGCATGGCCTGCACCTGGAGGCGGATTTCCGGTGGGACGTCTTCGAGTTTTTGGTCCATCAGGGCCCGGCCGACTTTTTTCGTTTCTTTGGAGGCGTAGTCGATGAGGTACTCTTCAAACGTGAACAGCGCGTTGGGAAGGCATTTTTCCCGGATGGCGCCCGGCTTGGCAAATTCCATGAAGTCCAGTCCGGTGCGGCCCAGGCGATAGCAGGAGGTGCAAAACGACGGCAGATACCCGTGTTCGCAGATGTCCCGCACCACCTCGTCCAGGGACCGGTGGTCCCCCAGGGAAAACTGTTCGCAGGAGCCGTCCTCGCTGTAGCCTCCGGGATTGGTGCGGCTGCCCGCGGAAATCTGCGAAACCCCCAGGTCAAAACTGGCCCGGCGGATTTCCGGCGTTTCCCGGGTGGAGAGAATCAGGCCGGTGTAGGGAACCGACAGCCTGAGCACAGCGATGATTTTCATGAAATCCTCGTCGGAAACCGGATGGGGCGGCTGGGAAGCCAGGGGCGCTCCTTCGGCGGGTTCCAGCCGGGGTACCGAAATGGTGTGCGGCCCCATGCCGAAGGTGGCCTCCAGGTGCTCGATGTGGGCCATGAGAGCCAGCACCTCGTAGCGGTAGTCGTACAGTCCGAAGAGGATTCCCACTCCCACATCGTCAAAACCGCCTTCGAATGCCCGGTCGATGGCCGTCAGCCGGTACAGGTAATCGCTTTTGGGGCCGAAGGTGTGCAGTTCCCGGTAGGTGGGCTGGTGATAGGTTTCCTGGAACAGTTGGTAGGTGCCGATTTCGGCTTCCTTGAGCACCGCGAAATCCGCAGTTTCCAGGGGAGCTATGTTGACGTTCAGCCGGCGGATGCTGTTCTTGCCGTCCCGGGCGGAATACACGGTGGCAATGGCATCCATCACGTAGTTGAGCCCTTCTTTCGGATAGGCTTCCCCGCTCACCAGCAGAACGCGTTTTTGTCCGGTCTGCAGAAGGTATTCGGTTTCGATGCGGATTTCCTCCATGGTCAGGGCCCGGCGTTTGACCCCGCGGTTGGAAACCCTGAAGGCACAGTAGGCGCAGTCGTTCTTGCACAGGTTGGAAATGTACAGGGGCGCGAACAGCACCAGCCGGGATCCGTAGATGTCGTCCTTGACCGCCTTGGCTGCGTCGAAGATTTCCCGCAGCAGGACCGGATCCGTCACCGCCAGCAGTTCGGCGGTCTCTTCCATGGTCAGACGGGCGAGAGTTCGGCTTTTTTTGAGGATTTCCCTTACGCGCACCGGGTCCGGTGTGCGTTCCATCAATTCGAATATGCGGGAATCAGGGATGAAGTTCTGCATGATCCGGCGGCCTCCTTTGTGCCGCTCCCATATATAATCAAACAAAAAGGAATTGCAACTCCGAAATGGGAGTCCGGATTCACCTGCCCGAACGAAGGCGCGAATTCTGCAGGAAAGTCAACCAGAATTTAGCCGTATCGGAAACAGAGCGATCTTTTGACAGGGCCAGCACGGAGAGTGTGGTGCGAAGATCGGAATGGGCGGAGGGTGTATCAATGAGGAACGAAACGGCAAAAAGCCGGATTTGGGGATCCGGATCTTCCAGACCCCGGCGGAATGCAAGTTCCACTTCGGGCAGGGTCGGGGCGATGATGCCGAGGGAATTGAAAATCGCCAGCCGGATGGTGGCGGAGTCTGCGGTGGCATGCCAATCCAGCAGGGTCATGACCCAGACGGCAGCCCGATCCTTTTGCCGGGCCAGGATCTGGGCCACCAGTCCCCGGTGATGGGGAGGGCAGAGCCGGACGAGTTCGGGCAGATATTCCGGTGTCAGTTGCCACAGCATACCCGAGGACAACTCCCGCAGTTCCTCGTCTTCGGAGTCCAGCCCGAAAAGCAAAGCCTCGATTCCCTCTTCACCGGTCAGTTGGCTGCCGGAAAAGGCGGCCTGCAGATCCGTGGTGGTGAAAAGCGGCCCTTCCATCTGTCGCCGCAGGCGCAACAGGGCCCGAGACCGGCGATCCTGGGGAGGGGTGGGGTTATCGGTCGGAACCTCGGAAAGACCCTCGCGGAGCACGGGCGGACCCTGCACCGGACCCGGAGAACACGTCCAGAGCAAGAGGGGTACACATGCAAGCAGAATCAGTCCTGGAAAAGGCCTTTTGCGATGTGATGGTTGGTGAAGTCCAGTTTTTCCAGTTTCGGCGGGTCCATGCATGCCGCGGGTTCCTCCCGGATGGAAAAGACCCTAAACCGCAGTTTGCAAAAGCGCAAAAAACCGGATTGCACGGGATGAAATGAGCAAGTGGGTTACGTCGGTGGAGCCTGCGCCGGGGCCGGAGACGGGATGTCAAAAAGTGCCCGAAAGTCCGAGGTGGATGCCGCGGCCGGGTCCGAATACGCCTGAACCGTGGATCTTGTAGGCTTCATTGGTGAGGTTTTCGAAGGACAGAAGCAACTGGGCCCGGGAAAGCCCGATGAATTCCATGGGACCCGACCAGCCCAGCCGGGCGTTGAGGGTGACCCAGCCGGGGGTGCCTCCTTCGGGGATGCGGGCGTCCCGTTCGTCTTCGGGGGAGAGCCGGTCCTGTTTGCGTGCCCCCCGGACAATGGCCTCACCGAAGAACCGGTCGTTGTCGAGAAAACCGGGCAGGCGGACCCGGGCGGCAAAAAGGCCCGACAGGGGAGGAATGCGGGACAAGGGAACCCGGCTGCCGTCTGCCCGGAAGTTGTCCCCTTTGGTCCAGTTGCCGGCGCCAATGAGGGAAACACTGCGGTGGGGACGGAACTCCAGGTGACCTTCCGCACCCAGGATGCGGCCGTCGGCGCCGTTGTAGTTTTCGACCACGTCCTTGCCGTTGACCTGATCCTGGCCCTGCCAGGTGGAAGGCCGGCGCAGAATGATGTCCGACAGGTACGAGGCATACAGGGAGGTACCGGCGGTGAACCAGTCAAACTGCATGCGGAGGATCCATTCGAAACTGTTGAGGGTTTCGGGTTTCAGATCCCCATTGGGCACGTGAAAGGCCTTGCCTTCATCACCGAGCATGGCGCTTTCGTGGAGGCTCGGAGCGCGGAATCCCTGGGAGAACACCAGAGCACTCATGAAGCGGTTCCGGAAGGACACCTTGGCAGAAGAGAAGAAAACCACCCCCAGGGTGTCGTAGTCCACGGCAGGCAATCCCGCCATGGCCGGGGCATGGGCGGCCGCACCGTGGATGCGGGAACCGGCGGACAGGGAAACCTTCCATTGGGAAAATCGAAGGGGGGCATCCAGAAAGGCAAAAAGGCCCCAGTTCCGGGTGGAGGAACCATCGGGCAAGCCATGGATTCCCGTATCCAGCCAGGGCTGCCCGGCATCCCTGGCCATCTGGTCCGAGGAAACGAAATCGCGGTACAGCATGCCGCCGGTCTGCAACTGCAGGTTCTCGTGCAAACCGAACAGCAGGGACGCATCCAGACCCGGAGTGGACACATGGGTGTGATCCCGGGTGGTGGAAAGGACGGTCACATAGTCATCTTCCAGCAGTGAGGTATCTTTCTGTTCATAAAAACGCTGGAAGGAGAAAAGCAACTGGGCCTGCATCTTCCAGGCGGGAACGGAAAATTCCATGCGCATCCAGGCCAGGTGATTCACGTTGTCGTAAAAAAGGACGTTGTTTCTGGTGTACAGGTTGTCCGCACGGCCTGCCTCCAGCAACGCCCCGAAGAGATAATTGCCGAAAAGGGTGAAATCCCGGATGGGTCCCAGGTCCGGCCGGTTCCAGATGGCCCGCACCAGGCCGCTTTGGGCTTTGTAGGATGAATAGGGTTGTTCCCCGATGTCTCCGCCTCCGGTCAATTCGGATCCCCGGTAGCCATGAAACGCGCCCAGAACCGCCGTCCCGCGGCCCCCGGCACCCAGGTGCAGTCCCAGGGACATGCTGCGATCCGCCGACCGGAACCCGGAAACGAACTGACCGCCGAAGGTCCATTCGGGGGAATGCAGATAGCGGTCGCCGGACAGGGGATTCAGCCGGATGACCCCACCGACGGCATCCGAGCCGTACAGGACGCTGCCGGTGCCCCGCAATACCTCGAAACTGTCGAAGAGAAAAGGATCAAACAGGTTCAGGTATTGCACCGGACCCGTACGGTAGGCGGCGTTGTTCATGCGCACGCCGTCCACCGTCAGCAGCACCTGGGGACCAACCAGTCCACGCACGATGGGGGAGCCCCCGCCGTGGTTCGTTTTCTGCACGGCCACCCCCGGGGTTTCCCCGAGGGCCTCGGAAACGGAACGGGGCAAAAGCCGCTCCAGTTTTTCCCGCGAGACTTTTTCCGCGCTGCGGGTGTTGTCAAAAGAGGTTTCCCGTACCCTCCGGGAGATGACAAGGATTTCGTCCGCACCATCCTCGGCAGCCTCCAGAGGCTCCTGGGCGTTTTCCGCAAGTAGGTTGTTCGGGAAAAGCAAAGTGGAACAAAGGAAGACGGCAACAAGAAAAGAATATTTCATGGGTTCAATTCAAATACGTTTTCATTTTGAATGTCAATTTGAATAATGATGGAATTTAGTGAGGATTTGGTGAATGATTGCAGGAATTGATCCCTGCCGGAAGGGAAACCGTATCTTTTCACTGGAAAAAAATGAACCGTTTTGGTTTGTTCATGCTACTTGCATCGTGAGAAGTTGGCAGAACTGGCCGATTCGTCTTTTTGTCTGCCAGAACCCGATGGATAACTCCAGATGAAAGAAGATTCTTCCCTCATCCCTTTTCCCCGCGAATGGTCTCCCCAGGAAATCGTGGAAGGGCTTTTGAACGGGGATCCAGTGGCGGGCCGTGCATTTTTTGATTCCTATCAATCCCGCGTCAACAGGCTTGTGTGGCGAATGCTCGGCGCCTGTTCAGACCATGACGACATCGTTCAGCAGGTTTTTCTGAACGCCCTGCAATCCATCCGGAAACTTCGGGATCCCGCTCTGCTTGAGCACTGGCTGGTGGGAGTGACGGTCAACACGGTGAGGGGAGAACTTCGGTCCCGCCGTTTCCGGAGGCTGTTTTTTCCTTTTGGAGAGGACAGTAAGTGGTCCAATCCCTGTCTGGATCCGGAGCGGCAGAGTCTGGCGTACGAATTCTACACACTTCTGGGGCGGTTTCATCCCGAGGAAAGACTGGCATTCATCCTCTGCATGGTAGAGGACATGACGCAAATGGAGGCGGCCCATGCCTGCGGGATATCCCTGAGCACGCTCAAACGCAGGCTGGCCAGGGCCTGTTCCAGGGTAGAAGGGCTGGCGAGGGAAACTGCGGGGAAAAAAACAACAGGTGGTGTTCAGGATGAATGTGATGCCGGAGGGGACGTGACGCATGAGTCGTGATGATTTGAAAAACATGTGTCAACAGATCACCAGGGAACTGGGCGATGGCCCCCCGGCCGGGCGGGTGGCGGCCCAGCGGGAAAAGGTTCTGGAAAAATGGGAAGTCCGGCGGATTCCGGGGCGGATTCGGTTTCTGGTCCTGTCCGGGGCGGGCGGACTGTTTCTGGGCGTCCTGGTTTTTTTTGCTTTTCGGCTATTTGCAGGGCGAAACGACATGCCTGTCATTCACGAGACGGATGTCGGGAAACCAAGGGAATTCCTGGCTCATGAAAACCCGGTTGTGGTGGAGTTGTCCCAGGGAAACACAGTAAGGCTGGAGCCGTTTTCCGTGGGAAAAGTCACCATTTCCACCCGGGAAAGGGTTGAAGTGGAACTCAAGCGGGGAACCCTGCATTCCCGGGTCATGGTGCCGATGGACTGGAGCGTGCGGGCCGGTCCATGGCGGGTAACCGCAGAAGGCACGGTCTACAGTGTGTCCTGGCATGATGCGAAGCTGGATGTTTCCGTGACCTCCGGCCGGGTACGGGTGACGGGGTTGTCCGCAAGTCAGGACTGGATGGTGTCGGCGGGGGAAAAACTGACGGTGGACAAGGGGCGCATGGCCCGGCATCAGGTGACTGACGACGGCATTCGTCCGCAGCCAAAGGACAGGGAAGGGGATCCGCAACCAGTGCCGCCGATGTCGGTGGAACCCGCAGGCGGTTCCGTGGTTACCCCCCCGGGGGAAGATAGACCGGAAAACGGGGTCATATCCAGGACACAACATCCGGACATGATGCACAAACCCGTGGAAAGGGTTTCCGGTGCGGAGCGAAGCCCGGAACCTGTGACTGACAACGCTGTTCCCGAATGGAAACAGGCGCTCTCACGAGAGGAATTCGCCCGTGCAGTGCATCTGGTGGAACAAGGCGGATTGATCAGGTTCGCCGATTCCGCGAGCCTGCCGGATTTGCAGGCATTGGCGAATGCCGCCCGGTTTGCCGGCCGGGGATCCCAGGCAAAAACCCTCCTTCTGGCTTTGCGTTCCCGGTTTCCCCAGACCGGACAGGCTGCGGTTGCAGCCTTCTTGCTGGGGCGCGTGCATGCGGAGTTGTTGCAGGATCCCAAGGGGGCGGTGGACTGGTTTTCTGCCTATTTGAAGGAAGCCCCGTCAGGACCGCTGTTCGAGGAGGCACTTGGCCGGAAGATGGATGTCGCCCATCGGGGAGGCCGATCAGCAGATGCACGCACCTGTGCGCGGGAACTGATCCAAAAGTATCCGGAAAGCCCTTTCATTCCCCAGGCCAGGCGCATCCTGGGTATCGAGGAACCCGCCTGGGCAAAGTGACGCATGCCTTTTTTCAGCATTCTTGTGTTTTTCCTGCAACTGCAAGTTGAACCCGGTCCCGGTCGTCCAAAGCCGGACATGGCCGTTCATGCCAAGGGAATCATGGTGGTGGTGGGTATGACCGAATGCTGCGCCACCGAGGCATGGCCAGCAGCAGAAAAACATCTGATCCGGGAGTTCCGTGCACTGGGTTTTTCCGTGTTCGGGATTTCTGGAAAAGCCGTTGGGGAACGCAGCCAGCGGGAGGAGTTGCTGCAGTTGGCCGGGCAGAACGATGCGGCCGGCGCGGTCCGGATTGTAAGGTCACCCGACAGCGCCGGATATGTGGAATTGTGGGTGCATGACCAAATCACCGGCAAAACGATGTTCCGCCGTATGCCCATTTCGCCGGAACAGACCGATGCCGATGCGGAGATCGCTGCATTGCGGGTGGTGGAAACCCTGCGGGCGGGACTTCTGGAACTGAGTCTGATGAAACCAAAGGAACGCCCGAAACTGCCGGAGAGTGTTCGCAGACTGGCAGGGGAAACACAAAAACCGGCATCACTGGATCTCCAGGCCCGTCTGCAGGGCGGGTTGTGGGCTTCGGCAGGCCAGGTGCCCATGACGGGCATCCTTCAAATCGGTACCCGGTGGACCTGGCGCCAGCGTTTGTCCCTGACTGCGGAAATCGGGATGTTTCCCGTGTCGCCGGTGGTGGAATCGGGTCCTGCGGCCGGAACACTGGACCGGTATGCGGCACTTTTCTGGATTGGATGGGTCACCTCACCGGCCAGGCAGGTCCGTTTTTCCCTGGGGTTTGGCGCGGGGGCTGCCTGGGTGGTGGCCACAGGAATCCGTGCCGGCGATGGTTGGCGCACCCGTGTTGATGACACCTGGCTGGGTCTTTTGGGGGTGCAGGCGGATCTGGCGTGGAATCTGGGGCCTTCGTACGGACTGACATTTGGCATGCGGACCGGGGTGTCCATTCCCCGGTTGAGTGTCCGGTTCGGAGACGTTGAGGTGGCCGGCGCCGGTCGTCCTGACGGGGAACTTCTGTTGGGCCTGTTTTTCCGGTTCAAATAATTGAACCAGTATTGCTGCCATGGGTCACTTACCCTGTCGGAGCACAAGTTCCGTGGGAGGTGTTCATGAATGAAATCTGCAAAAACCCGATCACTGTATTCCATTTCATTAAATTCGACTGCGTGCTTTTTCTTTGGCCGGTTTTGCTTTTGTTCCTGCTTGTTTCCTGCCATGACGGCACTGTCAAGCCCGTGGATAACAATGGAAACAACCTGAATAATTTGAATAATGCCAATAACCTGAACAACAGTCAGTGTCTGGCAGTGGGGGAGACCTGTTCGGAACCGGAGGAGTGTTGTTCCAACCGTTGTGAGCAGGAAATGTGTCTTGGTCCTACGGGGCTGTGCTTTGAACTGGGAGCCGAATGCCTTTCCTCTGCCGAATGTTGCAGCGGGAAATGTGAAATGACCCCATCGGGAACCCGCCAGTGTATCAGTGGCGGATGCCGGAGGGTGAACCAGACCTGTGTGCTTGCCGTGGACTGCTGCTCCCTGTCCTGTGTGGGCGGAACCTGCTCGGAAGAGGGCATTTGTGCCATCATCTCCGGGGAATGTCTGGATGACACGGATTGCTGCTCTGCCGACTGTACGGAAAACCAGTGCCTGCCTTCGGGGTCCAGTTGCACGGTGGCCGGGGAATTGTGCGGGGACTCTCCCTCCTGTTGCGGGAAAAACTGTCAGGCGGTGGGGGACGAGATGCGTTGTGTCCAGGTCAATTCCTGCCGGTCCGAAGGGGAGTTGTGTACCACCGGTTCCGACTGTTGTTCCGGTGTCTGTGGGGACGACGGCCTGTGTCCGGTCATGGCTGAATGCCAGACAGTGGGGGAACCCTGTACGGGATATCACGAGTGTTGTTCCGGTGTCTGCGCGGACCCGGGTACCGGAGTCAAGGTCTGCCAGTTCAATTCCGGCTGCCGCCCATGGGGGGATATCTGCCTGGCGAACACCGACTGTTGCTCCTCGATCTGTGAACCCTACCGGGAAACCGGGGTCATGCGTTGCCAAAAAGCCATTGGTTGCATGCCCGAAGGAGAGGTCTGCGGCATGGGACAGTCCACCAACTGCTGTCCCCAGGGCACGGAAGGGGGCGCCCGGTTGTGTCTGGAAACCATTCTCGGGGTGACCCGCTGTTTTTCTCCCGAAAGCGTGGATGGGTGTTATGCCGATGGCTCTTCGTGCATGTTTGGCGATGAATGCTGTTCGGGCATCTGTATCCCTGATGAGTTAGGGCATCTGGTTTGCTCGGGCGAGTGTGTACCCCTGGGGGAAGTCTGTACCACCAACCATGACTGCTGTGATGCGGCATTGTGCATTGCGGGCCAGTGTGAGCCCAACGGCAGTGGATGTGTTCCCTTCGGCGCAGAATGCGAACACAACGGGGACTGCTGCTCCGGAGTCTGCCACGAGAGCGGTTTCTGCGTTGGCGAGATCAGTTGAATCCGGTATTTTGCAAGGATCCGGTTTTCATTTGGGGGAGGGCAGGGGGCGGAAGAGGGGCTGGGGGCCATCCTCCAGCATTTTCTTTCAATTGCTGGTCTTGCGCAGGGGAGCGGTCCACAGGTAGACCTTGCTGGTGCCGCCGTTCTTCAGGTACACGGTGGCTTCCACGTCCGGTTCCACACCCACCATGTCAAAGTCATGGGAAACAATGCGGCTGCCGGGCTTCAGTTTTTCCAGTTGGGGGATCAGTTTCACGTTGAGGCTGGAAAGCAGGTACAGGGTGATGACGGAAGCCTTGCTCAGGTCCAGTTTGAAAATATCCTGTTCCGTGATGGTCACCAGATTCTCCACGCCGGCCTTTTTCACATTTTCCCGGGATTCCTTCACCCGGACCGGGTCGATGTCGAAACCGTATGCCTTCACGCCGGCTTTTTTGGCGGCTGCAATGACAATGCGGCCATCGCCACAGCCGAGATCGTATACCACGTCATTTTTCTTGATATCCGCAAGGCGCAGCATGACTTCCACGGTTTCGTGGGGGGTGGGCACGAAGTGAATGTCCGGTGCCCGGGAAGGCTTTTTCTGCGTGGTCGGCTTTTTGGCCTGGGCGTGAACGGTGGAAACCTGCAAAAGAAAAGCCATGAAGACAATGCCCTTCAAAAACACGGTTTTATTGGAATTGAACATGAAAAACCTCCTTCAAAAACGGGAAAAACGGGTTGGGAAAAAAACAAAAAAACGGATCGTTCATTACTGACATGATCTCAAGCTGGTTCGGGATTAGCACAGTTATCAATGAGGTGTCAAGCGTCAATCCCGGTTGCAACCGTACGGATAAAGTTGTGAAAAATTCTGAAAAACAATTTTCCATATGGATTTTTGTCGACAATGGCGTATTGTAATGTATGGTTCAAGTGTCGGTCCGGCCGTCCGGCAAGTCAACCAGGAAGTCAAGGTGCTCCATGAAAACATTCCGATCCTTCCTTCTCATCGCCTTGTTTGCCCTGAACTCCTGCGCTCCCGGCGAAGCCGGCGTCAAGAAAAATCCCAACGGTAACAACAACAACAACAACCTCGATCGCTGCAATTGTGTGGACACAGACGGGGACGGGATCTGTGACTTCGACGAGGGGCGGGCGGAAAACCGTGACACCGATGGGGACGGCATTCCAGATTATTTAGATCTGGACTCCGATGGGGACGGCATTCCCGATGCCATCGAAGCCGGGGTCAATCGCCCTCCCTGTTCACCGCCGGTGGATTCGGACAACGACGGCATTCCGGATTTCATGGATCTGGATTCGGATGGCAACGGCATTCCCGATGCCATCGAGGTAGGGGATTGTGACGACTGGGTGTTGCGGGGAATCCCCTGCGACACCGATGGCAACGGTATTCCCGACTACGCCGATTTCGACAATGACGGAGACTACATTCCCGACTACATCGAAATCGCCGGATGCGAAATGTGGGATCTGCACCGTGTCCCCTGCGACACGGATCAGGACGGCATCCCCGATTACATGGACATTGACAGCGACGGTGACGGCATCGGGGATCGATGGGAAGGTTCCTGGGATGCGGACGGCGACGGTGTGCCCAACTTCCGGGATCTGGATTCCGATGGGGACGGCATTCCCGATGCCCTGGAAGGCTGTACCGGGGGCGACCCCCTGGTGGAGCCCTGCGATTGTGACGGTGACGGGTTCTACAACTTCCTGGATGTGGACTCCGACAAAGACGGCCTGGCCGATGGCATTGAAGATGCCAACAAGAACGGGGTGGTGGATTTCGGCGAAACCGATCCCTGCAACCCCGACACGGACGGCGACGGCGTGAGTGATCTCATCGAATACATGGCGGGAACCGATCCCCTGGATCCTGCCGACAATCCCCGTACCCGGGGCGATTTCGTCTTTTTAGTGCCCTACGAGGAAGATCCGGATCCCCCCAACGACGTGCTGAACTTTTCCACCCGGTTCCAGCATCTGGACCTGCTGTTCGTCATCGACGTCAGCGGCTCCATGTCCGCAGAAATCAACGCCGTGCGCAACGGACTGGCGGCCATGCTCCAGGACGTCATCTGTACGGGCAACCAGAATCCCGCGATTGATCCCTGCATACCCGACGTGGAAACCGGAATCATCATTTTCGGGCAGAGCGGCACGGCATGGACCCTGCGCAAGGAGATCAATAACAACAACCTGATTTCGGATCCCGGCCCGGACAACCAGAGCACGGAACACCTGCTGCCCACTACGGCCACCGGCGGCAACGAGCAGACAGTACAGGCCATGCGTGCGGGTGTCCAGGCCACATGCGCGTCGGATGCCAACCGCATCGGCCGTGCCTGCTTCAGGCACCGGGCGTTGCACCTGATCATGCTGGTCACCGACGAGGACTTGCGGGAGGACACCCAGTTCTCCTCCCGGCAAAATGCCTGGGACGACATCTACAACATCATTGACGGCCGGATCATCGTCAATTACGGAGCCGGTTCCACCACCGAGATCAATAACCTGATCAATGACATGCGTGCGGCCAGTTCCAGCGGGGTGCCCCTGGTTCCGGTGATCGAATCCATTGCGTACAACAACATTCCGGTGTGCCAGAGCATGGGCGCCAATCCTTTCCACCAGTCCGGCGGCGAGTACCGGGCCATCATCCGTGGGGATGACGCCATGGCCGGGCCTGCCCTGTCCTGCGCGGTGCAGGCGGTCAGTTCCTACATGCCCCAGGATGTCCATGCACTGATTTTCAACGATCCCACCAATGTGGATGCACGGGGCAATCCCGTGGATGCGCCATCGGCCTTCATCGAGAGTATCGAAGTCTACATGGTGGCCGCCGATGCCACCTGTCCGGCCGGATACAATACCGCCGATGGCAACGGCAACGGCATCCACGACATGTTCATGGGAATTCTCCCGGGCAATCCCGTTTGCTGGCGCATTCACGTCAAGGAGAACATCGTGGTGGAACCCCATGTGGAACCCCAGGTGTTCAAGGCCACCATCGAGGTGTACGGCGCCGGCAGTGCCATCCTGGACACGCGCGAAGTGTTCTTCCTGGTACCGCCCGAGTTGCCGGTCATCATTGGCCCCACCTGATCCGTGTCAGTCGACTCAACGCAAAAACCCTTGCCACAGAAAGGATGATTCATGACAAACGAAGGCATGAAAGTGATTCTGGGTTCCGGAATGAAGGTGGATGTCCTGGACGGCGCCTTCACCATTTCCACTGACCAGCCCGTGACCGGAGGCGGTGATGGATCCGCGCCATCACCCTATGGGCTGTTTCTGGCCAGTCTGGCTGCCTGTGCGGGGTTTTTCGTCAAACGGTACTGCCAGACCCGGGGCATTTCCGAAGAGGGCATTTCCCTGACCCAGACCCTGGAACCCGGCCCTGGCGGAAAGTTGGGCGCTATCCGTATCCGTATTGACTTGCCACCGGATTTTCCTGAGGAACACAAAGCCGCCGTGCGCAAGTCCGCCGAGGCCTGTGCGGTGAAAAAGACCATCCAGAATCCCCCGGAATTCATCATCGAAACTTCTCACTGATTGCGGCGGTCAGTTTCCGCATCCACCGGATGCAAGCCGGTCAGTACGTCCGAAAGGGAGCGGTTGGACTCGTCAAAAAAGGCCCATAGCCAGCCGGCTCCCAGGAACGCCAGGGTAACCGAGGCAATCCATTCGCGCAGGAAAAGGCGCACGGGGCCCGGGCGTTTGAGTTTCCCCGTGAAGAATTCGATTTTCCACAGGACCATTCCGGGGGTGCGGCCCAGGAACAATGCTGCCAGATAGCGGTAGATGCAGAAGGACCCGGTGACCACCACCCAGAACCCCAAAACGAGTCCGAAAAAGGATGCGAAGGTGACGGACAGTGCGTCATACCACGCGAGTCCATCGGGTATGTTCAGTCCGCTCATGAGCCAGCGCCGGTACAGTGCGGCACAAAAGATGGTCCATGGCAGCGAAACCACCACATCCGTGAGGGTGGCCGCCAGGCGCCGGGCCACGGAAGCGTGCCACAGTGCGGTCCGGTTGTGACCCAGTTGGGCCATGACATGCAGCACGGGGTATGGAGTGGAGCGTGTAAAAAAGAGAAATCCCATGAAGAAAGAGGGTATGAGTTCAGTCGAGCGGCGTCAAGCTTGCCGTAGGGAGGTTCAGGGAGCTTCCACAAAGGTGTAGTTTTTCAGCGCGGCTTCAGGATCCTTCTCGAACAGGCTTTTGCAACCGTTGCAACCGAACACGTACACCTTGCCGTTGTGTTCGAGGTGGGGCCGGCTGGCGGCGTATTCGAAGGTTTCTCCCTTGATGGGACAGGACACTTTGGTGCCCGGTTCGGGCAACGTCTTGAAAACGTTGGGGTACTGCTTGCCCGGTTCAATGGGATGGGAATGCTTGTGGGAACCGCAGGAACCGCAGGGGGTGTGACCGTGGGCTTCGGCGGTTCCCTCCGCCGGTTTCTCCTCCCCGGTGGTCGCTTTGGGTTTTGCGGTTTCGGGATCCTTTTGTTGTTCTTTCTTGTTTCCGCAGGAGAAAAGCATCAGGGAAAAAAGCAGCAAGAAGATGGTGGCAAACCTGTTTGTCATGAAAAATCCTTTCGAAAAGTTACATTATGGTTGATCAATGGGTTTTTAAGGCTCATCAGGAACATTTGCGATGATTCATTCCGGCCTTGACGAACGCTGAAAACAGCGGATGGGGCAAAAACGGCCGGGACTTGAATTCCGGATGGAACTGGCAGCCCACAAAGAAGGGATGCTCCGGCAGTTCCACCATCTCCACCAGGAGTCCGTCCGGGGACAGGCCGGAAAACACCAGTCCCTTTTCTTCCATGCGTTCTTTGTATTCGTTGTTGAACTCATACCGGTGGCGATGTCTCTCGGCAATGGTTCCGGCGTCGTCATAGATGGACCGGGCCCGGGAGTTTTCCTTCAGGGCACAGGGATAGGCTCCCAGACGCATGGTGGCACCCTTGGTCAGCACCTTGAGTTGTTCCGGCATCAGGTGCACCACCGGATCCGGAGTGTTGGCGTCAAACTCGGTGGAGTTGGCTTTGGGCAGTTCCAGGGCGTGCCGGGCAAACTCGATGCAGGCCAGTTGCATGCCCAGACAGATGCCGAAGAACGGGATCCCGTGTTCCCGTGCATACCGGATGGCCTGGATCTTTCCCTCGATGCCCCGTTCGCCGAAGCCGCCGGGCACCAGCACGGCATGAATCCCGCCAAGCACGGGGGCCGCGCCTTCCCGTTCAATGCGTTCGGAATCCATGTGCTGAAGGCGGACCTTCACGTCATGGGCCAGTCCGGCGTGGATCAATGCTTCGTTCAGGCTCTTGTAGCTTTCAATGAGGTCCACGTATTTTCCCACAATGCCGACGGTGAGTTCGTTGTGGGGTTCCCGGATGCGGGACACCAGATCCCGCCAGGGATCCAGGTTCGGCTGGGCGGCCCAGATGCCCAGACAGTCCAGAACCTGTTGATCCATGCCCTCTTCGTGGAGGAGCATGGGAACCTCGTAGATGCTGGCCGCATCCCGGGCCATGATGACGCGCTCGGCCTGCACCGAAGTGAACAGCGAAATCTTCTTCTTGAGCTTGTTGTCCAGTTCATGTTCGGTGCGGCACACCAGGATGTCGGGCTGGATGCCGATTTCCCGCAGTTTCTGCACGCTGTGCTGGGTGGGCTTGGTCTTCAGTTCCCCGGCGGTGCCCAGATACGGCACCAGGGTCAGGTGTACGAAAACAGTGTTTTCCAGTCCCTCTTCCATGCGCATCTGCCGGATGGCTTCCAGAAAGGGCTGGCTTTCGATGTCACCCACGGTGCCGCCGATTTCCACCAGCAGCAGGTCCACGTCCTGGGATGCCTTGCGGATGCGGCTCTTGATTTCGTCCGTGATGTGCGGAATCACCTGTACGGTGGCGCCCAGGTAATGTCCCGAGCGTTCCTTGGTGATGACCGTGTGGTAAATCTGGCCGGTGGTGGTGTTGTTGCCCCGGGCCATGTTGATGCCGAGAAAACGCTCGTAGTGGCCCAGATCCAGATCCGTCTCCGCGCCGTCCTCGGTGACGAACACCTCGCCGTGCTGAAACGGACTCATGGTGCCGGGATCCACGTTGATGTACGGATCCAGTTTCTGGATGGAAACCGTCAAACCCCGGGCCTGCAGCAACGCCCCCAATGAAGCCGAAGTCAATCCCTTGCCCAGGGAACTGACCACTCCACCGGTGACAAATATGAATTTCTTGTGTCGTGCCATTTGTCTGCCTCCCGGGCGTACTGTTTACGGGAAATCCGGATTTTCCGCAAGTGGTGATTTTTCACGTCACGGCGCCGGGCGTTTCCACAGGAGTTGCATCGGCAGGAACTGTTGGTGGAGGCGTTCGGGAACGGAGAGCTTCGGTCCTGCAACGAGGGTGTCCCGAAAGGGTTGGGAATGGATGAACCCGATGGAGGCTTCCGGCTTCACCCGGTTGCCGTAGTGGTACCGGTGCCGGTTGTCGCAGAAACCGCTGATGACCAGTCGTCCCTGGCCACGGGAGTGCATCCGCTGTTCACAGTACGGGTGCTGGTGGAGGGCTGCTCCGAATCCTGAAGCATGGCGGTTGGGAATGACCCAGGAACCCGACCGCATCCAGATCCAGTCGATGGATCCCGGGGTCCATTCCAGTTCCACGGTGAACTGCACCCGGGTCACGGGCAACACCATGGAAACGCCGGCACCTTGCGGGACGGAGGAAAACTGCGGGTCCAGCAGTTCGAACAGGTCCGGCATGACCAAAAGGCCGTCTTCCCTGGATCGGGTTTCGGAAGTGAATGCCACCCGCTGCACCCCCGGGGAACGCTCCCGGATGTCGCAGGTATCCGGTTTTCCCATGGCCGAAGGAACCATGCGTGCGCAATCCGGCAAGTCGGAGTAGGTTTCGCCATGGGACTGCCCGGACCAGGAGATCCGGCCGTCGGCGCCGATTTTCGCCACCGCATGGATGGTGCGCACATGGCCGCCCCTGGTGCCCGGCACATGCACGGGGGTTTCCTGCCTGACCGGATCCAGGATCCAGGTGTCCGCCGCAAAGGCCGGCCATGGCCCGGTTTCGCCGGTGGCTGGGTTCACGATGAGTTCCTTCCCGTCGATTTCCAGGATCACCACCGGATGGGGGAATTCGGCCAGCCCGGGAATCCGGGCAGCGATGACCCCGTGGGAACTCATGTGGGCGGTGCGCACGTTTCTGGCGGCGGGAACGAACGCCCGCAGAGCGGCATCCAGCAGCAGGGCCTTTTCCCATGCAGTGGCGGCCCGCTGTTCCAGCACATCCTCCAGGGAAACCGGCGGCCGGGGAACCTGCAGCAGGCGGAAACTTTTCAGGACATGGTGCCGCAGGGTTTCGAAGCGTCCGGCATCGGACACCTGGGTCTGCATCTCCCGGAACAGGAATTCCGGCCACTTGGGTTTTTCCCCCGTGTTCCTCTGCGACAGGCCTCCTGGCACCGGTCTGCGCAGGGACAGCAGGTCCGCCCGCAAGGCGGCGGTGTCCCGGTGGGTGGAAACCACCACCCGGGGAAGCCTGGCGACCAGTTCGTCGTCAATACGCATGCGGCGGCCACCGGAAAGGCCGATGGTTCCGGTGCCGGGGAGGTTCCTGCAGGTGACCGTCATGTCGGGGGGACGGCCCTCGAGTTTGCATGACGCAGGCGGATCCACCAATGCCAGGTGCGGCACCCCCCGGAAACGGTACTCCAGGTGATCCACGGGCCGGACCCGCAACAGGGGAAACGTGGCATCCAGCGGACCCGTTGCCTTCGTATCCTCCCGCTTCCAGGAGCGCACCAGGCGGGAACCGGTTTCGACCCCCACATGACTGATGACGGTTTCCCGCCAGAAGGTGGCCCCGGGTGTCAGTTCCTGGAAAAAGGGAGTGACCACGTTGATGGCGTGGTCCGGGGTGTCCGTGCGCTTTTGGGTGCGGGGGGCCAGGGAAAAGGCTGAAAGCACCGTCAACTGCTGGGTGTCGGCGCGCCAGCGGATGCGGGGATCCGCGAACTGGTCCATGGCCAAAAGGGTGTACACTTCCTCTTCCTGGTGGCATTCGGTGACGGTACGGTGGTCCAGTGCCACCGTGATGGTGCATTTTTCCGAGACAATGCGTGCATCCACGGCGGGGGGTTTGGCCATCCCCGGTGCCGGGGCCATACACAGGAACACAAACAAAAACAGGGGCAGGGGAAAAACCCGGCGAATCATTTGGCCACCTCCAGGCGGACCCGCATGTCAGCCAGGCCGGAAAAAGCGGAAAGTGCTTCCGTGAGCCGTAAATAGCGTGCTGCCTCCACCCGCCGGTTCTTCAGGACCAGCCTGGCGGTGAAGGTCACCTTGCGGCCCGTCACGCGCACGTCCCAGACCAGTTCGGCTTCGGAATTCTTCACATGACGGATGGCCGGCATGTGACGGATGGTCAGGGGTTTGGTGTGCTCGAAAGATTCTTCCAGTTCCACCACCTGGTTGGCCCGCAGGAGCACCGGATGCCGACGGTTGGGGTTGGGACGCAAGGGGGACCAGAACAACAGCCGGTCAAAGTCGGGAAACCCGCTAATACCCAGGGGAGACCACCACAGGGTGTTGTCCGTCTCCACCCAGGGATTGGGCACCTGCATGTCCAGATCCAGTTGCATGGCCCGATCGAAGTTCCACGGGTTCGTGTACACGAACCGGCTCACGGTGGCCTGGGGCGAAAGTTTGCGGGCGATCAGGGTGCCCAGGCGGTCCGCCTCCCCGGCGGGAGCATATCCGATGGCCCGCCGGATGGTGGTGTCCGAGATGCCCTGGCCATCCAGGCGTCCCTTCACCATGAGGTTCTTTTCGTCTTTGATGCGGGTCTGCAGGCGCCAGGTCACCCGGTTTTCCTCCGGGGTGGACGGCGGGATCATTTCCAGGTTCCGGCCCTGGGGCAGGCCGATGACATAGTGCTGTTCCCGTTCGGCGAAACTCCAGACGAACCGGTCCAGAGGTGCCCAGGTGGGGTCCAGCATGGAGAAGGTGCCATCGGGGTTCTTCACCGCCACCACCGAGTGGTTGAACTGATCCGCGGGCTCCGGTTCCACCCGGGCCCCGGCCATGGTCATGGCCGGCCAGGCCTCGAATCCGGCAGCCCGCAGCATGGTCACCAGCATGGAGGCAATGTCCTTGCACACGCCGGCCCGTTCCTCGAACACCTGTTTGCCGCTGTGCAGAAGGTATCCTTCCTCCTTGCCCATGGAAAAGCCCCGGTACCGGATGTGGTTGGCCACCCAGCGGGTGAGGATGGCAATCTGCTTTTCCCGGTCAGTGACGCCCTTGAGCAGTTCACGGGTTTTGGCTGTTATTTCCGGCGTCACTTCGAACTGGTTCTTGTTCACTTCGTAGAACCAGCGGCTTTTGGCGTGCCAGTCGGGGACGGTGGCCAGCACCACCTTGGGAAGGCTGTCCGAGGGCGCCGGCATCAGGGGTTCGGGCACGAATGCGGGCAGGTTCTTCATGGTCCACCGGTACGTGGTGTTTTCCCGGGTGATGCTGGACGAAGAAGCTATGGGCCCGTTGTATTCCCGCACGTGAATCCGCAGGGAGGCGGGCATGACCAGCACGTACTCCTTTTCCATGACCGGATGGGGATCCTCCCCGAAAAGCACCTGGTCATAGAAGTGTCCCCGCATGGGCGGCACGAACTCCTCATCCGGCGAAGTCTTCAGGTATGCAATGGAAAAACCGCGCTTTTTCGTGGTGATTTCCACACCCATGCCCGGTTCCACGGCGGGGATGGTGACAATCTTCATGAGAAACCGCCAGAGGATCCAGCCGGCTGGCTGGGGAACTGTGGCCACCTGCGGCTGGATGCTGCGGCAACTTCCGTTGGCGTGGCAGATGCGGATCCGGTCGATGTCCACGGCACTGGTGTGGGGATCCACGTCAAAACGCAGGGTGGTCAGTTGCGAGGCCCCCGCCGGGGTCAGCACCTTGTACAGTTTGGTTTCCACCACGGTGGAGGATCCGGAGGGGCGCACGGTAGTGTGTACGTGGTGATGGGCGATGACCACGTCGGCGCCCGGGGCCGAGGCCGCCTCCAGACGTTGGCGCATGGTGGACTGGGGCTGGGAAAACAGGAAGAACGTACAGGCGAACAGGGTGGATGCCATGGCTTCTCCGGGAGCAGGCAGCTGGACCTGCTGAAGGTTCTATATACGCAACACCAGCGTGTTCTGGGTCTTTTCCAGGATGTTGACCCGGATTTTCCGCTCGCCGTGGCGGATTTCCAGGGGTCCCGCAGGTACCAGATGCCGCATGGCGCCTTTTGGCGGCAGCACGAACTCCCGCAAAAAGCCCGGGCGCGCCAAGACCACCGGGACAGGTTCTTTTCCGGGGTTTTCCAGAATCAGTACGGCGTGGGTGAGGGTGGAGTCCTTTTCGATGCGGGAAAAAGCCGGATCCGGAAGCGGCCCGCGGGCACAGGCCCCCGTTTTGGCGAGCATGGACAGGACAACGAATGTGGTGGCTATGGCTTTCCCCATGGCGACATCAAAGGAAAGGTG
>CAZTZR010000039.1:0-32536 GCA_964618145.1 uncultured Kofleriaceae bacterium
GTGTAGATGTGTTTGCTGGGGATCCGGTCGTTGTTCTGGGTCATCAGTTCCTCCTGGTTGTCAGTTGGGGATTGAATGGTTTCCGCCTGTCTATTCGGCATGCGGTTTTCATGCAGGATGTCACACTCCGGTTGGCAGTATCCACGGGACCGAGCGTCAAGTCAAGCTCTCCATTCTTCTCCATTTTCCCACATCGTCTGGACGGAAAAGCACTGCTGTTTCCGGTGCTGAACCTGGAATTTTGACTGGAAAATCTAAATGTGGCCGTAATAATCGGGTTCGTTTCCAGGTCGCCACTTGATGTTGCAGCCCATGGATGGAAGTTGTTGCAGGGGAGGAGGCTGTCCTGACAAAAGCGCGTTGCAGGCTTCCAGGATGTCCTTTCCTGTGGGGGTGATTCCGTTGCCTGGCCGGGCGGTGTCAAACTGTCCCCGGTAAAAAAGGCGGTGGGTAGCATCGAACAGATACAGATCCGGGGTGCAGGCAGCCTGGTAGGCAAGGGCAACCCGCTGTGACTTGTCGAACAGATACGGAAACGGGTATCCGGAAGACTTGACGTCTTCAACCATACGGGCGGGGCTGTCGTCCGGATAACGTTCCTCGTCATTGGCATTGATGGCCACCACTGCCACGCCCTGATCCATCAACCGTTTGGCCACCTGTACAAGTGTTTCGCGAATCAGCACGACATAGGGACAGTGGTTGCATATAAAAATGACCAGAAGCGGTTTTCCCGTGAAATCAGTCCGGGTGACGATTTTGCCGGTGGCTGGCTCGGGCAACTGGAAATCGGGGGCAACGGTGCCCAGGTCAAGCATGGTGGATGGTGTACGAGCCATGGGGCCTCATTTCAGGCCGCTGTGGCCAATGAATTCCCGCAGGATGGAATTGGGGGGAACCAGTTGCTTGGAGATGGGCATAACCAGCCGCAAAAAGCGGAGCAGCCGGTAGGCCTCCACGAAGGCATCGTCTCTGGGGCTGACTTCCAGCAGGGCCCGTTCGCAGACGGACTTGAGTACACCGGGTTCGTACACCAGGGCACTGTTGAACATGATGTCCGCCTGTTCCTGGAAGGGAAAGATGTTCTTGAGTTCCCCCTTGCGCACGGATGGCCAGCGCCGGATGGTTTCCGCCGCGCTGTATCCACGGAAGTTGCGGTCGCGGACAATGCGCCGGATGAGTCGGGAGTCCGATGTGAAGATGCGGTTGTGGTCATCAATGCACAACTGGGTGAGCGCGCTGATGTAGACCCGGTATTTCCGATGGTTCAGCACGGATGCAGTGAGCCGGTCGTTGAGTCCGTGAATCCCCTCGATGATGAGGATCTGGTCCGGCTCCAGCCGGTGGGGGATCCACCGATCCCGGGGAATCTTGGAGCCGGTTTTGAAGTCGAACACGGGCACGAGGGCTTCCTCGCCATCGAGCAGTTTCACCAACACTTCGTTGAACAGGTCGATGTCAATGGCTTCAATGCTTTCAAAGTCGAAGTCCCCGTTTTCGTCCCGGGGGGTCTGGTCCCTCTCGACGAAGAAGTTGTCCATTTCAATGGTGACGGGACGGATGCCCAGTACCTGCAACTGGATTCCAAGTCGTCTGGAAAACGTGGTTTTCCCGGAGGAAGAAGGTCCGGCGATGAGCACGATCTGTACATCCGGACGCCGGGCGGCGATGGAATCGGCGATGCTGGCAATCTTCTTTTCATGAAGGCCTTCGGCCACTTCCACGATGTTGCGGATGTTCCCCGACAGGGTCACTTCGTTGAGTTGTCCGAGGTTTTCCACCCCCAGCATACGGTTCCACGCCCGTGTTTCCGTGTAGGTAGTGAAAAGGCGGGGGAGTTGGGCGATTTTCCCCTGGATGAACCGGGCACCCCGGGAAGGAAGGCGCAGGACCATGCCGGGCCAGTAGGGGGTGATTTCAAAAGTGTCGACATAGGATGTGGAGGGAGCATAGGGTTCATGGAACAGGTCAAAACTGTTGCCACAACGTACGATACGTACCTGGGGTTCCCAGTGGATGCGCAACAGGTTGGCCTTTTCCGGCTGGTCCACCTCCGTGAGCATGGCCAGCACGTCGTTGACGCTGAGGCTTTCCACCACGAAGGGAAGATCCTCTTCGCAAATCCGGTGCATTTCCTGGTCGATGCGGGCGATGAGTTCCTTGGTGATGCCATCGGGCAATCCGGTCAGATTGTACAGGTAGCCATCCTGAATGCTTTGTCCCACCACCAGTTTGGTTCCCGGGGGACACACCCGCTTGACGGCTTCAAGGAGCATCAGGCTGGCACTGCGACGGTATACCGAGGATCCGAACCGGTCGGCTACGGTGATGGGGGTTACAGTGCAGTCTGCCCGAAGGGGGAATGTCAGCCCGTAGGTCCGGTTTTCCACGATGGCAGCGATGCTCTCCCGGAATTCCTCCGGGGACAGTTCCTGACTGAAAAACTTCAGCACACTGGTACCGTAGGGGATTTGGATCTGGCGATCACCCAGAGTGATGGATAGTTGGCGTTCCCGGTCGGTTCGCGTGGTCATGGTGTGTTGGCTTCCTTGTCATCCGTCAGGTGGAGGTGCTTCTGGATTTCTTCGTAGCGTCGCTCAATACAGGTGCGGAGTTCTCCGCAGGCTTCGCCTGGATGCTGCTTCAGACATTCCTCCATGGCTTCCCAGCGACTGCGGTCGGCAGTGGATTTGCGTTGGCCGCATCCCTTCACGCAGGCTGAGAAAGCGGTCACACTGGTGTTCTTGTCATGAACCTTCCGGTTACAAAAGGCCATGTGTCCACAAATGTTTTCGCAGTTCAGTTCCTCTTGCCCCGTAAAGGCAACGGCCTTGTTTGTCATGCCACCGCCTTCGCTTTGCGGACCCTGCACCATTTTTTCCTGATTGCCTATTGGTGCCGGAGTTTCTGCTGCAGGGGGCGCCTGCTTTTGGTTTTCCTTTTTCCGGTTGCAGGATACGGCGGGCAGTAGAACCAGAATTGAAAGAAAGGCGAATCCTTTCACAAAAGAGATGGGATGCATGTCAGAAGTCCTTTGCTGTCCGGGAAATCTCACCGGACCTGATCGTGCAAGTGCAACATAACCTGGGGTTTTTTTCCAGTTTTCGTTTTGAAAAACCGCCGCACTGCCATTTCCAGCACGGTCAGATCCGGATTTTTTCCGCCAGAAATCAAATCCTTTCCGGCTTCCATGAGGATCTTCCGGCATTCCTCCACCAGTTCCTCCTGTTCCAGCCGGGTGCCGATACCCTGAAGGGAAACCTGGGGAGGGAAAATCCACCTCCCGCGGGCATCACGAAAAAGACTGGCGAACACCACACCGGAAGCCCCTAGCCGGCGGCGTTCCCGGATGCTTTCGTCGTCAATGGGCCGGTCGGTGGGATTGTCCAGACTCAATACCGCATCGCAGCCGGTATGTTCCAATTGCCAGCAGTCGCCGTCGAACTGTGCCCGCATCCCGTTCTTGCAGATGAATGAATCGGGGACCCCGCAACTGCCGGCGATGTCCCTGGCCGCAAGCAGGTAGCGCATGGAGCCGTGCAGGGGGACAAAGACCTGGGGGGAAAAGATGTTCAGAAGGGTTTTCAGTTCCCTGGAAGAACCGTGTCCTGAAACATGGAGCGGGGAATCCTCTTCATGCCACAGGACGCGGGCCCCGGTTTCCAGAAACCGGTCAATCATCATGCTGACAGGAAGTTCCCTGCCGGGAATGGTACTGACCGAGAAGATGACCGTGTCTGTGGAACACAGTTTGATGCGATGGTTCTGTCCGCTGGAAAGACGGTCCATGGCGCTGTGTGGTTCTCCCTGGGACCCGGAGATGAAAATCAACTGGCGGTCGGGGGGCAGTTCGGAGACCTCTTCCAGGGTGGTCCAGTTGGAGTCTGGCAGCAGGCCGAGGTCCTGTGCCGTGCGGGCGTATTTCTCCATGGAACGTCCGAGGGGAGCACCTACCCTTCCCAGGGTTTTCCCGATGGCGAGAAACGTCCTGATGCGCTCGACATGGGAGGAAAACACGGTGACAATGACCCGGCCCGGAGCGTTCACAAGACGGTCATGAATGCCAGGATGCAGGAAACTTTCCTCCGGGGTGTGTTCCTCCATACAGACACCGGTACTGTCCGCCAGCATCAGGAACAAAGGCTGGCGTGCCAGATCGCGGAACAGGCCCAGATCCGTGGGCGGTTTTCCGGAGAGTTTGAAATCCCCGGTATGCAGGATGCGTCCCACGGGAAAGTCAAGACACACTGCAACGGCCTGCAGGATGGAATGGGACACTGTCACCGGGGTGAATCCGAAACCATCGGCCAGGTCCACTTTTTCCCCGGATTTCAGGGAGATCAGGGGAGCCTGTTTCCGGATGGAAACGGGGAGTTTGCCGACCCGCTCCGCGATCAGTGCCAGGGTGAAGTCCGTGCCATACACCGGTGCAGGCGCCACCGAAAGCAGGTGTGCCACTGCGCCGATGTGGTCCTCGTGTCCATGGGTCAGGATGTAGGCGTTGGGCCGGGGATACAATCTCCCGGCATTTTCCGGGTGGGGAACCATGGCCGAAATGTCACAGGCGGCATCCGACGGAAACTGGGATCCGCAGTCCAGCATGACGGCGAACCCGTCCTGTTCCAGAACCAGGCAGTTCCGTCCAAAGGTGCCGCATCCTCCAATCATGTGAAGGGAAAACGGGTTCATTCTCTTCTCCGGTTGTTCATGCCGCAAATCATTTCCTGTTCCGTGAGCCGTTCCTATTCGGGCAGGCGTTTCCCCTTGAGCAGCAGTTCTTCCTTCTTTTCGGCCAAAAGCATCCTGAGACGGGGGCTGACAAAGTGGTTTTCCAGGTCGAACAGGCAAAGGCTTTCCGTAAACAGGAACCATTTTTCGTCCAGGGTGGCACGTTTGTCGATGATCAGAAGCCATGCATCATGAACCCGGCAAAGCCCTCCCTTGCGGGGATGCAGGCTCCTGAGTGTTTCCACGCGGACCTCCACTCCCAGTTTTTCCGCGAGGGCTTCGAGTTCCTGCAACTGGTTTTCCTTGAGGTTTCGCTTCATTCCTTCTCCGGGGGCTGTGTTCCCTTGTCCAGATCCAGAATGGTGGCGGCACCGACATAACTGCGGGTTTCAAACCGGGTGAGATTTCCGATCTTTTTCACAATGTCCGCCATGCGGGTGGCTTCCCGTGCAATGGTCTGGATTCCCTTTTCCAGTTTTTCCGGCTTGAGATTGGGTCGCTGCAGAAGTTCGGTGTATCCCAGAATGGACATCAGTGGCTGGTTGAGTTCATGGGCCATGGTTCCCGCCAGGGAGGAGAGCATGGCCTGTTTTTCCGTGTCCTCCAGTTTTTTCTGGTATTCCACAATGGTGGCTTCCATGGCCTTTTTGTCCCGCAGGTCTGTGAAAAATGCGACGACAGCATGGCGCCCGGGCTGGTAATCGGGCACGAGAAAGGCACTCAGGACCACTGGCGCCTCATGGGAACCGGCAGTTTTTACATCCACACTCAACTGGTCCACCCGTCCAACGCCACCGTCCTCTTCCACGTCCAGAAGATTCTGGATGGTGTTCCATGCAGTGGTGTCGGAGAACAGATCGGGAAGTGCCATCCTTCCATGAACCTGCTGTACCTCAAAGCCAAAGAGTTTTTCGGCTGCGGGACTGAACAGGAAGATCGGCCCGTCCGTGTCACCGGCAACAATGGCGACAGAACTGTTTCGCACCAGTTGTGTCAGGAAATCGGAGGTGGAGGAGAGACGTTTTTCCACCTGCTTGGTTTCCGTGACATCCCAGAACCGCATCACGATCAGCCCCTGTTCGGCGAGCAGGGAACTGCGGACCATCCGCAAAAAGACACGCTCAGAACTCAAGGTAATGGCTTCGGTTTCGAAATCGGCGCCTGGCTCCAGAAGGTTTTCCTGGAATTCTTCCGCCTGGTCCTCCGTGATGAGATCAAAAACGCTCCTGTCCGACAAGGCACTTAGTGCATATCCGAGAATGCTCTCCGCAATGCGGTTCAAAAACACGATCTTCAGGTTCTGATCCAGAACCAGAAAGGCATCCGGGCTATTGTCGAAAATCTCGCGATTGTTCTTGATGGCCGAGAGGTGAATGTGGTCACGTTTCTTTGCGGTGGGATTTGTGCGTTCCCGCAGTTGCAACAGGAACAGGGTATCCCGCAGGAACAAACGCAAAAGTCGGCTGATGACCGTCAAGTCCATGTTCATCACGGTGGTGTTTTCTGCAAACATCAAGAGCACCACGTTGGAATGATGAGCGGTCAGGGGGGAAATCGTTCCGAGCAGGGCAGGTTCTTCAAGAAAAAGGTCCAGTTCCATGGTTGATGCCAGGGATTGTACCTGCTTCGGGTCATGAATACGGAATTGTCCGGATTTCAGGGGAAAGGGCAATGATACGGGAAGTCCCTGGATATTCTGCAGTTGTGATGTGGAAAGAAGTGTTGCGTGAGTGGCATCCTGCGGCCAGAGAAGCAGGGCGAAACCGCCAGCCTGGCAGGAGAACTCCACAAACTGCAGGGTTTCGAAAAGGCTTTCGTCCATGGGTTTCGAAAGCAGCAGTTCCATGATGTGTTCATAAAAAGCCAGTTCCATGATGATTCAGTCCGTCATGGGGCAAGGCACCCCGCCAAAAGGGGTTGGGGAGAAAATTCGCCATGGTTCTGGAAATCCAGGCAATCCCTTATGACGATGCGCCCCATGGCACCACCGCCACCGCCGGTTCCGTCATCTCCCTTGGAATTGCTTCCCTGTCCCGGAAGAGGACCCAGATGGGCCCCGCCGGTGCCTCCCACATTGCAGTTGCAGTGGGCGCCCGGTGCCGGTTCCATGGAGAACAATCCGGCGGAACCGGAGGTATCACTCCTGCCGGCTCCTCCGCCTCCTCCATTGGTGGTGAACAGGGCTCCGGAGAAGATATGCAGACGGGTTGCTTCCAGAAGGATTGCCCCTCCGGAGCCACCGCCACCGCCGCCGGAATTGGCGGCGGAATCATTTCCCCTGCCGCCATTTCCACTGGCTTTCACGCCGCATGGAAGAAAATCCTGATTTCCGACCTGGAAAAGGTTGCGGGCACTCAGTTGCACTGCCCCGCCGCCGCCGCCGCCCCGGCCCTGCGTGGTGTCCGTGGTGCCGGAGATGTGTCCACCGCCGCCGCCGCCGGAACCGCCCGTCAGGGGTACCAGAATTTCGGATCCGTACACACTGCCGCCATTTCCACCGTCATTGCCGCCCCCCTTGCCTCCGGCAGTCAGAAAACCGCCGCCGCCGCCGCCGGTTTCGGGGTCCAGGCTCCAGTGTTCCTGACCCTTGCGGCCTCCTCCGGGGCCGTTACCATGGTTGTTGGCGGATCCGCCCTCAAAACCGCCGGGGCCAGGACACCGGTTGTTTCCATGGGAACAGTTGGAATCACGGGCGGAAACATCCACAACACCCAGGAGGAAAATGGAGTCTGCATAAAGGATCAATGGCCTGGAGCCCCTGATTTCCAGGATCACACCGGCGGACACACGGAACTGGTCCAGCACGAACAGCCCTGCAGGACTTTCGTCCGGCAGGATGTGTTCAAGAAAAAGAATGCCATTGAGAAGCCCTGTTCCCTCCGCACGAAGGGGCATGTCCGTGAAGGTGCGGATCTCGCCGGTGTCGGTGTCCAGCCAGGCATCCTCCTGGATGTTCAGGTTCTGCAAAAGGGGATCCATGGCCAGATGTGCAGGAACATCATTGGAAGGGATGAATCCGGTGCAGGCGACCGGGAAGACCTGGGAGTTGCACCCGAGTTCGCAGGGGATGGGTACGAGTTCGCCACTGGTGGTGCAGGCCAGAAGCGTGTAATCATCTTCGCATCGGTTGTCGGCGGCGGTACAAGGTGGCAAGCCGCTGTCTGCATCGGCGTCGATGTCACCGTCCCATGCATCCGGAACATCATCGATCATGTCGTCTGTATCCACAAGGGATGCGTCCGGCAATTGATTATTGTTTGCATCCGATTCCTGAAGTGCCTTGAGACCGGAAGGGTCGAACATGCACGCATTCAGGACCAGGGCAAGGGCAAGGGTGGCAGTGAAAAAAAATGCCGAAGGATTACACTTCATCAAGCCGGCTCCGGATGAAACAGCGCATCTAATTGATGGAAGCGGTGGCCATGGAATGGATTTTCAGGGTCATGGCCCCGGCGGGAACAGCATCCCCTGCGGAAAAGATGGTGGAACCGTGGATATAGAAATAGAAGGGAACATCGGGTTTCTGGCAGTACCGGGTGAGGGCGGCTTCTCCCTGGGTACTCAGTTGCATGTCAAAGACACCTGTCGCAGCAGCCGGTACGGATTCCAGCGTGCCCACCAGTTCCACGTCTGAACGAATGTTGCCATCCCCGTCAAACATGGAAGTGGAAGTCTGGGGTGCCACATACAGCCGCAAGGGCGGCAGATCAAAGGTCAGGGTGTTGTTCACTACCTCGAGTTTGATGTACTTGAATTTCACGGTAACGTGATCATGCGCACCCACCACCGCCAGTTCCTCGACCTCCTGCTTGAGGCGGACCAGTTCGCTTTGCAGCACGTATTCTGCCTTGGCCGCACAGGTCCCGTTGTCGCAGAAGAATGCGGCTTCATCCGGACAGGGGTTTTCCGGACAGTCGATGGCCGGCAACATGCCTTCCCAGGTCATTCCGAATTGTGCGGAATCCACGGTGAATTGTTTTTCCGGAAGAAGGAAATTGAAATCCTTGACATCGGAACTGATAAAATTGCAGGAAAACAGGAATGAAAAACCAAATAAGAAAAAGAATGTTTTGACTCGCATGATGCACCTCGTCATCTTTCGCTTCCATACAATGTAGCAAGGAACCCCGAAAAACAAAGGAACCACAAGGCTTTTTAGCACTGGCAGGTGATCTTGTCAATGGATCGTGGCTTAAATGTTGACAATAAAAATTTTCTAAACGGTAGCCATGGCATCTAGTGCGTCAACGCCGGAACGCAGATGCTCCGGCCGGAGGTGGCTGTAGCACAATGTGGTTGTCGGTGACGAATGACCTAGGATGCACCCGACAACTTCAAGCGGGATGCCGGACTGAACGATCCAGGAAGCAGCCGAATGCCGGAGCAGATGCGGGTGCACTCGCTTCTGGATTCCCGCTGCCTCTCCGGCCGCGTGCAGGGCTTCACGGAAGGCCGTTCCAGTCCATGGGAAAATGTGACCTGGATTGCGTTCCATCATTTCGAGCGCACGCCGTGCAGTCTGTGACAATGGAACCGTTCGGCTTTTTTTGCTTTTGGGCAAGCGAAGTTTTCCGGAAGCGGAACAGAGTTGTTTGTCAACGTGGACCAGACCGCGGGGGAGATCGATGTCCTTCCACTCCAAGCCCAGGGCTTCCTGAATCCGGCATCCAGTTCCCAGCAGAAACCAAAAAAGCGATCTGTACGGCATCCGCAGATGCTCCGCAATCGCGGCCGCTTCCGCAGGTTCCAGGAACTGCACCCGTTGCGGCTTCAAACCAACAGGCGGGTTCCAGATGCCCGTCAAGTCGGGCGCACCGATGCGCTTGGATGCTCGCAGGATTGCCCGGAAGCAGTTGGCCCCATAACCGGCCGCGATGGCGTCAAGAACGTGCTGGGGAAGCGTTGCCCAGGTGAGGCGGCCAAACCTGGCCAGATGGCATTTGAACGCACTTTCGTAACACCTCATGGTTGTTGGCTGTAGACGGCCCTGCCAGTAAACTTGAAGGCGGTCGAAAACATCCTGAAGGGTGAGGTCGTTGCGTGCATCTGGCAAAACAACAAGGTTCGGTGACCGGACCTTTTCGGCAGGCTCCGGAGGGATTTGCCCGGTAAGGATCTGCAATTCGAAGATTCGGGCGGCCGCCTCCGCTTCCTTTTTGGTGGAGAATCCACGCTTCCGAAGCCGATGGAACCTGCCGTTGTGCGAAAAAGCCGCATCAACAAGCCACTTCCGGCCGGACGTTGAATCATAGGCCTGGATTTTTGCGTTCATTGTACCTACCTCCGGACAGGGAGACAGGCGAGAAAACCCGCCTGAATCCTGCCACGAAAAAAACCACGCGTCAAGCCTTGTGTGCCATCAAAATATCTTCTCTCCGGATTCGCACCTGCCGGCCGAACCTGCGGAATGGGAGTTTGCCTGACTGACACAATTGCCGGAGGGTTGAAATCGACAACCTCAAGACCAGGGCGGCCTCCGGAACTGACAGCCAGATAGGCCAGGTTTCAGGATCACGCGGATCAATACTGAGATCACACGGGACGGGGGAAAATTTCTGGTTCATGATGGTCTTCCTTTCCTTATCGGTGAATGAGACAACTGCGGTCGTAAACCGGCGACTCCCGCGGGACGAATGCGGCCGTTGCCCGTTCCATCACGGGGATGTGTTCGAGAACGGCCAGAATAATCGGTATTTTGGTTTCACGGTGCACCGCGGCAGAATAGTTCTCCGCCAAACTGGCCAGCGTTTTGATCGCGGTCATCAATTCCGGGGCATCGAAGGTCCGGCAGAACGCGGAAGCGTAAAGTTCGCAGACACCCAGGGCACTGAGAAAATGGCCTGGGCACTCCGAAAACCGTTCATCGGCCTCAAGGGCTTTGACTGCATTTTCCGCGGCAAACCGCAGGGTTCGGATGTGGCTGGCAACGGTGTTGATGGTTAGGTTTGGGTGGCGTGGCATGTTCATGTCAGACTCCTTTTGTCAAAGTGGGGCAATCGATCCCCTGGTTGGTTATGGGTTTGGTGGAAGAAAAGGTTTCGACCTTGACCGGGGTTGCCTTCATCTGCTGTCTGGCTTTGGATTGCCCTTTTGAGAAAAGCAGATGAACAACCGCTTTTCGGAAAATCTCTCCCTCGTCAAAGGCAACCCTGGGATCGCCGTTGACGTGTTCCCTTGCGGCCGCCGTAATGGTCTTGACCAGTCCTTTCAATTCGTCATCTGTCAGTGTGTACATGGTTGTTCGACTTTCTGCCCCGAACGGGCGGTTGATGCGTCCGCAATTCTGCGAACGAGGTTGTTGATGTTTCGGACCGGGATTTTTACCACGCTTCGGATCTGGTGAAGGCCGGCCTGAAGATGCCGGACCTCGGAACGCGGGACCGGGAGTTCCCCTAGGAGGTCAATTGCAGTGCCAAGGATGACGTCCAGACTCCCCAGCAGGACCACGATTTCATCCGCAATCTCGACTGTGGTCTTCTTCTGTTCTAACTCGTTGATTTCATTCATGATTTACGCTTCTTTCTGCCCTTCAAGGGCGTTTTCATTGCCAACCGGTTTGGCCGGGGCGGCCGCAAGTGCATGATTTTCTTCATGTTGGCTCTTTCTCGCCAAAGAGGAGATTTCCGCTTCGATGGCGCGAATGTCTTCCCTCATGCCGCGAATGGCCATTTGCAGTTCCTTTCGGGACTCCTGGCGATCCGCTTCGATGTCGTGAAGGTGGGCCCTCTTGACCGCAGGGGAACCGAAGGGGTTCTTCTCCCTGTGACTGAGGCTCTCCAGAAAAACGGCGTTGACGGCGGCGGCGGCGGCCTGAAAGTTCGGGAGCGCGCCTTGAATCATTTCAAGGGCAAGTTCCAGGTGGAACCTGTACCACTCCGGTGACAGGTTCATTTTTCTAAGTCGTTGTACGTGGTTCATGATTCAGCCTCTTCCTCCGGCGCGGCCGGTTCGGTGACGTGAAACTGGACAAGAATGCCGGGAATGCCGCACGCGGGACACGTCGGTTCGGCAGGGGGCGCGGTGCCATCGCCGGGATCGAACCACGTCATCAGGACGGGCGCGCCCTGGCACACAGGGCACGGCCGCGGCCTCTTCTCCAGATTGGCGATCCGGGATAGCAGACTCATGGGACCTCCTGTCCTTCAATGACGTTCTGATTCTTCAGGGACTGCTCGAGGGCCTCGAGGCGGCTTTCAAGGTTGTCCAGTTCATGCGCCCTGAAGGCCAGTTCCAGGACTGCCCGTGCGGCCGTTACCCTCGTTTGGGGCGGTGTTTCGGGGTTCTCCAGGGCTTCCGAAAGGGCAGTGATGGCCTTGGTTGCCAGCGACTGTAGACGGCCGACAGCATGCCTTAGAACGCGTTCCCGCGCATTCCTGTAAATCGCCTGGAAGTCCGCACGGGCAAGCCATCGGTATCCGGTCGTTCGGGAAATCCCACAGGCAGCGGAAGCCGCGTCAAGGGATTCGTGCTCGAGCAGTGCCTGAACGAACCGGGCAAACTTGGCATGTTCAATATCAGAGAGTGTTACATTTTTTGTCATAATGGTTCATACCTCCTAGAACGTTTCGTTCAATCCAGGGTTTCCGACAACGAACAACCCTGGGTGATTTGTCGCTAACTCGTGCGGTTTTCGCTCTAATCTTTCTTCATTATTTTCTCTTTTTTCAATTTCTCTCGCGTAAAGGGAAGGGTAAAAACCGCACGAGTTAGCGACTTTTTCATTTTCTTGTGTCAAAAAACCCTTGAAAGACGGGGTTTTTATTTCATTGTATTCAGAGCCCAGGGCGTCGCTACAAACATCAAAAGTGAGTTCATATACAAAAAACTTGCCGTGTTTATCCGCGAAAACGGCGTCTCCCAGGGCAGTGAGATACTTTTTGCATAGTTCAAACAATTTTCCGCTTCCCCGTCTGTCAGGTTCAAAATTCTTTCCAGTCCGCTTACATCGCTGTTCCTGCCTCGATTGGTCTTCTTGATAGATTGACACAACCTCCGCAAGCGGAACCTGTGTCCCTGGGGTTGTCCTGCGGTTTCCAGACAACCAGACGAACAGATTGTCTCTGCAAAGTTCATAATCCTGTCGCATGAGTTCCACGGGGGGGATTGTCGATTGCCGGTTGTCCTTGACCAGGTCAACCAGGTCACTGAAAAACGAGTCCCAGTGGTCTTGCGGTATGGCATCAAGGTAAGCATCAAGGTCTTCTATTGCATCCCTGCCACGGAAGCGGAGTCCGAACCGAACGAAAATCAAACGGTCAAGAAGTGCTTCGTCAAGGTCCGGTAGCCAGGGCATTCGATTGCCCAGAAAAACCGGAGTGGTCACACACCTCACCTGAAAAGGCGTTTTGTACTTCGGGTTGACAAGGAACTCGCTCTGGGTGGCAATCCTCTTGAGGCATTCAACGCCCTTGAACTCGTGGCCTCCGATTTCATCCGCAAGGTTACAATGATTCTCATGCCACTTCTCCAACTCATGCCCGCCTTCATCTATCTGAACGGCAGAAAGGGAGGCAGGGCTTTGCCCGGTCAACCTGCGAACCACTGCACGGAACATGGTTGTCTTGCCGGAACCGGCAACGCCTATCAGGAAAATCAAAAACCCGCCTGGGTCCGGCTGAATAATGCGGGTGAAAACCCAGTGTATGAGTCTTCCGTAAACGTCCGGACCGTAGGTTAACAGGAACTGATGCACTCGGTTGTCTGCCGGATGGATTCGGGCCGGGCCGGTGACATAGGCAACCGGGGAACCACCCAGCAGCTTGAGTTCCGGCGCCCATGGAACCAGGGTGAAGGTTCCCCAGTCGAAAACGCCATTCCGCAGGACAACCATTTTTCGGTGCTCCATGGATGCCGGACCAACCACCTGGGCATTCAGAGACAGGGCATACATGAACTGGTTGTTGAATGCTCTGGCCATGGTATGAAGGCCAGCGTCCAGGAGAACTTGTTGGGTGGTACAGATTTCCCATTGCGCTTGTGTTCCGCAAAGCCGGTAGAAGACAGTCCTGTCGTTTTCCCAGGTGGTTGGAAACCAGTAGACATACTGGTTCAGGTGCACCTGTGCGAGGTCAACCGGCGACGGTCCCTTTTTCGGCTTCAATCGCCCTTCGGCTTCCTCGATCATCCCCTGCAAAATGGCCTCCGGAGGGGAACCCGGAACGCCTTCAAAGTACTTGTGAATCGCTCCGGCTTTCTTGCCCTTGGAAACCATCGCGGCAACCACATTTTCAATAGAAAATTCGCCGTCTCCGTTCATTGGTCACCCCTGCTGGCCAGCTGGCCTTTTATGTGTGGTAAATCTGGGTCAGGGTCCGAATCGGACCCACTAGATGGACCTGAGGAGTCATCCCCTCCGCTTGTGGTCTGTGGCCGTGCAGAAGACGCCCGGTGCGCACGCTGGCGTGGAACTGTCCGAACGGGTGCAAAGTCCGTTGTGACGGCAGGAGAAGCCGTTCTGGCGTGCATGAACTCATCAATAACCCAGCGCTCACCCGCGATCCGTTGCCGCTGTTCCTGGACGAGAAGGTCAATCTGCGGTTTCGGGCCAGCACAAACTTTGCGGATACCGGCTTCCAAGCGGTTTTGCCGGGAACGGATGTACAGGACCGCGGCGACCTCAAAAGCGGTCAGGTGTTTGTTTCGGGGGCGAGAAGTCCGGTTCATGTCCTTAGAATAGCTGTTTGTTTCCGTTTGTCAAGCAAAAATCTGAACGAAATCAACGCACTTCGGGATTGTTCCGAAAGTGGCTTCACCGGAAGAGCAAAATACCCAGCAGTATTGCGGAGAAGTCATCCTGTAAACATATTTGTTTCAGAAATATTCAACAAAGGAAACATGGAGAACGTTGAAATTATTCGCCTTTTTCGCTTGACGGAAGATCTCTCTCTGACTATATCAAAGACATGGGGCGGTTCTCCTGCCGCCTGTGGTTTCTGTCCAGTGTCCATTCTCCATTTCGGGCCTGTCTGCAATTAGGCGGACGGGTCCGTCTGGCCTTATCATTATTTTTGTTTTCGGTAACTCAAGAGCATGGTTTCCCCTCCATTTCCATTGTCAAGATCTGCCATGTTGACAACGAATCTTGACAACAGAGTCCGTTTTTGTCCGTTACTTTTCGGTGGCAACCATGCTTCCGGGGAATCCGTAAGTCATTGTAAATACGTGGGTTTCTCGCCTGTTTCCTTGTCCTGAAAGGGCATTTTCCGTAGCACCGGAAAAGCCGGGATTTATTTCATACAGTAGCACAAGTTCAGGGAGTTTTCACACATCTGTTGCATTTGCAAGCTTTTCCATGCAGGAAAAGAGGTTTCAGCGCAGGATTCCCGAGGCGTGGATCTCCGAAAGCAGGAGATTGGATTCACGGAATCCGGAAAGTGATTTCCGGATGATGCCGTTGCGGTCGATGAGCACAATGTGGGGGACGCCACCGGGTTTGTGGGGTGGCGCCAGTTTCCGGTACTCCGATACGGTGCTGCCTTCTCCAAGGCACACCCGGAAGGGTTTGCCCGCCACCAGATCGGCCATTCGCCCGGCGGCCTGCACGCCGCCCGCCACATGCAGGGACAGGATGACCAAGCGGTCTCCCATCTTTTCCGCCACTTTTTCCAGTTCGGGAACCTGCCGGCGGCAGTGACCGCACCCGTAAGTCCACAGTTCCAGCAGTACCGGTTTTCCCCGGTGATCCTTGAGGCTGCAGGTAGTGCCGTCCATGGCGGGCACCGAAAAGTCGGGGGCCAGCACGAAACGGGGAGTGGCCCGGACCAGGGGTATCACGAACAGGCCTGCCGCGATGGCCAACTGGAGGGCGACGATGGAGAATCCGGTCCATGCGGGCACGTTCCAGGTCTTTTCCGGCGTTTTTTTCAGGGAACGGGCCAGAAGTCCCAGATGGACCAGTGCCACGGCAATTGTCACCCACAATGGAAGCGGAAACACCGGAACGGGAAGCCAGGCCACCTTGGGTGCGGCCAGGGGGATCCCTTCCATCACCGTGCGCACCAGCACGGCAGGAAACCAGTTCATGACCGTGATTCGGACTTTTTGTTGCAGATTCAGTTCCCTTGCAAGAAGCATCCAGATTCCGAACAGGATCAGCAGGGGCAGCCCGTCATGAGTCAGTTTCAGGAGAATGAAGTATTTGAACTCCGAGAGTCCTGCGGTGGCGTTGAGCCGAATGAAGGCCTCCGCAATTCCGCCGATGGGCCAACTGTAGGTGGTGAAAAGCAAAAATAGTCCCAACACCAGTGCCTCTGGAAGAAAAGATGCCTGTGGAGTGTCCCTGAGCAGGCGGACTCTGTGGCCGGTGGGAAGGAAATTCAGGAAAAGGCGTTGCAAGAGTTTCATGGTTTTCTCCGAATCGGGGTTCATCCCATCAGACGGGCCAAGAAAAAGCCCGCGGCTCCAACGGCCAGGGCCAGGGCGATCCAGCCAACGGGAATTCGGTTGTCGTTCGTGGCCTTTTTGTCCGGGGAGTCACTCTCCTGGCTTTTAGCCTTTTTCGGTAAGGGCGTCACCCTCAAACGGACAGCCGCCGGTTCCGCAGGTTCTTCGTCTTCGACGGGTTCTCCGTCCGGTTCGTCATCCTGAACGGCCGGCCGGGGCGAAGCCGCCGGTTCGGCCACCACAGGTCTGGAACTCTGTGTATCCCGCTTGTGCCGGGCCATTTTTTCCGGGCTTGCCATCAATTCAAACCAACTTTCGTCATCCATGTTCTCCGGCAATTCCGGTTCATCCAACTGGAGCCCCTGGGCCTCCGACGTGCCCCATCCTTCGCCAAAGCCCTGGTCGAAATCCAGGGTGATTTCCGGGGCTATGGGTTCGGGGTCATCAGAACCGGCATCCTCTGTACGGGAGAATCTGCGCAGGTAGCGGGACAGGGCCAACCGGGAGAAACCCACCTGATGCTCCAGGGCGTATTTCTCGAGGTCTTCCACCAAATCCTCGGCTTTCTGGTAACGGTAGTCCGGATTTTTGTCCACGGCTTTGAGCAGGATTTTTTCCAGGTCCGGATCCAGACCTGGCTTGACGGCGGACGGCAACAGGATGGGTCGGTTCAGGATGGCATCCCGGGCCTCCTCCGGGGTGCCCCGGAAAAGGCGTTTTCCCACCACCAGTTCGTACAGTATGACACCGAGTCCGAACAGGTCCACCCGGTGATCAATGTCCCCGCCCGATAGCATTTCGGGAGCCATATAGTTGATTTTTCCGGCGATGATGTCCGTTTCCGTACCGAAGGTGTCCCCCAGAACGCGGGCCACACCGAAGTCCACCAGTTTGGCGATGCCGCTGGAAGTGATCAGGATGTTTGACGGAGTCACGTCCCGGTGAACCGTGTGCATCGGACGGCCCCGGGAGTCGGTGAGGTTGTGTACGGCGGCGAGTCCCTCCCCGATCTGGGCGATGATGTGCAGGGTATGCCGCAGGGGCAAAAAGGAGCGACGGGCAATGGCGGAGCGGACCAGTCCCATAAGATCCATACCCACGATGTATTCCATGATCATGTACAGGCCGTTTTCGTCTTCGATGATGCCATGGACCTGGACCAGGTTGGGATGGGTGAAACGGCCGGACAGCACGGCCTCCTGGATGAACAGGTTCCGGTGGAGATCATCGGAGAAGAGTTCCGGGTGCAGGCGCTTGATGACCACCTGTCGCTGGTAGCCGAAGTTCCCGGTTTGATTGGCCAGATACAGTTCCCCCATACCTCCGGTGGCGATTTTGCGCAGGATTTGGTACTGGTTGTCAAGAACGGTGTTTTCCATGGTTGATTCCGTATTCTAGGTCAGTTCCCCCAAAAGGGATTGATGCAGTTCGGGCCATCCTTCCGGAGGACGGATTTTGCAGGGTTGCACGGGAATTGTGCGTGTTTTCAGCCGGTGAACCCGTTCTGCGGCGAACCCGAGGGCAACTTTGAAATCCGGATTGTCGCGACATGCACGCTCCATTGTCTGGATCTGTTCCTCCAGCAGGTCTGTTTTCGAGCAGACCATGGCCATGTCCAGGCCGGAAGAGAACAGGGTCACGGCGGGAGATTCCCGTTCATGGAAAGCCTCGAGTGCTCCCATTTCCAGGTCATCGGAGACCAGTACTCCGGAATAGGGAAGTTCCCTGGCCCGGCGGATCCATGCTGCAGAGAGGGTGGCGGGTCTTTCCGGATCCAGTGCCGGTACAAGAATGTGGGCGGTCATGATCATGTCCAGTTCGTCCGCCAGTTCACGGAAGGGCCGGATGTGAATCCGGTCAATCGCCGGGAGGTCCGAATGGATCACCGGCAGGGTTTTGTGGGAGTCAGCCACGGTATCTCCGTGGCCTGGAAAATGCTTTCCACAGGAGAATATTCCCTCCCTGGCCAGACCCCTGGCAAAAGCCCGTGCGTGCGGAATGACCGTTTCCGGATCCCGGCCGAAGGCGCGGTCTCCGATGACCTCGTTTTCAGGACAGGTGGCGACATCCAGCACCGGCGCGAAATCCGTGTTGAACCCGAAGGCCCGAAGTTCCGATGCAAGCAGACTGGCCACCCGGAAAGTCGCCTCCGGGTCCAGTTCGCCCAGTGCACGGGCCGACGGCCAATTGATCCATCTGAGACGGGCCACCCGTCCGCCCTCCTGGTCGATTCCCAGAAGCAACGGCCTGGGGGAGCAAGAATGCAATTCCCGGTTGATTTCCGCCAGCTCTTCCGGGGAGGAGAAGTTGCGTGCAAACAGGATGATTCCCCCGATGTTTCCGGTTTCCAGGCGCCTCTTGAGGGTGTCCGGAAGGGATTTTCCCGGAAATCCCGCCCAGAAAAGTTGTCCGCAATTGAAATTGTGAGGCAGGTTCATAACGGGGTTTCCGTTCCGTGCAACTTCATGGTTTTTTCGTGGCGGACAAGATCCGCGACACCGATAATGCCGGCCTCGAAGGTGAACCGGGGAGAAACCCAGGTGACGGCCCCCGGGTGTCGGTCATCCACCCGGCTTCTGACCTCGGTGGCAAATGCCGGACATCCGTTCCATACCGTTCCTCCCACCATGAGAAGTCCGGGGTCGGCAAGCACGATCAGGTTCGAGAGCACCATGGCGGTCCGATGGGCCAGTTGGCCGATGAGTTCCACGGCTTCGCCATGTATTCCCTCCCGGGCCAGGCGGTCCAGTTCGCCCATGTGGGCCGGCGGAGGGAACGGCAGGTCAGCCTTTGGAATCCACAGGGCAAAATTGCGTCCTCCCACCAAAGTCTCCAGACACCCGGTCCGGCCACAGCCGCACACAGGTGCAAACGCGGGCACTTCCACCTGCACATGGCCGATTTCCATGGCCAGGCCCCGGTGACCCTCCGCCAGCCGCCGGTTCAGGACCAGGCCGCCGCCGACACCCGTGCCGAAAAAAACGGCAGCGAGGTGTTCGGCTCCGGGATCCTCCAGATGAAGGTATTCTCCCCATGTGATGGCGTTGACATCGTTGGCGATCCGGACCGGGACACCGAGCATGGTTTCGAGTCTTTCAGCCAGGGGGGCAGAGGTCCAGTCCAGGTTGGGAGCCCGTAACACTGTCCGGCAATCCGTGTGTACCATGCCGGCCACAGCCACTCCCACAGCGTTCAGGGCACGTCCGTCGGCCACTTCCAGGATTTCCTGCTTCAGGATGTCCAGAACGGTTTCAAAATCCCGGGTTCCCAGTTCCCGGATCCGGCTGGACAGCACCGGACCTCCGTGGGAGGCCACACATCCCGTACGTACGTTGGTTCCCCCCAAATCGATTCCGATGGTGATGTGTTCCTGCATGGCCTGCCTGTTCCCGGTTGTGTTCAATTGAGTTCGAATTCCTTGCAGAAACTGATATGGGAGTTCTTTTCATTCTGCATGTGTCCCAAAAGATGATGGGCATTAGGCCAAAAAAGAGAGCAGGTTTGCATTGCCGGAAGGAAATGGACACAGCAGTCACAACTGCCCTGCAGTTCGTATTTTCTTGATTCCAGATCGAATTTCCGGGTTTTTTCCTGCCGCATGGACACCCTTTTTCCGGGGGCATTCTTACCGCAGCAGAAAAAAAGGTCAATCCTTCGATTCCGGAATCCGGGCGGTTGCCTGGAATCAGGGTTATTGGACCTTGTCCGGCTTTTTCAGGTGGACTGTGGCATACAAGAGGCCCAGGGTGACCGCCATGATGAACACGTTTCCGAGAATGGGAACCATCGTAGCCTCCCGGAGACAGAGGTCTCCATAGAACCTACATTATGACACATTATTCCCTTCGTCAACAATTGGTTCCGTTTTTTCCATGGGGGGCGGTTGCCAGGGGGTTCCGGAGCGCATGACCCGGGCAAGCAGGAGAATCCCGCCTGCCAGCATCAAAAGTGATCCATACTGGGCGGGGGTCAGTCCCAGATACCGCAAGTCGCCCTCCCGCAAAAAGTCCAGGACGAACCGGATGGGGGCGTAGGCGATGAATACCACGGCCGTGGTGATTCCCGGCTTGTATTCCCATTTGCGGTCTGCCAGGTACATCAGTCCCAGCATGATGAAGGTATACAGAAACTCGTACAGTCCGAGGTCATGCCGGCCGGGCAGTTGATGGACGTTCAGGATTTGATCCGGGTGGTTCAACGGCCATCGCACCGAAAACCAGGAACTCGTGAAAAAACCGGGGTGGTCATGGGCGATGCTGCACCCCAGGCGTCCGAATATCCAGGCGTGAACACCACCCCACCACAGGATGTCCGAGGCGACCAGAAACGGCAGCCTGTTGCGCATGGCGAACCATACGGCAGTGGCCACCAGGCCGATGGCCCCCCCGAAGGAGGCGATGCCGTCCCAGATCCGCAGAATCACCCAGGGGTCCTCCCGTATGCGTTCGGGCTGGTAGAAGAACACCGAGAACAGATGGGATCCGATGAATATGGCCAGAAGGCATACGGTGACAAGTTCTGCCACCCGGGCGGGATTCAGACCGAGATATTGTCCCCGGCGCTGCACGAAGTACATGCCCACGAATATGGCGATGGCCACCATGAGCCCGAAGGGTTGGATCGCAATGGGACCCCACTGCAGGGGGGCGATGTCAATGTACGGGAAGACGGGGGCCAAAGCGGGGACGGAGAAAAGGGGCATGGACTAGTCCGGAGGACGCACGGAGGTGACCCACCGGGCATAGGAAATGAAGACTTCGTAGGGCGGATAATCCATGGGTTGCCCAAGGAAGATGATGCGGTTGGAGGCCGGTTTGTAGTCAAATCCGAAGGACTTGGAGCGCGGGATGGCCTCGTAATGCTTTTGCTCCGGGTTCTGGACGTTCTTGCGTTCGATGGCCACCGCCAGGGACACCGGAATCGGGGTATGGCGCACCTCCACGGGGGAGGCAGCACCGGCCATGTCCTCGACGATCAATTGCATGGAGGTGGTGAAGTCGTCCTGGCACAGGGAGGCGATGGTGCCGGATGTGGCCTGGATCAACTGCATGTAACCGTATGGCGGAGAGGATCCGCCGGATCCGTCTCCCTCGCGGCAGTCCTGGGGATCGTTGGACATCACGTGGAGGCCATAGGCGGTGATCTGGTGATACAGGGCCCAGTCGATCCAGGGCTGCACAATGGGATCGCACAGGATGGGATCCCATGCATCGTCACTCATGTCTCCCATGCAACGGTATACCTCGCGGCATTGCTGGTAATTCCACATGTCGGGGTAGTTCTGGCATTCCATCATCAGTTGGAAGTTCGTCATGACCTGCTGGCAGGCGAACATGTCTGTGGCGATACAGCCGCCGAAGAAATGGCATTCATTGGCTCCATATGGGGCGGAACTGTTGCAGTAGGTGGAAGTCTGGTCCACTTCGTTGGCCACCTCATCGGACATGAAGAAGACAATCTTGGCGGCATCGGGACGATATTTGTGATTGGAATTCTGTTCCTCGGGCATGTGCCGTTCCACGGCAACCTGCATCTGGGTGAGGCCGAACTCCTCTCCGCCGGAAGAGGACTGTGCACCTGCGGGATCGCGGATACAGTTGCGGAACTTCACGTCGTCACCGGGGTTGCCACGGGTGAGCCAGAAGTCCCCGGACTGGTTCGTGTCCGTACAGCAGGAACCGTTGTTGGTTTTGGTCATGTCCACCACGCACATGCGCCAGTTCAAACCCAGGTTTTCGGCCTGTTGCAGGAATGTGTTGGATGCGTCGGCCAGGCGGTTCTGGTCGTCGCTCATGGATCCGGAAGCGTCCACCACCCAGACGATGTCGGCCACCGGCGCCCGGTAGAGATACTGTTCACATTCGTTTTCGGTGCTGTCATGAATCCCGGCCAGGCAGGCACCGGAGGCAGCGTCGGACACATGGAAATCAACGTGCTCGCGGCTCTGCCAGTCGCTGTAGGTGGCCACGGCACCCATGATGATGGACTTCTCGGGATTGTCCCGCTGAATCATGAAACTCACGATGAAATCCGTGGAGGAGTTGGTGAACGGGCTGTTGATGGGATTGGGGAATTCCGCCAGGTTCCGCCCCAGAAGGGTGGCGATGATGCGGTTCCGGATGACGCCGGGATTGGTGGAGCCCGAACTGACCCGCAAGGAGACGATCACGTTGACGAACTGTTCCTTGAGAGCATGGCTTTGCATGAAGGAACCACCGGAAAGGGTGGTGGTGGAGCCCAGGCTGCGCAAGGAAGTGATGACGTCCAGGGCTTCCATCTGCAGAAGTCCGGTGGAGGGACCGCGGCTGACGATGAATCCTGCCGTGGCGTGGGCTTCGGCGGTCATGTCGAAACCGGCACCACCCTCGAAATCCGCCCGGTTGGGGGGATCCATGTGGTGGTAGGCTGCGGTCTGCTCAATGGCGATGTGCCACTGGTTGTACTGGTGTTTTTGATACTGCACCGGCCGCCGGCCGTTGCCCATTTCGTCGGGGGTGTTGCAGATGAAGGTTCCTTCTTCACCGTCCGGGATTCCGTCACCATCGGTATCCGCGAGTTTGGGATCCGTTTCGCCGTCAAGGCATTCGGCGTTGACACAGACGTTGCGTACGGGATGGCAGTAGGAACCGTCCACGCAGGTTCCCGAGCAGATAATGGGGTTGTCCTCGCACTTGCCCAGCTTGCCGTCCCCGTTGCGGTCCTCGTCTCCGTCCAGAACACCGTCATTGTCGGAGTCGGTGTCGATGTAATCCGGAATGCCGTCGCCGTCGGTGTCCACCGGGGGCGTATTGATGTCGGAGGAACCCTTTTCAATGGCATCGGGAATGCCGTCGTTGTCGGAGTCCAGATCCAGATAGTTCGGGATGCCGTCCCCGTCGGAGTCCAGGTTGCATTCGCAGCCTTCGTGTCCGTTGGAGATTCCGTCACCGTCATCATCGGCAAGGGTGTCGCACTCATGGGTCTTGACGGGACACAGATTCGTGGTGTGGTTATTGTAGGCTACATTGTTGTTCTGGCTGTTGAAGCCCGATTTTTTCTTTTTGTCGTCGCAGGAAGTGATGAATACCAGAATGCTCAGGAATATGAATGGAATGAAGATTTTGCGGGCAGACATGGCAGACCTCCGGGAGAAGTAAACACCAAAATGGCGGTTCACTATAACCCAGAATTCGAATGGTGCACCTGAAAAATGCCCAGGGGGTGATCTTTTTGTGGATGGGGTGTTATCTATTCTTCTTCAAACTGGGCGTCCACCACCTGATCCCCGCTTGGTGGTTGGTTGGGGGGCGGGGATCCGGCTCCGGCCTGTTCGTACATGGCCTTGGACATGTCCTGGGCGGCCGAGTTGAGATTCTCGAAGGCTTTTTTCAGGGTTTCGGCATCCTGGGAATCCAGATCCTTTTTGGCGTCGGCCAAGGCGGATTCGACGGCAGACTTCTTGTCGGCCGGAATCTTGTCCGCATTTTCGGAGATCAGTTTTTCCAGGTTGAAAACCAGGCTGTCGAGTTTGTTCCGGGATTCAATCAGTTCCCGGTGCTTCTTGTCTTCGGCTTCGTGGGTCTCGGCATCCTTCACCATCTTCTCGATGTCATTTTCCGAAAGGCCAGAGGAGGCAGTGATGGTGATGTGCTGTTTGCGGCTGGTGGCCTTGTCGATGGCCGAAACATTCAGGATTCCGTTGGCGTCCAGGTCAAACGTCACCTCGATCTGGGGAACACCCCGGGGTGCAGGGGGAATGCCGTCCAGATTGAACTTGCCCAGGGTCCTGTTGTCCCGGGACATGGGGCGTTCGCCCTGCAACACATGTACTTCCACGGAGGGCTGGCTGTCCGAAGCCGTGGAGAAAACTTCGCTCTTTCGTGTGGGAATGGTGGTGTTGCGCGGAATCAGCACCGTCATGACGCCACCGAGGGTTTCAATCCCGAGGCTAAGGGGGGTCACGTCCAGAAGCAGGATGTCCTTGACTTCGCCGGAGAGCACGCCCGCCTGGACGGCCGCGCCCAGGGCCACCACTTCGTCGGGGTTGACGCCTTTGTGGGGTTCCCGCTCAAAGAATTCCTTTACCTTTTGCTGGACCAGCGGAATACGGGTGGATCCGCCCACGAGGATTACTTCGTGGATGTCCTTCTTGTTTTTCTTGGCATCGGCCAATGCCTTGCGACAGGGTTCAATGGTACGCTCCACAATGGGTGTAATCAATTGTTCCAGTTGGGAACGGCGCAATTTCACCTGCAAATGGCGGGGCCCGGAGGCATCCATGGTCAGAAACGGCAGGTGGATTTCGGTTTCCTGTGCGGTTGAAAGTTCGATCTTGGCCTTTTCCGCAGCATCCTTCAGGCGCTGGATGACCATCTTGTCACGGCCGAGATCAATTCCCGTGTCCTTGCGGAATTCCGCCATGAGCCAGTCAATGAGCAAGCGGTCGATGTCATCGCCGCCCAGATGGGTATCTCCATTGGTGGAGATGACCTCCACCACGTTTTCCCCGATTTCCAGGATGGAGATGTCAAAGGTGCCGCCACCGAAATCGTATACGGCCACCACGTGTTCCTTGCCCTTGTCCAGCCCATAGGCCAGTGCGGCGGCAGTGGGTTCGTTCACGATGCGCTTGACCTCAAGGCCGGCGATGCGCCCGGCATCCTTGGTAGCCTGCCGCTGGGAATCGTTGAAGTAGGCGGGAACCGTGATGACGGCCTCGGTCACGGGTTCCCCAAGATAGTCTTCGGCAGCCTTCTTCAGTTTCATGAGAACACGGGCGCTGATTTCCGGGGGGGCAAACTCCTTGTCCCGCAATACCACCCGCACGTCCCCGTTGGAAGAACGTACAACCTTGAAAGGAACTTTTTCGATTTCCCTGTCGGCTTCATTGTGTCTCAGCCCCATGAACCGCTTGATTGAATAAACGGTGTTTTCCGGGTTGGTGATGGATTGGCGCTTGGCGATCTGTCCAACCAGCACTTCGCCCTTGTCATCCAGGGCGACAACCGAAGGGGTGGTACGTCCGCCTTCCTCGTTGGAAATGATTTTTGGTTCCTTGCCATCCATGATGGCAACACAGGAATTGGTGGTTCCAAGATCAATACCGATAATTCTTCCCATGGTTCATTCCTCCGCTGGGTGATGATGCCGGTAAACGGGAATTCACGTTCGGAAATCCCCGCCTGTCCGGCTGTCGCGAAAAGTAAGCACGACCTCCGGGATGTCAATCGGGGGTCCGGAAAAACTTCGAAAACCCTCTTTTACGACAAACAACTGATACGGAAACTGGGATTTTTTCCATTTCGGTGGTAGAACGCTCAGGATGAAGTGCCTCGAAGAAGTCGCCTATTATTTATATGTGCAAGGAATCCTGACCCGGATGGAGATCAAGACGCTGATCCGGGAGGGATTCATCGGGTATCTTCCCGAATACCTGTGGAACCCGCTGGACAAGCAACTGGACGATTTGGGTGTGGCTTCCAGTGACCGGCGGCGGACCTGGGAATATGAAAACTGGGAGGAGGACTACATCGCCCGGGAGACCAAGATAGGTCGGGAACTCATGCACGTGTTTGCCGCCCGGACCGCCGATGGACTATCCGACACCCAGGGACCGGAGAGTACGTCCCTCAGACCGCGGGTGGTGGATGTGGAACTGGAAACCCTCCAGAAACACCTGCGGGGGGAAAAAAACACCCACGGGAAGAATTTCGGCGAGGTGCTCGCGGTACTTTCCGGACTGGATCAGGATCCTTCCGTGTGTGGCGAGCACATCGCATCCCTGCCGTTTGACCGCATTCTGGCCCATGTGGTGGACCTGTGTTCCGGACCTTCGAAATTCTGGTCCCGTGCATGGGATTTTCTTTCTTATGACGGATTTCTGCCGCCGCACTACTCCGGCCCCATAGTCACCGCCTTCAAGCAGATCCTTCGCGGATTCAAAAAATCGGAACTGGGCCAGTACGACTGGACCCTTCGCTATGATGAAATCGAATGGGTGTATTACATCGTCCAGGCACGGATGCTGCTTCTGAGGTCCTTCGCCACACTGATGCGGCGCCGTCCGGACTTCTGGGCCAGGAAAATGTCCACCGAATACCACCCCCTGGCCTTTTGTGCCGGAGCGCTGGTATACTCGGCACACAGGAACCTGCGGGCCGGACACCTGGGACCCGATGAAGCGCTGCCCCTGGTCTTCACGATTCCGGAACTCGCCCACGGAAAAGCGTGGGCTACGGCATTCCACATGGATTCCAATGCCGTGATGCCGTTTTTGAACCATTATTTCCGGTATACTTTCGAACGCAACGAGACCTTCGGACAGTGCCTGCTCAAGGTGCTGTATGAGTTGTTCGACACATTTCACACCGATGTGGAAAAACTCGATTTCATCGAGCAGGTACGTCGTGAACTGGACGCTGCACTGGTGGGGGATGACGAGGGTGCCCGCAATGAGCCGGGCATCTGCACGCGCCAGCTGCAGGCACTCTATGCCCACGACTACTTCGGTCCGCTTTTCCGCGGGTTTCCCCCCGAAAAGGAGCAGGACCTTCTCATGGCCTGGTGGCAGTCCCTTTCCTATGAGGTGGGTGGCTACGGGGTGATTTGGAACTTCGATGAACTGGCATGGAGGAAGAATGTGATTGATTTCGAGGCTTTCCTGCAGAACGAGAGTTTCCAGCAGATTGCGGACCCCATCCTGCGCCTGTTTTTCGGCATCTGCGTGCCGGCTGCCTGGAACCGGTAAAACCAGAGGAGAACGGACGATGTCACATCGCTACAAACTCGGACGCTCCCCACGCAGTTCCCTGGTCCTCGCCGGGGAAAGCATCTCCCTGGAGCACTGCATCCTCATTGACGCAGAGCCGCCACGCATCGAGGACGTCAGCCAGAACGGAACCTGGATCCTGCGAAAGGGCGTGAAACGGCGCCTGCAGCGCCATGTGCTGGAGAACCTGCAGCCGGATGACCTTCTGTTTTTCGGCTTTTACGATCACGCCTTTTCCGTGCAGTCCCTGTTTGCGGAAATACGCAAACTGCGTCTGCCCGTGGGTAGTCAGAACGTGCGCTGTCCCGTGCATGGCATCATCTATCTGGAGTCCCGCAAATGTCCCCTTTGCCCGACATGAAACACACCCGGTTCGTGATCCGGAAACTCCTGCGCCAGCGCATGGTCCTTATCGGACTGGGTGCATTCGGTGCGCTCGTCTTCATCGTGATACTCATGGGAATCTTTCCCCGTGGAAGTGCCCTGGCCAAGTTGCTGCTGGACTGGCAGATGGACTCTTCCGTTCAGGTGTTTCCCTATCCGTTCACCATCCAGAACATCATGTGGATACTCTTCGGTGTCGCCATCGGGGATGCCGCCTTTCGCAATGTCTGTGCCCGCAAGGAAGCCAAGAGCCTCACCCTGGGTCTTCTGCCCGAAAGCACCAGCGTCGTGATCACCAGGGATACCTTGCCGGAAATCATGGAAAAAGCCTACCTGCGCAAGGAGGGGGAGGAACTTTTCCTGGCCCGGCTGATCCATACCACGGCCATGAGTTTCCAGACCCACGCATCCGCCCAGCAGGCCCATGAAATCATGAACTCCCAGGTGGAACTGGAACTGCACCAACTGGATCTCAAGTATACCCTGATCCGGTATATCTCCTGGCTTTTGCCCACACTTGGATTCATCGGGACGGTTGTCGGCATTGCCTCCGCGCTCAACGCCATTGATGTCGCACAGACTCCCCCCGCCCACGTGGCCTCGTTCCAGGATGATCGCACTGAGGTCCAGGAGAAGCAGGTCCGCTCTTCCTCCGAGGAGGTCACCGCCAAACTCGGTGTTGCCTTCAACACCACCATTGTGGCTTTGATTCAAAGTGTGCTGGTAGTGCTGCTGGCCCAGTTTCTGCAAAAAAAGGAGGAGGAACTCGTCAGCGTGCAGAGTCAATATTGCCTGGACAACCTGGTGGTTCGTCTCTACAACCCGGATGCGTAATCACCCATGGACCTGAAACGTCGCAAGAACCGCGAAATCATGGTATTTTCCATCTCGTTCCTCGACGTGATTGCCTCGGCTCTGGGTGCCATTCTCATCCTGTTCATCATTCAGTACAACAAGACCCAGTCAGCCCGCACCGAGGCTGTGGTATCAGAGTTGCGCCATTCCCAGTGCACCGAGGCACTGCAGGAGTTCGCCAGCCGGGACACCGATCTCAATACCACCACCTTTGCTTACGATGCCACCTCGGAGAAACCATTTGACCGCGATACCGTTTTCGAGCACGAGAAGGAGACGGACAAGCCCCACCCGGAAGAACCGGTGATGGCGCCCCTTGCTGTAATCCCTGTGGCTCCCATGCATCTGGCTCCCGTCCCCACCCGGACCGCGCGGGATTCGAAACTGCCCGAACCGGTTGCCGGTGCTCCCGTGGACAGGCCTGACAGTCCTTCGGACGCAACCATGGACCCGGCTGAAGCCCGGCCTCTGGCAGACCCGTCATCCACCCGGCCGGACACCGGTGAAGCCGGGGAACCCGGGAAGGTCGATACTTCCAGTGACGAAAAGGAACGTCACGAAAAGGTTGTGGACCCGAAAAAACCAAAAACCCCGCCCAGACCGGACACGCCGGAAAAACCGGATATTCCGGAGAAGACCGGGAAGCCTGCCGTTCCCGAAAAGCGGGAGAAACCGCCCATCCCCGAACTGCCCAAAGGGCAGAAGGGTCGAACCCTGGCCACCTGCATTACCGGCCGTGACCGGGTCACGGTCACCTTTGCGGACTATGACGAACCCGATGGTGACACCATCATGGTTTCCTGGAACGGGCGTAACATGACCCGCATCAAACTGGAGGCAAAGCCGACGGCCGGGTATGTGTTTCCCCTGATCCAGGGCCGCTACAACATCATTGTAATCAAGAACATTTCCAACGGCTTTTATCCCCTGAACACCGCGTCCATATCCATCTCCGGGTGCGGGCAGGCCCGCTGGAAAATGCGGGAAATCGGGGACAGCCGGGTCGTCTACATCTACAGGGAATGAGGGTATGTACACAGTCTGGTTGCTAACTGTATTCCTGTTCGCCAATACTCCCGAAGTACTGATTGAGGTGGGGCCGGAAAACGACACCATGATCCGGCATCTCGGCGACGAAGCCGGTGCCGGGGAAAAACCGCCGTCCTTCAAATTGGAGTTTTCCGGGGGGCTGTTCCAGACGGAATTCCTTTCCACCGGTCCTGGGTTTTCCGGGACTGTGGGTGCGTTCTGGCGCCCCGATGGCGACTGGTGGCTGGGCATGCGACTGACGGGAGCCGGTGCTCCCCGCCGCCATGACGCCGGTGCCGTGTACCGGGGGGGCGCGTCCGTGGAAGGGCGCCGGTATTTCATGCTTCATCAGGAGGCCAACCGTTTTGTCATGGGGCATGTCCTTGTCGGTTTGGCCGCCGAAACCCTGAAAATGGATGACGAAACCCTGGCAGGTCCGGCCCTCCACCTGGGTGGAGGGGTAGGGGTGGCCCTCTCCCACCGCCGGTATCTTGGTATTCAGTGGACCCTTTCCCTTCCCTGGTGGTTCCATCAGGACGCTGACCCGCCTGTCCGCGCACTCTTTTCCACCCTGTTGTTGTTCATGACCATCGGTTTCTGATTTCGCCGGTCAAGTCTGTTGATTCCTTGGAACTGAATGTGTTTCAAAGACCGTCTACAAGGGGTGTCCCGTTGGAGGCGACGGGTGAATTGAATAAGACCGTGGTGTGTGGGTTGTTACGGAAGTTTGACCGGGTCGAGGCGGGGGTTGTTGTCCCCGGTTCCCAGTTGTCCGTAGGTGTTCATTCCCCAGCACCAGAGGGTTCCGGTGGATCGCCGGGCGCAGGTGTGGAAATCCCCGGGTGATACCAGGGTGCTGCCTGTATCGGTACCCACCTGGAGGGGAACATAACTGGTGGTTGTGTCCCCGGTTCCGAGTTGCCCGTGATTGTTCATTCCCCAGCACCAGAGGGTCCCGTTGGAACGGGTAGCACAGGTGTGGTTGTTTCGCGTGGACACCAGTGCCCAGTTGGATGTGGTTCCCACCCGGGCAGGGGAATACCTGTTTTCATTGTCGCCAAGCCCCAGTTGTCCAAAGCCATTGTGTCCCCAGCACCACAGGGCACCGTCTGTACTGCGGGAGCAGGCATGGAAGTTTCCTGCGGTCACGTTGGTCCAGTTGGTGTCGTTTCCCGCCTGTACGGGGACCAGACTGGGCATGTCATCCGCGGTGCCCAATTGTCCGTAGTTGTTTTGTCCCCAGCACCAGAGGGTTCCGGTGGTGCGGGTGCCGCAACTGTGTCCGTTCCCCGCAGCCACGGCGGCCCAGTCATTGTCTGAACCCACCTGGAAAGGAGTGTTCCGGTTGGTGGTGTTTCCGGTTCCGAGTTGCCCGTGGTTGTTGCGTCCCCAGCACCATACGGTTCCATTGTTTCGGCGGGCACAGGTATGGAGGTTCCCCGCGGACACATCGGTCCAGTCCACAAATGCGCCCACCTGAATGGGGAAATTCGTGTTGGTCAGGTTTCCGATGCCTGTCTGGCCGAAGGAGTTTTCCCCCCAGCACCAGAGGGTTCCGTCGGATTTGATGGCACATGTGTAGGCGTTGCCTGCGGAAACCTTTTCCCATGGCGTCAACGAGGTTGCCTGTGAGGGCGTGTTGATGTTCGTGTTGTTACCGAGCCCCAGTTGGCCCGAGGAGTTCTCCCCCCAGCACCACAGGATGCCACCTGTCTGGATGGCGCAGGTGTGATGGGAGCCTGCGGAGATGGTGAGATAATTCCGGGTGCATGCAGTAGTGTCCAGTTCACAGTTCGTCGTACATGTCAGGGAGCCGGAATCATAACCGAGTTGTGCACAGGTCTTCTGGTCCAGGTCGGTTCCGTCACATTCTTCCCCATGCCCGCCCTGAACCACCCCGTCCCCGCAGCGGCCATTGGTGATACAATCAGCAAGGTCGAACTGACATGCTGAATCACACGCCAGGGTTCCTCCATAATACCCGAGGTGCACGCAGGTTTTTCCCGCGAGGTTTTCGCTGTCGCACTCTTCATTATATGCGGTTTGTACCGTGTAGTCTCCGCAGAATCCCTCGGCTGCACAGCCGGTGATTACCAGTTGGCACCGTGTGTCGCAGGCCAGATCGCCACCATGATACCCGAGTTCCAGACAGGAAGTGCCGCCAAAATCCTCCCCGTCGCATTCTTCCTCTTCGGCATCCACCGTGCCGTTGCCGCAGGTGAGTGAACACAGGCTCGTATCGAAGGCACAACTCAAGCCGCACCCGAGGCTTCCCGACAGAAAGCCCAGGGTTTCACAGGTTTCTTCCCCCAGGTTGGAGCCGTCACACTGCTCTCCCTCGTCCACGATTTCGTTGCCACATGTGTATGGAATGCACATCAGCGTGTTGAGGGTGCAGTTGTCACGGCAGGAAAGGGTGCCTCCAAGAAATCCGAGATTATCACAGGTTTCGTTTCCCAGGTTGTCGCCATCGCACTGCTCGTCCTCGTCAAGAATGCCGTTTCCGCAGGGGTCGACGGGCTTCTTGGTGGAACCTTTTGAGAACAGGGAGCAGGCTGACAGGGAGAACAGCAGGGAAAATGCGAAGAGTATTTTCATCAGACACCTCGACCAGGATTCACGGGCATTAGTCAATCTGAACCGGAGAAAGTTGGGTCGTTGTATTGCCTGTACCCAGTTGGCCCGAGTTGCTCCTGCCCCAGCACCAAAGGGTACCGTCGAATCGAATGGAGCAGGAATGCGAAGTTCCTCCGGTTACCAGGTTCCAGTTGGTCGACGTGCCCGCCAGAACCGGGGAAAAACTGTTTGTTGTGTTCCCGGTGCCCAATTGTCCGTAAATATTCCTGCCCCAGCACCAGAGGGTTCCGTCGGTCCGGGCTCCGCAGGAATGCACGCTTCCGGTGGCGATTGTGGCCCAGTTGGTGGCCGAATCCCCTTGAGTGGGAAGAGACTGGTTTGTGGTGTTTCCGTTACCCAACTGGCCGTAATTGTTGGATCCCCAGCACCAGAGGGTTCCGTTGGATTGCAGGGCGCACATATGGTCGGAACCTTGTGCCAACGTGGACCATGAGGTGCCCGATCCCACCTGCAGGGGCACATAACTGATGGTGGTGTTTCCCTGCCCCAGTTGCCCTGAGTTGTTCCTGCCCCAGCACCAGAGGGTTCCATCGGTCCTGGACGCGCAGGTAAAATAATTGGCTGCGGCAACGGCCGCCCAACTGTTTTCGGAGCCCACTACCACCGGGGAGGTCCGGGTGGTGGTGTTTCCCTGCCCCAGTTGTCCGGAGGAGTTGTCGCCCCAGCACCAGAGGGTGCCGTTGATACGGCGGCCGCAGACATGGGTCATTCCGGTGGCAATCGTGGCCCAGTTGGTGTCGGTGCCCACCTGGACGGGAGTGGTTTGTCGTGTGG
>CAZTZR010000040.1:0-32517 GCA_964618145.1 uncultured Kofleriaceae bacterium
TTGGCGATGAACGAGTCCATGGCGCCGATGAAATCCGAACCCAAAAGACCCGTGGGGTCGGTCATCACGATGTGCCAATGATTGCTCATGAATGCAAATCCATGGATTTTCACCGGGAACTTTTTCTGAGCCCGGGCAATGGCATATTGGATATAGGCCTTGAACTCTTTATTGGGTATTAAAAAAAACTGGCCCCGGATGCATTTTCTTGTCACGAGATAGGTGGTTCCGGGAAAACGGGGCAGAGCGGTGCTCATACAAACTCCTTTGCAGGGGGATTTGGGCCCTTGCCTCCTTTATTATCGGCGCGGGAGCAAAATCGTTGCGGGAAAAATGCTAAACCGGGCGATTTTTTTCCAGAAAAGTCATGTGGGCGTGATGCGCAGTGGGGGTTTTGGGGAAACGGTGGCGGGGAAGGATTTGCTGACCGCAACCCTTGACAAATCGCCCCACCTGGACTAATTCTGATTCCGAAAAGATACATTTTTGTATCTTTACGGAAACAAAATGGATATTCACACCTTCCGCGCCGAATTTGGACCCCTGGGGCTGTTTGGCCTCGCCGAGGTCAGAAAATTGCACCCCGGATTTCACCGGAATCAATTGGACCGGTGGGAGGACAAGGGATATCTGCGCAGGCTGCGACGCGGGGTCTGGGCATTCCCGGAGCGCCTCGGCGACGAGCGGTTTCTCCTTCTCATAGCCAATCGCCTGTACGGTCCTTCCTATCTCTCGCTTCAGAAGGCGCTCAAGTACCATGGGTTGATTCCCGAAGAAGTCTTCCTGCTGACCTCGGTGTGCACGCGAAAGACAACCACCTTCGACACCCCTGTGGGGACTTTCGACTACAGGCACCTCAAGCCGGAGTTGTTCTGGGGGTATGATTGGCTGGCGTGGGAGGATCGCATGATCCGGATCGCCGAACCCGGGAAGGCTGTCCTCGACCTTTTGTACCTGAACCCCGGCTTGCGCACACCGGACGACTTTGCAGCCCTGCGTCTGGATTCGCGGTCATTCCTGGGCATGGTGACCCCGGAGCGTTTCACCGCCTGGGCAACTGCCTTCGGCAGCCGTGCACTGGCGCACCGGGCCGCCGGTTTCTGGGAGTATGTGCAACATGATTCTGATGGAACGCCTGCTTGAGCAATACCCCGAGTCACTGCGGATCTTTCGCGAGAGCATCCTGAAGGAGTACCTCCAGGTAAAGATCCTGGGCATCCTCTTCGACGGACCGACCGCCGGAAAACTGGTCTTCATGGGTGGTACCGCCCTGCGCCTGATCCATGGCAACCTGCGCTTCTCGGAGGATCTCGACTTCGACAACTTCGATTTGGACGCCACGGAGTTCGAGGCGATGGGCAGGCACCTGCAGACCGAACTGGAGTTGGAGGGGTTCCGCGTTGAGGTGGAGGTGCGCACCCGCCGGGCCTACCACCTGCAGATCCGTTTTCCCGCCCTGCTGCACGAACTGGGAATGTCCCCGCTGCCGGAGCAGAAGATCCGTATCCAGATCGACTCTGAAGCCCAGCATTTTTCCTATGTGCCGGACATGTCCATCCTGAACCGGTTCGATGTATTTTCCCGCATTCGGGTTGTCCCGATGGACCTGTTGCTGGCGCAGAAGATCCATGCGGCCCTGCACAGGAAGCGACTGATGGGCAGGGATTTCTTTGACGTCGTATTTCTCTACGGGCAGGGAGCCAAACCGCATTTCGGGTATCTGGAGCAACGTCTGGACCTGACGGGGCCTGCGGTGTTGAAGGCATGGCTACTTGAGCAAACCGCGAGGCTGGATTTCGTAGCGCTGTCCAGGGATGTGGCGCCGTTCCTCTTTTTCCCCAGGGACCGCGACCGGGTACTGCACTTTCGTGAGTTCGTGGCCGGGTTGCCTGGTGACCCCGATGCTTGAAGTGGGGTTCAGGTCCTTCCAAAATGCTTTTTTGGTTTGTCATTGGAAATGGACGGCAACTTGATTACACTGCGCAGACGGTGATCTGCCGACAGACCGGGCGGTCTTTTTCCCCCACAGGAGTTATTCATGGCTGATTTCGAGATTCTGCATGTAAGTCCCCAGGAGTTCCTGGAAATGAGTTTCCAACTGGGGCGCAAGTTGTTCGAGTCGGGCTTCAGGCCGAAACACACCATATCCGTGTGGCGCGGCGGCACCCCGGTGGGACTTGGCGTGGACGCGTTTTACCGCAACCGCGGCATCTACATGAACCACACCACCATCGCCACGGAAAGTTATCAGGGAATCGGACAGCAGTCCTCCACGGTCCTCGTCAAGGGGCTCGAACACGTCATCAACGTGGTCTGTCGCGAGGATGACCTTCTGATCCTGGATGACGTCTACGAAAGCGGCCGCACCATCGAGGCCATTGTGGAAACCCTGCGCACGAAAGCCCGGGCCAACTGCCCGGAACGCATCATTGTGGGCACGCTCCACCACAAGCCCGAACGGCAGAAATACTACGGGCTGCCCATTGTGGCAGTACAGCAGTTGCCGGGGCACGTGTGGATCGACTATCCCCACGAACTGGCGGATCTGGTGCAACCTGAACACCCGGAGGATCCCCTCATCCGGCAAAAGGATCCCGGGATCTGGGACATCCTGCACGCACCGGCTCCGGTGCCCGCGGAGATCAAGAGTGACACCCCCGTGCACTACCTGACCGCACGGGAGGTCACCCATCACGCCATTGAACTGACCCTGCACATGGCCCGCACCCACAAATACGTCCCCGATGTGCTCATTGCACTGTGGCCGGGGGGCATCCACGCCGGACTGCCCATCCATGAAACCTTCAAGTATCTGCACAAGAAGGGGGAAATCCCCCATGTGCCGGATCACGTGAGCCTGAACACCACCCGCACGCATCTGTCCTACCGCGCCAACATCATCGGGCTGCCCTATCTGGTGGAACGCATTGAAGCCCATCACCAGGTGCTGATCGTGGACACCGCGTTCCGATCCGGACGCCTGATCTCCGATGTCATCACCAAACTCAAGGAACAGATGCGCCGCAACCTGTCCCTGGACCGCATCCGGGTGGCCACCCTGTATTACAATCCCCAGGACGATGCCACCTGGACGGTCAAGCCCTTCGTCAAGGAACCCCATTTCTACCGGGCCCTGGTGAAACACAACCTGGTGTATCCCCACGCCATTCACCGGCTGCCGGACCCGGCTGCCGATTGTCTGAAGTTGTCGCCAAACCTGCACCGCATCCTGTTCTGCCATGAATCCCCAGGGGAGCCATGCATCAGGGAGTGAACTCACTGATCCTGTTCCTGGCGTGGCTTTTTTGTGTGGCCGCCTGCTTACGGGATCCAGTGGAACAGGCTGCAAAACAGAGGGCCTGTCCGTTCTGGGGATGCGCCGGGGACAACATTTGCCTGACCAACACCCAAACCTGCGTGAAACCCTGCGAAAAGGACATGGACTGCCCGGAGGATTTCGCCTGCAAGGGTTTTTTCCGGGACATCACCACCATCTCGGGTCGGGGAAAGCGTTTTTGCCGCAAGGCGGTACATGCCGCCGGAGAATCCTGCGACCCGTTCGAGAACGCCTGCCGTCGGGAACTGGTATGCGTGGACGACACCTGCCGTCAACCGTGCGAAACCGACGGGGAATGTCCCCCCGAAGAGCGCTGTCTTCTCCGGGTGCTTTCCGCGGAAAACCTTTCCCATGATGCCTCCTTCCTCGTTTGCGTTCCGGGGGTGCTGCCCGTGGGGGCCCCCTGCCCGGTCTCCCAGGAACCCGCCTGCGTCCGGGGCGCCACCTGCCTGCAGGAAATCTGCCGCAAGGAATGCAAATCGGATGCGGATTGCCCGGAGGGTTCATCCTGTCTGGGCCGTGGTTTTTCGGGATGGCGGGGTCGGCTGCGTGCCAACTCCGGAGGCGAACCGGACTTCTCCTATTGTCTGGCAGAGTCGGAATAATTATTGAATTCCAAAATAAATGCAGACAACTCGTTCTTCTTGACAAACATGGCATTCTGGTGTTGATTGAATCCGTTGAGGAAACCAATGAAAACCATTTTGACCTGTATTTTTTCCCTTGCATTGCTGATGTCTTCCGCCGCCGTGGACGCACAGCAAATCAATTGTCCCAAACCTTCCGGCGATGTCGAAAAGGACAAGGACGAAGCCCGGCGGTATTTCACCATGGGCAACACGTTCTTTGACGTGGAGGATTACAGACAGAGCCGGGATTCGTTTTTGTGCGTGATTTCCCTGGTCCCCTACTCGGTCATGGCCCGGTTCCGTCTGGCCCGCAGTTTCGAGGAACTCGGGCAGTATACCCTGGCCCGGGCACAGTACAAATGGGTGATGGTGGATCGCTCCGGAGAATCCGCCGCCCTCAAACCCGAAGTGGAAAAGCGCCTGGCCGCCATGGAAAACAAACCGGATCGGGTCGAACCCGTTGAAAAACCGGTCGAACCCGTTGAAAAACCGGTCGAACCTGTCGAAAAACCGGTCGAACCCGTTGACCAATCCGGTCGAACCCGTTGACCAATCCGGAAAACCCGCGGCACAAACGCCGTCGCTGACTTCCCAATGGTGGTTCTGGGCGGGGGCAGGCTCCACCCTGGTGTTTACCGTGGCAGCCATCGGCCTGGGAGCCAAGGCCCTGCAAATCAAGGATGAATGGGAAACCCACTGGAACACCGACGACCGGGACAGCCTCAAGCGCTTCCGGCTGTTCACGGACATCGCCATCGGTGGCGCCGTGCTCAGCGCCGTGTCCCTCGGCGCGGGAATCCTGCTGTGGAAGCCTGCTCCCGTGGAATCCTCCACCCCGGATGCGGGAGTTTCCTTCTTGCCCTCCTGTGGACCTCAAGGCTGCATGATGACCTGGTCCTGGCGGTTCTGAACTTGTATGGTAAGGTGCTTCATGAAATACTTCACCCGTGTCTTTTTCAGCATTCTGGTACTTGGGCTTTTCTCCACGTGTACCCTGTTTATTGACATTCAGGATCCGCCCCCCACCAACAACGTGAACAACGTCAACAATACCAACAATACCAACAATATTGAACCTGTCTGCGGAAACGAAGTCCTGGAAGAGGGCGAGGAATGTGACGACGGGAACACGACATCCGGAGATGGCTGCAGTGCCGATTGCAAGGTAGAATGTGGACCTGGTCTTACCGATTGCGAAGATCCCCGGTGTGCGGATGATCCCGCCTGCAATTCTTGCCTGCAGGTTGGATCAAGTTGCACCACCGGTGCAGATTGCTGCTCAAGCATATGTTCCCATGAAGGAATCTGCGTATCCATGGAAATCTGTGATGACGGAATTGACAACAACGGCAATGGACTCACTGACTGCGAAGATCCCCAGTGCTGGGCTAATACACTCTGCCCATGCCGGGAGATTGGAGATAGTTGCTATAACCATCTGGATTGCTGCTCACAATTCTGTCTTGTCGGCACCTGCAAAGAAAAGGAAATCTGTGACAATGGCATTGATGATACCGGCAATGGACTCACCGACTGCGCTGACCCCGATTGCGCGGATGATCCCCTCTGCCAGAGTGTGGAACCCGTCTGCGGAAACAGTATCCTTGAAGAGGGTGAGGACTGTGAAATGACAGGGGAAACCACTACATGTTCTCAATTGGGGTATTCCAATGCGATGACCCTCGTCTGCCAGGACTGCACCTGGAATGTTGGCAACTGTGAACCATGGCAGGGTGTTGGCGTGGGAGAAGGCTGCACTTCAAACACCGTTTGTACAGGCGTGCATCTGGATCACCGGGAATGCAACGTCAGTTTTCCCGGCGGATACTGTACCCGCCAATGCAATTCCGAGGGTTATGATGTCTGTATCGGTTCCGGCGGACGCTGCCTGTGTATGTCCTCGGATTGCAAATGTTTCAAACCCTGCACGACCACCAGCCAATGCAGAACCGCAGATGGTTATCACTGTGCCGCTCCCATGGGATATACTGAACAATTCTGCATTCCTCCGGGTTTTCCCACCAACTGACCATCTTTATTCATGAAATCGTTTTCGGGGTGAGAACCAGGGCGTCTTCTCCTGCCCGGATGTCGGCGATCCACAGGATACCGGGGGCGTTTCCCCCGGCCAGACGGGCCCGGGCCAGGGGCGTCACCAGATACCGGGAAATGGCCCGCTTCAGGGGACGCGCGCCGTAGCGCTCATCCGTTCCCCGGGCCACCAGAAACGCCAAGGCATCGTCGGTCCACTGCAGGGCGCAATTCTCGGCCTGAAGCCAGCCGTCCACCCGCTTGAGTTGCAGTTTCGCGATTTCCCGCAACTCGGCGACAGAGAGGGGGTCGAACACCACCTGCTCGTCAATGCGGTTCAGAAACTCGGGTTTGAAGTGCATGCGCAGGGATTCCGAAACCACCCGCCGGGCGGCCGCCGGATCCCGCTGCGCCAGATCCGGATCCCACCCCAGGTTGGTGGTCATGATCACCACCGTGTTGCGGAAATCCACCTGCCGTCCCTGTCCGTCCGTGAGCCGCCCGTCATCGAGCAACTGCAAAAACACGTGGAACACGTCCGGGTGGGCCTTCTCGATTTCGTACAGCAGCACCACCGAATACGGACGCCGGGCCACCGCCGTGGTCAACTGGCCGCCCTCGTCATACCCCACATAGCCCGGAGGCGCCCCGATGAGGCGGCTGACGGCGTGTTTTTCCATGTACTCGCTCATGTCCATGCGGATCATGTGGGAGGCATCGTCGAACAGCACCTCCGCCAGGGTCCGGGCGATTTCGGTCTTGCCCACTCCGGTGGGACCGGCAAACAGGAACGAACCCAGGGGACGATCCGGATCCATGAGTCCGGCCCGGGCCCGCAGGATGGTTTCGGCCACGGCCTGCACGGCGGTATCCTGACCCACCACGCGTTCATGCATGCGGTCCGCCAGGTGCAGCAGTTTTTCGTGTTCCCCTTCGAGCATCTTCTCCACGGGAATGCCGGTCCAGCGGGCCACCACCCCGGCAATGTCGTCTTCGGTGACCACCTCCCGCAAGAAGGAACCGTCCCGGGTGATGTCGGCCAGCTCCTCCTCCAGGCGGGTGGAAAGCCGCTCCAGTTCCGGCAGTTCCCCGTAGAGAATTTCGGACGCCCGCTGGTAGTCTCCCTGACGCTGGGCCAACTGGGCGGCGGTGTTCAGTTCATCCCGGCGCACCTTGGCATCCCGTAACTGTCCGATGACATCCTTTTCCCGCTCCCAGCGGGCCAGCGCGCCATCCACTTCCTCGCGCAGCCGGGCGATTTCCCCGTTGACCGCCTCCATCCGGGCCGCCACGGATTTTTCCGGCTCCCGGGCCAGGGCGGTCTTTTCCATCTCCAGACGCACCAGTTTGCGGCGGCGCTGGTCAATGTCCACGGGAACGCTTTCAATCTCCATCTTCAGGCGGGAGGCCGCCTCGTCCATGCAGTCGATGGCCTTGTCCGGCAACTGCCGGTCGGTGATGTAACGATCCGACAACCGGGCCGCAGCCATGAGTGCGGGGTCGGAAATCCGGATACCGTGGTGGGCTTCGTATTTCTCCCGCAGGCCCCGCAGGATGTGGATGGTGTCCTCCAAAGAAGGCTCCCCGATGAGCACGGGCTGGAACCGTCGCTCCAGGGCCTTGTCCTTTTCCAGATGCTTGCGGTATTCATCCAGGGTCGTCGCCCCGATGCAGTGCAACTCACCCCGGGCCAGCGCCGGTTTGAGCATGTTCGACGCATCCATGGCGCCCTCGGAAGCACCGGCTCCCACCAGGGTGTGGATTTCATCGATGAACAGGACCACCCGTCCTTCGGAGGATTCAATCTCCTTGAGGATCGCCTTGAGCCGATCCTCGAATTCCCCGCGGTACTTGGTGCCTGCGATGAGCGAACCCAGATCCAGGGCATACAGGCTGCGGTTTTTCAGGCTCTCGGGTACATCACCCTCGGCAATGCGCTGGGCGATTCCCTCGGCCACGGCCGTCTTTCCCACGCCGGCCTCCCCGATGAGGACGGGATTGTTCTTGGTGCGCCGGGACAGTACCTGCAACGCCCGGCGGATTTCCTCGTCCCGGCCAATGACGGGATCCAGTTTTCCCCGGCGGGCCAGATCGGTCAGATCCCGGCAATAGCGGGCCAGGGCCTGGTACCGGGATTCCGGAGCGTCGTCGGTCACCCGCTGGGTACCCCGGATGCCCTCGAGGGCTTCGAGCACCCGCTCCCGGGTGACGCCTGCTCCCTTGAGCAGGCCGACCACCGGGGTTCCGGACAGATCGCACAATGCCAAAAGCAGGTGCTCCGTGCTGACATACTCATCCCCGAGATGGGTCATGTCCCTGCGGGCGGCCTCCATCCACTGGCGCAGGGCCCGGGAAACCCCCGGCTCCGAAGCATCCCCGGACACCCGGGGCAGTTTCCGGATCAGCCCGTCGGTTTCCCGGGCCAGTTGATCCGCTTTGGCGCCAATCTTTTCCAGCACGGGCACCACGGTGCTGTCGGCTCCCTGGGACAACAGTGCCGCAAACAGGTGCTCGGGAGTGATTTCGGGATTGCGGTTTTCACGGGCCAGTTCCATGGCGGCAGAAACGGCCTCGCGGCTTTTGAGGGTCCATTTGTTGAAGTCCATGATGACCTCCTGTGTTTATCTCACAAGTTCGCGCAGGCGGCGGATCCGTTCCGCAATGGGCGGGTGGGTGGAAAACCACGAAGCCATGCCGTTGCGGGAACGGGGCCGTGCAATGTACATGTGGGAAACGGCGGGTTCGGCGTACCGGGAAAGCCTGCGCTGGTGGTAGTTTCCCAGTTTCGCCAGGGCGGAAGCCAGTCCGTCCGGGGAACCCGCGATCTTCGCCCCCAGACGGTCGGCCTCGTATTCCCGGGTCCGGGACACCGCCATCTGGATGAGGGCGGCAATGAGCGGGGCCAGAATCATGAAGATCAGCATGACAATGGGGTTCCCCCGGTCGTCGTCACCGGAACGCCCCACGAACAGCAACAGGTATCCGGCCACATGGGCCAGCATGGAGATGGCCCCCGCCAGGGTGGCCGTGATGGTGGAAATCAGGATATCCCGGTGTACGATGTGGGCCATCTCATGAGCCAGAACACCCTCGATCTCCCGCCGGTTGCACATTTCCAGCAGCCCCGTGCTCACCGCCACCACCCCCCGGGCGGGACTGCGCCCGGTGGCAAAGGCGTTGGGCGCCGGGTCGGACACCACAAACAGTTTCGGACGGGGAATGCCCGCCCGGTGGGCCAGGGCCGTCACCATGTCGTGAAGCCATGGCAAATCCCGCGGATGCAGCGGGCGGGCCCGATGCATGGCCAGCACCAAAGAGTCCGAAGTGAACCAGGTGATGAAGTTGATGACTGCGGTGACGGCCACCGCACCAATGGCCCATCCGATTCCTCCGAACATATATCCCAGGCCACCGGCCAGCGCCGTGAGCGCCGCAATCAGAATGGCGGTTTTTCCGGTATTCCACACAGCACGCATGTTATATTCACCCCCCCGAAAGTTTCTCCATGGAAACCCCCGGCCAGGGAAAAACGTAAACACGGGATTTGAAAAGGCAAGGTCTCCTGTCGGAGTTGCCGGATGGCGTGGGGTCAATTCCCGGGAACAAACGCGAGAATGGAAAGCGGATACCAGTCGGACACCAGAAGAAAACCGCGATCATCCAGCCGGACGATGCCCTCCCAGTTGTGACTGTACGAATCCTGAAGTTGCAACTGGACGGGGGGGGTGTCGGTGAGAACCACCCGGTCGTCCAGAATCCGGAACTCCACAATCCGCTCCACGGGGGAACGCACCGCATGGGTTCTGCCCCGGCCATGGCGGGCAAACAGGGGGTCATCCGCCGGATCCAGCAATTCCGCCTCCCCCGGGAAAAAGAAATTCATGGCCCAGAAACGGCCTTCTTCGTCCGGACAGGTGACATCGGTCAGCCGGTATTCCAGAAAGGGCATGGCCAGGGGAGGCAACAAGGAAAGATCCATGCCGTAAGAGTAGGCAAAAGGTTCGGGATTCACGAAACGTCCGTTGGCTTCGAAAAACGTCAGTACCTGGTCACGATGCACCATCAGGGCTTCATGGCACATGTTTTCCAGTTGGGCGGGGACGGGAAGCACCACCACCGAAAGCGGGTCAAGAACAATGCCGGCTTCGGGCGATACGAACTGCCCCCGCACCAGGTAACAATGCATTGCCCCGGGACCGTTGGCCTCAATGGTCATGTACACGGTGTCCCCGTCGAAATCCAGGGCCTCATACCCCTCGAAACCGGGAATCACGCGATGCAGTCCCCCATCCTCGAACGGCAGTTTCTTCCATTGCAGCACCGATTCGGGCGCCCCATCCAGATAGGAAAGGATCTGCTTCTTCTCCAGGGTGATCAGGTGATGCCCGAACAGCGCGGGATACTGGGGCACCAGAATGAGGGTGTTTTGAAACCAGGCCAGCCCGGAATATTCCGCTTCCGATACGGAGGCCAATCCCGACAGGGGAATTTCCACGGGTGTCTTTTCGACCTTGTCCGGGAAGGCTGCAACTGGTTTCGACGCCAGAAAAACCACAGAAAAAAACAGAAAAAACTGGAAGAAAAGGCGCATGAAAACAGTGTTCCCGGAAGTGATTTGGGTGCCCCGGTTTTCACCTTGTCACAGGCCCCCGTATGATGCAAGCTCCAGAACGCTGGCGGAAATAATCCCGCTCGGGAAAATGCCACAATCACACATTCCGGTTGACAAAAAGGCAAAAATCCTCTTCCATCTTACCAACGGGTTGTCTGATGAGATTATACTCCTGGGCACAGACGGACGTTGGAAATGTCCGCGAACAAAATGAAGATTCCCATTGCGTCAACGAGGATCTGGGACTTTACCTCGTAGCAGACGGCATGGGCGGCCATGCCGGCGGGCAGATTGCCAGCCAATTGGCGGTCCGCACCATTGAGGAATCCATCGCCAATCGCCCGGCGGACATCAGCCCGGAAAAAGCCCTCACCGATGCCATCATGGCTGCAAACCTCGCCATTTTGAACCATGCCAAACAAGTGCCCGAACTGCAGGGCATGGGAACCACCTGCACGGCACTGCTGCGTGATGGTTCCCGCTTCCATCTGGCCCATGTGGGGGATTCCCGCGCCTATCTTTTCCGGGACGGCCAGATGACCCAGTTGTCTGCCGATCATACCTGGGTTTCGGAACAGTTGAGAGCCGGATACATCAGTGAGGAAGAAGCCGCCGTATCCCGCTGGAAGTCCGTCATCACCCGGTCCGTGGGTTTCGGAGAGGAGATCCATATCGATACCCAGGTGGTGCCCTTTTCCGCGGGAGATGTCTTTCTCCTGTGTTCCGATGGTCTTTCCAATTATTTCCAGACCGAGGAACTGGGCCGGTTGTTCACCCACAATTTCTATGCAAACATGCCGTTGATCCTGGTGGAAACCGCCCTGACCCGGGGGGGAGCCGACAACATCACCCTCGTCCTTTGCTACGCCGCAAACGAATAGTATTTTCCTACTATCCGGAAAAAATCTTTCCCGTCTGCGTACTTGATCCGTGCATGGCCCGGGAGTATACTAATCCTTGGCCGTCTGCGGGGTTCGACAGACGAATACACATTGTTCATCCCCAACGCGTCAACCCCGGGTTCTGCCGCTGGCCACACCGCGCAAGCTCCTCGTCAAGGTGGAGGAGAAGCAGGTGGAGGCTATTGCGGGACCCACCTTCACTGGATGCGGGGTTGATCAAGGTTCGTCATCGGTCTCGCGGACGGTCTTTTTTTCATCTTTTTTCTTTTTGTTTTCTGACAATTCCCCTTTGACTTTTTTGTAAAGACACTGTATATAGTTTGGGTCGTCGGTCTACAACACCGAACGCACCCATACTGGATGATGGATTTTTCTTCATCCGACTGACATTACAACCGTTTACACCCAGGAGGTCATCCGATGTTTTCCAGGTTCCGCTTTTTTTTCTGCTTCATTATCCCTGTACTGGTACTTTTGCCCTTCGGGCTCGGCATGACACCCGTCCATACCATTTTCCGGGAACTTTCCGGAACACCCAACCTGCATCCGGACGCGCGCCGGGACATGAGGACTGCCATTCTGGCACTGAATCAGGCGGAAAAACTGCTTGGGGAAATCGGTAAATCTCCGACCATCGCCGACCGCGAAGCGCTGATCAAGCGCATCCGTTTCCAGTTGGACAAGGCCGCAGGTGACCTGAAAACTTCCCGGGCCGAAGCCGTCAAGCGGGGTCAGGGGGACCACCCAGAATATGCGGCAACGGAAAAACGTCTCGCAGAACTGGAATCCCGCTTTGCCAATGAAAAACTGAACCTTGAAAAATCCCAGGCCGGAGCCCGGGCACAGGTAGCCGGCATCGCAGCAGAAGCCATGGCCCTGAAGGCAGAATATGATCGGCTCTACAAGCCCCTGTTTTCCAGAGCCACCGGGGTGGGCCTGTATTTCAACGACCTGGAGCCGGTTGCGGAACTTCTCAAGGCCATAGAGCATTTTGAAAAAAATGACCTCGACAGGCTTCGCTCACAACTGGAATCCTTCCGGAAAAAAGCAGGTCCTTCTTCGGAGGAAATCGATCGCAAGGCAAAGGCCGATGGATGGAAAGACACATACCACCGACCGTCCTATGCCGTGGAAAAACTGGAGGAAGCCATTGTCAACATAGCAAAAACCCGGCAGGTCATGGCGGAGGAGTTGATCAAGAAAGCCAATGAATACAAAGAGTTGGTCAAAACTGGAAGTGCTGATTTTGTCCGGGTGGAACGTACCCGATGGGTACAGGAACATCTGGAATTTGCCGTGAAATTCGATCCGGCAAGTGAAAAGGCAAAAGCCGAACTTGCTGCTTTCCCGGCTTGGCGTGAGGCCGACTGGAAGGAATTCGGCAAGACCATTGATGCCCGAAAATTTCCCGGACCCCGCAAGGCTCCCGGCAATGCGTCTTCCCTGGAGAAGACAGCTTTCACCTGGTTTGCCGAAAGTCATGACTGGGGCAGAAGGAACCTGTCAAAAACCGCAAAGGACAGGGAACCCCGCCGGGTGATTCGAGTGGCCGTCATGGGTCCCTGGACCGTGCAGGCACGGAACATCACCGGACAGATCACCATGCATGGCATTCCCGTGAAACTGGTGGTGGCCCTGGAAAGCGAAAAGGAACTCAACGTCTACCGGGTATATGAACTGACCCTGCGCACTGCCGAACGGGTGGGGATCAAGGCCGCGCCGCCCTTTGACAGTGTCACGGTGGGAAACAGTTACTACATCCGGCCAAAAGCCGTCAGGTGATTTTGTAGCGGTTCTCCAGAAACGCCAGCAGATCCATCCACACGTTCACACCCACCAACAGGGCTTCTTCATCGAAATCAAAGACGGGTTCATGATGGTGCAACACTCCGGGAACTGATGGGGAACCTGCACCGAGAAAGAAAAAGCAGCCGGGCACAATCTGCAGATAATAACTGAAATCCTCGCCGGCCATGACCGGTTCCACCTCTACACAGGAAGTGACACCCTGCAGCCAGGTGACAGGCTCCGGATGGTTCACCAAGGCAGGATAACCGCCGTGGAATGACACGGTGATCCGGGAATCCGTGGCTGCGGCCACCCCGTCGCAAATGCGGAGAATGGAAGCATGCAAGCGGTTTTTGACCTCGTCGGTCAGGGCCCGGATGGTTCCTTCCAGCCGGGCGGACGCGGCAATCACATTCGGCGCCGACCCTGCCTGCAGGGTTCCCAGGGTCAGCACCGCCGGTTCCGCGGGCAGGTTCACCCCGCGGCTGACCACCGACTGCAGCGCGGTGACCAGCAACCCGGAAGTAACCACCGCATCGGCGGTCCCCCGGGGAAGGGCGGCGTGCCCCCCTTTTCCCTGGATATCGATGATGACCCTTTCGGTGGACGCCATCAGGGGTCCCAAACGCGTGGCCACGGTACCGGTGGGAAGATAACTCCAGAGGTGGGCACCGAAAACCGCCTTCACCTCCGCAAGGACTCCCCCTGCAATCATGTCCCTGGCTCCCCCCGTGCGCTCTTCTGCGGGCTGGAACAACAACCGGACCCTGCAATGCTGCAGAGGATGACCCGCCAGAACACGTGCCAATCCCAACAGCATCGCCATGTGGCCGTCATGACCGCATGCATGCATGACCCCTGGATGCTCCGATGCGAAAGGAAGACCGGTAGCTTCCGTCACCTCGATGCCGTCCATGTCCGCCCGGAACAGGAACAACGGACCTGTATCACCGATGTCACATACCAGCCCGGTAGTGCCTGCCACCGGTGTCACTGTCAAGCCCAGTCCCTCAAGAACTTCCCGGACATATCGTGATGTCAAAAATTCCCTGTGGGCCGGTTCGGGAATACTGTGCAACCGGCGACGGTCCCGGACAATCTCACTGCGGAATGTTTCTGCGCGGACGGTCATGGAGTCGGGGAATTCGAGTCTATGGTCATGCCGATCTGGCTTCGCAGGCGGACATGGAGCGGGCTGACATAAAACGCCAGAAGATCCATGATGGCGGGGGTCTTTTTGCACAGTTCCGTCAGTTCCCCCTCCTGGAAGGAAGAGGGCAGCATCTGCTGGGTTTCCTCGAACATGACGAGCCGGAGCACCTCGGGCAGATCCCCCGTCATCAGCAGGCCCATGCGATTGCCGGCCATCCAGACGGCCTTGCGCCAGGCTCCGGAATCAAAGGAAAGATCCGGATTCTCACCGAAGAATTCCACGATGGTCTTGCTCACTCGATAGGGAAGGATCTTCTTGAGTTCCGAAGCCCGTTCATCCACGGGATCCAGGGTCTTGAACTGGTGCCTGGAATACTTGGGGTGAAACGCCCGGGTCAGGGCGGCCAGCAGTTTTGAAAAATCCTCAGGATACAGCCCCGCCGCGAAAATGAACTTCGGACAGGCCAGTTCCATGGCCCTGGCGATGTAAAACCGCAGGGTTGCCGGTTGTTCCGTGAGAAAATCCTTGCCAACAATGACCACCGGTGGGGCGTGACACGCCACTACCACCCCGGGATAATTCTCGGAATTCCCCAGATACAGGCTGGTGGAACGCACACCCATTACCCGGGCAAGTTCCTGGTAGATGGTGGCCACATCGCTCTTGTCCACCGGAGAAACCTTGTCACCGGAATCCAGACCCAAAGCATGGATGTCGCTTCCGAACACCGCAGGTGCGGCTTCCCAAAGGGTCTCGAACACCGTCACGAGTTCGGTGGCGTGGGCAACGGACTCCACCTCGAGTTTGTCTGCATCCTCCAGCCGGTTTGCATAGTCCATGGACACCCGGCCATACCGGCCGGACAGTCCGGCCAGCCAGGATGACTCCTCTTCCGTGGTCTGCCCAAGCAGTGCCAGCAACTGGGTGTACAGGTAGCGGCGCTCTGTATCTCCGTTGTTCTGTGCCTGATCCGCCAGATCCCTCAGGGCTTTGGAGTTGATGGGGTTTTTCTGCAGGAGTTCCTGGTACTGGCGACTGCGGGCTTCAACAAACCTTGGATCGTCTCCGTATACCTGGATGAGCATGCGACGGGCATCATCATCCTTCGGATTCAGGGAGACACTTTCCTCCAGGATGGTTATGATTCCATCCGCCTCGTGGGCCAGTTCCATCTGCACCCGGGCCAGGCGTTTGAGCACACCGGAACGTCGCAGGGGTTCGGCCGCTGCACCCACCTTGCGCTCTACCAGTTCATGCAGGATGCGCAGGGCCGCCGGCAGTTGTTCTGTATTCTCATACAGTTCCGCCAGGGCAGAAAGAACCTTCTCGTTGGCCGGCGCCTTCTTCTGCGCGGTCTCCAGGACCTCCTGGGCAGTCTCGATTTCGCCCATGCGCAGGGCCACTTCGCCTGTCCTGACCAGCAGCATCAGTTTTTCACTGTCATCCGCCAGTTTCACAAGCAACTTGTAGGCCGCCAGCACCTCGTGGTCCCGTCGGAGTTCCTCCGCCAGGCGAACCAGATTCTTCAGGATGTCCAGATGGGCCGGACCGGGTTCGGAAATCTCCCGCCACAGATCGTAGTAGCACTCGTACGCATCGTGGGGACTCTTGATTTCGTTCATGTACAACTCGGCCAGACTGTTGAGCAGCGAAAACCGGGCATCGGGGTTGGTGGCCGCCTCGGCCTGCGCCCTCAGATAACCCGCGGCAGCAGCCTGGTCCCCCCGTTCCAGATGGAATGCCAGGAGGGCTTCAATGGCCGGCAGATGATCCGGCTTGAGTTTCACTGCGGTCTCCCAGAGTTCCACGGGGGCCATGCCCTTGCGTTGCTTGACTTCGGCATCTGCTGCCAGACACAGGGCGTTGGCCACGTCGGCGGCAAATTCGGTGGCCTGGGGATGTTCTCCCAGTTGCCCCAGCAATTTGGTAGTTTCGCGCCACCGCCCCTGCTGGTAGCGAATCTCGCCCAGGGTCAGTTTCATCAGCAGTTCGTCAGGATATTTCCGTTCCATCTCCTGAAGCAACGTGACCGCGTTCTCCATCTTGCCGGTGCGTTCCATCAACTGTGCATAGCGACGGGCCAGCCGTGACATCTTGCCGGGCTCGTCCTTGAGTTTTTTGAGGGCGTTTTCCAAAAGTTCCCCTGCCCGGTCCCATTCCTGCCGGAATTCAGCCAGATCCGCCAGCGCAAGGATGGCGCCCACATGGTTCGGATCCTCAGCCAGCGCCTCATCCAGAATCTGGTAGGCATTGTCCGTATCCTGGAAATGGCGCAGCCGGATTTCCGCCTGCCGGGTAAGATTCTTGGCCCGATCCTCCTTCTGGTTGAGCAGGGGGAACCTTTGTTCCAGCATGGTCAGTGCCAGCACCCAGTCCTCCATCTCTTCGGCCAGAACAGACTGGGCCACAAGTGCATCCACGTACTGTGGATTCAGTTTCAACAAAAGACCGAACATGTCCCGGGCACGCACCAAATCCTTCACATGATCCCGCAGGGTACGACCGGCCAGAAACAGCGCCGCATCCCTTTCTGCAGGGTCCTTCGATGCATCGGCAATCCTGCGTTCGACTTCCACAAACTTTTCCCAGTCCTTGTGATCCCACGCCATCTCGGCGATCAACTGGAGTGCTCCCATGTGCGTAGGCATCGTTTCCAGTGCCCGATCCAGGGAAATGCGGGCGGCGGCTTCATTCTGCAGGCTGCGTTTCTGGATGATCGCCAACTGCGTCCAGAGATCCGCCTTTTCCGATGCATCATAGTCCGCGTTTTCGGAATTGAGCAGCCCCTGCAGGATTTCCACACCATCGGCCGCACGTCCGGTCTCCATGAACATGGCGCTCGCCTTGCGGGCAAACACCGGACGGGCACTTTCCTGCCAGAGTTTCTCATAGATGAAGGCAGCTTCTCCCGGACGATCCAGTTTTTCCAGCACCTCGGCCAGACGTTCCATGTAAGCGGGTCGCTGCCCATCGTCGGCATTCTGGATCTGTTTTTCCAGGATTTCCTCGAGATCCCCCCACAATTCATGGGTGGTATACAACTTGTCCAAAGCCGCCACCGCCACCGGGTCACCGGAACGGATCTGCAGGATTTCCCTGAAAATGTGAATTGCCTGATCCGGAAGTTCCAGTTCCGAAACAGTGATTTCGGCCAGTTCATGCAACAGGCGGAGTTGCTCGTCTTCCTGATCCGCCAGGTCCGCCATCTTCCGCAATGTTTCGGCAGCCTTCTGCCAGAGTTGCAGTTGCCTGGCCAGACGCAGGACTGCATTGAGGAATTCCAGGTTGTCCGGCTCCATGCCCAGATCCCTGACCCACCAGGCCAGTGCCTGATCCGCCCTCTTCAGGTCGTTTTCATACACCAGGGCGATTTCCCGAATCAGTGCGATCTTCTCCTCCAGCGGCAGGTCATCCAGTTGGTGTTTCCATTCCATGAGCAACACCAGGTTTTCGTGCTGGTTTTCCTGGCGCAAAAGTACCACGAGAGCCTCATAGGACGCCATCTCGTGGTTGTCCAGCGCCAGGATGGCCCTCAGGGCGTCCTCCATCCGCTGCCACTGGTGGATCTCCTGGTACAGAACCGATGCCTCACGATACAGGCCAATGGCCTGTGCGGTATCATCCATGCCTCCGGCAATGCGCTCCAGAAGGGCCCCACACGCCCCGAGAACACCCAGGGCCCGGCCCTCGAACTGGAACCACTCGCGCAATTCCGGATCGGACGGGTTCACGGTCACCGCCCGGCCCAGGATTTCAAAAGACTTGCGACTGTTCTGGGCGCCATCCTTCCAGATGCGGGCCATCTGGCTGAGATGCTCGACATGTTCTTCAACGGTGGCATAGGGCAGCATGGCCCAGGCCCGGGCAAATTCCTCCCAGGCACTTTCGGGAGGCGCCATTTCCGTGGTGCCCGGACTGGAAACCGCCACATCCTGAATGTCGATGTCGCTTTGGAATTCCGCCAGCACATCGTCGTAACTGACCCCCTGCAGGCTTCCCGTCCTGACCTCAATGAGATCCGCCAGTTGCAGGGAATTGGTGGGGCTGGCAAGCACAAACGGAGCCGGGATTTCCTCCTCTTCCACGATTTCGAGTTCCTCGAGATCGAGTTCCTCCAATTCCTGGGTATTCTCTCCACGCCGTCCCTCTGTCACCACCGGAGCCGGCTTCTGGGAACGGCGCCGCTTGAGTTCCCTCAGGCCACCCGCCATGAGGGAGTCCGGTTCCAGCGGTTTGGCCATGCGCTGGTCTTCCGAGTACAGGCCGATGATTTTGGCCAGACGCCAGAGTTCTTCCTGAATCTTGTTGTTCATGGGTTCCAGGAGGAAGGCGTGCAGATACGCACGAAAGGCGCGAACGGGATCCTCCAGAAGGGTCTCCGCGGTCTGGGCACAGCGGATGATGAAATCCACCTTTTCCAGGGGATCATGCATGTGGGCCAGACGGATTCCCTGTACCACCAGAAGCAGATCCCAGTTCCGGGTGGCCGTGGCCAACCGTTCGATTTCGTTGAGAACCACTTCCTGTACAGGATCCTCGCGGAACGCCCGTTCCCAACGGATCAGAGCAGACTCCTGATCGTTCAGTTCTTCCTCGTACAAACGGGCCAGCTTGACCAGGAGTTCGTACTTGCGCGTTCCCCGGGACAGATTGTTGATCATGTGCTCGTACAGGGATGCCAGATGCTTCGGTCCCTCCGGGAACTGGGAAGACAGATCCTCGGCCTCGTACAGGAACTCCTCGTCCGCCTGGTTGCGCATGAGATATCTGGTTACATAGTCCAGAGCGCGGGTGAAATCACTGAGTTTGGTGCGCAGGCAATCCACTGCCTTCTGCAGGATGTCCCGGTCCGAACTCCACTCCTCCCTGAGCAGGAGGTCATACACCCCCACCAGGTTTTCCCAGTACTGGTTTTCCGTGGCAATACGCTCCAGTGTTGCGAGAATGTCCGGCTCCGACATCCGGATCTGGAACGCGATCCTGTACCATGCGAAGGATTCCTCCTGATTCTCCAGATGAACGTCATACAGTTCTCCCAGTTTCCGGGCATACACGAACTTGCGGTCCGGATCCGCCTCGACCCCGTACAACTGGGATGTCAGTTCCGCCAGACGTTCCCAGCGCCCTTCCCGCTCGCACAGATCCAGTTGCAGGACCAACGCCCGTTGGTTGGATGGATCCAGAGAGAGCACATGGTCAAGTTGGTCCGCTGCACTGGCATCATCGTGGGCCAGTTCCAGAAAAATTTCGGCGATTTTCAGGGAATAATTCACCTTGTCCTCAAGGGTGTCGGCCTCTTCCATGAAACTCCTGAACAGTTCGATGGCACCCTCCACATCTCCGGTTGCCTGGTACAGGCGGGCCATCTTTTCCAGAACAGCCCTGTCCCGACGGCTTTTCTCCACTTTCTCGAGCATTCCAAGCGCATCGTGGGGCCGATCCAGTTTCTGATCGTAAATGTCCGCCAGACGCATGGCCAGGTGGTTCAGTTTGTCCGGTTCGCTGGTCCGCTGAATCTGGGATTCCATGATTTCCACCAGAAGTTCCCATTGTTCCAGCGTATAGGCCAGCCGCGTGACATTGGTAAGGACTTCCATGTCTTCGGGCATCATTTCCCAGAGTTGCCGCCATGCCTCCAGTGCCCGTGGTGCGTCCTCCACCTGGCGCTCAAGAATCTGTGCCAGCCTTTTCCACAAGGGTTGCACCTCGGAGGGATCCTCGGGATAGTCCCCTTCCCGCAATCCAGTTTCCAGCAGGTTTGCATAATCCGGATAGTTGCCGGTGCGCTCGTAGAGATCCAGCATGCGGGGGATGACTGTTCCCATGTTCATCCGGTTGGCCAGGACATTGCCCAGACACCGCAATGCATCATCGGGCTTGGAAAGCCGCCGGTCGTAAATGTCCGCTGCCTTGAGCAAAAGGGGCGCCTGTTCTTCCGGATCCATCAGCCGGGTGCTCCAGCGTTCCAGCAATGCGGTCAGTTTCGGCCAGTTCTCAAGGCTCTCCAGGCTGTTCAGAAGTGCCTGCAGGGCTTCGGGATCATCCGGGACAATTTCCAGGATTTTGGCGGCGACCCGCCCGATCTTGGAGGGATCCTTCAGATTCTCCCGGGCCAGATCAAACATGCGGCGGAGTATTTCTTCCTGCTGCTCCACGGTGGCTTCGACCAACCGCTGTTCCAGCAGGGAAAAGAGATTTTCAACGTTGCCTTCCTGGGTCAGCAGGTCTTCCAGGGCTTCATAGGCCTCCACATCACCCGGCGACATCTGGATGATTTCCTGGTGCAGGGAAATGCACAGATCCACATCCAGTTTGCGTTCCAGCAACGTCTGGGCAAAACCGCGCATCAGTTCCAGACGGGCATAGGGATCCTCGGTCATGCCGATTTCCTGCTGCATCTCCGTCTTGTAGCCTTCCCATACTTCCCTCTGCTGACGTATTTTTTCAAAGGACTGCTGCATCTTCGGATTGTCCGGCATCAACCGCACGAGAAACTTCAGCACCCGTTCCGTGCGGGCCAGATCCCCCAGTTTGCTCCGGTAGATACTCGCCATCTCCTTGAGCAGGTCGATGACGTACGAGGTGTCCACCCCTTGGGAATGAGCCACCTTCAAGGCAGTTTCCATGGTTTCCACCTGGCTGCGGTAATCCCCCTTTTCGCGGAAATGCTGTATGTACAGGTCGAGCACTTCCAGGTTTTCCGGATCCGAGGACAAAAGTTCATGCAGGTGTCGCGCCGCCCGATCGGCCCGACCCAGTCTTTCCTTGTACAGCCTTACCAACTGCAGGCGGGCTTCGGAAGTCTGCCCGGGTGCCCCTGCGGCAACTTCCCGCTCCAGAAGGCGGGCCATGGCATCATAATCCTCCCGACGTTCCAGAAGGGCAATGAGCCTCGGACGGACGACATCGGGGGATTCCTCGCTGAGGGTTTCATAAATCCTGAGTGCCTCGTCAGCGTTGTTCAGGTTCTGTTCATACACTTCGGCCAGACGAAGTCCCAGCCGTATGCGGGTCTGCCCTTCAGACTGGTTCATGGCCGTCATGAAAAGTTCCGCCAGTGCCTCCCAGTTGCTGTCCGCCTCGTACATGCTGGCCAGCAGGGAAAAGGCTTCCCGGAGGTTCGGATCCTGTGCCACCGCCTGTTTGAGTGCCGTGACCGCCTTGACATTCTCCTGTTCGGCCCGGTGGGCGCGTGCAATCTGCAGGAACACATGGGCCACCTTGCGGTTCGGTTCTTTTTCCTGGGGATAGCGCCGGTCGAGATAGACCTCGGTCAACTGGCCGAGAATGGAGATGTCGCCCGGAAGAAGCCCGATGGCCTCCTGCAGGCTGGCTTCGGCGGCTTCGGTATCCCGGATCTTCTCCAACTGGATTTTCGCGATCAACTCAAGTTTCCGGGCCCGTTCCGTGGGATCCCTGATGATTTTGAGGGATCCGATGAGCAAGGGAAGTGCCTTTTCGAATTCCTTCTGGCGCAAGTACATGTCCGCCACCATGACCAATGCGTCCGTCAACTGGGGATCCATCTCGAAAGCCGCCTTCAGGTGATGAAGCGCCTGCTCCTCGAACCCTTCCATGGCGGAAAACAACATTCCTGCCTCATGATGCAACTGTGCCAGTCCGCGACGATCCGTTCCCTGTTCGGACACGAAATCGATTTCCTTTTCCAGGATGGCCAGATACCTGGGCTGATCGTTCTGTTCCTTGAGATATTCCCGGATTTTCCTGGCATTGCGCCGGTGACGGGGATCCAGCAACACCCCCATGTACAGCAAACGCATTCCTTCTGGTTCGTCCTGGAGTTTCTCGAACAGGATGTCGGCCGCCTTGAAGAACATGTCGGCTTTCCGGATATCCTCGTCCAGTGCATTTCCTCGCAACTCGTAGAGCCAAACCAGATCCGGCCATTTTTCCTCTGATTGCCATGTACGGCGAAGGGCGGAAAAGGCTTCCATGGAAGTGGGGTCTGCCTCCAACATGTTCCGGTAATCTTGTTCGGTGCGAGCCACGGGTTCCTCCTTCAGAACTGAGATCCCATGCACGCCTACCTTGGCGTACATGGTACGTGTATATACAATCCGTCGAGAAACCGCCAGAATTCGGGGGTTTTTTTCGGTTCTCCAGGTGGGGGACCCGGCAGGGACCATCCGTTCCGGCAGGTCAGCTGGTTTGAATCTATCATAAATAGTGTGGTTTCGTGTTCCCTTTTCCAAGCTTTTTTGGGTATATTCCCTGTCGCGAAAGGAGTGGACATGAACCCGGATTCCGATTTCCAGAAATGTGTCTCCGAAGGCATACCGCAAAATCTTCCGGATTACCCACCCGAGGATCCCGGCATCAGTCGTGCGCCCGCCCGCAGACTGGTTCTGACCAAAGCCGAAAGGGAACAGGCGCTGAAAAACGCCCTTCGGTATTTTCCCTCGCAGTTGCATGAAATCCTGGCTCCGGAATTCGCCTCCGAACTCCTGCGGCACGGCCGTATCTACATGCACCGCTACCGCCCGGCCCATGAAATGAAGGCCCGACCCATTGACGAGTATCCTGCCCGCTCCCGGAAGGCAGCCGCCATCATGCTCATGATCCAGAACAACCTCGATCCGGCCGTGGCCCAGCACCCTTATGAACTGATTACCTATGGTGGCAACGGTGCCGTTTTCCAGAACTGGGCACAGTACCGCCTGACCATGCGGTACCTCAGTGAAATGACTGACGAACAAACGCTTCTGATGTATTCGGGGCACCCCATGGGCCTGTTTCCCTCCGGCCCGGAATCTCCCCGTGTGGTTGTCACCAATGGCATGATGATACCCCACTATTCCACGGCCGACGACTACGACCGTGGCACCGCTCTGGGTGTGACTTCCTACGGACAGATGACCGCCGGCTCCTTCATGTATATCGGCCCCCAGGGCATTGTGCACGGCACCACCATCACCCTGCTCAATGCCGGTCGCCTCTATCTCGACACCCAGGATTCCCTTGCGGGGAAAACCTTCATCACATCCGGACTCGGTGGCATGAGCGGTGCCCAGGGAAAGGCCGCACTCATTGCCAGGGCCGCCTGCGTCATCGCGGAGATCAATCCGAAAGCCGCAGTGAAACGCCGCGACCAGGGATGGATCCAGGAAATCAGTGATGACCTGGACACCGTTGTCAGGCGCATGTCCCGGGCCCGCGACCAGGGGGAACCTTTGGCCATGGCCTATCTGGGCAACATCGTGGATCTCTGGGAGTACTGTGCAAAACACCAGGTTCCGGTGGATCTTGGATCGGATCAGACCTCCCTGCATGCACCCCATTCGGGGGGATACTACCCGGTTGGCCTCTCCCTGGAAGAGGCCAACGAACGAATGGTTCGGGATCCGGAAGGCTTCAGGGAACTCGTCAGTGCCTCCCTGGTAAGGCATGCCGCCGCGGTGGGGGAGGTGAGCCGGCAGGGAATGCACTTCTGGGATTACGGCAACGCCTTTTTGCTGGAGGCTTCCCGCGCCGGTGCACCCATCCTTGGTCCCGACGGGAACTTTTTGTATCCCTCCTATGTGGAAAACATCATGGGGCCCATGTGCTTCGACTATGGCTTCGGTCCCTTCCGCTGGGTGGTCGCATCGGGACAGCCCGGGGATCTGGACCAGACAGACGCCATTGCCGCCGAGGTGCTTGAAGAGCAGGCGCGGCGGGCTCCCCGGGAGATCTCCCGTCAGATCGCTGACAATCTGCACTGGATCCGCAGCGCCAGAGACAATCGCATGGTGGTGGGCAGTTGTGCCCGGATCCTGTATGCGGACACCGAAGGGCGCGTGGCCATCGCCAAAGCGTTCAACCGGGCCATCCGGGAAGGAAGACTGAAAACGCCAATCGTGCTGGGCCGGGACCACCATGACGTTTCCGGCACGGATTCCCCGTACCGCGAAACCGCCAACATCCGTGACGGCAGCCGCTTCACCGCGGACATGGCCGTTCACAATGTCATCGGTGATGCCATGCGCGGAGCCACCTGGGTCAGCCTGCACAACGGAGGCGGCGTGGGATGGGGAGAAAGCATCAACGGAGGTTTCGGCTTGTTGCTGGACGGTTCCGACCAGGCTGAAAAGGCCCTGGAAAACATGCTGTTCTTCGATGTGGCCAACGGCATCGCCCGACGGGCCTGGGCTGGAAATTCCGGCGCCCGGTTTGCTGCCGGTCGTCTCATGCAGGAGGAACCCCGCTTTCAGTTGACTCCCTTCAACGAATGCCTGGATCCCGGGTTGATCCAGAAGGCCCTGGCACAAAATACGGGAAATGATAATGTCTGAAAAACTTCCCCTGGAAATCATTGGTGTACAAAAGAAGTTCAAGACCGGTTTTTTGAGCCTGCAAACTGCACTTGCAGTGAACGACCTTTCGCTTGGCATCAGGGAGAACGAGATTGTGGGTCTTCTCGGACCCAACGGTGCAGGCAAGACCACCACCCTCAAAATGGTGACGGGGTTGATCTTCCCCACCGCAGGCGAAATCCGGATCTTCGGGGAACCCGTCTTTTCCCGGTCAGCACGCGCCCGGATGGGTTTTTTACCGGAAAATCCCTATTTTTATGATTACCTCACGGCAGAGGAATTCCTTCACATGGCCGGCGGTCTGGCGGACATGCCCGAACAGGGAAGGAGCGCCCGGGTCACCGAACTTCTGAAAAAACTGGACATTTACCATGCCCGGGCACTTCCCATGCGCAAGTTTTCCAAAGGCATGCTCCAGCGGGCCGGGTTGGCCTCCGCACTCATCCATGATCCGGATCTGGTGATTCTGGACGAGCCGTTGTCCGGGCTGGATCCCATCGGCAGGAGGGATTTCCGCGAAATCATCCTGGAACTGAAACGGAACGGGAAGACCGTTTTGTTCTCCTCGCACATCCTGCCGGATGTGGAGGATCTTTGCGACCGTGTGGCCATCATCGCCCGGGGTAAACTGCGTGAAGAAGGTACCCTGGCCTCCCTGCTGGAGCAGGGCACACGTTCCACGGACATTGAAATCCGCTGTCCCCCGGGGAAACAGGAACTGCTTCAATCCGAATTTCCCGAAGTGGAGTGGTCCTCCACACTTTCCGGATTCCGGATCGGTGTTCCCCCGTCTGCGGATTTGCAGGTCATCCTCCAACGCCTCATCCAGCATGGACTGGAAATTCTCTCCGTCCGTCCCCACCGGGTTTCCCTGGAGGATTTGTTCGTTACCCACGCCCGGGAGGAGGAAGCGAAATGATACGCCCCATCCACGCCGTCATCATCAACACCTACCGGGAAGTGGTACGCAACAAAATCCTCTATGCCATCCTGTTTTACGCGATTCTTCTCATTCTGACCGGCCATTTTTTCGCGGATGTCAGCCTGAACCAGGAGCGCCGGATTCTTTTTGACATAGGTCTTGGACTGTTGAGCCTTTTTGCCGTCGCCCTGTGTTTCTTTGCAGGCACCAGCATCATCTACAAGGAAATCGACAAGAAGACCATCTTCCTGATTGTTCCCAAATCCATCTCCCGCGGACAATTCCTGTTCGGCAAGTGGGGAGGCATGTTCCTGGCGATGACCGTCGTCATCACCGCCATGTTCCTGATCCTGCTCATCCAGTGTCTGGTCCTGCGCATTCCCCCGGACATCGCACTTTTCAAGGGAGTGCTGCTGGTCTATTTCGAGGTGGCCGTCATCCTCGCACTGGCACTGTTCTTCTCGTCGTTCTCCTCTCCGGCGATCACTTCGATGCTCACCATCGGATTCTTCGCCATCGGGCGCCTGCTTCCGGAACTCAAACAGATTCTCTTCATCAAGTACGAAGCCGACTCCTTCCGCACCCTGGCCGAAGAGGTTCTGAGGGTGTTTCCGCACTTTTACCTGTATGTGCCCAATGGACACGACTTCGACGGACACACCGTGTCGCTTACCACGGATTTTGTGACATGGTCCTATATCGGCTGGACCTTTTTATATACCGTAATCCTGTGCACCATCATCCTGGCGGTGGCCAGTGGAGTGTTCCGTCGTCGTGATCTGGCGTAAACTACTCCGTAAGTTCTCTGTACCCCGGACTTTCTGGTGGGTTTGTGGCATCACCTGCCTGCTGATCGGGGGGGTATGGATCCGTTTTGCGGTGCTCTCCGCCGAGTACCACCATCGCGGGATGAAGGCACTCTCCTCGGGAAACACGGTGGACGCCGTCGCATGGTTCCAGAAAGGGGCCTCCCAGAAAGCCCCGCTTCTGGGTGCCCACGACCGGTCCATGGCCCAACTGCAATCCATACGGAAACAGGCAAAACTGGATGGAGATGCCGACCTGGAACGGATGACCGATCTGGCCATCTTTTCGGCCCGGTTCCAGCGGGGAACCGGTTCCATGGGTCCTGCCGCCACGGTACGCATGCCGGGTCCCGGCATGCGGGTGCTCGCAGGAATCCTTTTTCTGGGTTTCATCTGCAGTGTTTTTGGCTTGATTTTCATGGGTTTTACTCCCGAACCGGCCATCCGCCTTTCCCGCGCAAGGCTGTTCGGGGTTCTTTGCATCCTCTTTTTCGTGGCCTGGGCCTTCGCCGTCCGTCACGCCTGAACCACCTGCGGAGGTTTTCATGCACATTTCACCTCAGGACATGGGATGGATCGAAATCATTGTGGGGCCAATGTTCTCCGGAAAAACCGAGGAACTCATCAAGCGTCTGCGCCGGGCCATGTACGCCCGGCAGGGTGTACGCGTGTTCAAGCCCCTTCTGGACAACCGCTTCTCGGACAGCGAAATCGTTTCCCGCAACCAGATGAAACTGGAAAGCCAACTGATCTCCAATCCCTGGGACATCCCTGCCCGGGCAGAGGACTGCGAAGTGGTTGGCATCGACGAGGTGCAATTCTTCGCACCCTCCATTGTGGAAGTCGCAGACCAGTTGGCCCACTCCGGAAAACGGGTGATCATGGCCGGACTGGATCTGGACTTCACCGCCCGTCCCTTTGCCCATGTGGCCGAACTGCTGGCCATTGCGGAATACATTGAGAAGACGCTTGCCATCTGCGTGGTCTGCGGAAACCCGGCCTCCCGCAGCCAGCGACTGGCCGCTGGCGGCAACGAACGCATAGTGGTGGGGGACGTGCAGGCATACGAGGCACGTTGCCGCAAGTGTTTTTCCCCCACTCCATTGTGACGCTGTTTTTCCGGTTTCCCTTCTCACGGCACTGCATGTTTCCCGATTGGCCTGTATCCCTGAAACAACTCCCCGTCACCGGCATTTTGCCGGAAATGGAAAAAAACCTTTCGACCAACGCCCAGGTGGGTATCACGGCGGAAGCCGGAGCCGGGAAAAGCACAGTCATTCCGCTGGCCCTGTTGCGACAACTGCCGGAAACATCAAAAATCCTGATGGTACAGCCACGCCAGTTGGCGGCCATCAGTCTGGCCGACCGCATGGCCCGCCTTCTCGGGGAAACCTGCGGACAAACCGTGGGGGTGCGTACCCGGGACATTACCCGGGTGGGATCCGGCACCCGGCTGGAACTGATGACCTGGGGCGTGTTTTTGCGGATCCTGCAGGAATCCCCCGATCTGCCCGGAACCAGTGTCGTGATTCTGGACGAATTCCATGAACGGCACTGGCAGGGGGATCTGGGTTGGGCCTTCTTGCAGGAGATCCGCGAAATCCTTCGTCCGGATTTGCGGGTTCTGTTTTTGAGCACGCATCTTCCGGAAAACCTGGAATTGGTGCACCTGCACGCTGCCGGAAGACAGTTCCCCGTGCACATCCGCCATCGTGTGTTCCCGGAAAAGGATTGTGCCATGGCCGCGGCACAGGGTGTCCTGGAAACCATCCGGGAGGTGCCCTCCGGTTGCATCCTGGTGTTCTTGCCCGGAAAACCCGAAATCGAACGATGCCTGAACCGGCTTTCGGAACTACTTCCCCAGGGGGTGGAACTTTTTCCCCTGCACCGGAAGGTGGACGCCACCATCCGCCAGGCGGTTTTTGAACCCACCGGGGGTCGACTACGGGTGGTGGCAGCCACCAACATTGCCGAAACCAGCCTGACCCTGCCGGACGTCCGGGCAGTGGTGGACACCGGACTTGAACGCATGCTGATACATTCTCCCCGGACCGGAATGAGCCACTCGGTCACGGTACGGATCAGTCAGATTTCCGCCACCCAGCGAGCCGGGCGGGCCGGGCGTGTCATGGAAGGACGCGTGCTGCGTCTGTGGCCGGAATCCGAAACCCTTCCGGCGGGTCGGGAACCGGAGATTCTCCGGGGTGATCCTTTGCCCATGGCACTGGAACTGGCCCTGTGGGGCGACTGGCACAACCTGAAGTTTTTGACCCCGCCTCCTGCTGCCTCCCTGCAGGCAGCAGGCGAACTTCTGCGTCATCTGGGGTTTCTGGATGACGACAGCCGAATCACCGACGGCGGGAAAAATGCCGCCCGCATGGGGATCCATCCACGGATGGTTGCCATGCTGCAAGGAGCCCGGGCCGGGGAAAAGCCAACCGCCGAATTGCTCGTGGCCCTGCTGGAAGAAGACCAGTGGCGTTCTTTGGACCCGGATCGGGTATCCGACTGGATATCAGGCATGAAACGGCTTCCTGTCGCAGTGGAAACCGCCCTGCGAAGACTCCGGAACCGGAACAGCGGATCGGCTCGGGAATCACGCGAAGCCTTCCGTCCGGAGTTTTGTGCACCCCTTCTCTGCCGGGCCTATCCCGACCGGGTGGCCCGGGTGGATCCGGACAATCCCCAACGGGCTGTATTCGTCTCGGGACGGGCCGGATTGTTGCCTGAACCCCTGCAACCCGGCTCCTTTCTGGTGGCGGTGATTACCGAAGGAGGTACCCACAGTGCCCGCATCAGCCTGTACGAACCCTGCACGCTGGAGGACATCCTGCACACCGGACACCTTTCTCCCCGCACATCGGTGCAAATCGACATCGCTGCGGACTGGTCCGTCACCGGCCGGAAAACAACCCGGCTGGGTTCCCTGGTGTTGCAGGAGATCATAGCGTCTCCCGGACCGGAACCCCTGGCAAAAGCCGTGTGCGCCCGAATCCGGGAAAAGGGATGGCAAGTCCTGCCGCTGGGACCGCTGAGTCTCGGCTTTCTTCATCGTGCCCGATTGGTGCTCGGTTACCTGGGCGAAGCGGAACCCCCTTTTGACGGAGAGTCCCTGATCCGGGATCTGGAACTCTGGCTGGCACCGGGCATGCGCTTTCGGGAAGGTCCCGTTCTGGATGACCGCTGGATTGCCGATGCCCTCACCAAAAGGCTCCCCGGACACCTTTTGGCCCGTCTGCGCCAACTGGCTCCGGAGCAACTCGTCCTTCCCTCCGGCCGCCGGGTCCGGGTGGACTACGGCACCCCGGAAAAGCCACAGGTGGCTTCCCGGCTGCAGGATTTTTTCGGATGCACCGACACCCCCCGGATCTGCGGTATCCCCGTGCAGGTACACCTGCTGAGCCCGGCCGGCCGACCAGTACAGGTCACCTCGGACCTGGCGGGATTCTGGAAAACCTCCTACCAGTTGGTCCGCAAGGAAATGGCGGGGCGATACCCTAAACACAAATGGCCTGAAAATCCCCTGGGGTAAATCCTCCACATACTGAAAATATAGCCGTCAGGGATCACGGAGTTGTGGACGGTGGGACAATTTCACAGATGAAGAAATACGCGACCCGAATGTCGGGGGCCGGGGTTACTTCCCCCTGGAGGATCTCGCCGGGCTTGGGTTTTGGCTGATCGCAGTGGATCCGGATGGTGGTGCTTCTCGGAGAATTGCGCCAGGGACCATGGACCTTGTTCACCCGAGAATCATCTTTGTTGCATCCCGCATCGTCTATCCGCTTTTCAATGAACATCTCGCCACCTTCAATGCTGTGGACACTGGTGGAAACTTCAATGCATCGGGAAACAGGATTGCGCGTGATGCGACCCACCGCATCGGAGCTTGGTCTGGAGCGGGAATTGGAGGCCAGCGTGGTGGTCAACCGATTGGTATACCGGCCAAAAATCCGGTTACCCACCCGGCACCCGTGGTAGGCCGGAGCCCTCTCCGTGGTTCTGGTGAAAAGCAACTCGTGGATGAAGGCCTCCCTCTGGTTGTGGGTCGGACCCTCATCCAAGAAAATGGTTCCCCAGGACCGGTTCCGGACAAACAATGAAGTCGTGCGGTTCATTGTCTTGTGATTGTTTTCGCTCTGGGCATTGGCGGTAAAGGAATACGACACAAAACCCCTGAGTTGGCAATCCGGCTCCGGAGGTTTGGCCTTGGTCTTGGTCTTGGCCTTGGGCCTTGGGTTTTTGACTTCTTTTTCTTCTTCACACTGAAACTGTTTTGTGAGCGTTCCGATGAGTGTTTCCACGGATTGTGCATTTTGACCGATGAGGAATATCCGGAACGTTTCCGTCTGGAGGGAGCCGTCCTTTTCTGGACACTCGAAGACCCGGTAGGCACCGGCAATGTCCCGGTAAAAATCAGGGCCCGTAAACTCCATGGTTTTGGGATTTCCGGTGTTGGAATTGAGGAACACTCCCCGTTGGGCTTCAAGCCTGTACCGGGTCAGGATGTTGGTGGTCAGCCCGGATTCTCCCCAGGGTCCCCTGCCCTTGCTTTTTTTGCCATGAATGCTGTGTATCAGCACCGAACCCAAACTTTTTCCGTCGGCCGGTTGTATCTGTCCAGGCATGTACCGGAGGTTTGCCTCCACCACCCGGGTTAGGTCTTCAATGGTGGCTTTCAGTTCTTTCCCGGAGGGTAAAACCCGCATTTGGAAACGGTAAAAAGCCTTGTCCACCAAGTCATTGAGGTTCAGTGTTTCCCCCTGGAAGGCCTTTCGGGAATACTCTCCACGATAAGCATCCAGATACACGCCGAAATCCGCATCCCGAAGTTCACAGTTGAACTGCAGATATACATGAGCCGCCTCGATCTGGTTGGTTTCCTCGTTCTTGCGGTTCAACCTTCTCAAATCGTCAATCATGATGAACCACCTGCAGGTCATAACGTAGTTGAAAGTTCCCACCTTGGCCGGCTTGTTGATGACTTTGTAATCGGAACCCAGATTCAACCTGTCCAACAGGGTTTTCCGGTTGTCAGCCAATTTTTTTTGTATGATGTTTGGCAACTCTTTATACTCTGCCTTCATGCTCCTCTCGTTGGCAGGAATGATCTCTATGTCCTGATTGAAAACAATCACAGGCTTGTTGGTATTGGCATGGGCCAAACCGGGAAAAACAAACATCAGGCAAAGTAAAGTCCAAGGAAAAGTTGAATTTGCCACAAAATTATCCTTTCTTGAAAAATGATTCATGGAAATAGGATTGACGCAATGGTCAGGCAACATGAACTCATATGCGCTGACCTTCGAAAACGGCTTTCTGGCACTGCATGAAAAACCCGTCGGCCTGATTGCGTGGCACATGCATGAGTTTTTGCATGAACCCGAAACCCGGTGCATCCAGATCGTACTGCCTGCGAATATCCTCCAGCATGAACAGCCACAACCGGGCGGTCATCATGGCGTCCGCCAGGGCCCGGTGGAAGGTGCCATCATGGGGAATACCCCGGTGATGTACCAAAGTGGCGAGTTTGTGATTGGGGGCATCCGGATACACCCGCCGGGCACAGCGCATGGAACAGGCCACCGGGGGCAACACGGCCCGGCCGATGCGGGCAAATTCACTCGCGAGAAACCCGCAGTCGAAGGACGCGTTGTGGGCCACCACAGGGGAATCCCCCAGGAATGCGGAAAACCGCTCCATGACCGTTTCGCAGGGAGCGGCGGGCTGCAGCATGTCGTTGGTGATCCCGGTAAACGATGTGATGAAGGATGAAACGGGAAACCCGGGATTCATCAACTCGGAGAAGGTTTCCGCAATCACACCGCCGATGATCCGCACAGCCCCCACCTCAATGGCGCGATCCCCCCGGGCGGGGGAAAGGCCGGTGGTTTCAAAATCCAGAACAACCACGTCCATTGCCGGGGAACAGGCTTCAGTCGAGTAACCGGGCATGACCCTATTTGGCAGGTCCGGCGAAGGCACACTCGTAGACCAGGTTGAAGTCGTGCAAAATGGGCGTGA
>CAZTZR010000041.1:0-30755 GCA_964618145.1 uncultured Kofleriaceae bacterium
GCAGCCACACATTCCCGGTACCTCGCCACCGTCACCTCGTACTTGTCGATCAGAAGCGAATTGATCGGAGGTCATCATGGTCATCAATCCCGCTCCGCAAGATGAAGCCCTGCACCTGTCACCGAGTTCCATCACCACCCTGATGGAATGCCCCCGGCAGTTCCTGTACAAGTACATCCAGGGGCAGGTTCCCCAGGACACCGCCTCGTCCCTGGTGCTCGGGTCGGCCATCCATGAGGCCCTGGCGTACTTCTACAACTCACTGCTGCAGTCCAGGACGGAGCCCACCCTGGCAGAACTCGTGGCTGTGGCCAAAGCCGCCCTATCCAAAAAGCCAGAAAAAAAACCTCTTGCCGTGAAGATTTCGTGAAGGTATACATCACTGTAGGGAGAATACCTTGTACAATGCGGGTTTTTCCGGTTGTCCGTTATTACGGCTAATAATGCTCTACGCTCATAATGATCTTGCCCTGGGGGTTTGCGGATGACTTGACATCCGAGCCGGTTCAGGAAAGAACGGATACGGAATCTGCAGCATCAGGAGAGGCAAGATGACTGATAATAAAGTTCAAAACGAATCTGTGACACTGAAGTTGTATTCGGAACTGGCCACATGGTATCCGTTGCTGACGCCGGTGGAGGATTATGCAGAGGAAGCGGAACTCTACCGCCGCCTGTTTCTGGAACATTCCCGACGGCCGCCCCGGACCCTTCTGGACCTTGGCTCCGGCGGGGGGCACAATGCTGCCCACCTCAAGGCCGGTTTCTCCTGCACCTTGGTGGACATTTCCCCGGATATGCTGGCCATCAGCCGTCGCCTCAATCCGGAGTGTGTTCACGTCCAGGGGGACATGCGGACCGTGCGGTTGCAGCGTAACTTCGATTGTGTCCTGGTGCACGATGCCATCAGTTACATGGTATCCCGTGCCGATGTGCAGGCCGCCATCGCCACGGCTTTCGAACACACGGCTCCGGGCGGGGTGGCCCTGTTCCAGCCCGATTATGTCGCGGAAACCTTCGGGCCGGGGAGCGAAACCGGCGGCAGTGATGCCACCGGAAGCCACTTGGGGAGCCGGGGCCTGCGTTATCTGGAATGGCGCTGGATGCCTGACCCGGCCAAAGAATCCTATGTGACGGACATGGCCTACATGCTTCGCGACGAATCCGGCCGTATCGACCTCTTCCACGACCGCCACACCATGGGTCTTTTCCCACGCACCTTCTGGCTGGACCAAATCCGGAACGCCGGCTTTGAGCCCCTCGCCGTTCCCTTTGAACACAGTTCCTGCAGCGACACCGGCCACGAAGTATTCCTCGGCCTCCACCCCTAACACCCCTAACCGACCCTTGGCCGGGAGCCATCTCCACGGTGAACATGATTCGCAAGGGCGGCATCATGACGAACATGCCGAAGTGGTGAATGCCGAGGGGGGACGGTAGGGGGGAAAAATGGTGTTTGAAATGGAATGCAGGTTCTGCTATACCAAGCAGTCCATTTCCGGGACACATGAGACTGGTTTCAAATGTGTCCGATTGAATGAGGAGAGTTTCATGAGTTCGCATCTTTTTACATCTGAATCCGTAACTGAAGGGCATCCCGACAAGATTTGTGATGCCGTGTCCGATTCCATTCTGGACCATATACTTGAGGGTGATCCACAGGCAAGGGTTGCGTGTGAAACCCTGACAAAAACCGGTGTTGTGTTCATCGCCGGTGAAATCACCACCAGCACCTATGTGCACTTCCCGGATGTGGTGCGCGAAACCGTCAGGAATATCGGGTATACACACACCGACATGGGTTTTGATTACCAGACTTGTTCGGTCATTTCGGCCATTGAGCAGCAGAGCCCGGACATCGCCCAGGGAGTCGAAGGTCACGGTGCCTATGAGACGGACGATCAGGGAGCAGGGGACCAGGGCATGATGTTTGGCTATGCCTGTGACGAGACTTCCGAGTTGATGCCGCTGCCCATCATGACATCGCACCAGTTGGCCCGGCGTCTGGCAGAAGTGCGCAAGTCGGGATTGCTTCCTTTCCTGTACCCGGATGGGAAAACCCAGGTTTCCGTGCAGTATGAAGACGACCGTCCCCGCGCCATCACAACGGTGGTGGTGTCTTCCCAGCATGCCGAAGAGGTATCCCATCGCCAGTTGGAGGAGGCCATCATCGAGGAAGTCATCCGCAAGGTGATTCCGGCAGACATCCTGGCACCGGACGCGAGGTTCCTGGTAAATCCCACCGGGCGCTTCGTCATTGGTGGTCCCAAGGGCGATTCCGGCCTGACCGGGCGCAAAATCATCGTGGACACCTATGGGGGCATGGCCCGGCACGGCGGCGGTGCCTTTTCCGGAAAGGATCCGTCCAAGGTTGATCGCAGCGCCGCATACTATGCCCGGTATATTGCAAAGAACCTGGTGGCTTCCGGTCTGGCCCGTCGTTGCGAGGTCCAGTTGGCCTACGCCATCGGAGTGGCTCATCCTGTGTCATTGATGGTCAGTTCTTTCGGTACCGGCAAGGTTTCCGACGAGAAACTCGCTGCCATTGTCAAAGAGGTTTTTGACTGTCGCCCATCGGCAATCATCAAAAGCCTTGACCTGCTCAAACCCCGCTATCTGGCGACTTCCTCCTATGGCCACTTTGGTCGCCATGAAGAAAGTTTCACCTGGGAAAAAACGGATCGGGTTGAAGACATTCTTGCGCGTGCCGGCGTCTGACCATCTGTGGTATGATTCGCCCATGCGTCTGCTTCTGATTGTTACGGGAATCCTGTGTGCAACGCTTTTGCCGGTGTTTGGCTGTTCCACCGGAAACCGGCTGCAACGCACATGCAGGCAGGCGCGACAACATATGGAAAAAGAGGAGTGGGCAAAGGCGGAAGTGGCCTTTGGCAAGGCGCTTGCCATTGCACCCACTCATACGGATGCCCTCATTGGTCGGGCCGCTGCGCGAATCAGGCTGGAACAACTCGAACCAGCCCTGGAAGATCTGAATGCCGCACTGGCCATCCGCCCGGACGAAACCGATTGGCGGGCGCGAAGGGGTGTTCTCCTGCTGGGGCTGAGTCGTTTGCGCGAATCGCTTGCGGATCTGAACTTTGTCCTGGAACGGGTTTCGGATCATGCACCGGCGCTGGCTGCCCGGGCATTCGTTCATTTCCAACTCAAGAACTTCAATCAGGCACGAAAAGATGCCGATCAGGCTACAAAAAACGGAATACCCATGGATGAATGGGTGAAAGACTGGCCGAAGCCCGACAACGGGCAATAGGCCGACTCTGCGGGGAGGTTTTCATGTTTCATGTTGATTTGGATCATATCAAGTCCCGGATACTGGTGCGTGCACTGGATTTTGTCAACGACCCCCGTGTCATGAAGGTGCTCAGTCATCCGAAAGTGATGTCAGCGGTTTCCAGGGGAATCGAGGTCAAGGAAAAGGTGGACGCCACCATACGCATCTGGAAAGATGGACCCTCCAGCGAAAGTGAAACGGACGAACACTGAAGTTGCCCCTGTCCGGGGCGGACGGGCTGCAACCTGTGTGCAATCAGTTCTTCCGTGAAGCCAGCATCAGGTTGGACCGTCCCGCAACAATCTTGTATCCGATACCGAAGGGCAGGGGCTTGCGGTTTTTCCATTCCTTGTAATACGCGGCCAAATCTTTCTGGCGATACTTGTCGAACAACTCAATGGGCTCCTCATACGTCCCGTAAAGAACCAGATTCCATTTGTCTTCTTCAAAAAACCGGACGGGGATGCCCGAGTCGTCCTGCAGGACATGGGGCCCATGTTCCAGAATGTAGCTCCGGATCCAGGAAAAAGTATTCTGATGCATCAGGTAGGAGGCAGCCTTGGTGTAAATCACCGATGGGTGCAATTTTTCCAGGTATGTGCGCATGTCGGGCCGGTGGCGAAGCCCATCCAGTTGCCTGTAGGTTTCGTTGGCCAGATTGCATGAATAATACACAAGAGTGTGGTCCTTGCCGTCCGGAGTGACATACTCGAATTTCATGCCTGAAACGGGTTGCCAGATTTTCTTCTTTTCCGGTTTCGCCTTTTTTCCGGTGCCCGAACGCTTTTTTTCCAAAGGTTTTTTCTGTTCAGCCCTCTCCGGCAGGGGCTCACCGGTCCATGGCACCAGGTTTCCATCCCAGTCCAGACTGACCCTGCTGATCCGGGTGATTTTCATGCCGGTGCGGGCCATCATGAAGAGGATGGGGGCCAATGTCCCGTCCAGTTCCGGGACTTCCTTGCCGGAATAATGTTCCTGCATGCTCTTGGTGCGGAAAAAACTGATTGTCAGGATGTGTCTCAGACTCTGTTCAAGGGTTCTGAAAAATTTCTCCGGTTTGTTTTTCAGGACGTCGGAGAATTCGCGCAGGGTGCCCGTGGGTTCGAGTCCGATCATGACGATGTGCGTACAGGATGGAAAAAGAAGGTGTGCGTGCAGGAAATCCGGTCCGGAAAATGGATAGAACAGGGTTTTGCAATTGGCGTTGATGGCAGAAAGTTCCTTCTCCACCCATTTTTCCACAATGCCCCTTTTCTGGTCCACGGGTTTCCAGAACCGTTTGATGTTTTTCACATATTCTTGGTAGACCTTGTTCTCCAGAAGGGATTGATGCGTTTTCGGGAAATCCTCCGTGAATCCCCCGAGAACCTGTGCGGCAGCGTTCCAGTCCATCACTACGGGGCCAGGCTTTTCGGGAAACACAGGCGGTTCTTCCACCACCGGGGCGGGCACGACGACCTTTGGCTCCGGGACGATCCCTTCTGAAGGCCGGTTGTCCACCCCGGGCGATTCCGTATCCTTGCTGTTTCCGCAGGACATGTTCATACTGGCGAGACACAGGGCAAATGTTGTCATCAGGAAAAGCCGGTGCATGGGTCACCTAATCCGCAGGAAGAACCATTTTGACATGGGGGATGCCGGCTTCCATGAAGGGTTCCCCCATGGTCCGGAATCCGAACTTTTCATACAGGTGCGCCGCGTGCAACTGCGCGTGAATCCGGATGCTTCTGTTCCCGGGTTCCCTGGCCATTTCCAGCAGGAATCCGAACAGGGCACTGCCCACCCCCCGGTTGCGATACTCCCGAAGAACACAAAGCCTGCCGATCTTTCCGTCCGGGGCCACCCGTCCCGTGGCCACGGGATGGCCATCCCAGAAGGCAAGGGCATGCAGGCATTGGGGATCCAGTCCATCCTCGTCTTCGACGGGATCCACCTGTTGTTCCATCGTGAAAACGGCAAATCGGAGTTCCAGGAGGGTAGCACGGGATGTTTCCCAAAAAACCCGTTGGCATTGCAGTTTGTTTTTCAATGGGTTTTCACTCATGGATCGGGCCTCCGGCCTTCCCGAACCGTTTGGAGGAATTTAATGAATGCGATGCCCGGAATCAAGATGAATCGGTGGCAGCGGGTCTTGTCCGGCTACTGTGTCCATGGTTTCGCCACCGGAAAATGAACGCGGCGCAGCAAACCTCTGGAGCCTTGCCTGATTTTACTGGAAAACCATCATGTACATGTGTTATACACGGTGCCGCTTTGACGGAGGTTTTCCACGATGGTAGTATGCTCACACTGTTATGAAATGGTTTCGAAGGATGCCCGCAGGGCTGCCGAGAACTGCCCCTTCTGCTTTCACATCCTGCCGGAACCCGTAGCCACGCCCATTCCCGAACCTGAACCGGAAGCCCTCGAATATGCCTACCCCGGCGATCCTTCCATTCAGGCCATGGGCTATGCAGCTGCGGCACCTCCCCCTCCCAAGAGCAAGGTGCCCGTCATTGTCGGCGGACTGTTGCTTGTGGCCGCGTTGGGCGTCGGCGGTTTCTTCATCTTCGGCAAAAAGGATGCCGAACAATCCGGTGGGGGTAAAGGACCTGCCGCCAAGGGACCGGATCCACGGATGGCACCCGCATTCAAGGGATTGAATGAAAAGGTGACCGCAGCCACCGAAGACTTTTTCAAGAAGACCTGCCTTCGGTTCCAGGAAGTGGATTATTCCTTTGTGACCCAGTTGACCATGCACAGCGATGAATGGCGATCCCTGATCGAACCGGGGTCCGGGTCCGCCGGCGGCAAGGAAGACTGGTACATGTGTCCGATGCGCATCCTGGAAATCCGCTCCCGTGCGGACATGACGCTTGAACTGGAAACACGTTTCGTAAGCGGCGGCTTGTTCGGAAGCTCCCGCAGTTTCGGAAAGGTGAATCTCAAGGGCGTTTCCGTCAAGTCCATTCCGGACTTCCCGTTGCCTTCCCAGGAATATGGCATTGAAAGTTGGGGCGAGGCCAAGGATACCTTCCACATCCGGATGGGATTCCTTTCCCGGGGTCCATCGGCCCTTTCCAGGCTCAATGGCAGTTATCGTGACTACAAACTGGGTTCCGACATGCATATCCGCATGCACGGCACCAGGCTCGTGCAGACCAAGTCACAGTCTGCCAACCGCCAGTACGGAACGTTCGAAGCGAAAGTTCCCGCATGGTTCGGGGAAAGTTACTCCAAGGAGCTGCGTGACTGGGGTACCGGCTGCAACAATGACGTCAGCGAGCGTTTTCGCCGCCTGAGCAACGACCTGATCGAAAAACACGACGATCTGGAACTCTTCAAGGACTCTCCCCAGTTGAAAAACTACCTGGACAAAGCTGAAAAGGCCGGACGTGCGTTGTGTGACGCCATGCCGAACGTGATGAAAATCATTGAACTCCACGATCAGGAAAAAATCGGTGAAGCCGAACAACTCAAGGAAACCCTCAAGGCTGCACTTGAAACGGCCCGCAAGGTGTTTACCGACGATTTGGCGAAGTTCATCGACGAGATGGCAACCAACCAATGAGATCGATTGTTCCGTTTTTTCTCTCCTGTATAACTCTTCTCTTCATCACAAACTGCAGTGGGGTGCGAAAAGGCGAAAAGGCACCGGCGGATCCGCCTTCAGGTCCGGGCGAAGAACGCAAGGCAGAGCCCGTTTCCCGGGAAAAAGACCAGGCAAGCCCCGCACTGCCGGAACCCAGACTTCCCGATGGTGTTGCACCTCTGGATTTTGAGCGGATTCCGGATGTCGAACTGCTGTCCGTTCCCGTGGCGGAGATTCTGGAAGCGGTTCCCCGACTGGGACGCGAGGTGTGGTACGGGGTGTATGTCTTGGGGCAAAAAGTCGGTTACATGAGCAATTCGTGGACCGTGCAGAACTCCCCCGAGGGACCCGAACTGCTGCAGAAGCAGTATTTCCGTATGGAAATGGTGGTTCTTGGTGGTAAAAAGACCATGGAACTGATGTCCCTTTCCGCTTACAACGCGTACGGAGAAGGCCGACTCAGGCAGCATTTCACCGAGCAGAAGGCGGATCATCAGGTCCGCACGGTCACACTGGAATTGCAACCGGACGGAACCCACCGTGCCAGGGTGGTCGCCACTGCGGCTGGAAAAAAAACCAACACGGATGAATACACTCCGGAACGTCCCGTGGGTGGACTTTCCGAAAGTGACCTGGCCATGTCCCTCATGCTGAACCGGGGTCCCGATGCATGGAACACCCCGAAAGCCTGGCGACTCAGGAAATTCATGAGCACCGAAGTCAAGACTTCCCATGAAGTCAACCGGGTTGTGGAACAGGTGGAAGTGACCCGAAAAGGTCGCAAGGAACGGTTTCTCGTGGTGGAAACCGTTTCCGACAATCCACGTTCCCGTGTTTATTCCCTGTTCGGACCTGACGGCGTCATTGAAACCAGCCGTGTGGGCGCCATTGAAATGCGCAGGGAAGACAAGGATACGGCGATGGCAGGCCTGGGAGGAAAGATTGACACCGGCTTTGAAGCCATCATCCCGCTGAACCTGCAGGGCAAGGAACAGACCACCCTGGGTCGGCTGGATCTGGAACTTGATGGGCCATTTCCCTCCAGTCCGGAATTCCTGAACAACCATCGTTACTCCCTTCGCACCGAAGGGGGCCGTCGGTTGCTGACCCTGCGGGTGGATTCGGTGGACGGCCTTGTCCGCCCCGAGGCGGACAAACTGCCTGATGACATTCGTCGATACCTGCGTGCAGAACCCAACATCGAAGTGGATGATCCATTGATTGTGGAACTTTCGAAAACGGCTTCCAGGGGTGCGAAGACGCCACTGGAGATCATCCGGGCAGTCACGGCCTGGGTAGCGGACAACGTGGAAGACACCCTGCGCTCGGATGTGGAGAGTGCCCGGATGGTCGCTCAACTGAAAAAGGGCGACTGCACGGAACACTCGATTCTGTCGGTGGCCCTTTTCCGTGCGTTGGGATTTCCGGCACGGCAGGTGGGTGGCGTGGGATATGTGCAATTGTGTGATGCCAGTGGATGCCGCCGGGGACTGGGATACCATGCATGGACGCAGGTGTATGCGGGAAGGTGGATTGACGTGGACCCGACCTGGAACCAGGTGCCGGCCGACGTGACCCACCTGCTGATGGGGACAACCACCGACATGGAGTGGCTGGAAAGTCTGGGAAATCTGAAAATCACCATTCTTGGGAAAGAGGTGGCCAAATGAGTTCCAAAGACGTGGACAATGCCTTGTCGTTTTTGCAGAAAAGTCGCCGGGCCCACCAGCGGTTCGCTGTCAGCATGCCGGTGCAGGTCATCCGCGAAGAGGTTCGCATGGAAGGCCAGATGCACAACCTGAGTGCCGGTGGAATGTTTGTGGTGTTCTCCGGTCAGGCACAGTTGGGCGACCGTTTTCATTGTGAAGTGTCCCTTCCCGGTCTGGACACATGTCAGGTGCCCGTGGAAGTATGCTGGTTCGTGCCGCGGGGCTCCAGTCAATATGGCGTCGGTTTGAAGTTCCTGCATTTGCCCGACAGGTTGTTCAAGGCCATTGTGGAACTGGCCAATGACGTCAACCTGCGTTCCTGATGATTCAAAACGGAAATGGAGGGTGGCATGAAGAAAAAAGCTTTGGTCCTTTTTTCATCCGGGTCAGAAGAGATGGAGGTGGTCATCACGGTGGACATGTTGCGTCGCGCCGGTGTGACCGTCCGGCTGGTGTCACTGGTTCCCGGACCCGCCAGGGGTTCCAATGGCATCGTGATGGAACCGGATGCGGTGCTGTCGGATTTGCCTGCCGGGGAACTGGACCCGGCCACCGGCGCCGATGTGCTGATACTGCCAGGAGGAATGGGTGGCGTGGAAGCGTTTCTGGCGGATGACCGGGTCTGTGACATGGTTCGCAAGTGGTTCGAATCCGGACGCATGGTGGCGGCCATCTGTGCGGCCCCCCTGGTGCTTCAGAAATGCGGTGTACTTGACCGGATCGATGCTTTCACTTCGCATCCTGGCACAAGGGATCTCTTTTCACAGGAAAATCTTTCCCGTTACCGGGAGGAACGCGTGGTGCAAAGCGGGAATGTGATCACCAGCCAGGCCCCCGGCACGGCATTCGGTTTTTCCGTTGCCATCATCCGTGCATTGAAGGGGGACAAAGCAGTTGAAGCGGTGCAAAAGGGTGTCATGGCACACCTGTAACCCGGTTTGCCGGGTTCAATGGACTTGACTGGTTCGGTCAGTCTACGACCTTGGTGGGATTTCCGGCCAACTTGATCAGGGTTTCTATTTCCTTTTGCCTCTTTCCATAGCGTTCCCGGACAATTTCATCAAGGATATCGGTGACGGAGCGATCCTCCACAAGGGCCAGCAGTTTCAATCGTTTGTGGGTGTCGTAGGTTACCTTGACCGCCACCTTGTCGCGTTCCTTGTCGAATTCCTTGGCCTTTGCAGTTTTGTGTTTGTCCATTTCAATCTCCTTTTCGTGGTGTCATGCGCGGTCTGCCCCTGGAATGGGGAGGGGAAAGACCCAGCCGTGACATGTACAGGGACATGCGGCGGCGTGTAAGACCAAGACGGGCCGCCGCCCTCGTGACATTGCCGTTTTCCCGGGCGATGGCGTACACGATGAGCTCCCGGGCCACCGTATCCAGATGGTCATCCAGGGAAAACCCGCTTTCCATCATGGAAACCCTGGAGACCCTTGCCGGCGCGGTTCCGGTTTTCGGCGCCAGATTCCGCAGATATGCCTGCAGGTCAGCCGCCTCCAGCCGGGATCTGTCCTGCGCAACGGTGATTGCGTATTCCATTGCATTTTCCAGTTCCCGGACATTTCCCGGCCAGGACTGCTCCATGGTCAACTGGAGGAATTCCGGGCTGATTTCCTTGACGGGCAGGTTTTCCTTCAGGCAGATTTTGCGGACGAACAATTGTACCAGTTGCGGAATGTCAGCCTTGCGTTCGGCCATGGCCGGAACCATGATGGGAAACACGCTCAGACGGTAGAAAAGGTCTTCCCGGAAACGACCGTTCCTGACAAGGGCGTGCAAATCCTGAATGGTGGCGGCAACCACCCGGACATCCACCTCGATGGGCCGGTTGCCCCCCACGGGATAGAACATGCGGTCCTGCAAAACCTGTAGCAGTTTGACCTGGACGGCGGGAGGAATTTCCCCGATTTCGTCAAGGAAAATGGTGCCGCCATGCGCGGCAGCGAACAAGCCCTGGTTCTCCCGAACGGCACCGGTGAAGGCTCCCCTCATGTGACCGAACAGTTGACTCTCGAGAATCCCCTCGTTGATGGTGGTCAGGTTCACTTCGATGAATGGCCTGTCCTTGCGGGGGCTGAGTTGGTGAAGCAGGCGGGCAAGCCGGCTCTTTCCGACCCCCGAAGGACCGAGCAGCAGCACCGTGGACTGCCGGGGTGCCACGGATTTGAGCACGCCGAGAATGTCCTGCATGGCCTGACTTTGGGCCACAAGGGGACTCTGGTGAAGGCTTTCCAGCAGTTTTTCGGTTTGAAGCGTCCTGACCTCGCGCGTCAACCGGGCGGTTTCAGCCGCCCGGTCGATGGTGACCCGCAGCCGTTCCGGAACGACGGGTTTGGTCAGGAAATCATAGGCGCCTCCCCGGATGGCGGCGGCAGCCAGTTCAGTGTCCAGTTGTCCGGTGATGATCACAACGGGAACCTGCGGGCGGATATCCTTGAAGAGAGCAAGCAGATCCATGCCTGTTCCGTCAGGCAGCACAATATCCAGAAGCACAAGATCAGGCTCTTCATCCCGGAACCGGTTCAGGCCCTCCTCGAAGGTGAAGGCCTGAATGACATTATACTTTTTCAGAAAATGCACCCATGCCCGCTGGAGGGTTTCATCGTCGTCAATGATCAGGATTCGTGGTGGCATGATTCTTCCCGGAGTGGGGGTGTCAGTCCGGTCGACACGGCTCCGAGTTCACGGAACCTCTCCACCAGGGTGAACAGCACCTGCCTGGAAACCTGGGGATATTCATCCAGGATTTCATCGACAAGTGCTGCATCAAAACGGAGAAGGTGGACATGGGAGGAGGCGAAACAGGATGCCGTGCGCGGTCCTCCGTCCAGCAAGGCAATTTCTCCGATGACGCTTCCGGGGCCAGGTCTGTTGATCAACTGTTTTCCCATGCGGATTTCCAGGGTGCCGTCCAGAACCAGATACAACCCGTCAGGAGGATCTCCTTCCCGGAAAAGCAATTCTCCGGTGAACAATTCGATCTCCGACCCCATGCGGGCTATATCCACCAGAGTTCTGGATGGCACGTTCTGAAAAAGGGAACTGTCCTTCATGCACAATGCTTTTTGAAGTATGCGGGGGTCGATTTCCGCAGGTGTCACAAACTCAACCTCCCGTCTTTCTCCTCGTGAATTTTACAGGAAGTGGCCCGTGTTTCAAGCTTGTTGCATTTGACGCCGGATTTTGAATAATGAGTTCAGCAGTTCCCCGGTCATTCCGGGAGGAGAAAAAGCATTGCATTTTGTTCTGGTTGCTCTGGTTGGTTTGTTGTTTCCTGTGTTTGCCGGTTGCCGGGATTCCGGCTCCGCTCCTGTTGCCGCACCGGAACAGGCACCTGCGGAACCGCTGGTTTCAGTGCGGCCCGCCCCCGCTCCAATGGCCGGTGAAACGGCCTCCGAAGAATCCCCCCGGCCCCAGGGCACCGGGATCCTGATTTGTGACCGGTACATCCGCATGGTTTGCAGTTGTGCCCGCAAGCGTCAGGATGCAAACCTCGGGAGGGCCTGCAATCTGGCACAGGAGAGTTTGCCCGAGTGGAAAAACAGCCATCGGGAGGACAGTGACGAACTCGCGGTGGTCAAAGCCTGTCATCGGGCTTTCATGCATATTCAGTCCACCGGCCAGTGCGACGACATAACGTACTGATTTCCGGCAATTTGCGGACAGGGAGCGTTCCGGCGCACCAGGAGACTTTTCATGAGCAGAACTTCCAGTGTCATTGCATTGTCCATTACCACATCACTGATCACATCGTCCCTGACCTTTTTGGCGTTGCAATTATGGATGGTGCCGAAAATGGGCTCTTCCCGAAAAACTGTGGAGGAGCCCCCCAAGCCTGCAGCTGTGGAGGTGCCCAAAGTGACAGGCCTGCGTCCGGATGACGCCAAAATCATTCTTCGCGAACGTGATCTCCTGTTGACCCTGGCCAAGACCAATGCCCACCCCACGGTGGCTGCCGGTCTGATTCATACCCAGATGCCACTGGCTGGATCACTGATTGTTCCCGGGGAGAGTGTGGTGGTGGAGGTCAGTTCCGGTCCACCGCCTGCTGCAGTACCCCTGGTGGTCGGAAGGAACATCAATGCCGGCAGGATGGAACTTGAAAAACTGGGTTTGACCGTCAGTGTGAAAACCCGCGAAGATAAAAGTTCCGCTGCGGATCAGATTCTTTCCCAGAGTATTGAACCGGGGCTGCCGGCCCCGGCCGGGGGTACCATTGAGTTGGTGGTGGCGGTGGCACCGGTCGCCCTGGCGGTTCCGGATTACCGCGGGAAATATTTCCGCCGCAAGGAGATTGCCGAAGAACTGGAAAAACTGGGTCTGACGGTGGGTCGGGTCCGGTATACCGACCGGTCCGATCGTCCGAACGGATTCATTTACTCCACTTCCCCGGAGGCCGGCACCCAGGTGCAGTCCGGAACAGCGGTGGATTTCACCGTTCAGGCAGCCGAGGACTGACGGGTTTTTTTGCATGACGGAAACCTCCCGGACGGATTCTGGAACACAAGGGGCTCTGGAACGTTCCTTTCACGTGACATGCCTGGAACAGGGAATCCGTGCATTTCGTTTCCTGTACGGTTCCGCCCGGGCCCAGGCGGCAGGTGTGAGCCTTCTGTACTGGGTTTTTTTCAGTTTCCAGTTTCATGACACGGCCATGGAAAGCGGGGAACTTGCATCGTCGTCCGTCTATTTCGGGGCGGGCCCCATGCCCGGGTATTCGCTGCTGCACCAGTTGGGGCAACTCGCCATTTTCTGGCCATTCGGCTCCATTGGCGGGCGGTTGATTCTGCTCAATGGAATGATTATGGGAATCGCTCTCTATCATTATGCACGCCTGTGCCGGGATGTTCTGGAGGAACCGCTGCTTTCCCTGATTCCCCCCATCGGACTTTTCGCCGGTGTGCTTTTTTTCCGCAACACATTTTTCTACACCCCTGTGCCACTGACATTTCTGTGCGTTGTAACCATGTTGCGACTGATGGAATGGCCCCTGGTCGACGCAAGGCGCCTTTGGGCGGCGGCTTTCATCCTGGGCCTGGGATTTGTGGGAGTTCATCCGGTCTTCAGGCTCCTGCTGGTACCTTTCATGGTGTATCTGCTCTGGGTGTTTCCCCGCAACCGCACTGCAGTTTCCGGGGCGGTCATCTTCGGGCTGGCGGGGGCGGCCATTGCGATATTCATCCCCCTGGCAGCCCATCGGTATGCATCCCCCCTGGCGGATCCCTCCGTGCTGTCCGGGACTTCTTCGGTGTTATCCATGGGACCTGTGCTGGATCTGGCCAGACACCGGGTGGCTTCACCCCATTCCTTTGTGTGGTGGCCGGATCTCATGTCACAGTTTTCCCATCTGGGGGACACCATTCCCCTGATCCTGCTGCCCATGGCCCTTTTAGGCCTGTGGCCACAGAGGAACCATGCCCGGTTTACCGTGCTCGCAGGTCTGGGTTTGGCTGAGTGGGCCTATTCGGTGTGGATGCTTCCGGGAGCCATGGGACAGGCACAGACCGGCTGGCTCCTTTCGGCAGCGCTGTGGCTGGGGTGTGCCCGGGGTGTGGGTTTGATTGCCCGGCAGATTGCTCCTGCTGCGGCACGCACCGGTTTTGTCACATTCTTCCTGCTGGCCGGTTTTCTGGCGACATGGCTTTCCGACGGGGGAGAACGGTTTTTTCTGGAAGCCCAGAGTCCCCGCCGTGCACTGGAGTCCGAAATACACCTTGAACAGGGAGTTTCCCGGGTCGTTCCCCATGAAGAATGGGGTTCGCAGGTGGCCGCGGCGGCTTTTTTTGGAAAAGGCTTTGGTGAATTGCAGACAACCGTATTCGACGGGGGACCGGTATCTCCCGATGGTGCCGGTTTGGCCGGGCAACTGTGGTCCCCCCTCCTTGTGGACCACCTGCCTGCTGGCTGGAGCATGGTGCCTTCATCCCCCGAGTTCGGCAAACCTGTGCGACTGCCGGTTGCTTCGTCCGACAAAAGGTTCGGCGCGGAATCCATCGCCCGGTCCCTGATGGCCCCCGTCCTTCGGCAGCCTTCTTTTGTCCGGGAACGTACGGCCCGGCTCCTTTGTGCCTGGGGACAGGTTTTTTTGCGCAACCGGGAGCCCGAAGATGCCGCCATGTTCCTGACTCTTGCCCGGGCAGTGTCCCCCCAGTTGACGGATGTGCACCTTTTGCACGCGGGACTGGAAGCCCAATGGGGTCGTCATGAAAATGCACGCATGATCCTGAACCGCATTTCCCGCAGGGACGGGGGAAATCCCCGGGTGTTTGCCCTTCTGGCCCAGGTGACCCACGCTCTGGTATTCTCTGGCCGCATCCGGGCACAGGACAAAAGGCAGTTTCTCATATCCGCCCGACAGGCCATCCGTCGGGCCCTCATCCTGTCCCCCGGAACTCTGGAGTACCAGGAACTTCTGGACCAGATACTACGGGATCTGGAGCCATGACGTTCCTTCCGGGGGTACAGTGAATGGGCTCTGGACTTTTTCTCCGGACGGGAGTATGATTCCTGCCACGAATGGGAGGCTCCATGAAATCCTGGTTCTGTTCGCTTCTGTTGAGTGTTTTTGTATTGACCCTGTCCGTTGGCGCAAATGCCACCGAACTGAGTTTTTCCGCACCCTTTCTTCCCGTGATTGGACAGTCCCAACAGGCTTGGTGGGAAATGGCTCCAGCCAATTTCATGGCGGAAGGACGAAACAACATCTATCTGGAAAACACCAAGAAACCCATGCAGGCATGGTTTCTGGCGTTTGCTCCCGGCGCCTGGGGCCTGACGGCCACCATGCTCAACAAGTATTTTGAGCAACAGGGTGACGAGGACATGCTCAAGGATTCCAAATTCTATTTTGCTGCGATACCGGCGGGTCTGGGATCCCTTTATTCCGAACGGAAAATCGAGAGCCTGGTCATCACCCTGGGGCAGGGGGTTGGAACCTACTTCATTTTCAGTTATTTCAATACGGACCGGTCCATGCGGGACGCCAACATCAACAAGTTTTACATTGGTGTAACGCTGTATGCTCTGTTCTGGATCACCGACATGATTTATGCGCCCATCATGAGGTGGCAGTACAACAAGGAAATGGCCAGGCTGTATGTGGCCCAAAGGGATGCCTCCGACGATCAGCGGCTCAGCGGGCCCGACACGGGGGTGGCACTTGTAGGTCCGGGGGGATCGCTGCCACAGCCCTTTGTTCTCGGTACGTCATTTGACTTTTAACTTCCACTTCCCCCGTTTGCGGATAGCATCATGAAAATCGGATTGTACGGCTATGAAGGTGCCGGGGCGACGACGTTGTTCAACGCCATCACCGGCTTTGACATCCCCACCGGCTTTTCCGGAGACAGGCAGCAGACCCACATCGGCACGGTGAAGGTGCCGGACCCGCGGCTGGATGTCCTGACGGAACTTTACAAGCCGAAGCGAACCGTTCACGCGGAACTGGTGTTCACCGACTTTCCGGCAGCCAGCCGCGAACGCAAGGCGCTCACCAACGTGCAGGAGGCCAAGTCCATGGACATGCTGGTGCTCCTGGTGGATGCCTACTCCGACGGAAACAGGGATTTTGCCGGGGAGATGGAAAACCTGCTGACGGAAATGGTGTTGGTGGATCTGGATCACGTGTCACGCTATCTGGAAAAGCAGCGCAAGGTGCCAACCGCGGCACGGGACATGCGGCTTTTCGCGATTGTGGAGCGGTTGCTTCCTGATCTGGAAAACGGAATCCCCGTCCGCAAGATCGAATTGACTGACGAGGATCGTTCGCTTCTCAGGGGATTTTCGTTTCTTACGGCAAAACCGGCACTGGTGGCCATCAATGTGGGGGAAGAACGACTGAATGACGATCTGTCCCAGGCGGCACGGGAACTAGCGGCCACCCATGGGGTGAACACCTTTTTGCTTTCCGCTCGTGTGGAGGAGGAAATCAGCCGTCTGGCACCGGAGGATCAGGAGATGTTCCTGGCGGATCTGGGGCTTTCCGAGAAACTTTCGGGACGGCTTCTGCGTGCCACTTATGATCTGGCCGATCTCATGTGCTTCTTTACTGTCGGGGCGGATGAAGTGCGTGCATGGACCATCCGGAAGAACACGTTTGCCCGACAGGCAGCCGGGGCCATCCATTCCGATCTGGAAAAGGGCTTCATCCGCGCCGAGGTGTTCACCTACGATGACATCGTGGATGTGAAAGGCAGCGAACCCGAGCTCAAAAAGCGCGGAAAATTCCGTTTGGAAGGCAAGGAATATGTCGTTCGCGATGGAGACATTCTGCACATCCGTTTCAATGTTTGACGTATCAACGTTTCGGGGGCTCAATCCATGACAACAGCCACACAGATTCGCAGGGAATTCCTTGATTTTTTTGAAAAGCGGGGACACAAAATCGTGGCATCCGCGCCGGTGGTTCCGCAGGACGATCCCACCCTGCTTTTCACCAATGCCGGCATGAACCAGTTCAAGGACGTGTTTCTGGGAACCGGTACACGATCGTACACGAAGGTGGCGAACACCCAGAAGTGCATTCGCGTCAGCGGCAAGCACAACGATCTGGAAGAGGTGGGAATCGACACCTACCACCACACGTTTTTCGAAATGCTGGGCAACTGGTCCTTCGGCGACTATTTCAAGGTCGAAGCCATCGAATGGGCTTGGGAATTTTTGACCACCGTGGCCGGGCTGCCCCGGGACAAACTGTATGCCACCGTGTTCGAGGGCAATGACCAGGTGCCCCGGGATGAAGAAAGCGCCGCCATCTGGCGGGATCGCGTCCAGGTCGCCGAAGGGCATCTTCATTATTGCGGTGCCAAGGACAATTTCTGGGAAATGGGGGAGACGGGGCCCTGCGGACCTTGCACCGAAATCCATGTGGATCGGGGGCCCGCCGCCTGTGATCGGCAGGGGGTGCCCGGCCACGAGTGCCGGGTCAACGGGGATTGCGCCCGTTACATGGAAGTGTGGAACCTGGTGTTCATCCAATACAACCGGCTGGGGGATGGTTCCCTGGAGCCGCTTCCCGCCTGCCACGTGGATACGGGCATGGGGTTCGAACGCCTGGTGTCCCTGTGGAACGGAAAACTGAGCAACTACGACACGGACCTTTTCTCGCCCCTGTTCGCACACCTCGGACGCCTGTGCAACCGGACCTACGGGGCCGATTTGAAGACAGACATTGCCTTCCGTGTCATCGCCGACCATGTGCGAACCCTGTGCATCGCCATTTCTGACGGCGTGACCCCGTCCAATACGGGTCGTGGCTATGTGCTGCGGCGACTTTTGCGCCGTGCGGTCCGGTACGGAAGGCAGTTTCTGGGTCTGGCAGACCCGTATCTGGGGGAACTGGCTCCCACGGTGGCCGACATCTACCGGGACATCTTTCCGGAAACAGGCCAGCGACTGCCCTATGTACAGTCCGTGCTCACCAGTGAGGAGCAGGCCTTCGGACGCACCATCGAGCAGGGAATGCGCCGATTCGAGGAACTGGCCCAAGGGCTGGACAGCGGGGCGATCATTGATGGTGGACAGGCGTTTGCGTTGTACGCCACCTACGGGTTTCCCCGGGATCTGATCGAACTCATGGCCCGGGAGCGGGGATTGTCTGTGGATGATGCCGGCTGGGACGTCGCCCAGGAAGAACACGAAAAGGTCAGTGAAGGAAAGAAGCGGGTTTTCACCACGCTGGGCACCGAGGAACTCGAAGGACTGCCGGCATCGGTTTTCACCGGCTATCCCCATGATGCGCCGGAACATGTGGGTACGCGGGACCAGGCCACGGCCCTGGCCCTGTTGCAGGATGACAGTATCCTGGTTCTCGACCGCACGCCCTTTTATGCAGAAAGCGGTGGCCAGGTAGGGGATACGGGTTTCATCCGGGGGGAAAATTTCCTGTTCGAGGTTTCCGGTACCAGAAGGTTCGGAGACTACATCCTCCATGACGGAAAACTCGCCCGGGGGACCCGGGCGCAATTGCCCCTGCCAGTATCCGCGGAAGTGGATGAAGAACGTCGCCGGTCCATCATGGCCAACCATACGGCCACGCACCTTCTGCATCATGCGCTTCGTGGGGTGCTCGGTCCCCATGCCCAGCAGCAGGGTTCATCCGTGGAACCGGGAAAACTGCGCTTCGACTTCACTCATCCGTCGCGGCTGACCGCAGGGGAACTGGCCGAGGTTGAGCAACTGGTGAACCGCCTGGTTTTTGCCGATGCCCCCGTGGGTACGCGCGTCATGGATCTGGATCAGGCAAAAGCCGCAGGTGCCATCGCCATATTCGGCGAAAAGTACCAGGAAACGGTGCGTGTGGTTCATGCCGGGGATTTTTCGAAGGAACTGTGCGGCGGAACCCATGTCCTTTCCACCGGCCAGATTGGGTTGTTCACCATTCTGGAGGAGACGGCGCTTTCCGCCGGAGTCCGCCGGATTGTTGCCGCCACGAGGACCGGGGCCCTGCAGGAACTGACGGGGGCACGTTCGCGTCTGGCCGAGACAGCCCGCCTGCTGAAGACCTCTGGGGATCAGGTGCCGGCACGGGTGGAAAAATTGCTCGCCCAGATGGATGAATTGCGTCAGGGCAGCACGAAACAGGCCCAGGCGGACGTGCGGCAAATCCGCGACCAGTTGTGGGAGCAGTCCCGGGTGTCCGGTGGCGTGCATGTGATTGTAGCCTATTATGCCCAACTGGATCGGGAAAACGCTGCCAGACTGGCCGATGAACTCCGGTCCGATGCCCGACCGTGTGCCGGACTGCTGGTGGTTCCCGAAAAGGAAGACACCATGGCACTGGTGACCTTTGCTTCTTCGGGGGTGACCCAGGTGCACAGCGGACAGTTGCTCAAGGAATGGGCAGCCCTTGTGGGTGGGCGTGGCGGCGGACGTGCGGATTTTGCCCAGGGTGGCGGCAGGGAACGCGACCGCATTCCGATGCTGCTGGAAACCGCCCGCAACCGCCTGATTTCACTTCTTTCCTGAATCACGCGGGAATGCGTGGTGGCAGGGGCCTGTCCACCACGGTTCGTTTTGTCTCTGCGGGAAGTCCCACAAGGGTTTCGTAGTTCAGGTTGTTGAGCATGTCGGAAAAGGAACTGACGGAAATCTCGAATTCTCCCTGATGGCCGATGAGCACCACCTCGTCACCGATACCTACCTCCTGAATGTCAGTAACATCCACCAGCATCATGTTCATGTTGATGAATCCCACCACATGGGCCCTGGAACCGCGGATCAGGACATGACCCCGGTTGCTGATGTCCCTTTTGTAGCCATGGGCGTATCCCACGGGCACGGAGGCGATGCGCATGGTGCGGCCGGCCAGGAAGGAATACCCGTAGCTGATGTATTCCCCTTCGTCGACATCCTTGATATCCATGACCGATGAACTCCAGGTCAAGACGCGCCTGAGTGGATCCGGTCGGCGGGTGACGCCGGACTGTGTTCCCCTTTGCAGATAGCGGATCCGGGTTTCCTGGGATGACCACAGCCCATATTGTGCGATTCCGACCCGCACCATGTCCAGGATGGTTTCGGGATAGTTGAAAACGGCGGCGCTGCAGGCCGCATGAAGAAGGCCGCATTCTGCACCGCCATTTCTCAGGAGGCTCACCAGTTCGTGGAATTCCCGGATCTGGTTCTGAATCCGGAAGTAATTGCTGACCACTTCGGCACCGGCAAAATGTGTGCAGGTGCCAATGACCTGAATGCGATCCTTTCCGGCGTCAAGCAATTCAAGTATTTCCGGTATCTCATGGCGTTCGATACCCGTCCGGTGCAGTCCGGTTTCCAGTTCCAGGTGGATTTTTGCCGGCAATCCCTTTCCGGTTTTTCCGGCTTTCAGGAGTTCCCGCAATCGGTGGGGCGCAAACACGTAAAACTCGATGTCGTTGTCGATCACCCAAGGGAGTTCATCGTCCGGGATATGTCCCATGATGAGGATGCGGGTATCCGGACTGCACACCCGCAGGACGCGCCGGGCCTCTCCCAGGGAAAAAACGGAAAAATGATGAATGCCGCAGGCTTGCACAAGGGGTACGAAAAACTCGATTCCGTGACCGTATGCATTGCTCTTGACCACAGAGGAAAAGATGACCCGTTCCCCCACCACGGACTGCAGGAACTTCAGGTTGTTTTCCAGGGCTGGCCTGTTGAGTTCGATGCAGGAGGTGGATTCCATGATCAGGCACCTCCCGGCGAAAACAGGTGCCGGATACACCCTTCCGTCACCTGGATGCCTGCAACCAGAAGGTCATCGGGAAACACGTAGTCCGGATGGTGCAATGGCGGATGTTAAGTACCGGCACCAATGCCGAAAAACAGAAGCGGTGCGACGGCTGCGTAATTGCCGAAATCCTCCGACCAGGCAAAGGGTGTGGATGGTTCCTCAAGCATGGTTCCTTCATTCCGGAGATACTGGACAAACCTGCAGGTCAATTCGGGATCATTTACCGTTGCAGGAAAAAGTTCGTGCCGATCGACCCGGCAGGCAAGACCGTGGGCCGAGGCCAGTTTGGCCGCAAAACGGTCCGCATGGGTCAATGCTTCGTCAAGAAGGGATTTTGACCAGGCGCGGAAGGTGGCCAGCACTTCTCCGTCGCCGGGAGCGGTTCCGAATGCCCTTTTTCCCACACGGAAATGGATGACGGTGACTTTAAGGGGTTCATCCAGGGGACTTGTCCGCTGGGGCAGGGCTTCCAGCCACGAGGACATGGTGGTGACGGCAGCGGTGGGCGAAAGTCCCTTTTCCGGTTCTGCAGCGTGAGCAGTACGTCCGGTCCAGGTGGAACTCCATCCACAGGAGGCGGATGCAAAGGTTCCCGACCGCACCACGACTTTCCCGGCTTCAACCCCGGGCAGGTTGTGAAACCCCAAGATGGCCATGGGGGCCAGAGAGGCGAGGGTGCCTTCGGCGACGATTTCACTTGCACCCTGCCCGGTTTCTTCGGCGGGCTGGAACAGCAGTACCAGATCCAGACCCGGAACAGGGCGCAGAAAAAATTGAACCCCCACTCCAACGGCCATGGCCATATGTCCGTCGTGTCCGCAGCGGTGGGAATGGGATAACGGGGTGTGGGAAGCATCCCCAGGCCGGGGTATCGGAAGGGCATCAAGTTCGCTGCGCAGCACCACACACGGGTTGGGGGATCCTTCTGGATCTCCCGGTATCCGCACGAAGAGGCCGGAACCTGTTTCCGGACGCGACATCCGTCCAATGCCGTGGTGCTGGAAAAAGCCCTCCAGAAGGGAACGCGTCTGCCATTCCTGTCCGGACGGTTCTGCACAAAGTTCCAGTTGATGACGCAAGGTCGCCAGCCGATCAAGCCACTTTGCATCCAGCGATGAACTCATGGCGGGTCTCCCTGGTCCAGTGCCGGATTGACGTGCACCATCACCCGGTCAATCATGCTGCGTTCGAACTCTTCGAGTTCGGGAACCACCCTCTTGGAAATGTAACTGTCGTTCATCAGGCGAACGAAAGATGAATAGGAGCATTTGAATTTGATTGTCCCCCCCAGTTGCACCTGTTCCTTGTTTTCACCGATGTTTACCACCGTGATGTCGGAACTGGCTCCCGCGATCTGGAAAGAAGGATTCAGGGGTGTCAGTCCGGCCACGTCCGTGTCGATTTCCCCCACGGTGACGAGGGCGCGGTATCCCCTTTTTCCAGGTGAATGTCCCTCGGGGGGGCATGGTGAAATGCCGTGGAAGGGAGTGGATGCCCCCACCTCACACAGGGGGACCAGGTTTTTCTCCTTGATTTCCGCCACTTCCGCTTCGAGAATCACCACATCGTCCCGCAGCCCCTCCAGTCGACCACCGGACACCAGATCCGTTCCCAGAAACAGGGCTTCCCCGATTCGGAAATGATTCAGTGAGCGGGGTAGCCGGCCCTGATAGAGCAAGGGTAGAAAGATGGAGGAGCCGGCCGAAATGAACTGGAGTTTGTGGTGAAACTTCAACTCCAGCAATTCCCGGTACAGGATGAGTTGTGCCACCTGATCCACATTGGGGATGGACCCGGCCAGGCAGCCGAGTTGTGCGCCGATGCCGACGACCTGAATGGCAGGCATATTGAATACCTGTTCATAAAAGCCGACCAGGGAGCTGGGCAGGATCCCCTCCCGCAAATCCCCCAGTTCAATCATGATGATGATGTTGTGGATCTTGGACTGTCGTTTAGCGGCTTCACCCAAGGCCCGGATGACTTCTATTTCGGTGTTCAGGCTGATGTCTGCAAGCGAGACGATTTCATCGGCCACCGATAGATGGGGTAGTCGCAGGTACCATTTTTCCATCCCGGGAGCCGCACGCTGTATCGCCGAAAGGTTGTCCAGTCGGGAATCACACATGGACCGGACCCCCATGACCCAGAGGGCACGAAGGGTTTCCTCGTGTCCGCACAGGCATTTGGTGACGACGCTCCAGTGGGCTCCCTGGCGGGCCATGAGACCGGAAATCATCTGGAGGTTATGATGCAGGGCTTCAATGTTGATGTTGATGCAGTTCATGATCGATTCCAGCGCATTTCCAGGTATCTGGTTTCAAAACCGGCTCTCTGGTACAGTCGGACCGCGGGATTGTCCGGTTCCACATGCAGTTTGATGGGGCCGTTGCACAGGGATGCCGCCTGTTCAATCAGCCGTCTGCCCAGGCCCTGGCCACGCATTGCGGGATCCACAGCAATGAAAAGCAGGAGGTTCTTCGGGACATAGCCGCCCATGTGGGTATCCAGCATGACCAGTCCTCCCACGGGCCTTTCATTTTTTGTTGCGAGCACCAAAAAGCCTCCCCTTTTCGAATCAAAAGCATATTCCAGCCCGCGATGAACATCTTCGATGGTATCGTGATAGGGCTTCATGGTTTCATGGAAAAAAACAGACAAGGTTTCCATCGTAAGACCTTCAGGAAGTTCCCGGGAATGGTTTACAGCCACAATTTTTATTTCATTCATCATTTGGTTCTCTCCACAGCGTTACAAACTTTATCATAGGGTAATAATACAAGTAAATGTCCAGCAGTCATAAATAATTAAAAAAGAAAATCGCATGCTGATATCGTCGGGTGCAACAGAAAAAGAAGAATAGATTCAATCGCCAATAATTGATAACATTTTTTTTGGATAAATGTCAACCCCTGCGCATTATAATAATAAAACTTTTACGAAATAAATATTATAATATAACAGATCCCATGGTCAGTTGCCGAATGTGGGGGGGTTATTGACCACCGGATTGCATGCGTGACCATTTGTCCTTGAGGGTGACAATGCGGTTGAGTACGGGGTTTTCCGGGGTGGAATCGGGATCCAGGCAGAAATATCCCACCCGTTCGAACTGGAACCGGCTGGCGGGAGCCAAGGACTTGAGGTTGGGTTCCGCAAAGGCTGTTTTCAGCACCTGCAGGGATTCCGGATTCAGGTAGTCCATCCATGTTTTGCCTTCCGGGCAGTCCATGGGATCCTCCACCGTGAACAGGGTGTCATATTGACGTACCTGAACGGGAACGGCATGGGCCGCGCTCACCCAGTGAATGGTTCCCCGGACCTTCCGTCCATCCGGTGAGGAGCCGCCCCGGCTCTGCGGGTCATAGGTACATCGCAGTTCCGTGATTCCACCGTTTTCGCTATGGACGACTTCCTGGCAGGTAATGTAGTAGGCCGCCCGCAGGCGCACTTCGTTGCCGGGCGCCAGCCGGTGGAATTTCTTCGGGGGATCCTCCATGAAATCCTCGCGCTCGATGTACAATTCCCGGGAGAAGGGGACCATCCGCTTTCCGGCTTGTGGGTCTTCCGGGTTGTTGAGGGCTTCGAATTCCTCGGTCTGGTCCTCCGGATAATTGGTGATGACCACCTTGAGCGGGTCCAGGACACCCATGAACCGGGGGGCGCTCTTGTTCAGGTTTTCCCGGATGCAATGTTCCAGAAGGGCGATGGATACGGTGCTTTCCCTTTTGGCGACACCAATTCGTTCGGCAAAGTCCCGGATGGCTTCCGGGGGAACACCCCGGCGGCGCAGGCCGGCAATGGTGGGCATGCGGGGGTCGTCCCACCCACTGACATGACCTTCTTTCACCAGTTGCATCAGCAGACGCTTGCTCATGACAGTGTAGGTCAGGTTCAGGCGGGCAAATTCGATCTGGCGGGGGTACGATGGCGTGCGGATGGCATGAAGGTACCATTCGTACAGGGGACGATGGGCCTCGAACTCCAGGGTGCAGATGGAATGAGTGATGTGCTCGATGGCATCGGACTGCCCGTGGGTATAGTCATAGGTCGGGTAGATGCACCACTTGTCGCCGGTACGATGGTGGGCGGCATGCTTGATGCGGTACATGACGGGATCCCGTAGCAGCACGTTGGGATGGGCCATGTCGATCTTCGCCCGGAGCATGCATTCCCCATCCTTGAACTCCCCGTTCTTCATGCGCTCGAAGAGGTTCAGATTTTCTTCCACGGAACGGTTCCTGTAGGGACTTTCAGTCCCGGAACCTTTTGCGGTTCCCCGGCACTGCCGTACTTCCTCGGGGGTCTGGTGGCATACATAGGCCTTGCCTTCGCGGATCATCTGGACTGCCCAATCGTACAATTGGTCGAAGTAGGAAGAGGCATAATACAGGTGCTCCCCCCAGTCAAAGCCCAGCCACCGGACATCCTCCATGATGGAATCAACGTATTCCACGTCTTCCTTTTCAGGGTTGGTATCGTCAAAACGCAGGTGGCAACGGCCGTTGTACTGCTTGGCCAGTCCGAAATTCAGGCAGATGGATTTGGCATGCCCGATGTGCAGGTATCCGTTGGGCTCCGGCGGGAAACGGGTGATGATTCCGGAATGCTTTCCGGAGGCCAGATCCTCGTCGATGATGTTCCGGATGAAGTTCCCCGGTGCGGACTTGTCCTCGCCCGGTTTGATTTCATTGCTGTTGTCACTCATGGTTCCTCCAGGGTTCACGGCGTGCGGAAAAACACGCGGCGTGATTATATATGGGGAAGTCGTTACGTCAACCGGATTTCGCCCGGCACATCGGGCAACAATGGTCAGTAGCCGATGGCGTAAACGAGAAGCCCCAGTGCCAGCCCGGTGACGAGATTGATGGCCTTGACAATGATGAAGTCCTTGCGGGAATGCGCCAGCAGGGGCAGGCTGCCATGTCCGTCCTGCACGATGGAACTGGTCAGAAGCACGGAAAACGGGGCCAACCCCTGGGCGAACAGATTGACAAACAGCAGATGCGGCCCGGACTGGGGGATGATGCCCAGCACGGCGGCAAACAGCAACAGCGCCAGGGGACTTCTGGAAATCCAGGTGTCCAGTTGCATGTGCCGGATCAGGACGATGACGACCATTGTCGCAAAAACCCAGGAGAAAATCTTGACCACATGCTTGAGGATCACGTGTTTCCAGAGGTGGTCCATGAGGAAATGTTCGTCCGCCGCCAGAATGAGGGTGACGGTGACGATCCCCACGCCAATGAGGGTGAACTGTTCCCATCCGAACCCGTGTCCGATTTTTGCTGTGGCCAAAAGCAGGATGAACCCCAGCATGACAAGCAGCAAAAGTGGCCGTATGACATTTCCGGAGCGCAGTTGGGTCCACATCCTGCGGGGGGACAGGGAAAACGGATTCTGCTCGTCATGCAGGGAAAATCCCACGGAACAATGGTCCATGGATTCACGGCCCGGAACAATGAATCGTTCGGTGACAAATCCCACGACGATTCCGATCACCAGAAGTATCACCGTCAGGAAAAGTGCGGTTTTTGGGAACATGGCGAACATGACGAACGCCTCGTCACCGGAGGTGGCCAGCATGGCGGCCACCACGGCTCCCAGTTTGAGCACCCGGTGGGCGTACATGGTGACCACGGAGTACACCCCCAGGCAGCCGGGAAGGGCTCCGAGCATGGAACCAATCACGCTCTGGCCGATTTTCAGTTGCTGGAGTTTTTTCAGCCATTTTCCCCTGGAAATCACGTTGATGAATTCAAGGATGATCATCATGGAGATCACGAAAATCGTGATCATCAGGGAATCCTGGAATGAGTGAATGAATCCGTGCAGCATAGGTACGGGCCCTCATGCCGGCCCGGAAGTGGGAACTATAATCATGTGTGCAGGAATCGCAAGGCTTTAGTTTGGTTTGATGTTCCGGGCGGCGTTGTCGCCCTCAGTCCGGCAAAACGATGATGATGCGGAAGTGGCCGCCGGCTTCGTGTGGCAGGCAGACCAGGCTGCCTCCGGCCCGGGTCAGGATCATGCGGGAAAGGGACAGTCCGAGGCCTGTTCCTTCCCCCGGATCACGGGTGGTGAAAAAGGGTTCGAAAATGCGATCTTCCTGTCCCGGAGGTACGCCGGGACCTGAGTCCACGACATCAAGCACCAGTTCGGTCCCTTCACGCCTGGCGGTTACGCGAATGGTTCCCCTGCCGTCCATGGCAAGCCCTGCGTTCAGGAACAGGTTCACCAGCACCTGTTTCAAATCCACCGGAACCGGGGTTTCCAGAATGTCCGGCCCAACCTCCAGTTCATGCTTCACTTCCGCAAACTGACGTCCCGAAAGAATTTCCCGCGCTTCGGAAAAGGCCTGTTCCACCGTTTGCCTTTCTTCGGGGACCGTCCGATCCCTGGCCAACTGCAACAGCGCCCGGACAAGGGCGTCCATCCGGTGAACTTCCTTTTTCATGAGTTCCATGTGTCGCCCGAGTTGTTCCGGATCCACAGCGGTGTCCGAGAGCAGTTCCACATGGGAAAAGAGGGCGGACAGGGGGTTGCCGAGTTCATGGGCCAGACCGCCGGCCAGATGTCCGAGGGTTGCCAGTTTTTCCTGTTCCACGATCCGGGTGCGGTTTTCCAGGATTTCCCGGTTCTGTGTTTCGATCACCGACAGGTTCAGCGCCAGTCGTTCTTCCTTTTCCCGGAGGCTGGCTGCCATGACGGCGAAAGCTTCGGATGTCTCCACCTCCACCGGCATCCTGGGAATCAGTCCCTGGGCCAGTTGCCGGGCCGTTTCCGCCAGTTGCCTGTTCTGCCGGTTCTTCCGGCGCAGATCCATCCAGAAGAGACTGAGTGCCAAAATGGGAAGGAAGGTGGTTTTCCACCACCAGGCCGGGAGGTCAGATTTCCGGATGGTCTTCTTCTCCACGGCCCAGCGGCTGCCATGGTGTCTGCCGCAGACCCACCCGGAAGAATCATGCATGAAACTTTCCGGCGGCATGCGGTTCCAGCATTCGATGGCATCACGTATGGTGACATCTCCCAGGATGATTCTTCCTGCCGGCTCATCCCATACAAAGGCTGTTCCGGTTTCGCCGGCCTTTTCGAGCAGGGGGCGCAGACGGGTACGCAGCGGTCGTTCCTGAAGGCTTCCGGGAATGGCAAACATCATGCGGATCCGGAACACTAGAGCATCATGGGGCGTTTCCCGACTTCCGTACAGATTGTCAAAAACGAAGCCCAGAAAGGGCAGCATGCACAGGAGCGCAAGAATAACCAGGAAAGTTTTCCGGTTCCTCATAACCGTGCCCAGTACTCATCCAGTACGGGGACGAAGGGTTTGCACATGTCAGACTTGTGTTTTTCCACCCTTACAGCGGCCTGGACCGAAACATTCCGGTTGTTTTTCAAAGAGACACGCAACGACGGGACATTCATGGGGAATCCACAAACCACCAATCGCATGGGTGAACCCGCCAGGCGGGATCCGTCCTGGGATCGGGTGTCACCATGCACTTCCAGGGAGAGGGTGTCGGCAGGTCCGTCAAAATCAATGCCCACATCCACGGGGAATCCGGATTTGTCCGTTGTCACAAGGACCACTTTCCGTTCCCTGGGCAGCAATATGAGGACTTGCTCGTGGGGGGCATCGCTGTCCCAGTCATGGCGCACGGGCCGGCAGCCGGAAAAAAGTGTGCACACAAGCAGGACCACGGAAAATCTCATGACGATGAATATAGGCAAATCTCCCTGGAATGGCAAATACGGTGAGCTCAACATTTTCCGGTTCATGTGATAAGGTGTCACCATGATGCGATGGCTGTACATGATCCTTCCCTTTTTTCCCTTCATGGCTTCTTCTGCCCGGGCGGACACATACAGATTTGTGGATGAGCAGGGAGTGGTGCACTACACCAACCGGCCAAAGCCGGGACGGGATTGGCAACGGGTCGTTCCCGAACCGGAAAGGCACACTCTGGGACCCGGGAACCCCCGCTGCCCCACCTGCGACATTGTTCCTGCCAGGGATTCCAGTCTGTCCCGGTTTACACGGTATGACCGGTTCATTGAAGAAGCTTCCAGAATGTACCAGATTCCCGTTCCGCTCATCAAGGCGGTCATCAAGGCGGAAAGCGATTTCGATCCGCGGGTGGTGTCTTACAAGAGTGCCCGGGGCCTGATGCAATTGATTCCCGTGGTGGAACAGGAGATGGGGGTCAAAAACGTGTTTGATCCACGGGAAAACATACTGGGGGGTACCCGGTTGCTTCGAACCAACGCCAACCAGTTCCGTGGTGACCTGATACTGACGGTGGCGGCATATCATGCCGGACCCAACGCGGTCAGGCGATTTGGTGGCATTCCCCCGTACCCCAGCACCCGGGCCTATGTTCGTGCCGTGCTGGAATACTACCAGTATTTCAATGCCCAGGGGGGAGGGCGGGGCAGGGGACGCTGATTCGTGCAAAAGGCGTTTCTTTTGGCATATTCCGGCAAGTTGCGTATGCTGCTTTCCTGGTTCCGGCATCTTCCGGCGTACCTGGCAACAGGTCAGTCGTCGCGAATATTTTGAGGGTGTTCTTGATACTGCAGGTTTTCCGGATCCCGGTTCGAACCGGAGTTTTTCTTCTGCTGGCCGGCTGTCTGGTGTTGTCGTGCACCGGCCAGAAACCGTCACCTCCCAGAAAGCCGACCCCAGACCCGAAACCCCCGGTGGAGAAGAAAACCTGTCCGGCGGTGTTGCCTGTCCCGCAGGAGTTGGCTCTCCGGGAATTTTCGGCCATTGAGAACCTGGATATGATGCCACGCTATGTGGAGCGCATGCAGCTGCACGTGCGGACACTGGACCGCCAGCGATACAAGGTCATGATCAGCGGGGAGAAGAACTGGCGTGAGCATTTCTACCTGGCCGTGCTTCTCTGGCGGATGGCCGAAGTGGAGGAAAATGCACTGAAGATCCCCCCGCCCGTGGACGGGGATGCAAAAGAAATCCTGGAGTATCGCAAGGCTTTGCGAACCATTCAGAACTACAGGACCGAAAGCCTGCTTCACCTGGATTACCTGAACCATCTTCCCAACATGACCCCTGCCGCTCTGGAGCGTTTGGCCTACTACACGGCTGCAGTCCATGGTGCCCGTGCCATTCCGTATTTTTACAAGTTGCTTGAGCACCCCAAGGTACCGGATTTCCGGTATTATGTACTGGATTTCGCGGGCTTGCTGCTCTCGGACGGACGTTGCGAAGAAGCCAGAACCATTCTTTCCCGTGGAATTCCTCAGGAACATGCCCCCCGCAAGGTATATCTGCAGGGTCTGCTGCACCTTTGCAAGCCCGATGCCGGAACCATGACATGGCCAGAACTCTGTGAAAAGGTTCCTGAAGGGTCCTGGCATGAATTCCTGCCTGTGCTGGCAAGGGGTATCTGGCTTGGTAGGATGGACGGGGACATTCCGACAGACGAACTGAAAAAACTGTGTCCACAAGTGGCAGGAGAGGGTGCCCGGTTGCAGCATTTCCTGCACCTGTATTCCGAAGTGGACCAGAAGTGGCGCCCCATCCGGGCAACACTTCCCGAAGGCCCGGTTTCCGGGGAAAACCTTTTTGCCGCGATACAGCCGACGCTTGCGGGATTGGCCGGAATCTGGCGGAAACTGTTTCCTGCTGCGGACAAGTGGCAACTTGTTTATGAACATCCGGGATGGATCCTGGAAGTCCCCGGGATGGATGTGCCGGCAAGGGTTCGGGCGCTTCTGACAGCCACCTTGCCCGTTTTGCCGGTGGCAGACAAGGAATGTCCCCCCCGTTTTATCTGGAACATATCGCTGAAAAAATCAATGAAATCAAAGACCATGCCGGAAAAAACAACCCGGTGACCGTTTTTTTTCTTGCATTTTTCCCCCCGTTTCATAAACCTTGTTGCGCCACGGGCCTATAGCTCAGTTGGTTAGAGCCACCGGCTCATAACCGGTTGGTCCCTGGTTCGAAT
>CAZTZR010000042.1:0-30711 GCA_964618145.1 uncultured Kofleriaceae bacterium
AACGGATTCACACCCAGACGCGCAACATTCTGGATGTGTATGATCAAATGGGGGAGCCCCGGCGGGTGCGACCGTGGCTCTGGGTTACCGCAGGCGCAGGGGCTGCAGCCCTTTTGTTCGTTCTGCACATCGCGGTTTTCCGGAATGCGCCTGTTGTGGCACCTGCTCCACAAGCGGAAACGTCCGTCATCTCGTCCGGGTCAAAACCCGTAGTGCTGGAACTTCCCGGCATCAATGCCGTGCGGTTGTCACCGAATTCCGTGGGTCAGGTGCTGGTTTCCACCCCGGCGGAAGTACGGGTACACCTCTTCCAGGGGGAAATCACATCCACCATCAACACCCCTACCCGCTGGACGGTGGTGGCTGGCCCGTATCTGGTGGAAGCCGCGGGAACCGAATACGTGGTCAACTGGCTCAATGACCGACTGGATGTGACGGTCCGTTCCGGCGCCGTACGGGTCAGGAACTCCATGTCAACGGAAATGGACTGGCTTCTGAAAGCCGGTGAAAACCTGATCATTGACCACGGACGAATTCTGCATCAGGGGCCGCAAGCAGCATCCACCATGGACAAACCCGCTCCGGAACCCGCTCCGGAACCTGTTCCGGTTCCCGTTCCTGCAACCGGTCAAAAGACGGGCACCGCCGAGCCCGAACCGGCGGAAACCACCAACACGCCGTCCACGGGGGACAGACAAGCCGAAAAACCCGCACCCGTGACAGAACCGCCGAAACCGTCCGTCGATACCCCCTCCCCGCCACCCGGGGTGCAGCCGGAACCCCCGGTCAAATCGCCGCTGCCGGAGTGGAAACATCTCCTGCTCAGGGAGGATTTTGCCGGAGCCGTCGGTTTCGTCGAAAAAACCGGGATTGCCCGCTTTGCCGAACAGGCTCCCCTGGCGGATCTGCAGGCCATGGCCCACGCCGCCCGCTACGCCGGACGCTGGCAGACGGCACTGATCCTCTTTGACACCCTGCGCAAGCGTTTTCCGGGCACCGGTGCCGCCACCACGGCCTCGTTTCTCATAGGGCGCATCTACGCAGAGCAACTGAACAACCTCCGGACCGCCGTGGTCTGGTTTTCCACCTACCTGCAGGAAGCCCCCCACGGGGATCTGGCCGAAGAGGCCCTGGGGCGCAGGATGGACGCCGCCCACAAGGCGGGCATGAAAACCGAGGCGGTCCGATCGGCGCAGGAATTGATCCGGCGGTTCCCCGCCAGTCCTTTCAGGCCCCTGGCCAACCGCATTCTGGAACTGGAAAAAACTTCCCAACCCTGAAAACATGACTTTTCATTAGCCTGGATTCCGCCATGAAACGACTGTCCCCGCTTTCCCTGATGATCTTTTTCCTGTTGGCATTCATGTGCCGGCATGCCGGGACCGCTGCCGCAAACACACCGGAAATCCCCGGAAACCTGCTGATCGTCGGTATGCAGGATTGTTGCCCCGAAGAAGCCTGGTCCGAAGTAGAAGCGCATCTTGCCAGGGAGTTCCGCATCCTGGGTTTTTCCGTGCGAACGGTGCCCGGTCGGGCCATGGATGAAGGGGAAAGGCGCAAGGAATTGCAGACCCTGTCCGACTCGGAGAACGCCGCCTGCGCCATCCGCGTGGTCCGGCCTCCGGAGGGTTCCGGAACCGTGGAATTATGGCTCAATGACCGGGTAACCCGGAAAATCCTGTTCCGCAGCATGGAAATCCACTCGAACCAGGGAGAACCCCAGGCAGATGTGACCGCCCTGCGGGTGGTGGAACTGTTCCGGGCCAGCCTGCTGGAACTGGGCATGGCCGGCCGCCCGAAACCGAAACTGGCACCGGTGGTGGCAAAACTGGCACCGGCTCCTGTCGACGAAAGTTCCCGGCTGAACCTGGAAACGGCACTGGGAATCTTCGTCACCCGGGGCGGCCTGCCGGTTCTGGGCCTCACGGTCATCGGCGCCCGGGTCCGTCTGGCGGATTCCCTTTTCATCTCCGCAGATTTCGGACTTTCGCATTTCGAGCGCACCATTGAACTGGCGGATTCCAGCAGTTCGGTGGATCTGACCACTTTGAACATATGGGGCGGCATACAGGCGTTTTCCCATCTTTCCACCCACCTGTCCCTGCATGCTGGCGCCGGAATGCAGTTCTTCGCCACCCATGGCCTCAAGGCCGGACTGAGCCACATCAGCCGGGAGGATCACACCCGGGTAGGCACGTTTGCCATTCGTTCCGATTTCGGGTGGCAGTTCCACAACCGGCTGGAGTTTACCCTCAGCACCCGCCTGGGAATGTCATTTCCGGAGGTGTCCATCCGCTTCGGCACGGAGGAAGTGGCCCGGTCCGGACGCCCGTATCTGGAGATTCTTTTCGGCCTGCGGGTGGGCCTGTGGTGATGGAAAAAACTATTCTTCGGGCTCGGGGCAGGTGGTGCGGCAGGTCTGCACCCCGTCACCGCAATCATTCACCTGCGGGCAACTGGTGATTTCACAGATGGCGCCCGCCGCACTGTCCGCAGGAACGTCACATCATTCAAGGATTTGAGTCTTTCGGGGATCGACGTGGTGGCAGTCGATGACCTCCCGGAAAGTACGGCTCCTTATGGGAGTTGCCCTACATGACGAACCAGGCGATATACGCCGCAAAAGCAATGATTCCCAAAAGAAACTTCAGGAGCCCCACAAGGAGGTCTCTGTTCAAAACCGCCTGGTATCCAGGGTGCTTTTTCGCCTTTTGACAAACCCGGTCGTCGTTGTAATCCGCGAGTTTGCGCAGGGTGGGGATATCCAGGTCGGGGCGGGTCACGAGGGCCGCGGCGACCTCGAAGTTCTTGTCCGCCGCCAGGTGGGCCACCTCGGCGAGGGGAATATCAGGACTACCCGCGGCGACCGATCGGGCCTCCTCGACCTCGCTTTGGGTCCAACTCCGGCGCAACGCCACCGGCAGATCCTGGCGAGAGGCGAGGGCCTTCAAAACGCGCCCTGATTTCTCGTTCAAAAAAGCTTTGCTCAATATGAACCCGGGCGTGGCCGGATTCGTCGCGACACCTTCGCGTACCGATGCATCGGAATCCAACGCGAGCTCCATCAAGGTATCCCTGGAGGTGTTGGGGTTGTTCGCGAGGGCTATTTGTACCCGGGAGGGACCGTCAACGAGGGTCGCGAGGATGGTTTCGGGGCAGGCGGCGTTTTGGGCCAAGGCTACCAGCACGTCATCATTTTTGTCTCGCGCGAGGGTTTGCAGCAATTCCGGGGAGGCTCCCGGGTTGCCCGCGACGGCGGCCCGCGTTTCGGCGTCAGTGGAACAGGACAGGCGTTTTAGTTCTTCCAGTGGCGTTTTGGGGTCCCCCGCCGTGTCCGGGTCATGAACGAAGTTCAGCGCATGGATGGCCTTGCCTTCAGGCTGCAGGATCAAGAAGAAGAAGCCGTCCGGCCGGGGGGGATGAAGGCGCCGCCAGACAGAGTCGGGAAGGTAGTTGGCGTTGTTGCAGAACGAACAGGTAACCGAGCGGGACCTGCCGTCCACCGAGAGTGAGCCCGCGCAAGCAGCGCAGCGCAGGATGATGGGCTCGCCCGCGCAGGGGACGTCTTTTCCTTCAGGTGGGCGCTCGTGGACGACGTAGGTCGTCCAGGGGAACGCCGATCGTACGAGGGAGGTGGCCTTGCGAACATGGATGAAGGCACCGCAATCGCATACCATGCCTTCGGCCTGGGCGGCCTTCTTCAAGACCCCAGGGTCCACGCGGGCCTCACAATTGCGGCATTTGGGCCACTTGCGACCGATGTCGGTGGAGACGTGGAATTGACCGAAGATGATTTGTCCCCCCAGTTTGTCTTCGCCCTGTTGCAGGGCGTCGATTACGGCGCTTGAGCCGAACCAGTCGCGCCAACGCTCTTTCGGGAGTTCAATGGTTTTGTGGCAGGCCTCGCAGGACACCTCCTCGGAGATGTGCGTAATTGCGAAGCGCTGGCCGCAATGACGACATTCCAGAACCACACGGGCTATCAACCCGACGAGATCCTGCGCTTTGGGGTGTTCCTGTCGTTTCGTCATCCGGGGGACCTCTTGCCAGGGAAAATCGCCGAACGGGACATTGTCATTTTACTCGAAAAAGTGCCGCCGATGGCGTTGGAGAAGGAAGACTCGGGAATGGCCACGTCGTCGATGAACACAGTGGGGGCGTTCTTGCCGGGCTGGGCCAAGGGCTTGACGATGTAGACGAAGTTGTTGGTCATCAATGATGGCACCGTGAAGGCGTAGTCCTTGCGGAACTGATCCACGGGCACGGGGGGGGCATCCGCTTCGGCACGGAAGAAGTAGCCCGGTCCGGATGCCCGTGTCTGGAGATTCTTTTCGGCCTGCGGGTGGGCCTGTGGTAATCCGACGGACCATTACGGACAGGTGGTGCGGCAGGCCTGCACCCCGTCACCGCAATCATTCACCTGCGGGCAACTGGTGATTTCACAGGTGGCGCCAGCCGCACAGTCCACCGTGCAACGGGATGCCCCCGGACAATCCACGACACAGTCCCCGCGGCACTCGTAAAAGCAGTTTCCGGTGCCGTTGCAGACCGCCGTGCTGTCGTCCCCCAGGCTGGCCTCGCATCCGGCGGTGCCGGGACACTCCACATGGCACTCGGTGCCGCAACTCAAGGAACAGGTGGCGTTGCCGTCACAACTGAACGTGACCCCGGCGGCATCTCCTTGCAGCACACAGTCCGTGCCACCCTCGCAGGTGCAGGTGCGGGTTTCCTCGTCACACACGCAGGAGCCGGTGCATTCGAGCACCTCCACCTTCTTTTTCTTCTTGTCGCTGCAAGACAGCAGAACCAACATGCCGACACAGGTCAAAACAGTAAAAAACCGAATGGGAATTTTGATATTCATGGGAAACTCCTCTGGTTTTTCCAAACACTTCAGATCCCGCACAGAATGCGTGAAACCCGGAAAAAGTCAAACACAATCATTCCCGGTTGCAGATAGGATTGCCCTGAAAGATGGTACATACGGGCGTCCCTTCCGGACACGGCGTATTGTTCCACAACCTAAAACACATACCTGTAGCCCACCTGGAGCCCGAGGCCGGCGCCCAGGGCCTGGCCGGTGATCAAACCGTCAATGCTGCCGATTCCGAAGGATGCCTCCACCACGAGTTGTCCGGGGCCGAGCCGGTACTCTCCTCCCCCCACAAGAACCCCGCCCACCCGGGTTTCCGTCTGGGTGTTCTCCCCGTACCCCTGGGCACCACTTTCCCCGTTCACCTTCGTTTGCAGCAACAAAAGGCGGGGACCCGCCCCGGCGTACACGTTGTAGGCCGAGGCAGGGGAAAGGAACCGGTAGCGACCCATCAACCCGAAGACCAGAAAGTCCTGGGTCAGATCCCAGGCATAATCGCCGGATTCAAATCGGGGATCCGCCCCCGAAGAGGATGCCGGCGGACGGGCCCACCCGATGGACAGGGAGACGTCCAGCCGGTTTTCCAGCAACAGGACTCCCCCTTCCAGTTCCACGTTCGCCGCCGCCCCCAGTTCGGAGAACATCCCGAACCAGGACCCCCCCAGTTTGACGGCCGCCGTGCCGGCAAAGGGCAGCGCAGCACCCTCCTGTCCGTACGCCGCGCCGGGAATGGTGAAAACAAGACATGCCAGAACTGTCAGAAAAAATGGATGTGTCCGCATGGTAAATCCTGCCTTTCCTCAACGCACGTTGAATTCCGAACTGTCGGTGATCGCATTGCCGGTGGTCACGCCGCCCACGAGGTAGACGAACGCGCCCACACGGGTGTATCCGTACAGGTATCTCGGAAGGCTCAGGTTGTTGGCCGCATTGTTCATGTTCTGAAGCATCGGCTCGGCACCTAAACTCCAGTTGCCGTCGTTGACGGTATTGGAAATGATACCCCCCTGGCGTCCACCCATGGCATAGACAAAGGAGCCGCTCCAGAAGGCTGCGTAGCCCATGTAATCCACCGGAGCGGGTGCCGACATGGCCTGGGCGAAATCGGGCAACTGGCCGCCGGCCGCGCCCACATATTTCGTCACGCGTACGGTGCTCTGGGAAGTGGGGGTGGCAAACGTGCCCGATGCGCCCGGCCCCACGTAGAAGTAGAACTCGCAGGTGTTCAGGTTTTGCGCGGTGGAGTTGCCCTGGGTGGCTACCCACACCGACAGTTCGCGGCGGGCCGAAATGGTGCCGGTGGCGGTGAACTCGACCGGCGCGCCCAGCACCCCGGACGAAATGTCGAACACCTCGTAGGTCAGGCTCTGGTTCGCAGCATCGGTGGCCCCACCGAACACATACCAGTAGTTGGTACATCCCAGGCTGCCTTGCTCCACGCCGGCTGCGGCATATTCGGTGACGTCAATGAACCCGTAGGCGGCCCGGGGCGTGTTCAGAAGTGTGATGATGTGCCACTCTCCCAGCGAACCGATGCGAAGCGGCGACTTCGTGTCGTCCTCAAAGACAAGCGGATTGTCGTCGGTGTAACTGTGGGTCGCGGCAGCGGTGCCGGGAACCACCGCCATCAGGCGGACATCGGCGGCACCCTCGTTGACGTGCAGCGTACGATATACCCGGTATTCCACCGCAGGCGTGCCATCCGTGCCCACCATGGTATCCCAGGTCAATTCGATCTCGACACCATCGGGTACATCCGGGGCAAAGATCGTCACCGCTTCGCTGGGCAGGGTTTCTCCGCCAGGGTTGTCCCCGTCGGTGGACGCAAACACCGCCGAAACCATGTAGGTCCAGGAGCCGGTCTCCAGACCGGCGCCCGACGGCGCAAAACGGAGATCCACATTCACGATCTGCGGAACATCCAGCGGATCCAGGATCTTCGAACGATACACCTCGGAACGGGGTACCCCGGTGGCGTCCATGCCACCGATGACATGGATGAAGCGTCCCAGTTGCTTGGCCATGGCCATGGACCGCCCCTCCGGCAGGTGATTGTTGGCAAAACGCCATTGACCGATATCTCCGAACCGGCCCAGGGGTGCCAGTTCAATGGTATCCATCACGCTGCCGAATGCGCCGCCATCGCCGCCCAGGGTATACAGGAAGCGGGACTTGCGGGTGGCGCGGCCAAAGGTGACGGCAGGAGCCCTGCGCCCCATTTCCAGGGTGGTGGTCCCCGGAATGAACGGGCTGATGTTGCCCGCCGGGTTGGTCACGGAAATGGCCGACCACTCGTCATAGGTATTGTTGTCCGTGTTGGTGACACGCACCACGCAGGCGGAACCATGTTGGGTCATGCCTCCGTTCACGGTTACCCGAAGGCGGGTGTAGGTGGATTCCGCAAAATCAATGACCGCCGCCGGCGTAGAGCCATCGGAACACTCCAGGGTCACCGAGGGACTGTTGAAGTGATTGCCATTGACGAAGATGATCTGGCCGCCCGACGTTTCGATCTTGGTGGGCGCCACATCGTCGATGACCGGCGGGGCCACTTCCACCGCCTCGTAGGCGTTGGCCTGGTAGCCCACCGTGGCCGGCAAGCCAGGATTGATGACCACCAGATCGTACATTCCCGGCGGCAGCGGGGGTACAATGGCCGACAACTGGTTCGATGCGTCGAAGACCACTGCCCTCAGGGGTTCGGCCGTACCGAGATCCACACTGGACAGGTACGCCCGGGGAGTCGGCAGGAAGTTGACCTCGTCGGCCAGCAGATCGGCATCCGCCTTGGCCAGGATGTTGACGGCCACATTGGTGTAGGCGTGACCGAACCGCGGATCCATGGCGGGCGAAAGAAGCGCGATGCGGGCTTCGGACACCACGGTCAGTCCTTCAGCGAGGAACGCGTCGCACCCGGAAACGCCCCACACGAACACGTCATACGCGCCGGCTTCCAGTCCGGCGGGGATTGTTGCCAGAATGCGATTGGGCCGCAAGGGATCCCAGGAGACGTTGGTCAGGGGAATCTCGGTGCCTCCGCCGGAGGGAGCTATGGAAACCGACGCCGGGGCCGAAGTGATTCCGGAACCGTAAATGGTTGCCTGCACGGAAATGCCGCTGTAGGTCACCTCGGGATCCATGTAGAAAATGACCGGTCCGATGGTAACGGTGACCGCCGCCGCCAGCGTGTCCACGCAGCCACCCTGCCCGGTCACGTGCAGATCGTACACCGCAGGACGCAACCCTGCTCCGAATGCGATCAGAGCCTCCGTTCCTTCTGCGTTGACCGTGATGCTGGAAGGATGCACCTCGCCGCCATCGGAATCCACGAGATAAGCGTAAATGCCCTGCAGCCCCGTACCCACCACGGTGAAGAAGCCTCCACCGGTGCACAGGTCCGTGGGGGTGATGGAAGTGACATCCGGAGGCGGGGCGACTTCCAGCAACACCGTCTGGGTGCTGTGACAACCGGCCGGCGCCGGGTTGGTGATGGTCACCGGATACGGTCCCCCGTCTTCGGCCAGGGAATCCTGGGGCAGCATGCCGGTCAGTTCGGTGCAACTGACCACATCGTCCACACCAGGCACTGGCACACAGGTGTCTTCGCTCAGAACCACATCCACCAACTGGACCGGCCCGATGGTGACCACAGGCACATCCGATCCGATGCGCAGGAATCCTGAACCGGTCAGGGTCATGGACATGGCCTGCTGGGCCAGGCAGATGGGATTGGGTTCGATCCCGTCCAGAACCGGATCCGGCACCACCGCCAGGCGGACGGAGTCTTCGGGAGTCATGCCTTCGACCTCACTGGTGCAGCCGGCAGGCAGCGGGTTTTCCACCACCACATCGTGCAGCCCCGGCTCAATGGCCCCGGCAGGCAGCGTGATCAACATTTCAGTGCATGTGACGGTGTCATCGGTGCCGGGAACCGCCGTACAGGAACCGAGTTCAAACGAACTGATTTCCACCCCGCCAATGGTCAGTACCGGGACGGCGTTTCCAATCTGCAAAAACCCCGTTCCAGAAAGCAGCAGGATGTTTTCATCCTGTGCCGTGCAGACAGGCTGCGGTACCAGGGACACAAGGACAGGCGGCGGTACCACCGTGATGGTGATGACATCCGTGGAAACACATTGCGCCGATTCCGGATTGTGTACCACCACGGCATGAACACCGGCCTCCAGGGATTCCTGACTCACCACGACATCAATGGTCGTGCAGGTCATGGTGGTGGACAGGCCTTCGATGGTATCGCAACCGTACACATCCACCACGGTGGCAGCCACTCCGCCGATGGTCACTGTCGGATCGACGCCCCCGATGATGAGGAAATCCGAACCGTGGACCGTCAGGTGCCTGTCCCCCTGGGCCACACACAGCGGATGCTCCACGGCATCCACCACCGCCGGGCGCGGAAGGATGTGCAGGATCACCGGGTCCGATGACGTGCAGTTGGCCGGGGCAGGATTGGTAACGCTCACGGCATGGGCTCCCACCCCCACCTCGTTGATTCCCACCGTGATCCGGATGGTGTCGCACCGCTGGACATCCCCACGCGGAGTGACCACCTCTTCACAGTTTTCCATGGCCGTGGGGGTGAAATCCACGCCGTTGATGTGAACCGTGGGGAGTGCTTCCCCGATTTTCAGGAACCATTCCCCGGTCAGTTCAATTTCGTTGACGTATTGTTCGGTGCAAACGGGGGTAGGCAGCGCGCTGTGGAGCACAGGCGGCGGAACCGCCGTGAACGCACGTATTTTCATGTCCTTTCCCCCCGTGGGATTCTGGATCAGGACATCGTAGATGCCCCGGGGAAGCCCCAGGGCCTCGTCCACCAGAAAGGAGAGTTTTTTTGAACTGCTCCATCGAACCCTCGTGTTGGCCACATCCGTCGGGTCCGGATTCAGGACGAACTCCTGGGCGGATCCAAAATCGCTCCCGTCAATGTCGGCGCCCAGATACAGGGTGATCTTCGGCAGGGCCATCTTCTGTTCATCCGTGAGGGCATCCACCGCCGAATGAGAAAAATCCTCCCCGTTGATTTCCACCCAGGTTTCGAGTTGGTTGCACACGACTTCGGGCTCCACCTGGCCAAAGCGCGGCACCGGCCCATCAACCTGATTCTTGCATCCGGTCCATCCGGCGAATGCCAGCAACCACATCAACAAGAAGTTTCCCGGAAATTTCCTGATTCGGGTTTTCATGATTTCCCTCCTTTTTGTAAAGAAACTGCAAGTCGCAGTTGGCATGAATTCACTCACAACGTTTCACTCCCGTTCCGTCATCCACACAAGAACCGGAACAACAGATTTGATTGACCTGGCAGATTTCCCCTGGCGGCCGACAGGTAGATGCTCCGCAAAAGGAATTTCCAATGCCGTAACTCATGCAGTTTTCACTGCAGCATTGCGAACTGGAAAAACAGAGTTCCCCTTCGGACCGGCACGATTCGAAGTTCATGCACCGCATTTCCCCGTTCACGGGAGAACAGTTTCCGGTGCAGCACGCCACATCTTCCGGACAGACTTCACCGGTGCCCAGGCACTGGGCCCCGGAGGCCGTACAGACATATTCCGTGCATTGATGGGAACAACAGTCCACCGGGGCGTTGCACGAGTCAGAAATGACAGCACAAAGGCCGTCTCCGGAGCAGAGGCCATTGTCACAGAAAAGTGTGCAGCAATCCGAGGAAAACCGGCACAAGGCGCCTTCTGCCAGGCAGGCGCCCCCTGTGCAAATCCGGCTTTTGTCCGGCATCAAACTGCATTGCCCCTCGCAACAGTCTTCGCTCTCCCCGCAGGGGTTCCCGGAGTCCGCACACACTGTATTGTTGGACTGGTTCTGGTTGTTGGTGTTGTTGACCGGGTCTCCGCCGTCCGGTTTGTCTGCAATGGGCTGCATGATCCCGGTCTGACAGGCCATAAATGCCGCTGCACAGGCGAACAGGAGAAGAGTCTTTTTCAACCGATCCAGACACGGAAAATACATGTAGTCCTCCGGGCGAGACACCCCGTTTCAGGACTAAAGGTCCACCGGCGGGCCATAATGGTTCACCCTTTTTTCGGGGTTTTTCTGTCTTGGCATCCACCCTCAATCCCCAGGTCGCGTTTGCCCTGGCCAGTGCGCCCGCTCGATTTGCAATTCATACTTTGTTCTGTTATAGTACAATGACGTCACCGGTGTGGTGTCGGGAAACTCAAACTTGTGGAGGTATCTTATGCGGCGTTTCATTCTTTTTGCAATTATTATGTCTTTTTTGTCCTCTTTTTCCTGCGATGACAAAAAATCAAAAAAAATGACCAATGAGGAATTATCCCGTAAGTTGCTGTCTGACATGACCGGAAGTTACTGTGAATTCATTGGGCGATGCCCGCAGCCCGGTTCCTGGTTCAACGGCATGGACAAGACTGCCTGCCAGACTTTCATGGAAGTCCTCTTCGGGGACCACATCATGCTTGATTTCCAGTATGCCCTGGAAAACGGGGCATCCTACAACTCGTCCAGAATGTCCGCATGCCAGAATGCCATGAAACAACTTGCGTGCGACGAAGACCCCGACATGATTCCGGAATGCCGCCAGATCCTGACGGGAAGCCTGGCGACGGGAGAATCCTGCTACAGTGATTACCAGTGTGCCAGTGGTTGGTGTGATCAGACGATCGCCTGTCCGGGGGTCTGTGCGGAAACCCTGCCCAAGGGGGGAACCTGCTTCCAGTCATCCCAGTGCAATGCCGGTCTTTTCTGTGATTACCGCGAGGAAGTCTGTACGGACGAATTGCTGCTGGCGGAACCGGGAGAAGAGTGCGAGTATTCTTCCCAGTGCGCCCATGGCCTTTCCTGTGTGGTCACCGATTTCCAGAACTGGGAGGGTACCTGTCAGCCCTGGCTGAACCTCAACGACGAATGCAACCTGGATGGTTCCTGGGGACTGACCTGCGGTCCGGACCTGGTCTGCGACGACACCACCGGTCGTTGTACGGCCATTACCGTGGTGGCCCTCGGCCAGACGTGCAACGGCGAAACCTTGGTATGCGATTTGGGCCAGCGTGCCATATGTACGGGTGACATGGAGGAACCCGGCCTGTGCAAAAAACTGCCCGGGGACCAGGAACCTTGCCTGGAGGGAGAATGCTGGCCGGGTCATTATTGTGGTGTGGACAATCTGTGCCATATCCGCGTGGGCATCGGAGCCGCCTGCACGGATGACCGGCACTGCACCAGCGAATGGTGCGACGACGGAACCTGCAACTATAACCTGTGCCCACAAGAGTCCTGGGATTCCGGCGCCATATGATCACCCCCCACTGGGTCTGAACCCATTTTTAGCTTCACAAAACCTGCAAAATGCCTATACATGAGGCGGTTTTGCCCAGCCGGACCCGCAGGTGCCCCTCCGGCCGGGCCACAGGAGTGCACATGAATCCCTACAATTTCACCGAAATCGAGAACAAATGGCAGACCGTATGGCGGGAAAAAGGCCTTTTTACGACCATCGCCGACCCGAAACGGCCGAAAACCTACGTTCTGGAGATGTTCCCCTATCCTAGCGGAAAACTCCACATGGGTCATGTGCGCAATTACAGCATCGGGGACGTGGTGGCCCGCCTGAACCGGGCGAAGGGCCGCAACGTCCTGTACCCCATGGGATGGGACGCCTTCGGCCTTCCGGCGGAAAACGCCGCCCTCAAGGCCCACGTACACCCGGCCCAATGGACTTATGCGAACATCCGCCAGATGCGGGCCCAGTTGAAATCCCTGGGCTACAGTTATGACTGGGACCGGGAACTGGCCACCTGTCACCCGGAATACTACCGGTGGGAACAGAAGGTTTTCCAGCAGATGATGGACCGGGACCTGGCCTACCGGAAAAGTTCTTTCGTGAACTGGTGCCACACCTGCCAGACGGTGCTGGCCAACGAACAGGTGGAAAACGGCGCCTGCTGGCGCTGTGGCGAAACCGTGCTGCAGCGGGAACTGGTGCAGTGGTTCCTGCGGATCACCCGCTACGCCCAGAGTCTGCTCGATGACCTCTCCAAACTCGAGGGCGGCTGGCCCGAGAAGGTCCTCACCATGCAGCGCAACTGGATCGGCCGCTCCGAAGGCGCCCGCATCCGTTTTCCCCTGGAGAATCCCCAGGACGGCACGGACGCCATCGAGGTGTTCACCACGCGTCCGGACACGCTTTGGGGTGTGACTTTCATGAGTCTGGCGCCGGAACATCCCCTGGCCCTGAAACTGGCCGCCGGCACCGACCGGGAAGCGGAGGTGTCCGCCTTTGTCCACCGGGTGCGCAACGAGGATCGGTCCGTACGCACCAGCGAAGATGCGGAAAAGGAAGGCTGTTTCACCGGCCGCCATGTCATCAACCCCGTGAACGGACGCAAGGTTCCGGTGTACATCGCCAACTTCGTGCTCATGGATTACGGCACGGGCGCCGTCATGGCGGTCCCGGCCCATGACCAGCGGGATTTCGACTTCGCGAAGAAATACGGCCTGCCCATCGAAGTGGTGATCCAAAAGGAAGACACCCCCGAAGACGGCAGCCTGCTGACCGCCGCCATGGTGGAACCCGGAACCATGGTCCATTCCGGCCCCATGACCGGAACACCCTCCGCGGAAGGCATCGGAAAAACCATCACCTACCTGGCCGAACAGGGATTCGGCGAGGGCACGGTGCACTTCCGGCTGCGGGACTGGGGCGTTTCACGCCAGCGGTACTGGGGAACTCCCATTCCCGTGATCCACTGTCCTTCCTGCGGCATTGTGAAGGTGCCCGAAGCCGACCTGCCGGTGCGTCTGCCCGACGACGTGGACTGGGCCTCCATGGAGGGCGGCTCCCCCCTGGTGAACCATCCTTCCTGGAAACACGTGAACTGCCCTTCCTGCGGCGGCGGCGCCGAACGTGACTGCGACACCATGGACACCTTCATGGAAAGCTCCTGGTATTTCTTGCGCTACTGCAGCCCGCGGTTTGACAAGGATATCTTCGACCGGTCCGAAGTCGCCTATTTTGCCCCCGTGGACCAGTACATCGGTGGTGTGGAGCATGCAGTCATGCACCTGCTCTACGCCCGGTTCTTCACCAAAGTGCTGCGGGATCTGGGATACCTGGATTTTGACGAACCCTTCCGGAACCTGCTGACCCAGGGAATGGTGACCATGCCCACGGCCCGTTGCACCGAGCATGACTGGCTGTTCCCCCATGAGGTCACCGACGCAGGAGCCTGCGTCCACTGCGGCAATCCTGTGAAAACCGGTCGCGTGGAGAAAATGTCCAAGTCGAAAAAGAACGTGGTGGATCCCCAGACCTACATCGACCGTTACGGGGCTGACACCGTGCGCTTTTTCGTGCTTTCGGACAGTCCTCCCGAGCGGGATCTGGAGTGGAGCGACTCTGCGGTGGAAGGGGCCCACAAGTTCCTGCAAAAGGTATGGCGGGTGGTCCAGGAAACCATCGAACGCCCCACACCGGCTGCCGGAGTCCAGCCGGAAGCCGCAGTACTCAAGACCGCCCACCGTGCCCTGAAGAAGGTAACCTCCGATATGGAGCGGTTCCATTTCAATACTGCTCTTGCCGAAATCCGCGTTCTGTTCAATGAACTGGGCACCTTCCGCCCGGAAACGGACGCCCAGGCGGCCGCAGGCCGTGAGGCGGTGCGCGTCGGCCTGTGCATGCTGGCGCCGTTTGCCCCCCATCTGGCGGAAGAATGCTGGGAACTTCTCGGGGAAACATCCGAACTGGCCCGGGGTTTCTGGCCAGAACCTGATGAAAACCTCATCACCGATGACGAATTCCAGCTGGTGGTACAAATCAACGGCAAGGTGCGCGACCGGCTCATGGTTCCCACCGGTGCCGACGAGGCCACCGTGCGGGAACGGGTTCTGGCCAGTCCGAAAACCCGGGAATTCATCGGTGACAAGCAGGTGCGCAAGTTCATCTACGTGCCGGGACGCCTGGCCAACGTGGTGGTGTCGTGAACCTCGTCACCGCAGGCATCTGGGTCCGGAACGGCCGGGTTCTGGTGGGCCGGCGACCCGTGGGAAAACGCCTGGGCGGGTTCTGGGAATTCCCCGGCGGAAAACCCGCACCCCATGAAACCCCCGAGCATTGCCTCGCCCGGGAACTGCAGGAAGAACTCGGCGTGACGGCCATCATCGGGCAGCACATTGCCGAAGTGGAACACGCCTATGATTTCGGCGTCATCCGCCTGGTGGCCTTCGAAGTTGTCTCTGCCACCGGGGAACCGGTGGCCCTCGATCACGAGGAGTTGCGCTGGGTACCCATGGAGGAACTCGACTCCCTGGATCTCACCCCCGCGGACATCCCCCTTTTGCCGGCCATCCGCCGCTTCTTCCGGGACTGACCCAAAGGAATACAACATGACATCGGGTCCATTTGACAGGAACATCCTGAAAAAGCGCCTTGACGATCACCCTCTTGCAGTCCTTGCCACCCACGGAGAAACGTTTCCGTATACATCGCTTGTGTCCGTGGCACTTACAGGGGATGCCCTTGCATTTCTCTTCCCCACAAAAAGGAACACCCGCAAGTACGCCAACCTGCAGGGCCACGGGCACGTTTCCCTATTGCTGGACAACCGGGAACGACGGGAAACGGAAGTTCCCTACGCGATCACCGTCATGGGGGTGGCGCGGGAAATTCCCCCGGGCCAGGAGCGTGAACTTTTTGCAGGCAGGTTCCTTTCACGCCACCCGCACCTGGAGGGCTTTCTCGCCGATCAGGACACCGCACTGATTCGCATGGAGATTGTGCAGGTAAACCTCGTCGAGCAATTCTCGGACCTTTTCGAGGTAACCTGGCCCCAGCCCTGAATAGCAGGAAGGACCAAAGGACAAATTATCAAAAAGAACCTTTTCCCTTGCCGTTTCCATACCAAAACGGTAACAATGGACAGCTTGAGGAGGCGACTGACATGTACAATCCAGTCCAATTGCATTTCAACGAAGAAGTCATGAAAATCACGGCGCAACGTTGCCGGGAACGCGGCATCCGCATCCCCACATTCGAACAGATGCGCAATCCGGAAAAGATTCCATCTGATATCAAGGCGAAACTGCCCTCCGTTGGCCTTTGGGATATCGATCCCATCAACCTGTTTCGCATCACATGGAAGAACGACGTGAAAACCGGCCTTTTCGGAAACGCCAACTATATGGAATTTCCGTCCTCCATCACGGGGGTCAAAGCCAGGATCGTGGGACTGGTGGGCAAGTATTTCCCCACCGGAGCCCACAAGGTCGGCGCCGCGTTCGGATGTCTGGCTCCCCGCCTGATCTCGGGGGAATTCAACCCGCTTGTACATCGGGCGGTGTGGCCCTCCACCGGCAACTACTGCCGGGGCGGTGCGTTCGACTGCGCCCTTCTGGCCTGTACGCCAGTGGCCATCCTCCCCGAGGAAATGAGCCAGGAACGCTTTGACTGGTTGCGTGAAATCGGCTCCGAAGTCATTGCCACCCCGGGCTCGGAATCCAATGTCAAGGAAATCTACGACAAATGCTGGGAAATCCGCAACACCGACAAAAATGCGGTGATTTTCAACCAGTTCGACGAGTTCGGCAACTGCATCTGGCATTATGAGGTCACCGGTTCCGCACTGATGGAACTCTGGGAACTCCTTCGCACGGAAAAAAGCCGGTTTGCAGGCTATGTCAGTGCCACCGGTTCTGCGGGTACCATTGCCGCCGGGGAACGGCTTCGCAAGCACTTCCCGTCCATGCGCATGGTAGCCACCGAAGCCCTGCAGTGCCCCACCCTGTACCTGAACGGGTTCGGCGCACACCGGATCGAAGGCATTGGCGACAAACACATCCCGTGGGTCCACAATGTCCGCAACACCGATGCCGTAGCAGCCATCGACGATGAAGACACCATGCAACTGTACCGCATGTTCAACGAACCCGAGGGGATTGCCTATCTGAAGGAACTCGGCGCAACTGATGCCCTGATTGAACAACTTCCCCTTCTGGGGATCTCCAGCGTGTGCAACCTGCTGGCATCCATCAAGACCGCAAAATACTTCGAGATGGACGAAAACGACGTCATCTTCACCATTTTCACGGACAGTTCGGAGATGTACGGCAGTCGCCTCACGGAAATGGCCACCCACTATGGTCCCTTCTCCCGGGAGCGCGCCATGCTCGTCTACGAAGGCGCCATGGTGCGTCAGGGCAAGGAACATTACCGCGAACTGGGGTACTGGGACCGCAAGGCCCTGCATAACCTGAAATACTTCACATGGGTGGAGCAGCAGGCCAAGGATCCCCGCCATCTGGACGAATTGTGGTATCCCGAATTCTGGGATCGCATTTTCTCCGTGATTCCCGAATGGGAAAAAGCCATCGCCGAATTCAACACACTGGTCGGCCTGTAGGCCACCCATGCCCCCTGTCTTTCCCCATCTGGTCTTCGCCAGCCCGAAAAAACTGCCGGATCCATCAAAACTACAGGGGCGTGTGGCTGTGCTGGATCTGGGTTTTTGTGCCCTGGGACTGTCTCCCTCCTTCGAAAGCATGACCGGTCCCTTTCTGGAAAAACTCGGGGAACGGCTCTGCGCCTGGGTGGATCACCACGAACATCCCTACCACGAACGCTACCGGGGGGATCCGCGCTTCGTGCTGGCTGACAAAAGCGCCTGCCCTGCATGTGCCCCCATGGTCACCGAAGAGGTGGTACGGCTGTTGGGACCGGCGGACACCCTGGTCTGCCACCTGGATTTTGACGGCATCTACAGTGCCGTCCGCTGGATTACGGGGGGTGTCGCGCCCTACCGGGAGGCGGACGCGGATGCCGTGGCCGTGGACACCCGCTCCGGAGAGTTGTCACCCACCGGTCGACTCATCGACCGCGCCCTGCGCGCCAGATTCCAGGACGAGCACCTGAAGGTCGCCGTAGTCCGGTATCTGACCTCCCCCAAAGGCCCCGTCACGAAAAACCACATGGAAACCATCCAGGCAGCCGCACGCCTTTACGACCAACTCGAGGAGGCGACACTCCAGTGGGCGTCACAATACAGGATTGACAATGACGTGGCCCATGTGAAGGTTCCGGACAACATCCGCTTCGACAAGACGGAACTGCTTTTGCACGGGCAGAAACTGGCACGGGTGTCCATCGTCGAGAATTCGGGGGCGCTGACGGTGGCATCGGCGTTCCATTCCGGCATCAATTTCCTGGAACTGTTCCATCTGGGGGGGGGCATGCCCACGCGGGTGAGCATTCCGGCATCCCGGCGGCGGGAAGTGTTTGAAAAACTGGGGTGCGAAAAACTCAGCGACCCCGGATGAACCAGACACGGAAGATCCGGTTGTCCCGAAGTTCATAGATGGCGATGGCGTGCACGGGGCCGGACTGGCGGATACCCGTGACGATTTCCTCGTCCACCACGAAATCTCCCAACTTCATGCGGCGTACCACCTTGCAGTGCAGTTTGGGCGATTCCCGGAACATCTTGCGATAGGTTTCCCTGAGGCCCTGGATACCCTTCAGATAGGGTTCTGACTCCCCTAGCCTGTACAATTCCACGTCCGGGTGGAAGAAGGAGGAAAACAGGGCCACGTTGCGGTTGTTGTAGGCTTCGAGTTGACCGGCCACCGTATGGACCTTGCCAGTCTTCAGATGCCGGAGTTCGGCATGGCACGGCCCCCCTGCGGTACCACAAGAGAGCAGGAACAAAAAGGGAAGAAGGAACAAGGAGAGACGCGATGTCATGTTCAGTTCCTGACACAGTTGCGGCCGGCGTTCTTGGCTTCGTACAACTTTGTATCGGCCCGGGCGATCAACCCTTCGGGCCGGATGTCATCATAGGGAGGCACCAGTTCGGTCACCCCCAGGGAGATGGTGACCGGAATGCGGTTCCCTTCCGCCTCGAATGGACTTGCCGCCACCTGCTGTCGCGCACGTTCGGCAAATTCCATGGCTCCTTCCAGGTCCGTTTCGGGCAAAACCACCGAAAATTCCTCCCCGCCATAACGGGCAAAAACCTCGCCCTTGCGCACGGTTCCCGCAATGCGTCTGGCCACTTCCCGCAGGACCAGGTCTCCCACAAGATGCCCGTAGGTGTCATTGAGCACCTTGAAGCGGTCAATATCGATCATGACAAAACTCATGGGTCGACCGGTCCTTTTTACCTTTTCAATCTCGCGATCCAGAAAGTCCAGCAGGTAGCGCTTGTTGTAGGTTTCCGTCAATGCATCGGAAATGGTTAATTTATATACATCGTCATGATAACTGTTTTCGATGTCATTACCCGTCAGGAATTTCAACAGCACTGTCCCGATGCGCAACCTGTCACCGTTCGCCAGGGCCCGTTGTCGCCGTATGGGTGAGTCATTGACATGGGTGCCGTTGGTGGACCCCAGATCCTTCACGGTGAAATTTCCGTTGCCATCATTGTATACTTCGGCATGCCGGCGACTGACGCTGTCGTCGTTGATTTGAAAACTGCAATCAGGATGACGTCCGATGCTGACGGAAGTGTTGACCGGAATGGAAATGCGCTGACCGAGACCGGCCGAGGGAGGATACAGAATCAAGAGGAACCCCTCCGGATTCGTGATGGAAGAATCCGTGATGGCGTCCTTTTTCAGTTTGGTGACCTTGGTACGCTCTTCGGAGAGATCCTCATCCTGAAGTTCCTGGCTGACCACGGGAGACAGGCCCGTCGGTGGCGGGAGTATGTGTATGGTCGGTTTGGGACCACGAGGCTGTTTCCCCTGCGGCGGACTGGATCCAGAAGCATTTGATCGGGGTTCCTTCATGGAAAAGGCCTTTCTTACGCCAGCGTGACCATCTTGCGCCACATATCAGTATAGTACCGAACGCGCTGTTGGTCCATGGTGGGGGAAAACCGGCGATCCAGGCGAATCAATCCCGGAATCTGCGAAATATTGTCCAGAAGGCCGATACCGAGGGCGGCCATCATGCCGGCTCCGGTAGCCGTGGTTTCCGTGTTGGAAGGGCGATGCAGTTCCCGCTCGATGACGTCCGCCTGGAACTGCATGAGCAGATTGTTCATGGATGCCCCACCGTCCACGTTCAGGTGAGGGATGGTCAGTCCGGCAGCCTGCTCCATCAAATGTACAAGATCGAGGTTCTGCAGGGCAATGCCTTCCAGGACCGCCCGGGCCAGATGACCCTTTTTTGTGCCACGGGTCAGCCCCCAGAACAGGCCCCGGGCATCCGGCTTCCAGTGCGGTGCCCCCAACCCGGTCAATGCCGGAACAAAAAATACTCCCCCCGAGTCGGGAACGGTTTCCGCCAGCGACTCGATTTCCGGAGCCGACCGGATCAACTCCAGTTGATCCCGCAACCACTGGACGGCAGCGCCGGCAATAAAGGCGGATCCTTCCAGCGCATAGGTCAGTTTCCCGTTCAGGTTCCATGCGACCGTGGCCAGAAGTCCATCGGCGAGGGGAACCCGGGATCCCACATTCATCACCAGAAAGGAACCCGTCCCATAGGTGCACTTCATGGCGCCATCCGTGATGGCCCCTTGTCCGAACAGCGCTGCCTGCTGATCCCCGAGTACTCCGGTGACCGGAATGCCGTCCGGCAGTCCCGGAACACCCCGGGTAACACCGAAACGGTGACAGGAAGGATGGATTTCCGGCAGGATTTCCCGCGGAATGCCCAAAGGTTCCAGAAGGGCGTCATCCCACTGCCCAAAACGGAGGTTCATCAAGAGCGTGCGGGAGGCGTTCGTGCTGTCAGTGGCATGGACCTTTCCCCCCGTAAGTCTGTGGACAAGAAAACTGTCCACGGTACCAAATGCCAATTCACCTTTTTTCGCACGGGTTTGCAGGTGATGCTTGTCCAGCAGCCACCTGATTTTTGTCCCGGAAAAATACGGGTCCAGCACCAGACCGGTGCTTCGCCTGTAGAAATCTTCCAGGCCCCGGGATTTGAGTTCCGAGCAGATGCCCTCCGTACGTCGGCACTGCCATACAATGGCTTCACACACGGGTCGTCCGGTCTGGCGATCCCACAGGATGGTCGTTTCCCTCTGGTTGGTGACGCCTATGGCTGCAATCGTGGCAGGAGTGATCCCGCCTGATGAAAGCGCGGCACCCATGGCTTTCACCGTGGCATCCCACAGGTTGTCCGCATTCTGCTCAACCCAGCCGGGCTTTGGATAGTCCGTGGAAACTTCAGCGTACCCACGGGCTTTCACCTCGAAACTTTCATCCAGAACCACGACAGTGGTGCCGGTGGTGCCTTGATCAATGCAGAGAATATGGGTGGATACGGTCATTTGTCGATCCTGATGAGGGCGGAAAGACCCGTAACAATACGCTTCAGTTCCTCTGCGGCGTTGAGCATGCCCAGCACTTCGAGATCCCCGCTTACCCGACTGAGGTTTTCCAGGGCCGGCAAAATCTGGTTCTGCATTTTCACCTGAAGGGTCAACAGATCCCCTTCCATGATTCCCAGTTGGGTGTTCAGATCCTGAATGGTTGACTGCTGGCGGGCAATTTCACCGACATCGGCATCCCCGGAGGCATCCTGCAGCATCCGGTTTTCCTCTTCCAGTTCATCCAGTTTGTCCGCCAGCACCTTGCGCTCGGAGTCAATCCTTTCCACCTGGGCACAGATGCGGCTGAAAAGCGAATCAATGCTTCCGGCGAGATTGTCGAGGTTTTCCGAAAGCCGTGCGGTGCGTTCCTCCTCGATTGCCAGATTGTCCTCGAATCCATCCACCTGCTTTTCGATCACATCAAACAGGCGCCTGATCTCGGGCATCTGCTCCTCCATCTGGCGCATCCTGTCTTCGGAACCGGTCCTCTTCCGGATTTCCGATTCCAGCGTCTGCTGCACCTGGGCCAATTCCTCCCGGAGTTGTTCCGCCCAACGGGTCATTTCCACCTTCTTTGCATCGGACTCCTTCAGTTGTGCGGTCATCCGGGTGACATCCACCTGCAACTGGGCACAGCGGCTTTCCAGTTCCTGCACCTGCCGGTCCTTGACCGACAAATCCCGTGCGAACCTGTCACCGGCCGAGTCATGTTTCCTCTGAAACTCATCCAGTTGCTGCTGCAGTTCTGTGGAGAGTTTTTCGCCCCGGACGCCTTTTTCCTTTTCAGCTACCAATTCCTTCTGTGTTCGTGCCAGGGTGGCTTCCAGTTCCACCAGAAAACGCTGTTTCTCGTCGAGGAGTTCCGATGCGGCCAGAAGGCGGCTTTCGAAATCCGAACGCAAACCGTCAATCTCCCGTTGCAGGTCCTGCTCCCGGGTGGCCATCTCTTCCATGCGTACGGCCAACTCCTCCACCTGGCGGGTTTCCTCCAGTACACGGGAGTCAAGTTCGGTCCCGTTCTCTTCCAGAAGGGCAACATGTTCTGACAGTTCATCCCGCTCACTGACCAGAAGCCGGTTTTCCGTCTCCAGCCGTTCCACTTCATGACCAAGTTCTTCAAGTTCCTGTTGCAAGGTTGCTGCGCGGGAAGCCTCGTGACGCAGAAGTTCCAGTTGCCCGGCACCCTGCGCAAGTTTTTCTTCCATCTGGATGATATGTGCCTGCAGACGCTCCACCTCGTCCTCCAGGTTTTCCTGCCGGATTTCGGCTTCCCGCAGGAAACTTTCGGCGGTTTTCACCTGGGCCGTCTGCTTCGAAATCTGCTCCTGCATGCGTCTTGCGGCCGTACGGGACTGTTCCTGTGACCGTTCCAGCGCCGTCTGCAATTCAATGATGCGGTGTTTGTGCTGCAGGGTTTCCCCCTCCAGATGCCGGTTCCGTGTCTGGAGTTTTTCAAAATCCTGGGCGCCCTGATGCAGGAAATATTTCAACTGCTGAATCTGCTTGTCCTTTTCCAGCAACGACAACTGATCCGCCATCCGGTGGGAAAGCGTGGTTTCCATCTGGTGCAGCCGGATCAGCAACTGGTCTTCCCGTTCAAGGGCCGACACCAGTTGGGCACCCAGATCCCCAGGCTCGAAGTCAATCCGGTCCACAGGTTCCGCATCCGCTGCCTCGACCCGCCGGGAAATCTCCAATACCCGAATCTGGGTTTCCAGCGCGTCATTGTGTTCCTGCGCCTCCTGCAACTCTCCGTCCTTGATGGCCAACTCCGACTTTTTCCCTTCGAGTTCCACCTGCAGCCGCTCCACGCGTTCCTGCAGTTCCGTGTCAAGGGCCGGGCGGGATACGACACTTTCGGTCAGGTCACGGGCCACCTTGCCAAGCTCTGCCGCCAGTTCCGCCAGGCGTTCGGAAAGTGACGATGCGGGAAGCCTGACATCCTTGCCGGAGCCACCCGCCAAAACGATTTTTTCCCGCAACAACGTTGTTTCAGCCCACAAGCGATCCCGTTCTTCCTGCGTACGCAAAAGTTCGGTGAGGAGGGCTTTGGGGTCAAGGCTTTCCGACACATTCTCAGGTGGGGTTTTGCTCATCATGTTCCTCAACAGGAAAAACCGGCGGGTAACTCCCGCCGGAACCAGGCCATACAGGAGTCCTGTTTTTTACCACAATCAAACCGGAAAAGGTAGAATTTCTTGATTGGTGACGGAAAAATGCCCGGGTCAAGGCAATCTCACTGGTTGACAGGTCGGCCTTCCCCGTGGATACTTTGAGGGATCGCCGGCAAACGAAAACACCGGACGCATCCCCGGATATCCCATGAGTCGACTCACCGTCCGCCAACTGCTTGAAGATGCAAGGCTCGTTCTGCAACTGAAATGCATCGCCGGTGCGGAAAACCTCTGGAAGGAAATCACCAACACCCACCTGTTCAAGGCAGGACTTTTGCTCGCCGGGGTGGATCGGGAAAACGCCACCCACAGCATCGTGGTCCTCGGGCAAAAGGAGATTTCCTACTTCAACCAACTCCGGGGACGCCAGCGCACGGTTCCCGTGGAACAACTGGTTTCCATCGAACCGGCCTGCATCATCGTCACCAAAAACCTGACCGTGCCCCGGCTTCTTCTGAAGACCTGTGACCAGGAAAAGATTCCCCTTTTCGTCACGCCCCTTCTGACCAGCCGGCTGCTTGACAATCTGGAAACATACATCGACGAAAACACACGGGAAAGCATCACCGTTCATGGAGTGCTGGTGGATGTAATGGGCATCGGTGTCCTGATTCAGGGTCCATCCGGCATCGGCAAGAGCGAAGCCGCCCTGGAACTGATCACCCGGGGGCAACGACTCGTTGCCGATGACATGGTGGAACTGCAAAAGCACCATCCTCTCCATCTGGTTGGCCGGGGGCGCCCCCTGGTGGGACACCACATGGAAATCCGTGGTCTGGGCATCATCAGCATCCCCAGTCTCTTCGGTCCCGCTGCCGTCAGGGATTCCAAAAAGGTGGAACTGGTGGTGGAAATCGAGGAATGGTCCCCTACCAAGTTCTACGACCGCCTGGGGATGGACGAGCAGTTCCGGGAATTTCTGGACATCAAACTGCCCCTTCTCATCATTCCGGTCCGCCCGGGGCGATCGGTGGGAACCATCATCGAGGTGGCGGCACGGGACCGCCTGCTCAAACAAAGGGGCATCAACAGTGCCCGGGCATTTCATGATTCCCTGGATCAGGTTCTGGCCGCCAGGGCCCAGGAAACTTCCCATGGCGTGGACTGATTTTTCAGTACAGTAAGGCCCCGGGACACGAGGATTAACCGATATGCGCTTGGTGATTGTTACAGGACTTTCCGGTGCCGGAAAAACGTTGGCGCTTCATGCGCTCGAAGACCTGGGTTTTTTTGCCGTGGACAATTTGCCCGTTCCCCTCATGGCCGGGTTCGCGTCCTTGCTCATGGCCCATGAGGACTATCCGGAAGCCGCCATCGCCATTGATATCCGCAACGCGGATTTCCTGTCCCACTGGCAGGGTGTCAAGGCCCAATTGTTGCGCATGAATCATACGGTGGAAATCCTGTTCCTGGAGGCGTCCGAATCTGTCATCGTCTCCCGGTACCAGGCCAGCCGGCGACCCCACCCCCTCGCCGACGGGGAACAGTTGCAGGAAACCATTGCCAGTGAACGGGCTCTTCTTGAGGAATTGCGCAAGGACGTTAACTGGATTCTGGACACTTCGGAATTTTCACCCCATGAACTGCGGGCCCGTGTGTTTTCTTTCTTTTCGGACTATGATCCACCGCCCTTGCAGGTGCAGTTGCAATCCTTCGGTTTTTCCAGGGGCCTTCCCGTGCATGCCGACATGGTGGTGGACGTGCGTTTTCTTCCGAACCCCTATTTCGTGTCGGGTCTGGCTGACCTGCTGGGAACAGACCCGCCGGTCCAGGCGTTTCTGGAAACCAGAACCGAAGTAGGAGAGTTTGTTGACAAATTGCAGGATCTCGTTTTATATTTACTGCCACGCTATCGGAGTGAAGGCAAGGCCTATTTCACTCTGGCCATCGGTTGCACGGGTGGCCGACACCGAAGTGTATATGTGGCAGAAGCCCTTTACAAACGACTGTCCGAAGCCGGTTATGAACCCCGGATCGCACATCGGGACGCCAGGGGTTCATGACGCTCTGACCGGGCCAGGCCCACAGGAAGCACGCATGCATCACGATCTGGAAGTTGAACTCGTCAATGAACAGGGCATGCACACCCGCCCGGCCAAATTGTTTGTGGAAACAGCCGTCCGGTTCCAGTCGGAAATCGAGGTATCCTACGATGGGTTGACCGCCAACGGCAAGAGTATCATGGGTCTGTTGGGCCTATTGGCATACAAGGGTTGTCGGTTGAACATCCGGGCCGTGGGGGAAGATGCACCTGACGCACTGAAGGCCCTGGAAAAACTGGTTTCCTCGGGATTTCACGAGTAACATATGTCCATACGAAACATTTTCCTTTTCGGACAGGGAGTGGTTCCCGGCATCGTCATCGGAAGGGTCCACGTCATCCGTGGGGAAACCCAGATCAGTTGGCCCCAGCGCCACATTGGGGACATGGATGTTCCATCGGAAATCGAAAGGTTGCGACTGGCAGTCCTGCAGGTGTACCAGCAACTCGAAGACATCAAGGAACAGATCGAGGGGGAACACCGGGACCCGGGCCACATTCTCGAAGCCCACCAGATGATGCTGCAGGATCGGGAACTTCAGAACAGCATTGAAAAACTTGTCGCCGAAGAACTGGTCAATGCGGAATGGGCTGTGCGCAAAACCCTCGACATCTGGGAAGAACGGTTTCTGCGCGTGGACAACGAATACATCCGCGAACGGTTCTCGGATTTGCGGTTCGTTTGCAATCGGCTTCTCCGGACCCTCTCGGGCCGGGACGGCAGCGAGGTCCGTCCACCACCTCCGGATGCAGTGGTGATTGCCGAAGAACTTTCACCGGCGGACACCATTGTCATGGGAAGAAGTGCCGTGGCGGGCATTGTGACGGTTCGGGGTGGCCGGACGTCACACACCGTGATCATCGCCAAGGCCTTTGAAATACCCACGGTCGTGGGAGTGGCGCAGATTCTGGAACATGTCGGCGATGGCGACCTGATCATCATCAACGGCCACAAGGGCGAGATCATCCTTAACCCGGACGCCAAACTGGTCACCACATACCGGACACAGAGTTACCGTCTCATCGCGAAGGATCAGGCCCTCCTGGAAAAGTGCCACATGCCTGGCACAACCGCCGATGACGTGAAAGTAAGGATCCTCGCCAACCTGGACTTCGCCGAGGAAACCGACAAGGCGAAAAACCACGGTGCAGAGGGTGTGGGACTGTACCGCACGGAGTTCCTGTTTCTTCAGAAAGACAAGGAAATCTCCGACGAACAGGTCCATTATCTGGATGTCCTGCATCTACTGGAAAACTGGGAGGGCGACGGCCCGGTGACATTGCGCACCTTTGATCTGGGCGGGGACAAGTTTCCCCTCACCAGTTCCCTGCCCAGGGAAGCAAATCCGGCCCTGGGGCAGCGCTCGTTGCGGCTTGCCATGGCGCATATCCCTGTTTTCAAGGCCCAGATGCGCGGGTTTCTCCGCGCCCATTCCCAGTTTCCCCAAGTGGATCTGCGGATCATGTTTCCCCTCGTGGGCAGTCTGGAAGAATTTCACGCCGCGCGGGAACTTCTTTATGAATGTCATCATGAACTGATCGAAGAAGGGCATGAGATTCCTGAAAAATACAGTATCGGCATCATGATGGAACTGCCTGCCGCCTTCATGATCGCAGATGTACTGGCGGCCCATTGTGATTTCTTCTCCATCGGGACCAATGATCTGATCCAGTATGCCCTCGCCATCGACCGGGGCAACGAAAAAGTCGCCCCCATGTACCGTTCCATGCATCCTGGCGTGCTGCGATTGATCGCACTGGCACTCGAAGCAGCGGAAAAGCACGGAATCGACGTGTCGGTGTGCGGAGACATGGCCACCGAGCCCCTTGCTGCCCTGGTTCTGCTCGGGATGGGGGTCCGGTCATTTTCCATGCCCCCCGTGTTCATTCCCTACGCCAAGGATTTCCTGCTCACCATCGAACTTGCTGAAATCCGGGAACTCACCCGTGAAGCCCTGACCCTTCCGTCAGCCGATGACATCGAGGGATTCATGCGCCATCATCTTGGGGAACGTCTGAAAGATACCTTCTGGGCGGAATTCACGGACAAATAGTGCATGAATCCCCATCTTGCCATCACCGTTGCCATGACGTTGCTGCCCAGCATCCTTCTTTTTTTGTACATATACACGCATGACGAACACCCGGAACCCAAGGGACTGGTTCTCAAAATCGCCATATTCGGTGCCCTGGCGGCCATCCCCGTGGTACTTACGGTCCTGGCGATCAATGAATATTTCGAGCCCGTGGCGCATCCGCTGCTGGCTGCTGCCTATTTCTCCTTCGTGGAGGCCGCCATCCCGGAAGAGGTATTCAAACTTCTGGTGGTGCTGATCTTCGCCTACCGGCATTCCGCCTTTGACGAGCCGTTTGACGGCATTGTCTATTGTGCCACCGCCTCTTTGGGTTTTGCGACCCTGGAAAACATCCTGTATGTCAGTTCCGGAGGACTTCCCCTGGCCATCGGCCGGGCTTTGACCGCCGTTCCCCTGCACGCTTTCTGTGGCGTCATCATGGGGTATTATGTCGGGCAGGCACGATTCTCCGCCGGGGTACGCAATGTCCAACTCTGGTTCTGCGCGCTGGTGTACCCCATCTTCTTTCATGGACTGTACAACTGGACCATCTTCTCCTTTGCCCGCACGGAAAATTTCTTGTTTCTGGTTGCCACCGTGGCGGTTCTTCTTGGCACCATCGTCGTGGCGGTTCGCATGATCCGCCTCATGGACGCCATGAACCTTCCCATCCTGGCGCGATACCACGGCATCAGCCGGGAGGAAATGGGCCGCATACTGCCGAAAGGGGCCATGAGCGAGGATATTCTGCCCCAGATTACCCAGTTCCTGAGCCAGGCCAGTCCCATCCGCTATCCACCTTCCCCTCCCCGGGAAATTGAACCCTTTTCCCACGTGCCGTCCTCGGAAGCCATCCCCATTCCCCCCCGCCGCTCCCGGGGCTTCGTGGGTGTCCTGATGGTTCTCATCGGCATCATTCTCACCACCTCTTCGACAGTATTGCTCCTGGGTCTTTTCGTGGGCATGGCCATGGACGAAGACCCCATGGACGGTCCAACAACGGTGGGCATGGCCATTTTCACCCTGATCTTTCTCTTTTTCCTCTTCTGGGGTGTCCGGCTTTTCTGGCGCGGATTGAGGCGCAATCGCGATTGACAAACATTACAGGATTCGGAGCTTGGCAACCCGGAGCATTTCCACTATACATTTTTCGGGGGAAAAGGACGACTGGTGGAATAGGACATACCGGTTTCCCGGTTCCCCGATGCAAAGGTCCAGGTGCAACATGATTCTCGAAAAAACCAGGAAACTCATCGAACATCGCGCCATTTTGGCCCTACTCGTTCTCTTTCTGGCCACTTCCCTGGTCACCGGTTGCAAGAAAAGTTCCCCAAAGAAGCGTTCCAGCCAGGAGCCCACGGCCACGAAAGCCGAACCATCGAAAACCGGACCATTAAAACTGATTTCACCGGAAGAACGCAGGGAAATCGTGTCGGAACACAACAACCGGACCATGGCCGTCCCCGACAACCTGGATGAACTTCTCGATCTTCTGGGCAAACAGGGCGCAGCCATCCCCGTCCGTCAGGTATTTGACTCCATCAAGGGTTTTGGCAGCAACGCTTTGCCCCGCCTTTTTGACGCCCTGTCTGACGCCAATCACCTGATCCGGCTGAACGCTGTCAAGGTTCTGGGCGAAATGAAAGAGTATGCAAAACAGATCATTCCGCATCTGATTGCCCTGTTCAACCGGGAAACCATCATGCAGATTCGATCCATGATCATTGATGCCCTGGCACGTCTGGGCCACTTTTCCGGGGATGTGCAGGCTCTTTTCGTGAAGGCACTGGAAGATCCCGGCTGGTTGGTCCGGTGGGAAGCGGCCCGCGGTCTCGGCTCCTTCGGGGAACAGGCCAAACCCCATCTGGCGCAACTGCAAAAAGCACTGGAGGACACCAACTCCTGGGTTCAACTCTACACCTGCATTGCCATCCTGAAAATCATCCCCCAGTCCGACACTGTCACCAGGAAACTGACAGACCTCACGCTGGACAGCGACATTCGTTTCCGCCTCAATCTGGTGGCCCAGATCGAGGGCCTCCCCCCCGCCCAATGCTCCCATGGCGTTCCGGCCCTTCTGAAACTGATGGCGGACCCCAGCGAGCGGGTCCGCCGGGTGGCGGGAAAGGCCTTTCTGGTTTGCGCCCCAGAGACCCTGCACACCCCCGAAATTGAAGCCGTCCTGAACCGTGCGGCCGAGGATCGCGACCATTCCATCCGCACCTATGCGCAACAGGCCCTGGAAAAACTCAAACGCCCCCAATAAAGGGACGCCCGCAAAAGGGTGTCCCGTTGGAGGCGACAACGTCGCCGCATTTACACCTATGGGATGGAACCAGTGAACTTGACCAGCGCTGTCAGGTGCCCAGGGTTTCCTCAATGTAGAGAATGCGGGTGCAGTGGGGGCACTGGGTCAATTCTTTCATTTCGTAGAGGGAATTGAACATCTGGGGGGGAATTCCCATATTGCATCCGAGGCAATTGGAACCTTCAGCCTTCGCCACGGGGGGGAAACGACGCTTCGCAAGAAATTCGTATTTGCGGAACATTTCTTTTTTGGTTTGTGCCACCAACTCCGCCCGGGTGGCGTTCAGGTGTTCAAGTTCCGCCCGGATTTCCTGCATCTTTTCGCTGAAAAGGAGTTCGCGCTGTGCCAGAATGTCGGCGAAAGAGCGAATCTCCTCCTGCCTGCAGGTCACATCGGCCCGACGCTTTTCCACTGTTTCCATGAGACTGAGCACTTCGTTTTCGTGGTCCTTCGCCCGCTTGCGGAGACTGTCGAGATCCTTCTGGAGCAGGACATACTCCTTGGCGGAATGGACCTGATCCATGGCGTGCATGCGTTTCTGGATCCGGTCTTCCTCCTCGGCGAGCATTTCCTCATGAGTGCGCTTCCAGTTCTCCACCTCGTCCAGTTCCTCCAGTTTTTTCCCGAGAAACTCTTCCAGTTCGGATATGGACTGTTTCAGACCATCCAGTTCTTCAGGCAACCGGATGAGTTCCCTTTCAAGTTCCTGTTGTCGAATATCGTGCTGTTGGAGGGCAAGAAGGTGTCGAATCTGATCTATCACGCGGTACCTCATGTCAGGGACCACCAACCATGAAGATGGTTGAAGGTCAGCATTTCGTGGGCCCACCTGGACTCGAACCAGGGACCAGCCGGTTATGAGCCGGATGCTCTAACCAACTGAGCTATAGGCCCGTGGCGCAACAAGGTTTATGAAAAGGAGGG
>CAZTZR010000043.1:0-30705 GCA_964618145.1 uncultured Kofleriaceae bacterium
TGGAATCGGGACTCCGGACAACCGTGGGTGCGCACGAACTCAAGGTCCCGCACCATGGCCTGGACGCCCGGGGGATTGACGGGCCGGGCGGATTGCAGTCGCACGAGGGCCTGATCGGTGCGGATGCGGTTCCACTGGTGGGACAGGATCGGCACCAGTGCGGTGAGAAAGAGCACCCAGGTGGCGATGGCGATCGGGGGGATTCGCGCGGAGTCCATGGCAGGGGGGGGCGGTGAGACTCCAACGGGCCCGGGAGAGGTGGCGAACGCAAGACCGCCGGCGATGCCCAGTGCGAAATGGAATGAAAAAAGTGACGGGATCACATCATAGTTGAACAACAGGTGTCCGAACCAGGCCGTCAGTCCCAGGGAGAGGGCGACACCTGCAGGAGGCGCGCGAAGGCCGAACCGGATTCCGGCAGTCCAAAGGGCCAAAAAGAGCAGAAGTCCCCAGATGCCTTCCATGGTGATACGGTCCAGGATCACGTTGTGGCTGGAGCGGAAGTTGGTCGACGGGGCGCGGGAATTCAACTCCCGGCTCTTGTAGGCAAGGAACCGCACCCGATAGGTTTCGATGCCAACGCCGGTCCGGAAGTGATCCCGGGCCATGGGCAGGGTGTCCCTCCAGATGACAAAACGGGATTCTTCCATGGTCCCGGACAGGATCCGGTTTGATTTGACGGTCAGATTCGTGGTGGCACCCAGCGCGGAACGGAGCGGGGGAAAGGCCAGTGCCCCGGTGGCCAGGACGGCCAGCAGGGCGAATGTGGCAAGGCGGTGTTTGACCCGGAAAAAACCCCAAAGGGAGAGCCGGGCCAGCAGCGGGAGGAACATGAGCAGCACGAAGGCCATGACCGCGTCCCGGTTCCGCAGGAAGGTGTTGGCTGCGTTCACCACAGAGGTTCGCCGGGCTTCGGTCAGATCCCCCAGGCGGGAAACCGGCGGTAGAAGTTGGCCCAAAAGGAAGTGGTGCAGTACGAAGGCTGTTGTCAGCAGCAGGAAAAGCAGGCCCATCCGCCGTGCAGTTTGCCGGTTTGCTTCGGGCAGGGGAAACCAGAACACCGCTGCCATGGACGCCAATCCGATGCCGAAAAAAGCCCCCCGGGTGCGGGTGACCGCCAGGGCTGTGAGATTGGCCACCAGCACCACTGCGGAGAACAGAAGGGTTCTGCGGGTTTTGCCGTGGATGACAAACACCAGTGCTGAAAAAAGGGAGAACAGGAACAGCGTGGCGAAGAAGTTGGGATTTCCCGAAAATCCCGAAGGCCTGAACGTGCGTACTCCGGGCATGTTCAGTTCGTACAGGCATCGTACGGACAGCACCAGGCTCAGTGCCATCTGGGCGAAAAGTGCCCAACGTGCGCGGCGTTCATGGCCACGGATCCAGGTCATCAATGCCCACCCGGTGGCCATGCAGGCAGCCACGGTGACTACTCCCATGCGCCGGTCACCGGAGCCGGCGAATGTCACCCGGGGCATGCCCGAGTTGGCGGTATTGAACGCCAGGTGAAGAAGCAGGGCTCCGTAGAGCCAGGTGAGGGGATGGGCAAAGAGGTCCCGGCGCAGGCGGGGATCCGTGGCCGCCCGCCAGATTGTCAGGACAAACAGTCCGAAGGCGACTGGGTACAGCACTGCCAATTTCGGGGTCACCGTGAGCCGGTAGGTGCGTTCGTGCAGGAAAAAACCCATGGAAAAGAGGGTCAGCGCGAAAAACCCGAGGATCAGGGCTGACACTTGCAGAAGTCGCCTCGCAGTTTTGCGTGCCGGATCCACACGTTCCAGGAGGAACTGTCCAGTCACGGCGATCATGGCAGCCCCCGCTGTCAGGGGAAAAGCATGCAGTGCCAGGCGGGTAAGGGGAACATCCGGATCAAAAGAGTAGCCGCACCAGGCAGCGGTCAGGGCGCTCCAGAGCAGTACGGCCACGGGAAGGTCGTGTTCTTCCCATAAAATGAGGTCCCGGGCAGACATGTACGGATCCTGTTGCACGGATTCGGCAAGGTCAAGGGATTTCTGTGGAATGGGAAATTCCGCTGGGGGTCCGGTCACGGGATGGGGGTGAGGGTCAACTCGACATGGGTCAGATACCACCGGGAGGTGGCTTCGAAACCACTGTCGGTTCCGAAGAGTATCCACAGTTCGCCGTCATCTCCTGCAGTGACAGCAAAGTCCTGCAGATTCATCGTTTTGAATGCCCAGGTCTCACCCATGCAGTCGTCCGTGCCATTGGCCAGGTCGCCAATCACGTACATGTCCTCGCCACCGCCGGACTGGTTGCCTTTGTCCAGGTTCATGGTCATGAAGTTTTCCACGGGTGCCGATTCCGGAGTGAATCCCACGGCACCGGCCTTGAAGAAAACCGATTCCCCGGGAGCGCCACCCACTCCGACACATCCGGAACCTGCGCTGGTGGCGATTTCCACCGAGGCAGTCAAAGACCATTGTGTACCAGAGGTGATCTGTGCATGTTCGATTTTTCTGGCCAGCAACATGAAAAGGTCATCAGAATGGTTGTTGCCACTGATGTATACGCCACTTCGTTCTCCGGGCAGCATCCCCGGAAGTGGTTCCCATCCGGATTCCAGTTCGTAAAACTCTTCCTCTCCTTCGGGATAATCCGCATAGATGGGTACAAACCCCTCGCCGGATGCAGAAAAGTCAAATTCCAACTGTACAGGCTGCTGGTTGTTCGTGTTGTTCAGATTGTTGGCATTGTTTACATTGTTCAAATTATTCAAATTGTTCGTATTGTTGATGTTGTTGGTATTATTGTTGGCAGGTTTTTTCTTCTTTTCGTCACATCCCCCAAAAACCACAAAAGACAAGACAAGCAAAAAAACAATGTGAAAGCGCATGACAATGACTCCTTTCTCCGCAAATACATACCGTACTATTTCCCACCCTGCAACTTCCCACACTTCCGACCCCGGCCCGGAAAAAACGCCCCTCTTCCAAAAGTGCAAATGTACACTATGCCCACCTCCCATCTTTTGCTTTTTTTTCCGCTTTTTTCCCCTTTTGCGGAACGAAGCCATTTTTCCTCCGATAATAAAACCAGCAGGCCCCCTTTTTCCCTGCAAAAGGAGTGAAAATGAGCGAACCATATCCACATTACCCTGACCAGACCTTCATGGTCACCCGAAAATGCACCGGCGACTTTTTTCTTCTTACACCCACCGATTTGAACGTCAAAAATTTTCTCTATATCCTGGGATTGGCCCAACACCATTATCCCGTCAAGATCCACGGCTATACGTTCATGAGCAATCATACGCATATCGTGATGACCGATCCCACCGGGGAACTGGGTCCGGATTTCATCGGGTACGTCAACTCGTTGGTGGCCCGCAGTGTCAATTCGGAACACAAACTGAAAGGAGCAGTGTGGGACAGCACCCGGCGTCCGAACTGGTGTGCGTTGACAGACAAGGCATCGGAATGGGATAAACTGTTGTATACGCTGGTGAATCCGGTGGAAGCAGGACTGGTGGAGAAGCACCAGCACTGGCCCGGTCTGATTTCCAGCGTGAGAACGCTTGAGAAGGGCAAGATCAAGGTCCATCGCCCCAAAGGCTTTTTTCCTGAGAAAAAGGACAAGGAACACGTCAAGACGGTGACACTTCGGTTCAGTGCTTTGCCGGGTGCCGAATCCATGGGCTATGAGGCCTACATCCGGCATTTGCGGCGTTTGGTTCGTCAGAAGGAGGAGGAGATTTGTGCAAGGCGAGCCAGGGAAAACAAGCCGTTTCTGGGAGCACAGGCGGTTCGGGATATGCCTGTGTTCAAATTGCCGGTGAAAAAGACGTCACCGTCATTGGCAGAAGGCAAGGGGAAAAAGCGGTGCAAAAAAAGTGGTCGTCGCAAGGACGAGAGCGAGCGCATCAAGCCCCGTGCGGCAGGAGGTCCGGAATCCCTGTCGCATTGGCTGAAGCGATACGAGTGCTTCCGGTCGCAGTATCATGCGGCGCGTGCATCGGTCCTGGCCGGGGCACGTGATACGGAGTTTCCGCTGGGGACGTACCTGATGCACGTTCGCTGGGGCTTTGCGGTATCTGCGGAGGAATGGGTTTCCTCGCCGATGGCCCTGTAGTACCTTTGCGGCCGGCCAGGCCAGATGCAAACACGAAAAGAAAAAGCGCGGTGGTCGCGAGGGGGAAGGTGTGTGGAAACGGACCCTAATTCACTCTGCGCCATGAAAAAGGGAAGAAAAAGGGGCGAAGTATGCAATGAAAGGGGAGAAAAAAGAGGGGGAAAAAGGGGGCAAAAGGGCAAGAGGGTACGCTGTTATGATATAGGGGCGCGAGGGGGATTTCCGGGGCGGGGTGGGAACGGTTTTAGGGGTTGCGGAAGGAGCGGAAGCCTTCGCCGTAGACCTGGGCGGCGGAGTCGATGGCGACAAAGACATCGGGGTCGATGTCGTGGAGATCGCGCATCAGGGAGCCGACGAGGCGGCGGGGGACGTAGGTGATGATGACTTCGCGGGGTTCGTCGGACCAGGCACCGCGGCCGGTAAAGAGGGTGGCGCCGCGGCCGGTTTTCACGATGTGGTCGCGGATTTCCCGGGCTTTTGATGAGACGATCCATAGACGGCGGGTGGCGGAAAAACCGTTGAGGATCAGGTCAATGACCTGGGTTTCGATGAAGATGAGGATCAGGCTGTACATCAGCAGTCGTGCGCCAAAGAAAACGCCGGCCACCATGGCTACCGACAGATCGATGAACAGCAGGATGCGTCCCACGCTCCAGCCGGTGGAGCGCTTGATCAGGGTGGCGATGACATCGGTGCCTCCGGTGGTACCCCCGGCATGGAAAATCAGCGCCAGACTGGCTCCCGCAATGCCGCCGCCGTAAAACACCGCCAGGGTGAGGTCGTCCGTCAGGGGTTCAATGCCCACCACATGGTCGAAAAAATCGATGGACAGGGTAAACAGCACCGTGGCGTAGATGGTGCGAATCCCGAAGGCCGGTCCCATGCGCGAATAGCCGATCACCAGCGCCACGGACATCATGCCCAGGGCCACAACCCCCACGGGGGTCTGGAACAGGTGGTGCAGCAGGATGGCCACGCCGGTGAAACCACCATCCAGAATGCGGTTGGGAGCCATGTAGGCGGTTACGGCGAAGGCCAGCATGACCGCGCCGATGGTCAATTCGATGTAGTCCCGTATCCGCAGGAACGGATGGGGCCTGATTGCGGAATCCGGCAGGGTTGTGGATGTGGGGATGTCCGGTTGCTTCATGTGCAATGATCCGGCGTCTGCCCGAAGGGGTTGAGTTCCGCCGACCCCATGTTCGATCTTTTGCGTGTTTTGTCAAATGATACTGTGGGGTTGGCAGACAGGGAACCTGGACGTTGCTGGATGTGATGGTGGTAAAAGAAAAACTAATGAATTGCATTACAAGTGTAATTTTATAGCTTTACTTTAATTGTTCTTTGTGATTCAAGGAAGTGGGTTTGGTTGAACGAATGTGGCTTAGCCACAGAAAGGAAGCAAAAATGCGTATGGGAAAGAACATGTTCATCGTTTTCATGCTTGCCGTTCTCTGCCCGGTCCGGAGTTTTGCCCAGGATGCCATGGTTCCTGCCGAAGAAGCCGCCCACAAGCAGCCAGTGCCGGTCGCAGAGACGCCGGCTCCCCCGCCGCCTTCGACCCCGCCGGCGGCACCCCCCGCTGAACCTGCCGCAGGCCAGGAAGAAACCAACTGGCCTCTTCGGGATACGGAATACGGGATCGCCGCTGGTCTCTGGTTCGCTGGAGAACTCTATGCGGGTACATGGCTGGACAAGGAGCCATCCCCCCTTCTGGCTGTCTACATTGACCACTACGTGGTTCCCAAGTTTTCCGCCGGTATTTATGCCAACATCGCGTCAATGAGCTTTGACGGGATGAGCAGTTCCTATGACGCTCTCATGACCGAAATCGGTGCCACCCTGAAAATCCGCTTGTTCAAGTCCAACCGCACCTATTTCAAGGCCGGTCTGTCCATTGGGTACAGAACCGCAGAAAACGACAATGGTTCCGGTGAGGGCATGGCGGCCAACCTGTTTGTGGAATTGCATTACAGGCTCAATCCTTCCATGTCCATGTATGTTCAGAGTGGATTTTTGGCCCAGCCTTCCGGTGGAATGAAAGGCGGTGGCAATTTTGACTTTTCTCCCATTCCCCTTTTGGTCTTCGGGATTGCCCACTGAAAAAAGTTTCTTCATGGGACGACTTTGCCATTTCACCGCAACTTTCGCTGTTGAAAAAAATGGTGCATTGCGAAATGGGTGTCATTTTTCGTTTTTTTAAAACAGAAACTGCGCATGAAACGCAGGTGGGCCGGGTTGGGCGAATGTGACCCCGGCCAAGAAAGGACAAGAAAGCATGAACTGTCGCGTCATGGTTTTTTCCTTGTTCCTGGTCCTTTTCCCGGGTTGTGGCGTCATGCCTCAATATCCGCAAATGCCGAAAAAATGCCAGGGTGAATGTGCCACCATCAAACTCATGAGAGCCAACAAGCGAGAAGGAACCGAGAATAGAATCAGCGGAGACGGTCTGCTGGTTTTCAACAACAAGTTGGCTGTGTATATCCCCAAAAAATGGGAAAATTTCAAAATGGGTTTCTGGGCGGGATCAGCCTATTATTATTTCAACGATCATGCCGAGTTCCAGGTGCCGGCGGGAACCTATGACCTGGATTTCATGGTCAAACTTCTCTTGGTGCGCAAGCCGATGACCGCTACCAGACGAAACGTCATTTTGGAACCCGGTGCCAACTACGAATTATGGTTGTATTTTGACAACACATCCCGCCGTACTGGGTCGAATACCTATAATGTGACTCGATATATCCAGATTCTCCAAATCAAGAAAGTGCGCTTTTTCCAAAATAACAAAACCATGATTGGTCCCGAGGTAGATTATTATCTTCGACGGCGTTGATGAAGGAGACCATGCCGGTTGGGTTTCCGGTGCCGGCTGGGGTTGACAAGAAGCCAGAAGGGTGAGCGTTCATGAGTCAGGTGATTTGCGGCAGTTGCGGCGTTCTGATTCCGGAAAACGGTTTTTGTTCCCGGTGTCAGATGTACCCTGAACGCACGCTTCCCTGGGAGCCGGCCACCGGGCGCGACGGGCCTCTGTGGATGCGGCTTTCCGTGTATTGGGTTTGTGACGAGTGCCTCAATCCGATATCCCTGGTGATGGAAAAAACCGACCGGCTGGAAGTGTGTCCTTTTTGTCTCGAGATCAAGAAGTGTCCGGCATTTCCCCTGTACAAGGCGGTGGGCTTCGGGGTGAACTTCCTTTTCGGAACGAGGGGCCGGGAAACCGGACCACGGGAGCGCTTCACGGCCCATCAGCGGCGGGAGTGGCAGGATTTCGGGGTGACATCGGACACCGGTACCCTGGTGCTTCCCGGCCCCGGCAAGGGGAAATGGAAAGTCGAGGTCCGCACCGGGATGCCGGTGTGCAGACTCTGCAACGAGGTTCTGTTCCCGCGGGAGGTGTCCGCGGAGTCGGGCCAGACAGGATATGCCTGTCACACGTGCGGCCACCTGCAGACGACCCACGAGGACGATCAGGGGTTCGTGGTGTTGGATACGGGCATCGCCCAGCCGGGACTCCGGGATATGGACCCTCGGGGCAGGGCTGCCGCCGCCCGGGAGGAAAAGGGCAGTTGGGTGCTTGTCCCCCAGCCGGAATCGCTTTTGCATCTGTTCCCGCCAGGGGAGCGGTTCGGGGAGGAACCCATCGAGGCCGAAGTGCTGGTGGAGAAGGTGAAGAATTCATACGTCCGGAATCTTTTGATCTCCATCGGTTTGGTGTTCGCTTTTTTCTTCATCCGGTATCAAATCACCGCCATCTTGAAAGACGATGACGAAAAAAGTGACTCCGGGGAGGAATTGCGGTGGCTGAACCAACGGGATCCGGAGCAGGAGGCCCGATTAAGAGAGATCGAAGCTTATTTTGAGGAACAGCAACAGAAACTTGCCAGCCAGCCGGTCTACGGTGATGTGAAACTGGTTTTCGGGGAGTGCATGATCTGGTTGTTGCCGGTTTCCTGTCAATATGACCCGGGACAGGGGCAGGTCCGGATCCGGATGAACTTCAACTGGCGGCTGAACAGCAAGGTGGCATGGCGCTCCATACAGGTGTCGGATTTCCTTTTCCCGGATGCCGGGGGTGGCAGAAACCTGGATTTGTGGGTAAGTCCCACGTTCCATCCGGAGAAGGGCTCGGAGGCGGCCGAGAATGACCGGTGTTTCGAGCGGGTCGCACATTACATCTTTCCGGAATGTCCTTCTGCAGTGAAATGGGAGAAGGCACCCGGACACGTCCTGCGGCAGGGGATCATTGATATGGAATGCACCGGCGTGCGACAGGGAATGTCCGGGGATGACTCCATCCCCGTGCACATGTCGGGCCGGCTCCACGTCAACGTCTGTGAGGAGACCGATCCAAAGGAAAATCCATAGCGGGAAAAGTCCTTTCGATCCGGTTTGTATTCATTGCCGAACTCGTTTGTCTCAACAGCACTGTCAGTTGGCGAAAATGTAGGTAAGGAAAGCCAGGGAATCCATCGAAATATATTCCAGGTTCCATGGTCCGGTGATCATGCAGTTTCCTGCCGGATCCACGGCAAGTCCATACCCAATATCATGTTGGGAACTTCCCCATACCCGGGTCCAGAGTTGGTCCCCGGTGGTGTTGTATTTGGTGAGAAAAACATCCTCTGATGTGGTGACCCCGGTGACATAAATGCCGCCGAAGCCGTCTGTACCCACGCCCAGTCCGGATGAGCAGCCATCGTTTTCCCAGGATTCCGTCCACTGGTGGACCCCCTGGGTGCTGAATTTCGCGAGGGTGGCGCTGGTCCCTGCTTTTCCCGAAACATAGACGAATCCATCGGGGCCACAAGCTACATCGAGTCCCCAGGACTGGGTTTCCGAAACTCCCCACTGTCGGGTCCAGAGCAGGTTTCCATCATCATCAAAACTCGTCAAGAAGGCATCATGGGTGCCACGCAGTGCCGACCCATCCAGGGAACCCCACGTGGTACCCGATACATACGCATTTCCTGCAGCATCCACTGCTACTTTTCTGCCATGATCATCCTCCCCGGAACCCCATTGCCTTGTCCATAGCCGGTTTCCGTCTTCATCAAACCTGGCCAGAAAACTGTCTTTGTTCCCCTGATGGGTCTGGCCATCGACAGGACCACCTGTAATACCCGTAACGTATATGCTGTTGTCGTTTGCCACCGCCACGCCGGCTGCCTGCATACCAACGGTCGGCCAGAGATGGTGCCAGAAAACGTTTCCATCAGGGTCCATTTTAATCAAAAGGGCGGTAAAATACTCACTGGGTGGATTGTCCGAAAACCTCCCTGCAACCAGTATGTTACCCGCGTTGTCCACTGCAACGGCGTATCCCGCATCAATTCCCATATTCCCGGACAGGCGGGTCCACAGGGGGCTGCCATCCGGCGCGAATTTGGTGACGAAGATGTCACCCCCCCCATGATAGGTTTGTCCATCCATCGATTGGTAGGTGATGCCCGTGACGATCATGTTGCCCGCGGCATCCACCGCCACGGCATATCCTGCGGCATCGGTTCCCCAGACGTAGGTGTCACTGCAGGTAGCCAGTTGAACCTGGCAGGTGGTGTCACAGCCCGGGATGCCGAACAGTTTTTCGTAGTCCGTGCATTTTGCGGCACCGATGTTTTCACCATCACAGGTCTCGCCAAATGTGTCCTGGATGATTCCGTCGCCGCAGCGGGAAAAGCAGCCGGCTTGTGAAAAGGTGCACTGGCCCGTGCAGGCCAGGGAGCCCTCGTAGTACCCGAAATCCTGACAGGCATGTTCATCCAGGTTCGACCCTTCGCATTCTTCCCCTTCCTCCGACTGGATGATTCCGTCGCCACAGGAGCCGACGCATCCGGCGGTGACCAGCCTGCAGTCGGTGCCGCAGGCCAGGGTTCCACCGTAAAAACCATGATCGCGGCAGGTTCCCGGGATGTTGGTCCCGTCACATTCTTCTCCGGCGGCAGGTTGTACAATGCCGTCGCCACAGCGTTCCGCGCAACCGAACGTGTTGAAAGTGCAATTGGCGTTGCAGGCGAGGGTGCCCATGTAATACCCCAGACTCTGGCAGGTGGCACCGCCGAGGTCCGTTCCTTCGCACTCCTCGTGTTCTTCCTGGTGAATGCCGTCGCCACAGCTTCATGGGGCTACAAGACCTCCTTCAGAATTGGATTCATAGACCAAAGCCTTAAAAATGACAATTGTTTTTTTGCAAAGACTACGAATCCGTGGACCAGCCGAAGCGTTTCAAAATGGCCAAAAATCCTTCATCGGGGGGACATTCGATGACGAGGCGCTGCCCGGTCACCGGGTGATCCAATGCCACCCGGATGGCGGCCAACAACAGTTGCCGGCACTGGAACTGTTCCCGGAAAAGGCGGTTGTGCCGGCCATCGCCGTGGGTGGTGTCGCCGATGATGGGGTGGAACAGGTGCTTCATGTGCCGGCGCAACTGGTGCCGGCGTCCGGTTCTGGGCATCAGTTCCATGAGGGAATAGCGGCTGCACGGGTGCGGGGGTACCGCAAAGGGTAGCTCCACCTGGGCCAGCCGCCGCATCCAGGTGATTGCCTCCCGGGGCTCGGGCGGCCTGTCGCACCCACACGCCGGCCCATCTTCCTCCACCAGCGGGTGGTGGAGTTCCAGATAGTCCGGGCCCACCCCCCGTACCACGGCCAGATAGGTCTTTTCCATGCCTCCGGTGGCAATTGCTTCTCCCATCAGTCGGGCCGTCTCCGGATCCAGGGCAAAGACCAGCACCCCGGAGGTGGGCTTGTCCAGGCGGTGCAGGGGGTACACATGTCGTCCCAGTTGGTTCCGAACCAGTTGCACGGCAAAACGGGTCTCATGCCGGTCGATGGGGGATCGGTGCACCAGAAGGCCGGCCGGTTTGTGCACGGCCACCAGATGTTCGTCGCGATAAAGGACGGGGAGACAGGAATTTCCTTCCACCTGATTCATTGGTTCTGGTTACCGCTGCCCAGCACAAGCCCCAGGATGTCGTACACACACCCTGCGACGGGTACAGGGCTGCAGGAATCGGCTGCAACGATGCAATCGACCACGCTGTCCACGAGGGAGACCTTGAAACACTTGACCAGGTCACCGCTGCCATGCTGGCGCAGAATGCACTGTGCAATCTCATTTTCCGATGGGTCCGTGTTCCCGTCACATTCCAGTATTTTCAGGCAGGCCGTACGGTTGTATTCCGCGACATCAGTGCTGCACATGGGTTTGGCGGCATCCTCGCACAGGGTTTTGTTGGCGGTCAACTCCGCACAGGTCGACAACTCCATGCATTCGGCATAGGCATCCAGATAGCCCGGGAGCATATTGGCTGCCATCTGCCCGCACTTCAGGGTGCACTCTTCCAGTGTCGGACCCGGTTCACATTCCAATTCCTTCTGGCAGGTATCATTGCACCACATCCCGATGTCAATGCCCGCCTTTTCGTCACTGCAAGCCTGGGTGGAAAGGATTGTCATCAAAAACAAGATTTGGAAAATTTTTTTCATTTCGGAAACTCCGGTGATATTGCCGGAATTTTCCCGGCATCGAAGACCCAAGTGTCTCATGGAAACAAAAACGGTTCAAAAAGTTTCCTCTCCTGTTCTTTATCCCTGCGGGTGTTCGGGGGTCAGGTTTCTGCAAATGCTTGGAAACGGCAATCAGTTGTGCGAGTATGCCAAACCATGACAGTGTTTCCCGTTGAGGGTTTGAATGCTGGAAGGTGACCCATGAATTGTCCCAATTGTGGGCGGGACGTCCCGCCTCCCCTCAGATACTGCATTGGTTGTGGATCGGATATCCCCGAGGCAGATCCCTTTGCCCGTCCCGGACCCGGAGTGGAGGACACCCCGTCGGTCAGACCGGTCCTGCCGGAATCCCGTACAGGCAATTGGCGAAAACTGGAGAAACCGCTGGACTTTGCCACAGTGACCATGAGTGTCACATGCGATCACTGTGCCCAACCGGTGCCGGTGAACGGCCCAGCACGCCGAGTGAACTGTGCCAACTGCCTCAAGGACACGCCCCTGAGCCGGGTTCCGGAAGAACTGGCTCTGGCGGCCCAGGGTTACCAGACCCTTGGCTCGCCCTACAGGAGCCGTACCTTTGACACGGCTGAACCCCAGTGTCGCAAGTGCGGTTCCACGGTGCCCGTGGACGGATACCTGGACAGGGAGGGGGCCACCGGGACCATTGACTGTCCGCAGTGTGGAACGGGCCTGCCCACGTACCCGGCTCCGGCTTGGATGAAAGAAGAATTGCCCACGGTGCGCCAGGTGTTCGGCGGGGATCCCGAAGTGGCCCAGGCCGAGGCGAATCTGTCCCTTTCCCTGGATCAGGAGGCCATTGCGCCTGTCCTCATGGCCTGTCCCCAGTGCAGCGGGTCCCTGACCATCACTCCCGAAACTCCACGAACCATGTCGTGTTCGTTTTGCGGGGTGCAGGTCTTTTTGCCGGACGCCTTGTGGTCCAGAATGCATCCTGCGAAGGTGATGCAGCGCTGGACGGTGAGTTTTTCCGGTGAACTCAAGACCCGGGAGGATCTGGAGGAACAGGAGCGTGAACGGGAGCAACGACATCACGAATCGGATGATTGGCATGCACAAACCCCCGTTCCTTCCAAAAGTTCCGGGGGGGCCGGCCGCATCTGGACCATTGGCAGTATTGTACTCGGGATTGGATTCGTGTTCTTCATGGTGTTTTTCGTGGGAAAGGGCTGCTCCCGGGCCGAAGGGACACTGACCGCCTCCGGCCCGCCGGTGGGGGATCGCTCCTATACGGTGGTCAAGTGCAAATCCGGGCAGCGTCAGGGTTTTCGCGGGGTGATGCTCATTGATGAATCCGATTCCATCGTCATCCGCGTGGTGGAGGATCCCGTCAAGGGCACGATGGTGGGCGTCCAGAAGAAGGAAACCTGCAGCGGTTCCCGGTGCGAGTTCGTGATGTTCGACAAAGAGGAATGTCCCGTCTTTGACGTGAACATCGAGAACACCAGTACCACGGTGAACGACATCCGGGTGCTTTCGGGCCACCTGAATCTGGATTGTGCGTTCAAGGAGGGCGGCACCGTGAAGGCCGCCATCACCTTCAAGTGCGATTGAGCCGATGGTTCATCCGGTTTTCATGGGGTCGTGGCCGCAGGCGGTGCACTCGAGTTGACCCCAGGGAATGCTTGCGTTGCAGCGACGGCAGCGGCGGTTGAGATCAAAGGAAAATTCCGGTTCAGGGGCCTTTGGGATGGGTGTCGGTGGTACCGCCAGAGGCACACTGGTGACCACGGGGCCAGCCGATATCGCAGCCGGAACTGAAATGGGCGGGTTTTCCGTTACGGGGTGCCCGGAAAAAGCGTCGCAAATCAGGCAGAACAATTCCAGGACGTCGGGAATGGAGGTGGTCAAATCCAGATGAAGGATGTCCTTCTTGTATTCTGCATTCAACCCATCAGGCGTCATGCTGATGATTTCAAGTTTGTGCTTTCCCATCATGGCGAAAATCCTGTCGCGCAGGCTTCCCGGCAACCGTTCAAATGTTTGCAGTTCCCTGTCCAGTTCCCCGGGAGTTCCATCCAGGAACACCTCCTCCGAGAGATGATGAAACCATTGGTCATCCAGTTGAATCCGGGTGCCCCCGATGGTCGCCAGCCTGTTCGCCTTTTTGACATCGCGATACAGGTAGAAGACGCCCATGGGAGAATCCAGTGCCAAAAATGCTGAGGGGCATCCCACGTGGTAGGCTACATCGATGCGAAATTTCCGCTCCCGGAAAAATCCCCACACAAAACTGAATTCGTCATCCTGGGCATAAGTTCCGTTGAGCAAGCTGGCCAGAGGGGCGAACCGTTCCCGGCAGATGGCGGCACTTACGTTTTCATCGTCGATGTCCGACAAACTTTTGTAGACCTTGTGGGGGGGCAATTGGACGCGTTGACAGTCCTCAAAGTTGGTACGCTTGACTTTGGCACCGTTCCATGTGGTCGCCTTGAAATCACAGGTGTCAAACATGGCGTTTTTGACGAGGGCACGGTCGAGGTGGCATTCGTGGAAGTCCGTGCAGTCGAACGAGGCATGGGTAAGGTCGGCGTCGGAAAGGTCGCAGTCCCTGAAATCGCAGTATTCGAAGATTGCATGGCGCAGGTTCGCACCCGTCAGACTCGCCTGTTTGAAGGTGACGCTATTGAATCTTGTGTGGGAAAGATTCGCCCGGCGGAGGATGGAACGATGGAATTTCCTTTCCCTGAAGGAGAGTCTGGACATGTCCACGCCCGACAGATCGCGGTCATTGAAGTGTCTGTCTTCCTTTTTCCGGCGCTTTTCGATGTCTTCACGAGTCATGAATTTCATGGGGACTCCTGAGCCAACTGGAGTTGTCCGTTTTCAGGGTGTTGCCGCAGGGAATTACTGAACTCGCCAGGGTTTGGGGAAAATGCGCCAGCGACCGTTCACATGGACCAATCCGTCAAAACGCATTCCATGTTCCTTGCCAGGTTCAGTGAATCGCACAAGGTAAATGGTGATGCCGGGCTTGAGATTCGGAGCAATTTTCAGCCATCCGCCGGGGAAGGCATCGGCTTTTTCCGACTTTGCTTTGAGATCATCCGATGTCACGGATTCGATGTGGATTTCCGACTGGCCCGGTTTTCCCTTCAAAGTCAGATTCCCCTTGTCCCAGTGTTCCTTGTATGTGTTCTCCGCTTTTTTGGCGAAGTCTCCTTCGAACACGGCTTCGTAGTCTTCTGTGGTGGGTCGCAGTTTCAGGGAGAGTTTTTCGGCATTGTCGGGGCTGGCGACGAACTCGCCCATGAGTTTTTTCAGGCCTTCAGCAGTGCCGGGATACTGATCTTTTGCCTGCCCGCTGTCGGCCTCTTTTTTCCCACAGGCGGTGGCCAGGGAAAAAACGAGTGTAAAAATGCCTATATACATGTGTGTTGTTTTCATCGTTTCCATCTCCTTTTTGTGAAAATCCTTATATTGACGTCCGAGCGTCAGCCGGGAGTATTCCGCAGATCCCGGTTTTTCGCAACGGGAAAAAAGGCCAGGAGTTTTTCCAGATCTGCGGGTTCCGTGACGGGGGGATGGCAGGTGTGGTTGCCGCATACCCATGCGGAAGGTTTTCCTTCCACCGGGTGCCGGTTGGCGAGAAGTGGGGTGTCCCGGGAGGAGGTGCCGACAACCAGGATGCGGTGGGGATGACGATGGCGCCATGCAGTGTTCACCAGGGCCCGGGTGCGCGGGTCATCGGGATCCCCCGCGCAGCAACACGGTTGCGGCCATGGCATTGCCCCCGGGAATGGCGTGGTCCTCCACCTGTTTGGGCCGTCGGATCAGTTTCTCGTGATCGTCTGCGGTGTCGAAAAAGCCGCCATTTTCGCTGTCCGCGAAATGGGTGAGCATCAAATCCGACAACTCCTTTGCCCATGCGAACCATGAAGGATCCAGGGTCGCCTGGTACAGGTCCAACAAGCCTTCCGCCAGAAAGGCGTGGTCCTCCAGGGTGGCACCGATCCGGGCCTCTTTTCCCGGGGAGCAAGTCCATGGGCTGCAAGCCGTCCACGAGTTTCTCCGCCAGTTCCTCCAGGTAACCGCGCCGGGTTTGCCACCCGTGGACAATCCCCGCCATAAGTTGCATGAATGAGGGCATTCCCGGGCGCGCGATGGGTGGGAAATAGGTTCCCGCAAAGAACGGCCTTCCGTCGGGGAACAGGAATACCGTCATGGGCCAGCCGCCGTGTCCCGAGATGGCTACGGTGGCCTGCATGTAGATCTGGTCCACATCGGGACGCTCCTCCCGATCCACCTTGACGTTGACGAAATGCCCGTTCATGTAGGCGGCCGTGGCGGGATCCTCGAAACTCTCGTGGGCCATGACATGGCACCAGTGGCAGGCAGCGTATCCAATGCTCAGAAGCACCGGGCAGTCCCGTTCCCTCGCCAGGGCGAACGCGGACTCGCCCCAGGGATGCCAGTGAACGGGATTGTCCGCATGCTGCCGCAGGTAGGGACTGCTTTCGTGCCGGAGCAGGTTTTTCAAGGGTCACCTGTGGCGCTGGCGCCGGGTAATGGTTTCGTGCAGGTCGTTGGGCAAGGGGGCGGGAACATGGTTCTTCCGGTTGAGATACAGGTGCTCGATTCCCATGGCGATGGGATAAATCCCGGCCCAGGAAAGATTCACGGCGACTTCCAGATCCTGTGGCAAGATGGTGTCGATGGTGTCCTGGGGCGTGTGGTAGTATCCGTGGGGACCCAGGGTACTCAGCAGCACGGCCGGAACACCGCTGTATGCAAAACACACGTGATCGGATGCATCCAGGGGAGGCAGGCCCAGCCCGTACTTTTCAAGTCCCAGTTCATGGGCATACCCGTTCATCACATTCACCAGCCAGCGGTGTTCGGGTACGGTACCCCCGAAGACGGCCAGTCCCGAGCCGTCCCCGGCGCCCACCATGTCGATGCTGTAGGCTGCCACGGTCTGCGACATGGGAAATGCCGGATACCGCACATGATGACACGAGCCGATGAGGCCCAGTTCTTCGGCATTCCAGGCGGCGAACACCAGCGTGCGGGCCGTAGTGCGGGGGCTTTGGGCAAATGCCCGGGCCAGTTCCATGACAACCGCGGTGCCCGATGCGTTGTCATCAGCTCCATTGTAGATTTCCCCGGTGACCGGATCCATCCCCACGTGGTCCACGTGGGCGCCCACCACGATCACTTCATCTGCCAGAACCGGGTCGGACCCCGGCCAGATGCCTACCACGTTATGGGAAGTGACGGTGACCATTTCCGTTTCGACGTGGAGTTGGGCTGTGACAGCGGTGGCCTGGCTTTGAGGGGCCAGATCTGCATCAATGGCAGCCGACCAGGAAGGTAGATCCGGGATGGCCGCTTCCATGGCACTGCGGTCCACGAACACCACGGGAAGGTTCGAAACGTAGTAATCAGCGCCGAGGGTCACGTCGGGGGGTATTTCGCCGGACAACTGGTAGTTGTTGATCACCATCACGCCTGTGGCTCCGTGGAGGGCGGCGTTTTTTGCCTTGTAGCCAAAGTTCCAGAGGCATGGAGTGGTGGTGCAGGCTTCGCTGGCCGGACAGTGGTTGTGCACGGCTTCCAGGTTGCCCGGACCCCGGCGCATGACCAGTGCGATTTTGCCGGTAACATCCACGTTGGCGAAGTCATCGTATCCCGTGGCCGGCAGCGGGCAGTTGGGGTAGGAGGCGGGATCAAAGGGCGGAACCGTCATGCCGTGCCCGGCGAAGACGATTTCGGCATCCACCTGGCCCGCGCCGGAGTACTGCATCACCATGAACCCGTTCGCCGCATCCAGGGGGCTGCCATCCACGCTCACGGTGGATTCCCCCGCGATTTCCCACATGGAAAAGTCGAACTCCTGCAAAAAGGTGCCGTTGTCCCCTCCCGGGGTCAGGCCCAGTTCCTCGAACAACGCCCGGACGTATTCCACGGAAACCTCGTTTCCTGCGGTGCCGGGGAGGCGGCCCGTGCGGTCGTCGTGGGCCAGCCATGCCACGTCATTGTAAATCCGGTCAATGTCGAACTCCACCGGCTCTTCGATGTCCGCATCAACACCGGTGTCCATGTCGGCGTCGGCGTCGCAACCGGCATCGTCCACGACTTTTGTGCCTTTCCCATTGCAGGCAACAGTCAGCAAAAAAACCATGAGAAGGGGTTTCCAGCGGGATGTGAACATGGGGGACTCCTTTTCTCGGGACCGGAAACGGTCAGTAGAGTGAATCTAGCACAGGTCGGGGTGTGGTGAAAGGCAAGGATTTGGTGTGTGTTTGCCCATTTGGGACAATGCCGCAGAACTTGCGGATTTGGGGACAACGTGCTGTAGTGGGCGCATGGACGGATACGATGAACGGGACACCCTCTTTTCCCGCATGGAACTGAATCCTGGAACAAAACGCCATGAAGAATACTATGCCAGGCATCCGGAATGCCAGGCGTCGGATGATGCGGCCCGGGCGGCGATCCGGGAATTTCCGGATGATCCCCTGAACCGGCGGTTGGTGGATGCAGGCTTTGAACTGCTATCGGATCTGCGGCCGCTGGCACGAGGCCCGGCGTTGGACCCGAAAATGGACATTTTGCCAACGGATGCGACCGTCTTTTTGCAAAAACTGGCCGAATGCCACGGTGCCGTATTGTTTGGGGTCACACGTCTGGAGGCGGATTGTTTTTACCACACCCGGGGCAGGGGAGAAGAGTATGGAAAAAAGGTGGAAGTTCCCGGGCGTCAGGGAATCGTTTTTGCCGTTCCCATGAGCCGGGAGGAACTGGCGATGGCTCCCGGGCCAAGGGCCAGTGCCGAGGTGGCCAACGCCTACCTGAAGGTGGCGCTGACCGGATTGGTGCTGGCCCGCTGCATCCGAACCTGGGGATATGAGGCAGCCTGTACGATGGATGGCCGGGCGGATGTGGTGTTGACCCTTGCGGCCTGGCAGGCGGGACTTGGCGCCATCGGCCGGTCGGGCCTGCTGTTGACGAAAGGGTATGGCCCCTGCGTGCGCCTCGGCGCAGTGGTGACCAACCTGGAAATGGAGCCGACGGTACCTGTCCCGGCGGATCGGAAAGCGCGGTACTGTGCATCCTGTGGAAACTGTGCCCGGAGTTGTCCTGCCAGGGCCATTGATACGGGTTCACCCGCAGATGACGGACGGTTTGTGCCGGTGGATCCTGATGCCTGTTTCGCACAGTGGCGCCGGACGGGAACCGACTGTGGTTTGTGCATCGTCCATTGCCCCCTTTCCCGGGTCCGCGCGGGTCAGGCTTGCGGGGTCATCCAACGGTGAATTCCTGCAGGAATTCCTCGACGCGTTCCCGGTCCCTGGCGGTTTCGCGGGTCCATGAAAAAAGGTGATTCGGCTGGATGGCCCGATCCAGCCAGAGGTGTCCACCCGATGCCGGATTGGTCAACGCCAGCCACAGGGCGGTGTCAATTCCCTGGAACGGTGTGCGCAGGACTGCAGACGTGACCCGGTGGAATTTCGGCAGGCTTTTTTGGACTCCCGGGGTGTCGGCCCAGCCCGGATGCATGGCGTGGACCCGGACGCCGTCTGCAGCCCGGCGGGAGTTGAGGCGTTCGGTCATGATCAAAAGCGCGCGCTTCGCCTGGGCATAGGCACGGGGGCCGGAAAACGGCAGTTTTGCCTGCCGCAGTTGTGCCAGGTCCAACCGCACGCCATACAGCCCTCCGGATACGACATTGACAACGGTTCCACCGCCCCTTTTGAGGGAATCGAACAATCCTTCGGCCAAAAGGTACGGGGCCACGAGATCCACCATGGTGGTACGTTCGATGCCGTGAACAGTCCGGGGTTCGGCGTACAGGGCTCCGGCGTTGTTGATGAGGGCCGTACATCCGTCTTCCATGGAATTGATCCGGTGGCAGACATCCTGGATCTCCTGTGGATTTTCCATGTTGCAGACAAGGGTCACAAGTTTGCCGGAAAATCCCCGGCTCAGAAGTTCACTCTGAAGGGCTTCCAGTTTGGCAGAATTGCGTCCCACCAGAATCAGGGAACAGCCCTTGGACGCCAGGGTGAAGGTGGCACTTCGTCCGAGCCCCGATGTGGCCCCGGTGATGACGATGTGTCCGGGACGGCCGGGAACGGTGGCGGTGAATCGGGCCCGGGCCGCATGCCAGCCGAAGGACGTGAAACGGTAGGAAAGATTGCCCGGGTGGAGCCGGTGGGAAGGATTCTGTTCCCCTTCTGGGGGGTCAAAGACCTGGTGAAGCCTTTTCGCTACCTGATCGGCCACCCTTTCCATGAAGGGTCTCAGGAACAGTTCACTCACCGACTGTTTCGGGGTCAGGTCGGCTTCATAGGTGAGCCGGGTGTGGAGTCCTTCGGGAACAAGGTCCAGCCGGTCCACCAGTTCCACGGAATCTCCCCTGCCGTTAAAGCACAGATGCCGAGGTGCAACCAGTTCTGTCAGTTCGTACTCCAGGTTCAGATGTATCGGGCCGATTTTGTAGTCGATGAGGAACCGGGAACCGGAACCCAGCGGCCCCAGATCCAGACGCGATGATTCCGAAGCATTCGGATCCCACTCGAAGATGTTGGACAAATCCGCCAGGTAATCAAAAACCACGGTTACTGGCGCCGGTATGCGGATTTCCCGGGAGACAATCATGGCATGTTTTCCTTCCTGCGGCCACCATGCACTGGCCGCCAAAAACTCAATTTTCGCTAAACACAAAGTACAGTTGTTTTCTGCGATCTGTCAACCCCTCCATCATATCTTCCGACCCCGCCCCGGACAAAACGCCCCTCTTCCAAAAGTGCAAATGTACACTATGTCCATCCCCCCTATTTTGCATTTTTTTCCGCTTTTTTCCTCTTTTGCGGAACGAAGCCATTTTTCCTTCGATAATAAAACAAGCAGGCCCCCTTTTTCCCTGCAAAAGGAGTGAAAATGAGCGAACCATATCCACATTACCCTGACCAGACCTTCATGGTCACCCGAAAATGCACCGGCGACTTTTTTCTTCTTACACCCACCGATTTGAACGTCAAAAATTTTCTCTATATCCTGGGATTGGCCCAACACCATTATCCCGTCAAGATCCACGGCTATACGTTCATGAGCAATCATACGCATATCGTGATGACCGATCCCACCGGGGAACTGGGTCCGGATTTCATCGGGTACGTCAACTCGTTGGTGGCCCGCAGTGTCAATTCGGAACACAAACTGAAAGGAGCAGTGTGGGACAGCACCCGGCGTCCGAACTGGTGTGCGTTGACAGACAAGGCATCGGAATGGGATAAACTGTTGTATACGCTGGTGAATCCGGTGGAAGCAGGACTGGTGGAGAAGCACCAGCACTGGCCCGGTCTGATTTCCAGCGTGAGAACGCTTGAGAAGGGCAAGATCAAGGTCCATCGCCCCAAAGGCTTTTTTCCTGAGAAAAAGGACAAGGAACACGTCAAGACGGTGACACTTCGGTTCAGTGCTTTGCCGGGTGCCGAATCCATGGGCTATGAGGCCTACATCCGGCATTTGCGGCGTTTGGTTCGTCAGAAGGAGGAGGAGATTTGTGCAAGGCGAGCCAGGGAAAACAAGCCGTTTCTGGGAGCACAGGCGGTTCGGGATATGCCTGTGTTCAAATTGCCGGTGAAAAAGACGTCACCGTCATTGGCAGAAGGCAAGGGGAAAAAGCGGTGCAAAAAAAGTGGTCGTCGCAAGGACGAGAGCGAGCGCATCAAGCCCCGTGCGGCAGGAGGTCCGGAATCCCTGTCGCATTGGCTGAAGCGATACGAGTGCTTCCGGTCGCAGTATCATGCGGCGCGTGCATCGGTCCTGGCCGGGGCACGTGATACGGAGTTTCCGCTGGGGACGTACCTGATGCACGTTCGCTGGGGCTTTGCGGTATCTGCGGAGGAATGGGTTTCCTCGCCGATGGCCCTGTAGCACCCTTGCGGCCGGCAAGGCCAGATGCAAACACGAAGAGAAAAAAGCGCGGTGGTCGCGAGGGGGAAGGTGTGTGGAAATGCACTCTAATTCACTCTATGCTGTGAAAAAAGGAAGAAAAAGGGGCGAGGTATGCAATGAAAGGGGAGAAAAAAGAGGGCGTAAAAGGGGGCAAAAGGGCAAGAGGGTACGCTGTTATGATATAGGGGCGTTAGGGGGATTTCCGGGGCGTGGTGGGATGGAACTTGACATGGGGGGGGGTGTGAACGTACGGTTTTTCTGGAGGAAAATGTCATGAAGTTTGGGATTTTTTGCAGTATGTTGCTTTCTTGTTGGATTTTGCTGGGGGTGCGTCCGGTGGGAGCGGTGGAGGTAAGCCCCAACGAACGCTGGTCTGTCACACAAAAGGAGATGGCCCGGGCGACTTCGCTGGCGATTTCGCCGGATTCAAAATGGATCGCCACCGGCGGATACGCGACGTTTCACCAGGAGTCGCCTTATCAGGTACACATCCGGGATGCGGCGACCGGAAAAATCATGCACTCGTTGCCGGAGTTTTCGGGGGCCTTGCAGGACCTGAATTTTTCCCGGGATGGAAAATGGCTGGTGGGGATACGGTTTTCCCTGGGCAAGGTCATGGTATGGAACACCAGCGAATGGAAACTCGAGAATGAATTCGAGGTGTCCAGGGGGATCAACCTGGGTCTGTCGCCGGACGGAGAAACGATTGCAGTCATTTCCTATCCCGGGGGGGAAAAGAACAACCGCACCCAGTTGACCCTGCATGACCGGGCCACCGGCAAGAAGGGAAAGACCCTGGTGGATGTGTCCTCGAACCAGTTTGTCATTCAGTGTGTGCAGTATTCCGGCGATGGAAAACGCATCTACGGGATGGTGCAGAAAAAGAAGAACGGCGTGATCGCATGGGATGCCGTTACAGGCAAGGAATTGTACCTGGCAAAGCAGGAAAAATGGGGTGGCAGTTTTGCCCTGCATGAAGAAAAGAACATCCTGGCCACCACGGAACCCGACAAGAATCATATTCACCTGTTCGACCTGAAGACAGGCAAGCACAAGGACAGAATTTCGCTGGATCTGGGTGGAGCCGCCGACATGATCATGCACCCGTCGGGGACCCATCTGCTGGTGGGAAACCGGCGTCCCAAGGAGTTCATCCAGATCATCAACCTGGCCACCAAACAGGTGCGTTCCTTTTCGGGTCGTGCCCAGGTCTGGCATCTGCGGGCCAGCCCGGATGCCAAAACCATCGCTTATGTGACCTTCTTTTCGTTCCAGATGGATGCGAATCTTTCTTTCGGAGTCCATGATTCCGGTACCGCCGAAGAACTGAAGAAACTTCCCACCTCCTTCACGGCGGACCGCTATAAAATCGGGCAAAAGGTCCAAGTCAACCAGAACGGGGAATGGGTGACCGGGTATGTCGCCCAACTGCATGTTCCCTCCAACCGGATTTTCATTGAATACCGCGAGGAAAATGCAAAAAAGGGTGCATGGTTCTCCGTATCCCTTTTGCGGTATGAAAAACCGGAAGATGCCGACAGGGACCCCTTCGAAGGCATCGGCACAGGTCTGGCAGTCTCCCCATGGGTGGAGGGTCGGCAGTACAAGGGAGTGGTTCAGGACATTCGCCGCGACACCGGCTGGGTGCTCGTCCGTTTTGACAACAGTCAGCCCAGGGCATCGGCCTGGGTCAGGGTGTGGAATCTGAACTGAGACAATTTTCCCAGAGTGCTTTGAAAAAGTCCGAACGGAAGGTCCGCAGCCGGTCCATGCCTTCGTGCCGTCCCAGGGTGATGCGGTTGGTGAGCAATACTCCTCCGGTACTTTTCGCCGGATGAATCCAGAAGGCGCCGCCCGTGAAACCCAGGTGTCCGACCGTCTGGCGCCGGTCCACGTTTTTCCCGGCCGTGGTGAATCCCGAGCCAGATGGCCGATCCCAGCCGCAGGTGAAGGGATCCTCCGGATGCAATGGCGTCCACATGCGCCGGATGGTTTCCGGAAATGGCATGTGTGGTCGAGGTTCGCAAAGGGCCCTGCACAACTCCGAGAGCCACACCAGAAGGCTGCGGCAATTGCCGAAGAGGCCGGCATGGCCGGTCACCGGTCCCAGGATCCGGGCGTTCTCGTCGTGGACAAGACCATCGACCACAAGCCCGGGTTCCCGGTTGGGAACCAGCGGCAGGGCGGAAGGTGCACGGTGGAAGTGGAAGTCCAGTCCCAGTGGGTGTCCGGTGGCGCGCATGAAGGCATTTGGCCAGGGTTCCGCCAGTTGATCTGACAGGAACCGCCCCAGCAGGATGTATCCCAAATCGCTGTATTCGAAACGATTCCCGGGGGAGGCAATCAAAGGGGTGTCCACCAGTTCCCGGTACAGGGCTTCCGGTGTGTCGGCGGTTTCAAAAAAGGGTCTGTAGGCGACCAGGCCCGAGGAATGGTTCATCAACTGTGCAAGGGTCGCATCCGACAACTCTTTGTGCATTGTGGCAACGGGTTCGTCCAGGGAAAGAAGCCCCTTCTCCACCAAATGATGCGCGGTGAAAGCGCAGACCGGTTTGGTCAGACTGGCCAGATCGAACAGCGTTGTGTCTTCCACCGGAATTGATTCACCGGCGTGGGAAATGACTCCCGAGGTGGCAGTGGAGCTGCCTGCGGGAGAAAACACGCCGGCTGCACAGGCGCCAAAGGCTCCGGCGTGCCGGCAAAACACCTGCATGAGGGGGGAGGGCAAAGTCATGGCGAAACGGCGGACAGGACCACCTGGGCTTCTCCAAAAGCCGGCAGGTCATAGGAAGATACCACCACGTAATACGGCCCGCCCGCCGGCAGGGGAAGGATCGTGTCCGCCGTGGCAGCGATGCCGGGAGCGGGAACTCCCAGGCATAAGTGCACTGCCGACAGGCAGTCGGACCCCAACCCGGCGGGAATGGTCAAGGCGGCGGCGGGGTCGGCGAAGTCCTTCGGGATCAACCGCAGCCGCACCCTGGTGGTTTGAGCCAGGTGAAAGGCCAGAACCGTGGAAGGCACAGCCCCCGAAGAAGCGCAAGGCAACGGAGAACGTACCTGTCCTCCCGACAGGTTCACCTTTGCCGACAGGGGGGTGCCGGGGACCAGCGTGCCCAGATGGCGGTCATGCACGCATTCTCCGGGCAGGCAGGACAAGGTGCCCATGCATTGGGGGTCCGCACAATCCGTCCATCCGTTGTGGTTGTTGTCAATGCCGTCGCGGCAAAGGGTTTCACCCTGACACAGGCTCAGATCCGCACAGGCAGGATCCTCGCAGTCCACCAGACCGTTGCCATTGTCGTCGATGCCGTTGGCGCACCACTCGTCATCGGGGCCCGCCACCTGGATCTCCAGGTTCCCGGTGCCTTCACTGTCCGTGGTCAAAGCATTCACCGTGACAAAATAACGGGCGGCAGGCAGGTTCGAAAACGACCATGTTCCAGGCAATTGCGCCCCCGGAGGCGGCGCGCAGAACAGTTCCCCTGCCGCACAGGGTGTGCCGTCCCCGGCTTCGGTGGCAAGAGCCATTACGTGCGAACCCCCCTGGGTGAAATGGATCAACACGTTCGACGGAGATTGCAGCGAAAAGGACATCGTATAGTCCTTGCCGATGCCTCCACAGGAGTTGATCACGGCGTTGGATGTCACGGTGGTGTCCCACCGGTGTGACGCCATGGCCCCCCGGACCAGCGCACCGAAGTCAAAATGCACAATGCAGTCGCTTCCCGAGCAGAAAGGTGTGCCGGCGCAGTCAAAGTCCTGGCAGTCAATGCGGCCGTCCAGATCATCGTCAATGCCGTTGTCGCAGATTTCATCCGGTGCGCAGAAGATCAGGCATTCGGGGTCATCGCAGTCGATGAGTCCGTTGAGGTTGTCGTCAATGCCGTTATCACAGATTTCCGGCTGACAGTAAGGGCTGTCCAGGCACAGGACGTCGTCGCAGTCCGTGTATCCGTCGAGATTGTCGTCGATTCCGTTGTTGCAGATTTCCCAGGTGGGCTCAACGAGGTACAACTGCACCAGAAACCCGGCCGGCGCCATCACCCGGTAGGTTCCAGGAGGGACGAGTTCCCACAGGAAGGTGCGGGAGAATCCTCCCGGAACGGCTTCGCAGTGGAGGTGATCCAGCCCGCAGGTGTGATCCGGGTTTTCCTCACGGGCGAAATACATGAGTCCGGGGCCTTCGGCGGTTTCCATGAGCACTCCTGCAGGTTCCTGCAACAGCAACCGGAAAATCCACACATCCTGCACGGGGGAGCACGGTGTTGTGCGCGAAACTGTCTCCTGCACCCGGGGCAGGGCAAAGGCATCCCCCACTCCGGCCGTGGCCTGTTCCGTGGGATCGCAGGCGCCGCACAGGGGATGGGCGTTACAGGCGGGATCCTCGCAGTCCGTCAGTCCGTTGCCGTCATCGTCGATTCCGTTGTCACAGATTTCCGGCACCCGGCAGGAAAAGTGATCCCGGCATTCGGGGTCTTCGCAGTCGATGAGTCCGTTGCCATTGTCGTCCTGGCCGTTGCCGCAGATTTCCCCGGTACACAGGGGACTTTCCAGACAGGCGGGATCCATGCAGTCAATCCATCCATTGCCATCGTCATCGATCCCGTTGTCGCAGATCTCCACTCTCTCGATGCGGCAGAACCGATCGCATCCGTCGCCATCGTCGCGGTTGCCATCGTCGCATTCCTCGGATTCATGCAGGATGCCGTCACCACAAACGGGTCCCTTGTATTTGTATTCCGTTTTGCAGTGGGAGAATCCCCAGAGAATGAACACCACCAAAACTTGCACCCATGCTGGGCACTTCACCCCGAAACGGGGTTTTCGGGGAGTTTTTCGCAGGATTATTCGAGAAGGACGGGCCATAGTTGGTCGATATTTTCCGCATTCTGCTGCATGACGACCAGACGATCGATATGCAGGCGTGCTTCAGGTGCCAGGTATTCAAATAGCACACCGAAGCCGGCGGGCAACTGTTTTCCGTCCAGCATGACATCTTCGTAGCGGCGCCAGAGAATCCATCCGATGGCTTCCACCCGGGAGAACCCGGGAATACCAAAGGACAGGCCGACCCGTGTCAGGAGGGGAGGCGGTGATCCGGACACAAAGGCCCCGGTGGAACTCAGATCCCGCAGGCGTCCGTCCACCTTGCGTCCAAGCCCTTCCTCGGAAGGAGTCACCCGCTGGAACACCCGGGCCAGTTCCGGTGGCAACTGCACCAGATGGGCCGGAAGGACTTCATAGGATACGGGAATGTCAAAGTAGAGGCGCGGGCTTTTTCGGCGGTTGCTCATGGGTCCATGCTACGCAACAGTAACAGAAATGCCAAGCTGAAAATGACTTTGCACGGGGGCAAAACAGTCATCAATAAACATCAGTGGACACCCGGCGGATGTCGGCTCCCAGTTTCCCCAGTTTTTCCTCAATGCGTTCGTAGCCGCGATCCAGATGGTACACCCGCAGCACATGGGTTTCCCCCTGGGCGATGAGGCCGGCGAGGATCAAACTCGCCGAAGCGCGAAGATCCGTGGCCATGACGGTGGTGCCCTCCAGTGTGGCGGGGCCCCGGATGATGGCGGTGCGTCCCCGGATGGCGATGTCAGCCCCCATGCGCACCAGTTCCGGTACATGCATGTACCGGTTCTCGAAAATGCTTTCGGTGATGATGCTCTGGCCGGTGGCAGCCAGACCCAGCACCATGAACTGGGCCTGCATGTCCGTGGGGAATCCCGGGTGCGGCTGGGTGAGGATGTCCAGGGGCTTGAGGCTGCCGTTGCCCCGCACACGCATGTCGGTCCCCATGACATCCACCTGGACGCCGGCGTCACGGCACTTTTCGATGATGACTCCCAGGTGCTCCGGACAGATGTTTTCCAGCACCACGTCCCCGCCGGTGATGGCAGCGGCGATCATGAGGGTGCCGGTCTCGATCCGGTCCGGAATCACCGTGTGTTCGGTGGGATGCAGTTCATCCACTCCCTCCACGGTGATGAAGGGGGTGCCGGCGCCCTTGATGTGGGCCCCCATCTTGTTGAGCAACCGGGCGAGATCCACGATCTCGGGTTCGCAGGCGGCATTGTCCAGGGTGGTGGTGCCGTCGGCCAGGGCGGCTGCCATGAGCAGGTTTTCCGTTCCTCCCACGGTGGGTTGGGGAAACCGGATGTGGGCGCCCTTCAACCGCGGACATTTGACTTCCACGTATCCGCCCCGGATGGCAATGTCCGCGCCCATGGCTTCGAGTCCCATGAGGTGCAGGTCGATGGGCCGGGCCCCGATGGCGCAACCTCCGGGCAAAGAGACCCGGGCCTGTCCCATGCGGGCCACCAGGGGACCGAGCACCAGGATGGCCGCACGCATGGTCTTCACCACTTCATAGGGCGCCACCGTGCTGATCAGTTCCGAGGTGTCCACGGTCACGTCGGGCCAGTTGAGATCCACATCGGCTCCCATGAGTGCCAGACACTTGGCCATGGTCCGCAGATCTCCCAGACGGGGGACATTGTGGAACACGTTTTTACCGGGGGCCAGAAGGGAGGCCGCCAGAAGCGGCAGGGCGGCGTTTTTGGCGCCGCTGACCCGGACGTTGCCAAAAAGGGATTTGCCACCGTTGATGACGATCTTGTCCACGGCTTACCTCATGCCGAATCCGGCCGCAAGAAGGCAGGACCCGGCGGTTGTGAACCTAGACGGTCCGGGAGCGGATATGGCCGTTTTCGAGGAACAGTTCCACGGTCTGGGAAGTACCGGAGCCGAACCACTGGTAGGCCTGTTCCTCCAGGAACGTGAAAAGGAACGTGTTCAGTCCCCGGGCGCCGGTTTCCCGCTTCTGGGCCGTTTCCACCAGATGGTCCACCACCTGGTCGGGAACCCGCAGTTCGATGTTTTCCAGTTCGAATTCGGTAATGGCTTTTTTCAGGAAATTGTCCAGCAGAATCTCCCGGAGAATGTCCCGATCCAGCGGCGCGAACGGAATGACCCGGTGAAAACGGGCAATCAGTTCGGGAAGAAAACCGTAGGACTGGAAGTAGGCCACATTTTCCACTTCCTCGGGTTCCAGAACCACGGCAATGGCTGTTTCATCAAACCGTTTCTTTTCGGCGGGGGTCTGGAAGAATCCGGTGACCTTGCCCGACCGGAAACGGTTGACGATGCTGGCAAATCCGGAGAAGGCACCGAGTCCGATGAAAGCGATGTTCCGGGTGTTGATGGTGATGGTTTCCACATAACTGGAATGGGTCATCTCCACGGGCGCAGTGACATCGGAGGCTTCCAGCATCTTGAGCAGCTCGCGCTGTACTCCCATGCCGGTAATGTCCTTGGTGGTGCCGGCCCCGGCGAACACCGCGTTGTTCTGGTTGGATGCCAGTTTGTCAAACTCGTCCAGGGCGATGATGCCGATCTGGGTCAGGTCGGGATCCCGGTTGGCCACATGGTACAGGCGGGTGATGATATTGTTGGGATCCTGGCCCACGTACCCGGTTTCCGAAAAGGGGGTCACATCCACGATGACGGAGGGCAACTTCAGGATGCTGCCAAAAAGGTTTTCGATCAGGAATGTTTTGCCGCATCCGGTGGGGCCCATGAGCAGCAGGTTCTGCTTGCCCCCGATTTCATGGGCGGGTTTCTTGTCCAGAAACAGCCATCGCAGACGCTGCACATGGCGATAGGCCATGAGCGTGACTGCCCGGCGGGCGCGGTGCTGGCCCCGATAGCCGAGTTCATGGAGTTTCGCGTCCATGTCCCGGGGGTTGAGTTGTGGCAGGTTGGCCACGAGTTCTTCCACCCGGGCGTTTGGCGGGGCCTCGGGCGGTGGCGTTTCGTTTTCGCCGATGCCCAGGGACATCATGATTTCGGAAAGCAGTTCCTGATCCTCGACGGAGGTGCGGCGCTTTTTACCCCGTGGGGGAGTGGGATTCTTGGGTGGTTCGGGCATTCGAGCATCCTTTCGGCTAAGGGAGAACATCCTGCGGCAATGCCCGGTGTTTTCCCGGCGTTCCTGCGTTTTTGTGCGAAACCGGGAGAAAATGCAAGAAAAACCGCTTGGTGTATCGTTTGCCGAAACGTGACGCTTGACACGCGCCCGTACATCGGGTAATAACCTCAGCGGCCCAACGGTGTCGTGGCGACATCGCCAAGTGGTAAGGCAGAGGTCTGCAAAACCTCCATCATCGGTTCGAATCCGATTGTCGCCTCAAACAGTCAATCCCGCCAAATATCCAGTATTTGCCCCGGTAGCGGCATACATGTGTCAGATGCAACCCTGCAGTGTTTCCGCCCCGGTCTTTCATGACAAAGGTCATGTTGTGGCAGTTTTGCACCATCTGCCGGCAGCCGGGCGCCAGGGGCGCCGGATCCACCGGGTCCATGGTGCGATCCTCCAGCCTCAGGGATGTGCGGTCAAAGTTGTCCAGGCAGTTGAACCAGGAACGGTCCACTGGGCCGGTGCATCGCGTGGGTGCATCTCCCAGCAGGATGTGACGGTGTACGGTGTCCATGCCCCGGTCCCGCAGGATGCGCAAAAACTCCACCTGGAACTGGATGCGCTCTTTGGATTGCAACTCCAGCAGGCGGTTCGAAGTCATCATGTGGACACGCAGCATGAGGGGCAGATCCTCCGGGATCGCCTCCGTTCGGCCGCAGGAAAGTAATAACGACAGCAAAACGAGTATTTTTTTCATGAAAACCGGATTCTCCCCCTTGAAAGTCCCCCCGAACCCTTTTACAACGGCGCGATGCGATTTTCCATCCGTACTTTCGGTTGTCAGATGAATGTGTATGAATCCGACCGCATCCACGAGTTGCTGGTATCGGACGGCTTGACCCCGGCGGTTTCGGACCGGGAGTGTGACGTGCTGGTGCTGAACACCTGCTCCGTGCGGGAAAAACCCCGCCAGAAGGTCATGGCGGTCATGTCCCAGGCCAAAGCGGCCAATCCCCGGGTGAAGGTGGTGGTCACCGGGTGCGTGGCGCAGCTGGAACCGGAAGCCCTGGTGGAGATCGGCGCGGATCTGGTGGTGGGACCGGACCAGTATGCCGGCATGGGCGCTCTGGTGCGGGCTCTGCCCAATGGGGAGGCTCCCCGGGTGCACATCGACCGGGCCGACGAGGTGCCGTCCTTTTTGATGGCCGGGGAGAATCCGCCGGACCCCGACGCCGTGAGCCGGTTCGTGCCCATCC